>NZ_JANXMU010000088.1 GCF_025354435.1 Rhodoferax sp.
GCCATGGTGCTGGTACCCTGCTGCCAGGCCGAGGTGGCGGCCTGCCTGCGCCAGAACAAGGCCTTGAACGGCAGCAAAACCCCGCTGTCCGAACTCTGGCGGCACCCGCTGCACACCCGCGAAATGGGCAGCCAGATCACCAATGTGCTGCGCTGCCTGTACCTGGAAGCCTGGGGCTACCAGGTCACCGTGACCGAGCTGGTCGGCTGGGAACACAGCATGAAAAACGAGCTGATCATCGCCCAGCACACCGGCCACAAGAAGCGCGCTGCGGCCGAACGCCTGACGGCCCTGCTGGCCGAGTTTGGCCTGTCGGCCCTGCTGGCGACGCGTTTCAAGTTGCCCGACGCATCGGTGTGATGGTCTGCTAACTACAGAGCCCCATCAAATAGCGTGAGAAATCGCGCGCGGCCACCGCATCAAAGCTGCCGTCCGCGCGCTTGGTGGCGCGCAGGTACTGGTACACCGCGATCAGCAGCTTCAGCGCTTTTTCGTTCGATAGCTGCACTTCGGCCGTGTCCAGCTGTTCAAGCGCCAAGGCCAGGGCCAGTTCCACAGCGGCCATATCCACCACCTCGGCCTGGCGGTACTGGTAACCCTGGCCCGTAGCCAGCCATTCCAGCGAGCAATTGGCGCTGCGCGCAATCTGGTTCGCGCGCGACAGCGTGGGCTCGCTGCCCGCCAGGTATTTGCGCACCATGGCCTCGCTGATGCCCACACGCCGCGAGAACGCCGATACGGACTCGCGGCCAATCAATGTACGCAGGCGGTCGGAGAACAGGGTGGACTCAGTTGTATCGGACATAGGGAAAGTGACAGTACAATTGTTTTGAAATTCGTACTATTATGCGAATTCCATATTTTTATCGAGGTACCCGAGTATGCCTGCTGCCACCATCCCTATCCCCGCCGTGCCTTTGCAGCGCTTTTTGCCGCAGGCCAGCCCGCTGGTGCTGGGCTGCATGGGCCTGGGCGGCGGCTGGGATGCGCGGCCACTGTCTGAATCCGACGTGGACAAGGCCCAGGCCGCCACCGAAGCCGCGCTGGCAGCGGGCATCACCCTGTTTGACCACGCCAACATCTACACGCTGGGCAAGGCCGAAGAGAGTTTTGGCCGCCTGTTCCAGCGCCAGCCTTCGCTGCGGCAAAGCCTGCTGCTGCAGTCCAAATGCGGCATCCGGTTTGCCGATGCGCAAGGACCCAAGCGCTACGACCTGTCGGCCCAGCATATTGTGGAGAGTGTGGACGCGATCCTGGGCAGGCTAGAGACCGACTACCTGGACGTGCTGATTCTGCACCGTCCCGACCCGCTCATGCAGCCCGCCGAAGTGGCCCAGGCCTGGCAGCAGATCAAGGCCGCAGGCAAGGCGCGCTTTTTGGGTGTGTCGAACATGCATGCTGCGCAGA
This sequence comes from Rhodoferax sp., assembly GCF_025354435.1. Taxonomy (GTDB): domain Bacteria; phylum Pseudomonadota; class Gammaproteobacteria; order Burkholderiales; family Burkholderiaceae_C; genus Rhodoferax_B. The sequence goes on from NZ_JANXMU010000088.1 coordinate 1,408, forward strand.
TGGGCTGGTTGCAGCAGGCGCTGGACGAGCCGTTGGTGGTGAACCAGCTGGAGATGAGCCTGCTCAAGCGCGACTGGCTGGAGGCTGCCACCGGCTTCAACGACCCGCAAGGCGCATCCTATCTGGCGTGGGACGGCACCTTGGAGTATGCGCAGCAGCACGGCCTGCAGCTGCAGGCCTGGGGGGCCTTGGCACGAGGCTGGTTCAGCGGTGCCGCGCCTGTCGATGCGCCACCCGCCGTGCGTCGCGCGGCAGAGTACGTGCAGCAACTGGCGCAAGTCCATGGCGTGGCCGCCGAGGCGGTTGTGCTGGCCTGGCTGATGCGGCACCCGGCGCGCATCCAGCCCGTGGTGGGTACCACCGACCCGCAACGCATCCGTGCCTGCGCGCAGGCCACGCAGGTGGCGCTCAGCCGGGGCGAGTGGTACCAACTCTATGAGGCCGCCCGGGGCCGCGAACTTCCCTGAAAGCACGCCATGTTGACCTCAGAAAACGCCTTGCGCGCCCTTCAGCTGACGGTTGCCGAACAGGCCATCAAGGAACAGCCCGTATCGATCGCCATCAGCGACAGCCACGGCGAGCTTCTGGCATTCGTCCGCATGGACGGTGCCAGCCTGCACAGCGGTGTGGTGGCCCAGAACAAGGCCTATACCGCCGCGCGTGACCGCCAAGCTACGGCGGACCTGGGCGCCTGGAGCCGCAGTTCCGGGCGCAGCATGGGCTACTGGTCCGACCCGCGCTTTACCGGCTTTGGCGGCGGACTACCCCTGCGTGCCAATGGCGAGGTCGTGGGTGCGGTAGGGGTCAGCGCCTTGAGCGAAGACGAGGATGTGCTGGTTGCCCAGGCCCTCATCGCACGTTGGTTGCCATGACCTTGCGTTTGCCCGGGCCGTCCGCCCTGGGCCTAGGCCGCACTAGCGGTGCTGGGCCCAGAAGCCGCCGCGCAATTGCCAACCATGGCCACTAGGCACCCACTGGTGGGGGGTCCACTGGTAGCCAGGGCGGTGCGCTTCCCAATGGCCGGGGTGCCACACATGCCGTCCGCCTTCCCAGAACCAGGCACCCGACAGCCAGAAATAGCCTGCCGGTGCCACGCCAATTACTTCCACCTGCGGCGGTGGCGGTGCTACATCGGCGTAAATAATTTCGGTTTGCACCTGCGGTGCGGGTGCTGTGCGGTACACCACCTGCTGGCGGGGCGGTGCAACTACGCAGCCTGACAGCGCAACAGCGCCTAAAAGGGCTGCCAGTGCGGCAGTAGTAGGGCGAAAAGCCATGGATGTCTCCCAAGTGGAATCGTTAAATGTCTCTTACCCATAACCCACTGCACGCTCCACCGGGTGACATCGCCCCCGTAACGTTGCGTAAAGAAAAATAGGGGTCAGAACCCGATTAATATCGCGTATCCACTCTCCCATTGCGCACATGGCTCGCCTCCCCCGACTCACCGTCCCCGGCTACCCCCACCACGTGATCCAGTGTGGCAACAACCGCCAGCCCATCTTTGCCAGCCCGGGCGACTACGCGCTGCTGCTGGGCCTGCTGACCGAAAACGCCAAGAAGTTTGGCGTGCAAGTCCATGGGTATGTGCTGATGCCCAACCATTTCCACCTGCTGGCTACGCCCGCCACGGCCGAGGGCCTGCCGCAAATGATGCAGGCGGTGGGCCGCAGCTATGTGCGCTACTTCAATGACGCGCAAGGCCGCAGCGGCACCCTGTGGGAGGGGCGTTACAAATCGACCCTGGTGCAAACCGACCGCTACCTGCTGGCCTGCATGGCCTACATCGACCTGAACCCGGTGCGAGCCGGGATGGTGGCCGACCCGCGCGACTACGCCTGGTCCAGCTATTGCCATCACATTGGCCAACGGGCCGACAAACTGGTCACGCCGCACCCGCTGTGGTGGGCGCTGGGCAATACGCCGTTTGCACGCGAGGTGGCTTACGCCAAATTGGTGCACGCAGGCATCACCGCGGAGCAACAGCAGCAACTGACCCAGTCGGCTCTGAGTGGCTGGGCTTTGGGCGACGCGGGTTTTGTGGCGGATTTACAAAAGCGCACCGAGCGCCGGGTGGTCAAGGCCGCCGCAGGCCGCCCATTCTTGCAAAAAAAATCAGAGTAAAAAGTGATTTTTATGTATATACAGTCTTCACAAGTAGCTCTTATTTTTGATGTGTCCCTATTTAATTACTTGATAATTTAGTCAAGAATTAATTAGAATCTGACCCCTATTATTCTGCTTGGCATTGTTGTTGCTGTGATTTATGCTTCGATCCCCCGCGAAACACTATTAGGAGAGCGCCATGACAACGGCTGCCGAGATCCAGTATCTCAAAGACCACGGTTTGTATTCCTCCAGCAACGAGCATGACGCTTGCGGTCTGGGTTTTGTAGCCCATATCAAAGGCGAAAAACGCCACGATATCGTCACCCAGGCGCTAAAAATCCTGGAGAACATCGACCACCGGGGTGCCGTGGGTGCCGACCCGCTGATGGGCGATGGCGCGGGCATTCTGATCCAGATCCCCGACGCGCTCTACCGCGAAGAAATGGCCAAGCAGGGTGTGACCCTGCCCGCCGCCGGTGAATACGGCGTGGGCATGATCTTCCTACCCAAAGAGCACGCCTCCCGCCAGGCCTGCGAGCAGGAAATGGAGCGCGCCATCAAGGCCGAAGGCCAGGTGTTCCTCGGCTGGCGTGACGTGCCGGTGGACAAAGACATGCCCATGTCGCCCACGGTGCGCAAGACCGAGCCGCTGCTCAAGCAAATCTTCATTGGCCGCGGCGACGATGTCATCGTGCAAGACGCGCTGGAGCGCAAGCTGTACGTGATCCGCAAGACCGCCAGCGCCAACATCCAGAACCTGAAGCTCAAGCACAGCAAAGAGTATTACGTGCCCAGCATGTCTAGCCGCACGGTCATCTACAAGGGCTTGCTGCTGGCCGACCAGGTCGGCGTGTATTACAAGGATTTGTCCGACGAGCGTTGCGTCTCGGCCATTGGCCTGGTGCACCAGCGCTTCTCTACCAACACCTTCCCCGAGTGGCCGCTGGCCCACCCGTACCGCTATGTGGCGCACAACGGTGAAATCAACACCGTCAAGGGCAACTACAACTGGATGAAGGCCCGCGAAGGCGTGATGGCCAGTCCGGTGCTGGCCGCCGACCTTGGCAAGCTGTACCCGATCAGCTTCCCCGGCCAGTCCGATACCGCCACCTTCGATAACTGCCTTGAGCTGCTGACCATGGCCGGCTACCCCATCAGCCAGGCTGTGATGATGATGATCCCCGAGCCGTGGGAACAGCACACGCAGATGGACGAGCGCCGCCGCGCCTTCTACGAATACCACGCCGCCATGATGGAACCCTGGGACGGCCCGGCCTCCATCGTGTTCACTGACGGCCGCCAGATCGGCGCCACGCTGGACCGCAACGGCCTGCGTCCCTCGCGCTACTGCGTCACCGACGACGACCTGGTCATCATGGCCTCGGAGTCCGGCGTGCTGCCGGTACCCGAGAACAAGATCGTCCGTAAATGGCGTCTGCAGCCCGGCAAGATGTTCCTGATCGACCTGGAACAAGGCCGCATGATCGACGACGACGAGCTCAAGGCCAACATCGTCAACACCAAGCCCTACAAGCAGTGGATCGACAACCTGCGCATCAAGCTCGACAGCGTGCCCGCCGACGCGGCCGCCGCCACCGTCAGCAGCACCGCCTTGCTCGACCGCCAGCAGGCCTTTGGCTACACGCAAGAAGACATCAAGTTCCTGCTCTCGCCCATGGCCCAGGCCGGGGAAGAGGGCATTGGCTCGATGGGCAACGACAGCCCCTTGGCCGTGCTCAGCGACAAGAACAAGCCGCTGTACAACTACTTCCGCCAGATGTTCGCCCAGGTGACGAACCCGCCGATCGACCCGATCCGCGAAGCCATCGTCATGTCGCTGGTGTCCTTCATCGGCCCCAAGCCGAATCTGCTGGACATCAACCAGGTGAACCCGCCGATGCGCCTGGAAGTGGCGCAGCCAATTCTGGACTTTGCCGACATGGCCAAGCTGCGCGACATCGAGCGCCACACGCATGGCAAGTTCCGCAGCCACACGCTGGACATCACCTACCCCGCCGCCTGGGGTCGCGAGGGCGTGGAAGCCAAGCTGGCCTCGCTGTGTGCCGAAGCCGTGGACGCGATCAAGGGCGGTAAAAACATCCTGATCGTCAGCGACCGCAACGTCAGCGCCACGCAAATCGCCATTCCCGCCCTGCTGGCCAGCAGCGCCCTGCACCAGCACCTGGTGACCATGGGCCTGCGCACCACCACCGGCCTGGTGGTGGAAACCGGCACCGCCCGCGAAGTGCACCACTTTGGCGTGCTGGCAGGCTACGGTGCCGAAGCCATCCACCCCTACCTGGCGATGGAAACCCTGGCCGACCTGCACAAGGACCTGTCCGGTGCGCTGTCGCCCGACAAAGCCATCTACAACTACGTCAAGGCCATCGGCAAGGGCCTGTCGAAGATCATGTCCAAGATGGGCGTGTCCACCTACATGAGCTACTGCGGTGCGCAGCTGTTCGAGGTGATTGGCCTGAACCAGGAAACCGTGTCCAAGTACTTCACCGGCACCTCCAGCCGCGTGGAAGGCATTGGCGTGTTCGAGATTGCCGAAGAAGCCCTGCGCATGCACAAGGCCGCCTTTGGCGACGATCCGGTGCTGGCCACCATGCTCGACGCAGGCGGTGAATACGCCTGGCGCGTGCGCGGTGAAGAGCATATGTGGACCCCGGATGCCATTGCCAAGCTGCAGCACAGCACCCGCGCCAACAACTGGAACACCTACAAGGAATACGCCCAGCTCATCAACGACCAAAGCCGTCGCCACATGACCCTGCGCGGCCTGTTCGAGTTCAAGATCGACCCGGCCAAGGCCATTCCGGTGGAAGAAGTCGAGTCGGCGAAAGAAATCGTCAAGCGCTTCGCCACCGGCGCCATGTCCATGGGCTCGATCTCCACCGAAGCCCACACCACCCTGGCCGTGGCCATGAACCGCATTGGCGGCAAGAGCAACACCGGCGAAGGCGGTGAAGATTCCAACCGCTACCGCCAGGAACTCAAGGGCATCCCGATCAAGCAAGGCCAAACCCTGCGCGAGATCATTGGCCCTGAAGTCGTAGAAACCGTGAACTACCCGCTGCAAGACGGCGACTCGCTGCGCAGCCGCATCAAGCAGGTGGCCTCGGGCCGCTTTGGTGTCACCGCCGAATACCTGGTCTCCAGCGACCAGATTCAGATCAAGATGGCCCAGGGTGCCAAGCCGGGTGAGGGTGGTCAACTGCCCGGTGGCAAGGTCTCCGAGTACATCGGCAAGCTGCGCCACTCGGTGCCGGGCGTAGGCTTGATTTCGCCCCCGCCGCACCACGACATCTATTCGATCGAAGATCTGGCCCAGCTGATCCACGACCTGAAGAACGTGGCACCGCATGCCAGCATCAGTACCAAGCTGGTGTCGGAAGTGGGCGTGGGCACCATCGCTGCGGGCGTGACCAAGTGCAAGAGCGACCACATCGTGATCGCCGGGCACGACGGCGGCACCGGTGCATCGCCCTGGTCCTCCATCAAGCATGCCGGTGGTCCGTGGGAAATCGGTCTGGCCGAAACCCAGCAAACCCTGGTGCTGAACCGCCTGCGCGGCCGTGTGCGGGTGCAGGCCGACGGCAAGATGAAGACCGGCCGCGACGTCGCCATCGGCGCGCTGCTGGGTGCGGATGAATTCGGCTTTGCCACCGCCCCGCTGGTGGTCGAGGGCTGCATCATGATGCGCAAGTGCCACCTGAATACCTGCCCCGTGGGTGTGGCCACGCAAGACCCGGTCTTGCGCAAGAAATTCCAGGGCAAGCCCGAACACGTGGTCAACTTCTTCTTCTTCATTGCCGAAGAAGTGCGCCAGATCATGGCCCAGCTGGGCATCCGCAAGTTCGACGACCTGATTGGCCGCGCCGACCTGCTCGACACCCGCAAAGGCATCGCCCACTGGAAGGCCAGCGGCCTGGACTTCAACCGCCTGTTCGCCCAGCCCAATGTGCCTGCCGACGTGCCGCGCTACCACGTGCAAAACCAAGAGCACGGCCTGGAAAAATCGCTGGACAACGTGCTGATCGAGAAATCGCAGCCCGCTATCCTGCGCGGCGAGAAGGTCAAGTTCATGGAAGTGGCGCGCAACGTCAACCGTTCGCTGGGGGCCATGCTCTCCGGTGCGCTGACCAAGGTGCGCCCTGAAGGTCTGCCCGACGACACCATCCGCATCCAGCTCGAAGGCACGGGCGGCCAGTCGTTTGGCGCTTTCCTGGCCAACGGCATCACGCTGTACCTGATTGGCGATGCGAATGACTACACCGGCAAGGGCTTGAGTGGTGGCCGTATCGTGGTGCGTCCCAGCATCGACTTCCGGGGCGTGGCCACGCAGAACACCATCGTCGGCAACACGGTGATGTACGGCGCGACCAGCGGCGAATCCTTCTTCAGCGGCGTGGCTGGGGAGCGCTTTGCGGTGCGTCTGTCGGGTGCCACCACGGTGGTGGAAGGCACGGGCGATCACGGTTGCGAGTACATGACCGGCGGCACAGCACTGATCCTGGGCAAAACCGGGCGCAACTTTGCGGCCGGCATGAGCGGCGGCATCGCCTATGTCTATGACGAAGACGGCCAGTTCTCCAAGCGCTGCAACATGGCCATGGTGTCGCTGGAACGCGTGCTGCTCTCGGGCGAGCAACAAGGCCTGGGTGTGGCCGACCAATGGCACAACGGCCTGACCGACGAAGCCCAGCTCAAGAAGCTGCTGGAAGACCACAACCGATGGACCGGCAGCAAGCGTGCCCGTGACCTGCTCGACACCTGGGCCGAGGCCCGTGGCAAGTTCGTCAAGGTGTTCCCGCTGGAGTACCAACGTGCCCTAGGTGAAATGCATGCGCGAAAAGTGGCTCTAGCACAGGCGGAGTCTACACAGGCAGCTATTAAAAATGAAGCAGTGCCTGCCAAGTAAGCGCACCGTCTCCACGTAAATACAGGATTCAATCATGGGTAAAGTCACAGGCTTCATGGAATACGGGCGGCTGGAAGAGGGTTACAAACCCGCCGCCGAGCGCGTTAAGCACTACAAAGAATTCGTCGTCGGCCTCGACGAATCGCAGGCCAAAGTCCAGGGCGCGCGCTGCATGGACTGCGGCATTCCGTTCTGCAACAACGGTTGCCCGGTCAACAACATCATTCCGGACTTCAACGATCTGGTGTACCGCGGCGACTGGCAGAACGCCATCGAGGTGCTGCACAGCACCAACAACTTCCCCGAGTTCACCGGCCGCATCTGCCCCGCACCCTGCGAGGCGGCCTGCACGCTGAACGTGAACGACCTGCCGGTGGGCATCAAGTCCATCGAGCACGCCATCATTAACCGCGCCTGGGACGAGGGCTGGGTCCAGCCCCGCGTGTCCAAGCACAAGACCGGCAAAAAAGTGGCCGTGGTTGGCTCCGGCCCCGCAGGCATGGCGGCGGCCCAGCAACTGGCGCGCGTGGGCCACGACGTGACCCTGTTCGAAAAGAACGACCGTGTCGGCGGCCTGCTGCGCTACGGCATCCCCGACTTCAAGATGGAAAAAACCCACATCGACCGCCGTGTCGAACAGATGCAGGCCGAGGGCGTGACCTTCCGCACCGGCGTGATGGTCGGCGCGGCCAAAGACCCGCTGGGCAAGGGCTCCAAGGTCACCAATTGGGCCAAGGAAACCATCACCCCCGAGCAGCTGCAAAAAGACTTTGACGCGGTGGTCCTCACCGGCGGTGCCGAGCAATCGCGCGACCTGCCCGTGCCCGGCCGCGAGCTGGATGGCATCCATTTCGCGATGGAATTCCTGCCCCAGCAAAACAAGGTCAATGCGGGCGACAAGGTCAAAGCCCAGTTGCGCGCCGATGGCAAGAACGTCATCGTGATTGGCGGTGGCGATACCGGCAGCGACTGCGTGGGCACCAGCAACCGCCACGGCGCGGTCAGCGTGACCCAGTTCGAAGTCATGCCCCAGCCCCCCGAGGAAGAAAACCGCCCCATGACCTGGCCCTACTGGCCGATCAAGCTGCGCACCAGCTCCAGTCACGTCGAAGGTTGCGAGCGCGAGTTCGCCATCTCCACCAAGGAGTTCATCGGCGAAAAAGGCAAGGTCACCGGCCTGAAGACGGTGCGCGTCGAGTTCAAGGACGGCAAGCTGGTGGAAATCCCCGGCACCGAAGTCGTCATGAAGGCCGACCTGGTGCTGCTGGCCATGGGCTTCGTCAGCCCCGTGGCCAATGTGCTGGATGCCTTTGGTATCGACAAGGATGCCCGTGGCAACGCCAAGGCGCACACCGAGTTCAGCGGCGGCTACGCCACCAACGTGCCCAAGGTGTTTGCCGCAGGCGACATCCGCCGCGGCCAGAGCCTGGTGGTGTGGGCGATCCGCGAAGGCCGCCAAGCCGCGCGGGCGGTGGATGAATTCCTGATGGGTTTCAGCGACCTTCCTAGATAGACCCCCAGGCTGCAGAGCTTCGCTTCTTTCGCCAACCCCCTTGCAGGGGGCAACAGCAGCAGCCCGGCGGAGCCGGTTCTGCGCTGTTCTGGAAGGGGTGGCGTTGCGGTGGTTTTATGTGTTTTAGGGTGCTAGCGCATATGATGATTGCGTAAGCAGCTCCTGAATCCATAGCATGGGGTGGAAACTCTAATACATACATCCAGGTATGTTTGTATTTTGCGACACTGCCAGGCTGACTATGGGGACTATCCCTTATCATGCAAAAGCCGGAAGTGTTCCGGCTTTTGTTTTTTTATGACCTCCACCGCTTCTGACAACCTTGTTGACATCCGCCAGCTCACCTTCGGGTACGGAGATCGTCCGGTGCTGGACGGCATTACGCTGAGCATTCCGCGCGGCAAGGTCACGGCCCTGATGGGGGCTTCAGGGGGCGGAAAAACCACGGTGCTGCGCCTGATTGGCGGGCAAATCACAGCGCAAAAAGGCGAGTTGCTGCTCGGCGGCCAGAATGTTGCCCAGTTCGACCAGGCCGGTTGGTACGCCGCGCGCCGTCGCATGGGCATGTTGTTCCAGTTTGGGGCTTTGTTTACCGACATGTCGGTGTTCGACAACGTGGCGTTTCCGCTGCGCGAGCACACCGATCTGTCCGAGGCGCTGGTGCGCGACATCGTGCTGATGAAGCTGTGCGCGGTGGGCCTGCGCGGTGCACGCGACCTGATGCCTAGCGAAGTCTCGGGTGGCATGGCCCGGCGCGTGGCCCTGGCTCGCGCCATGGCGCTGGACCCCGAGTTGCTGATGTACGACGAACCCTTTGCCGGGCTGGACCCGATCTCACTGGGCACGGCGGCTCGGCTGATCCGCGACCTGAACGACACCATGGGCTTGACCAGCGTGGTGGTGTCGCATGATCTGGACGAAACCTTCCATATTGCCGACAAGGTGGTGATTTTGGCCAACGGCAAAATCGTCGCCCAGGGCACACCCGACGAGGTGCGCAACAGCACCGACCCGCTGGTGCACCAGTTCATCCACGCGCTGCCCGATGGCCCGGTGCGCTTCCATTACCCCGGCCCCACGGTGGAGCAGGATTTTGGCGTAGCTTCACAGGCAGGAGCCCCGCGATGACCTGGTACAAACCGTCCGACGTAGGCTTTGCGGTGCGTAGCAAGCTGGCCGACATCGGCAACGCTACGCGCCTGTTTGTGCGCCTGGTGGCCTTGTTGGGGCCGACGCTGAAGCGCTTTGGCCTGGTGCGCGACCAGATCCATTTCTTGGGCAATTATTCGCTGGCGTTGATTAGCGTGTCGGGCCTGTTCGTCGGCTTTGTGCTGGGCTTGCAGGGCTACTACACGCTACAACGCTACGGCTCCAGCGAGGCCTTGGGCCTGCTGGTGGCCCTGAGTCTGGTGCGCGAGCTGGGTCCGGTGGTCACGGCCCTGCTGTTTGCCGGGCGCGCGGGCACCTCGCTCACGGCGGGTATCGGTTTGATGAAGGCGGGCGAGCAGCTCAGCGCCATGGAGTTGATGGCCGTGGACCCGGTGCGGCGCATCCTGGCTCCGCGCTTTTGGGCCGGTGTGATCACCTTGCCCTTGCTGGCGGCGCTGTTCAGTGCGGTGGGTATCGTCGGCGGCTGGGTGGTCGGCGTGCTGATGATCGGCGTGGATTCGGGCGCGTTCTGGAGCCAGATGCAGGGCGGCGTGGACGTGTGGCGCGACGTGGGCAACGGGGTCATCAAAAGCGTCGTGTTTGGTTTTACGGTGAGTTTTGTGGCCCTGCTGCAAGGCTATGAGGCCCAGCCCACGCCCGAAGGCGTGTCGCGGGCGACAACGCGCACGGTGGTGGTGGCTTCGCTGGCGGTGCTGGCGCTCGATTTCCTGCTGACCGCCACCATGTTCACAATCTAAGGTACGGTTTATGCAACGCTCTAAAAATGATGTCTGGGTGGGTTTGTTTGTGCTGCTGGGGGCGGCAGCGCTGCTGTTTCTGGCGCTGCAGTCGGCCAATCTGCTGTCGCTGAACTTCCAGACCGGCTATAGCGTGTCGGCCAAGTTTGACAATATCGGTGGCCTCAAGCCCAAGGCAGCGGTGAAGAGCGCCGGGGTGGTGGTGGGCCGGGTGGACAGCATCACTTTTGATGACAAAAGCTTCCAGGCCCGGGTGGCGTTGTCCATGGACCCGCGCTACGCTTTCCCCAAAGACAGTTCGCTGAAGATTCTGACCAGCGGCCTGCTGGGTGAGCAGTATGTGGGCATCGAAGCTGGTGCCGACGCGAAGAATCTGGTGGCGGGCGACACGATTTCGGCCACGCAGTCGGCGGTGGTGCTAGAGAACCTGATCAGCCAGTTTTTATACAGCAAGGCCGCCGATGGCCCGGACACCCCCGCTGCATCTCCAGCTAAAAAATGACAATGGAGACCGCTCCATTAAACACTATGAAAAATATAGCTAGATACGCAACCATTACCTGCGCTACCGGCATTTTTGCCCTTGTTTCCGGTTGTGCCACCGGCCCCCAGGCGAACCCGCGCGACCCGCTGGAGCCAATGAACCGCCAGATTTTCGGCTTCAACGAGGTGGTGGACAACGCCGTGGTCAAACCCGTGGCCAAGGCCTACACCTATGTTTTCCCGTCGCTGGTGCGCCAGGGCGTGACCAATTTCTTCTCTAACCTGGGCGAGGTTTGGAGCACGGCCAACAACGTCTTGCAGTTCAAGGGCCGCGCGGCTGCCGAAAGCTGGATGCGTTTCAGCATCAACAGCGTGTTTGGCGTGGCGGGCATTTTTGACCTGGCCACCGACATGGGGTTGGAGCGCCACAAGGAAGATTTTGGCCAGACGTTGGGTGCGTGGGGCGTGCCGTCGGGCCCGTACCTGGTGCTGCCCTTGTTTGGACCGTCCACCTTCCGCGATACGGCAGCGTTGCCTGTCGACATGCAGGGCAGCCTGCTCAACGCCGTGCCGCACTCGGGTGACCGCGATCGGCTGGCCGGCCTGAACCTGATCGACATCCGTGCCAACCTGCTGCGCGCCGGCGCGGTGCTGGACGAGGCCGCGCTGGACAAATACAGCTTCACCCGCGACTTCTACCTGCAGGTGCGCCGCAGTGAGATTTACGACGGCAATCCACCCGATCTGCCCGCGCCAGACGCACCCAAATAAGCACCCAGGTCCGCAAGCCACTGTGTAAGCACTGTGCAAAGCGGACTTGTAACCACCGCCTTTGCGTCAACCTGTGGGGGCGCACTTCCATTATTGCAATGCGGGATTCCCGCCGAGAAAGTTTGTATGAAACGTCGTTTATTGGGCCAGTTGGCCGCCGGTTTGCTGTTTACCGTGGCCGCTGTCACGTCGATGGGGGCCCTGGCCGCCGACGAAGCGCCCGACGCGCTGGTCAAGCGCATCTCCACCGAGGTGCTGGACACTATCAAGGCCGACAAGACCCTGCAGCAGGGCAATGTGAACAAGATCATGGTTTTGGTGGACACCAAGATCATGCCCAACGTGAACTTCCAGCGCATGACCGCCTCGGCCGTCGGCCCCGGCTGGCGCCAGGCCACGCCCGAGCAGCAAAAGAAGCTGCAAGACGAGTTCAAGACCTTGTTGGTGCGCACCTATTCGGGCGCTTTGGCCCAGGTCACCAGCAACCAGGAAATCAGCATGAAGCCCTTCCGCGCAGCGGCGGAAGACAAAGAAGTGCTGGTGCGTACCGAAGTCAAAGGCCGTGGCGACCCGGTCCAGCTCGACTACCGGCTGGAGAAAACCCCCGGCGACGGTGCGGGCTGGAAGATATTCAACCTGAACGTGCTGGGTGTGTGGCTGGTGGAAACCTACCGCAGCCAGTTCGCCAGCGAGATCAACGCCAAGGGCGTAGACGGCCTGATCGCCAGCCTGACCGCGCGCAACCAAGCCAACGCAAAGAAGTGACATGCTGGTGCTGCCTGCTGAGCTGACCCACGCGCAGGCCACGGCCTCGCTGCGCATGCTGCTGCAGAGCCTGCGCTCGCAGAGCGGCGCGGCGGTGGTGGTGGACGCGACCGCGCTGGCCCGGTTTGATTCGTCGGCCCTGGCCGTGCTGCTGGAATGCCGCCGAGAAAGCTTCAGCTTGGGCCGCTCGTTTGCGGTGCGCGGCTTGCCTGCGCGGCTGGCCGCCCTGGCAGGCCTGTACGGCGTAGCCGAATTGCTGCCTGCTACGGCCTGAAAACCTTACCCGGCGGCATCTGGGGCCTGCCGTTAAAATCATTGGCCCATGCCAGCTATATCCTTCCAGCAGGTCTCCAAGACCTACCCTAGCCCCCGCGGCTCCCAAAAACCCTCACTCACCGCCCTCGACAGCGTTAGCTTCGATATCGCGCAGGGGGAATTTTTTGGTCTGCTCGGCCCCAACGGCGCGGGTAAAACCACGTTGATCAGCATTCTGGCGGGCTTGAACCGCGCCACCGGTGGCAAGGTGCTGGTGCACGGCCACGATGTGGCCAAAGACTATGCCCAGGCCCGCCGTCAGCTCGGCGTGGTGCCGCAGGAGCTGGTGTTCGACCCGTTTTTCAACGTCCGCGAGGCGCTGCGCATCCAGTCCGGCTATTTCGGCGTGAAGAACAACGATGCCTGGATCGACGAGCTGCTGGACAGCCTGGGCCTGGCCGACAAGGCCAACGCCAATATGCGCCAGCTCTCGGGCGGCATGAAGCGCCGTGTGCTGGTGGCCCAGGCCCTGGTGCATAAGCCGCCGGTGATCGTGCTCGACGAGCCCACCGCCGGGGTGGACGTGGAACTGCGCCAGACCCTGTGGCAGTTCATCGCCAAACTCAACAAACAAGGCCATACGGTGCTGCTCACCACCCATTACCTGGAAGAGGCCGAGGCCCTGTGCTCGCGCATCGCTATGCTGAAACAAGGCCGCATCGTCGCCCTGGACCGCACCAGCGAGCTGCTGAAAAATGCGTCCAGCAATGTACTGCGCTTCAAAGTCGATAGCGAACTTCCTACGGCGCTGGCGGAGCAGGCGCGGATTACGGGCCGTATCGTGCAGTTCCCCGCACACAACGCCGCCGAGATCGAGCGCTACTTGGCGGCAGTGCGTGAAGCCGGGCTGACCGCCGAGGACGTGGAGATCCGCAAGGCCGATCTGGAAGACGTTTTCCTCGACGTGATGACCAACGGCTATGTGGCCAGCGAGGTGGCAGCATGACCGGCTGGCAAACCCTGTTGTACAAAGAATCGCTGCGCTTTTGGAAGGTCGGCTTCCAGACCGTGGGCGCGCCGGTGCTGACCGCCGTGCTGTACCTGCTGATCTTCGGCCACGTGCTCGAAGGCAAGGCCTTGGTCTACGGCACCATCAACTACACCGCCTTTCTGGTGCCCGGCCTGGTGATGATGAGCGTGCTGCAAAACGCCTTTGCCAACAGCTCGTCGTCGCTGATCCAGAGCAAGATCATGGGCAGCCTGGTGTTTGTGCTGCTCTCTCCCTTGTCGCACTGGGACTGGTTCTGGGCCTATGTGGGCTCGGCCGTGGCGCGCGGCCTGCTGGTGGGGGCGGGCGTGTTTGCCGTCACCGCCATCTTTACCGGTGCGAGCTTTGAGGCACCGCTGTGGATCATCGTATTTGCGGTGCTGGGCGCGGCCCTCATGGGTACCTTGGGCATCGTCGCCGGGCTGTGGGCCGAGAAATTCGACCAGATGGCAGCATTCCAGAACTTCGTGATCATGCCCATGACGTTTTTGAGCGGCGTGTTCTATTCCATCCACTCCCTGCCACCTTTCTGGCAAGCCGTGAGCCACCTGAACCCGTTTTTCTACATGATCGACGGCTTCCGCTACGGCTTCTTTGGCGTGAGCGACGTGTCGCCCTGGCTCAGCCTGGGCATCGTCGGCGCATCCCTGGTGGTGGTGAGCGCCATCACGGTGAACCTCTTGCGCATCGGCTACAAAATCCGCGGATAACAAAAATGACTGCTGAAGAACTCCAAACCATTATCGCCGCGCACCTGCCCTGCGAGCACATTGCCCTGGAAGGCGATGGCCGCCACTGGTACGCCACCATCGTATCCAGCGAGTTTGAAGGCCGCCGCGCCATCCAGCGCCACCAGCGGGTCTATGCCACGCTGGGTGCCAAGATGCACACCGACGAAGTGCATGCGCTGTCGATGAAGACCTACACGCCTGCCGAGTGGGCAGCCTTGCCCCAATAGTTTTTTAGAGCTTTCCCCATGGACAAATTACTTATTCGCGGTGGCCGCACCTTGCAAGGTACTGTGCGCATTTCCGGTGCCAAAAACGCCGCCCTGCCCGAACTCTGCGCCGCGCTGCTGACCGCCGAGCCCGTGACGCTGACTAACGTGCCGCGCCTGCAAGACGTGTCCACCATGCTCACGCTGATCCGCAACATGGGCGTGACGGCAGAGCGCACAGAAGACGGCACCGTCACCATCAACGCCCGCGATTTGTCGTCGCCCGAAGCCCCGTACGAGTTGGTCAAGACCATGCGCGCCTCGGTGCTGGCCCTGGGCCCGCTGCTGGCCCGCTTTGGCGAAGCCACGGTGTCCCTGCCCGGCGGCTGCGCCATCGGCTCGCGCCCGGTGGACCAGCACATCCTGGGGATGCAGGCTATGGGCGCTGAGATCGTGGTCGAGCACGGCTACATGATCGCCAAGCTGCCCGCAGGCCGCACCCGCCTCAAGGGCTGCCACATCACCACCGACATGGTCACCGTGACCGGTACCGAGAATTTCCTGATGGCCGCTACCCTGGCCGAAGGCGAAACCATTCTGGAAAACGCCGCGCAAGAGCCGGAGATATCCGACCTGGCCGAAATGCTCATCAAGATGGGTGCCAAGATCGAAGGCCACGGCACCCACCGCATCCGCATCCAGGGCGTAGACAAACTGCACGGCTGCACCCACCAGGTGGTGGCCGACCGCATCGAGACCGGCACCTTCTTGTGCGCCGTGGCCGCCACCGGCGGCGACGTGCTGCTGCAGCACGGCCGCGCCGACCACCTCGACGCGGTGATCGACAAGCTGCGCACGGCCGGTGTCACCGTGACCCCCGAGGCCGACGGCATCCGCGTGCAGTCTGCGGGTCCGGCCCACACCCACCTGAAGGCGCAGAGCTTTCGCACCACCGAATACCCCGGTTTCCCCACCGACATGCAGGCCCAGTTCATGACCCTGAACTGCGTGGCCCAGGGCCCCAGCAAGGTGACCGAAACGATTTTTGAAAACCGCTTCATGCACGTCAACGAGCTGGTGCGCCTGGGAGCGCACATCCAGATCGACGGCAAAGTGGCCGTGGTTGAAGGCATTGCCAAGCTATCCGGTGCGACCGTGATGGCCACCGACCTGCGCGCCTCTGCCAGCTTGGTGATTGCCGGTCTGGTGGCCGAGGGCGAAACCGTGGTGGACCGCATCTACCACCTGGACCGCGGCTACGACCAGATGGAAGCCAAGCTACGCGGCATCGGTGCCGACATCGAGCGGGTGAAGGCATGATCACCTTAGCCCTCTCCAAAGGCCGCATCTTTGACGACACGCTGCCGCTCTTGCGCGCCGCAGGCATCGAGGTGCTGGACGACCCCGAAAAATCCCGCAAGCTGATTCTGGACACCAACCAGCCCGGCGTGCGCGTGCTCATCGTGCGCGCCTCCGACGTGCCCACCTACGTGGAAAACGGCGGTGCCGACCTGGGCATCACCGGCAAAGACACGCTGATCGAACACGGCGGCCAGGGCTTGTACCAGCCGCTGGACCTGCAAATTGCCAAATGCCGCATCAGCGTGGCGGTGCGCAACGACTTCGACTACGAGCGCGCCGTCAAGCAGGGCTCGCGCCTGCGGGTGGCCACCAAATACGTGGCGATTGCGCGCGAATTCTTCGCCGCCAAGGGTGTGCACGTCGATTTGATCAAGCTCTACGGCAGCATGGAATTGGCTCCGCTGACCGGCCTGGCCGATGCCATCGTCGATCTGGTGTCCACCGGCAACACGCTGCGGGCCAACCACCTTGTCGAGGTCGAACGCATCATGGACATCAGCTCGCGCCTAGTGGTGAACCAGGCCGCGCTCAAGCTCAAGCAAGCCCCCATCCGCGCCATGATCGACGCTTTTGCAGCGGCGGTGGCAGCGCAGGCCAAAGCATAAATACTATGAATTTCGTAGCTACTCCCGCACGTCTTTCCAGCGCTAGCAGCACTTTTGAGGCTGAATTCAAGGCCCGCCTGCACTGGTCGGCCGAGGCGGACACGGCAATTGAAAAAGTGGTGGCCGACATCCTGGCCGACGTGCAGCAGCGCGGCGACGTGGCCGTGCTGGAGTACACCAACCGCTTCGACGGCCTGCAAGCGAATACGCTGGCCGAGCTGGAGCTGACCCAGGCCGAGCTCAAAGCCGCCTTCGACACCATCCCTGCGAAACAGCGCGAAGCCCTGCAAGCCGCTGCCGCCCGCGTCCGCAGCTACCACGAGGCGCAGAAAAAAGCCTCGGGCGAGAGCTGGAGCTACCGGGATGCGGACGGCACCCTGCTGGGCCAGAAGGTCAGCCCGCTGGACCGCGTGGGCATCTACGTGCCCGGTGGCAAGGCCGCCTACCCATCCAGCGTGCTGATGAATGCCATTCCCGCCCACGTGGCCGGTGTGGCCGAGATCATCATGGTGGTACCCACACCGCGCGGTGAAAAGAACGCCCTGGTGCTGGCCGCTGCCTATGTGGCCGGGGTCACCCGCGCCTACACCATCGGCGGCGCGCAGGCTGTGGCCGCGCTGGCCTATGGCACGGCCACCATCCCCAATGTGCACAAGATCACCGGCCCCGGCAACGCCTACGTAGCCGCCGCCAAGCGCCGTGTGTTTGGCACGGTGGGCATCGACATGATTGCCGGGCCCAGCGAGATTCTGGTGCTGGCCGACGGCACGACCCCGCCCGACTGGGTGGCCATGGACCTGTTCAGCCAGGCCGAACACGACGAGCTGGCGCAAAGCATCCTGCTGTGCCCCGACGCAGCTTACATCGACCAGGTGCAGGCTTCCATCGACCGCCTGCTCAACGAAATGCCCCGCGCCGAGATCATCGCCAAGTCACTCAACGGCCGCGGCGCGCTGATCCACACGCGCAGCATGGAAGAAGCCTGCGAGATCAGCAACCGCATCGCCCCCGAGCACCTGGAAGTCAGCTCTACCGACCCGCACCGCTGGGAGCCGCTGCTTAAGCACGCCGGTGCCATCTTTTTGGGGGCCTACACCTCGGAGAGCCTGGGCGACTACTGCGCCGGCCCCAACCACGTGCTGCCCACGTCCGGCACGGCCCGTTTCTCCAGCCCGCTGGGGGTCTACGACTTCCAGAAGCGCAGCAGCCTGATCGAAGTCAGCCAGGCCGGTGCGCAGGAATTGGGCCGCATTGCCGCCGAGCTGGCTTACGGCGAAGGCTTGCAGGCCCACGCCCGAGCGGCAGAGATGCGTTTAGACAAAATATAAGCCTTTTTTCAGGCATGAAAATAGCAGCTGGCGCAGGTTCTATCTGTACCAGCCGCTATTTTTTTTGATGTTAAAAAAGAGAGCGTTTCTCAGGTTGGCATTTTGTACTCTGGCGCATGCGCCTGCAGCCACTGCTCTAGCATCATCAAAATCCACACCATCTCGCCAAAGTAGCCGGGGTGCTCCTGCAGCCGCTCGGTCAGCAGGCTGCGGATGAATGCGGGGCGCACGATGTTGCGGGTGGCCAGGCTGTTCAGTGAATCGGTGGCGACGGCGCGCAGGCCGTCGTGGCGGGTGGCCCACACGCCGAAGGGCAGGCCGAAGCCCTGCTTCTTCTTGGTCAAGATTTCGTCGGGCAGGAAGCTGCGCAGGGCTTCCTTGAAGAACCAGCGCAGCTTCAGTCCCTTGAGTTTGTATTCCAGTGGCAGCTTGAGCGAGAAGTCCAGCAGCGCCTCGTTCAGCATGGGGAAGCCCACGCCCAGGCCCGCCAGTTTGGTGGTGCCGCAGACCTTGGGCAGGTCGCTTTCGGCCAGGGTGTAACGCCAGTCGAAGGCCAGCATGCGGTTGAGCTGGCTGCCGGTGGTGGGCAGGCTCCAGATGCCGCGCTGCTGCTCGGCCGGGCCCTGAATGTTGACTTGGCTCAGGAAAGCCGGGGTCAGCACGTCGTTCACACCCAGGCGCAGCAGCAGGTTGTACATCTGCAGGCGGTCGGGCAGCGGCACTTTGGCCTGTTCGACGTAGCTGGAGGCTTTGCTGAGCAGGGAGATGCTGCTCTCGGCGGTCCTGGCCAGTACCGGCTCCATCAAGCCGCTGCGGATGCCGCTGGGCAGCATGTCGTACCAGCCGAACACGCGCTGCTTGGCGTAGCGGCTGTTGCCGCCAAAGAGTTCGTCGCCGCCGTCACCGGCCAGGATTTTGGTTACGCCGTCGTCTTTGGCTTTGCGGGCGCAGTAGTACGAGGGCAGGGCGGACGAGTTTCCAAAGGGCTGGTCGTAGGAGCGGGCCACGTCGGCAATGCTGCGCACCAGGTCGTCGGGGGTGACGTAGTACTCGTGGTGCTCGGTGTTGAAGTGGCGTGAGGCCAGCCGGGCGTATTCCATCTCGTCGTAGCCCTCGGCATCGAAGCCGATGGAGTAGGTGGCGGCTTTTTGGCCTTGCTTGCCGCCGATCTCACTGAGCATGCCGGCCACGGTGGAGCTGTCGGTACCGCCGCTCAAGAAGCAGGCCGCCTTGCCGCCGTCGAGCTGGGTGCTGACGGCGTTGCGCACCAGGCCGCGGAATTCTTCGCGCAGGCTGCTGAACGAGGCGCTGCGCGGCTCAATGAAGGTGGGCACCCAGTAGGGGGCTACCGTCAGCTTGCCGTGCTCAAACAGCGCGTAGTGGCCCGGCGGTAGGCGGAATACGCCTTTGAAGATGGTGCGCGGCGACGGGATGGCGTGGAAGTACAGGTAGTCAAAGATGGCCTGCGGGTCGATATCGGCACCATCGGCCAACTCATCCGCACGGCCTGCAAAGCGGATTTGCCCGTCCACCACCCGGTAGCACAGGCTACGGATGGCAAAGCGGTCCACCGCCAGAAAGGTGCGCCCCGAGGGCTCTTGCAGCCCCACCGCGAAGTCGCCCGTGGCCTGCAGCGCGGCGCTGCTGGCATCGGCTGCACAGGCAGCTTGCCAGGCGGCCAGCGGGCCGTCGGTGCTTGCCAGCGCGGCCAGACGGGCATCGGTAAAGCGGGGGCTGCCGAGAACCAGGGAGGGGGTGTGTGAGGACATAGTGGGGACGTAAAAAACAGGGTGGGCAGCACCGGGCTAGGGCCGGGGCGCTTGCAGGAGCTGCATCGCTCCGGGATTATGCGGGGCAATACCCAGTGCAATGCTTTTGGCGGTGTGACTATATTCACGCTGCGCTTGCAGGTTTTTGTCCAGGGTGATGGCTTTGCCCACCAGTGGCGAGCCCGCCCGCAGCCGGTACTCGCCACCCGGCGCAAAGCTGCTGCGGTCGGTGTTAAAGTTATTGCGGAAGTCGCCCGGCGTGGTGGCCCGCAGCGGCGCGGTGCCGATCAGCAGGTTGTTCACGGCCAGCACGGCATCGGCACCGGGTTTGACCCTCAGCCAGATGCCGCCGCTGGGCAGGTCGTCCACAAGGGTGTTGTAGGCCAGGCTGAGTTGGTTGAAGGGCCAGGCATAGCCCTCCGCTCCGAAAGAAATCAGCACCGGGTTTTCGGTCAGCGGGCCTTGCTGGATGGTGTTGCCCACCACCACCGCCACCCCGCCGTTGGGAAACTCCAGCTCGTAGCTGGCGCTGCCGCCGTCGTCGGTCAGGCGGTTGTACAAAATCTGGCTGATGGCCGCGCGGCTTTTCAGCAGGTGGCCGGTGCGGGCGTGGTGCAAGTAACTGCCGGTAATAGTTGCACGGGCGATCTGGCCGATGTAGAGGTTGTGGTTGTGTCCGTCGGGGCGCATGTTGTAGGCAAATTCGCTGTTCTCTACTTCCAGCACGGCGTTGGGGTCGTTGCTGGTGAGTAGGCCCATTTCGTTGTGCGTGAAGCTGCAGTTGCGTACCACCAGCCAGCCGGATTCAAAGCGGATGCCCGCGCCGTTGCGGCCCGCCACCTGCACACCTTCAAAGTCAAAGCCTTCCACCGTGAACTTCGGCGAACGCACTACCCAGATGGCTTTGTCTTCGGCCGCCACGCCATTGGCCCGCAGGCGCACCCGGCCGCCCACGGCGCGCAAGGTCAGATTGGGTTGAGTCCACACCGCCACATCGCCCACGTACTCACCTGCATCTACTTCAATCGTGGCACCTGCGCCCGCTAATCTTGCAGCAGCAGCTATTGTTTTGATAGTTCTTTGGGGGCCGACCTGGAGTGTGTTGACGGTGCCCTGGGCCATGGCCGCGCCGCACAGCAGCAGCCACAGGGCAAAAAAACGGGCGTAACGCAGAAGAGGGGTAAATGCCATAGGTGCAAGGCATTCTGCCGGATGCCGTGTCACGCTTCTACCCGTATGATCTCTCAGCAGAAATTTACAAGGTTCCCGTGTGAAAACAGTTTTGATGATCGCTTACCACTTTCCGCCGCTGGCGGGCAGCAGTGGTATCCAGCGGACCTTGCGCTTTGTGCAGCACCTGCCCGCCCTGGGCTGGAAGCCGGTGGTGCTGACTGCCGACCCGCGCGCCTATGCGCGCACCAGCCCTGATTTGATGCGCGACGTGCCCGAAGGCACCGTGGTGCGGCGCGCCTTCGCCCTCGACACCGCGCGGCACCTGAACATCCAGGGCCGCTACATGGGCTGGATGGCCCGGCCCGACCGCTGGATCAGCTGGCGCTTTGACGCAGTGCGCCAGGGTCTGCAACTCGTCAAGGAATTCAAGCCCGACGCGATCTGGTCTACCTACCCGATTGCCACCGCCCACGTGATTGCCCAGCAGTTGCACCAAAAGACCGGTCTGCCCTGGATTGCTGACTTCCGCGACCCGATGGCGCAAGACGGCTACCCCGCCGACCCCGTGACCTGGCGCAGCTACCAGCGTATCGAGCAGGAGGCGGTCGAGCAGGCCAGCCGCAGCGTCTTCACCACCCCCGGCGCGGCCCAGATGTACCGCGAACGCTATCCCCAGGCCGCCAGCCGCATCACTGTGCTGGAAAACGGCTACGACGAAGAAAGCTTCGCCCACGCGCCCGCCGTGGCGACCCGCCCGCTGACGGACGACCAGCCCGTGGTACTGCTGCACAGCGGCATCGTCTACCCGTCCGAGCGCGACCCGACCCAGCTGTTCCAGGCCCTGCAGCGCCTCAAGGCCAGTGGCGGCCTGACGGCGCGGCAGTTGCAAATCCGTTTCCGCGCCTCGGCCCATGACGACATGCTGACCCAGCTGGCCAGCCAGCACGGCGTGCAGGACTTCATCGAGCTCAGCCCCGCCGTGCCTTACCGCGAGGCCCTGAGTGAGATGCTGTCGGTCGATGCCTTGCTGGTCATGCAGGCCAGCAACTGCAACGCCCAGATTCCGGCCAAGATTTATGAGTACCTGCGTGCGGGCCGCCCCATCCTCGGCCTGACTGACCCGGTGGGCGACACCGCCGGCGTGCTACGTGGTGCCGGGCTAGAAGCCATGGCGCGCATCGATTCAGTGGATGAAATTGCGGCCTTGCTGCCGCCGTTTGTGGCCGCTGTGCGGGCCCATGCGGTGCGCCTGCCCGACCCCGCCGCCGTTAAGAACGTTTCACGCCAGGGCCGGTCGCAGGCGTTTGCGGAGTTGCTGGCGGGTTTGTAAACACCAGCGCCACCCGCAGCCCGCCCAGCGAAGGCGATGCGTCTAGCCGCAGTTTCGCGCCGTGCGCCTGGGCAATCGCCTGCGCAATCGCCAGACCCAGCCCGCTGCCACCCGCCGTGGCTTCGGCGCTGCGGTAGAAGCGGTCAAACACCTTTTCCAGATCGGCGGGCGCAATGCCGGGACCGGAGTCTTCCACGGTCAGCACGGGCACGCCGTTGTCCGAAGTGATGGCAACGTCCACCCGGCCCTGCGCGGGGGTGTATTTCAGCGCGTTGTCCAGCAGATTGCGCAGCAGGATGCGCAGCGCGTCGGGGTGGCCCATGACCCATGCGATCCAGGTGGGCTGGCTGGGGGCCACACCCAAATCCAGGTTGCGCGCCTGGGCTTGTGGCAGCGCCTCTTCCACGGCCAGTTGCACCAGGTCTTGCAGGTTAATGCGCTCAGCGGGCGTATTAGTAGCGGCTTCCTGGCGGGCCAGCACCAAGAGCTGGTTCATCAGGCGCACCGCGCGGTCGATGCCCTGGTGCAGGCGGGCAATGGCGACGCTGCGGGTGGGCGCGTCAGGCGCGCGGTTCAGCGCCTGGGCTTGCAGCTTCAGGGCGGTGAGCGGCGAACGCAGCTCGTGTGCGGCATTCGCCACAAACGATTTTTGGGCATCGAAGGCGGTGTGCACACGGCCAAACAGCAGGTTCAGCTCGCGCACCAGGGGCAGCACCTCGTCGGGCAGGTCGGCTTCGGGCAGGGGTGACAGGTCGTCCACCGCGCGGGCGGCCACCTGCTGGCGGGTGCGTTCCAGCGGCTTCAGGGCGTGGCGTATCGCCCACCACAGCGCGATCATCAGCAGCGGCGCCATGATGGCCATGGGCAGCATGGCGCGCACGGCCAGGGCACGGGCGCGGGCCTGGCGGGCGCTCAGGTCCTGGGCGATCTGGATGGTTTGCACCGGGGTCTGGATGGAGTAGACCCGATAGCGCGTGCCGTTTTGCTCCACATCCGAAAAGCCCAGCACGGCCTGCGGCGGCAGGGGGTTGCGGTGCGACTGGAACAACTGCACGCCGGTGGGGCTCCAAATCTGTACCTCGTACTCGGCATCGTCGGGGTCGTCCGGCGCGGTTTGGCTGGGTGCGCCATTGCGCAGCGCAAAGGCCATTTGCTGCAGGTGGTAGTCGAACATTTCATCGGCTTGCTGCAACGCACCGCGGTAGGCGGATGCGGCCTGGAACAGCGCGGCCACCACGATGGCGGTCATTACCGAACCCAGCAGGCGGCGGCGTATCGAATTCATGGTCTAGGCATCACGTAGCCCAGGCCGCGCACGTTCTGGATCAGCTCGGCCCCCAGCTTTTTGCGCAGGCCGTGGATGTAGACCTCGACGGCGTTGCTGCTCACATCGTCTTTCCAGCTGTAGAGTTTTTCTTCCAGCTGCGCCCGCGAGAACACCACGCCGGGGCGGGCCATCAGCGCCTCCAGCACCGCCCATTCGCGGTTGGACAGGGTGATGGGCCGGCCGTCGCGGGTGGCTTCGTGGGTGGCGGGGTTCAGGCGCAGGCCGTGCACCTCTAGCACCGGGTCGGCGCGGCCTGCGCTGCGCCGGGTCAGGGCGCGGATGCGGGCCAGCAGCTCGTCGATGTCGTAGGGCTTGAGTAAGTAATCGTCGGCCCCAGCATCTAGCCCGGCAATGCGGTCGGCCACCGCGTCACGGGCGGTGACCACCAGCACGGGGATACTGTCTTTGCGCTGGCGCAGGGCTTTGAGCACGTCCAGCCCGTCGCGCTGGGGCAGGCCCAGATCGAGCAGCACCAGGTCATAGGGCGCGCTGCGCAAAGCGGTGTCGGCCATCACGCCGTCTTTCACCCAGTCCACGGCGAAGTGCTCGGCGCGCAGTACGTCGAGCACGGTTTCACCGATCATGGGGTCGTCTTCTACCAGGAGTAAGCGCATAGGTGGGGCAGTATGCGCAGGCGGGCTTAGACCGAACTTAAGGGTTTTAGCGAGCGACCAGCACCGGCAGCGTGGATTCGGCCAAGACCTTGGTGGCGATGCTGCCCAGCACCAGGCGGGCAATGCCGGTGCGGCCATGGGAGCCGACGACGATCATGTCGGCCTTTTCGGCCAGGCTGTATTCCACGATGCCGATGGCCACGTCGCGCTCTTCCACCACCACGGGGTGAAAGCCTATCGGGCTGCCTTGCTGGCACAGCGCGGCCACCTTGGCGTGGGCCGATGCGGCCTCTTCTTGCGCGGCCTGCTTGTAGTAGTTGAGCCCCTGGGAGTTGACTTCGCCCATGCCCAGATACGGGTACGGGTCCACCGCGTACAGCGCGGTCAATTTGGCTTCGAATTTACGCGCCAGATCCACCGCCATCGTGACCGCATGGTCCGAAGCGGCCGAGCCGTCGGTGGCTAACAAGATGTGTTTCAGCATGTGGAGCCTTTGCGCAAAGTGGTTGAAGAAACCCCATTGTGCGGCCGATACCGAGGCACTGCCTTTGATGTGTCTCAAGGGCGTATGGAGGTCAATTCTTTCCATATATAATGTATACACTTAATAGTAAGAAAGTAAATTAATACATTTTGTATGCATTTATGCTAATTTTAAAAAGTGGTACTGGCATACTTGGCTGGATGCATACGTAAGTTGCCTGCCGCAATCGCATCTTCTGATGGAGAACTTCAAATGAGAAAATTTACTTCTGTAAGCACGACGGTATGGACTCTTACAGCCGTTTTCAGCGCTGCAGGAATATTGAGCGGATGTGGCGGCGGAACGGGCAGTTCTGCAGGCGAGACTCCAATCCAAGCGACTGAGGCACCCATGCAAACGGCGTTGCCCGAGGGTGGGCGCACCAGCACTGCGCGGGCCGGCTACACCATGTTCACCGCAACCGCCAACACCTCCTCGCGGTTCATCGACCAACTCGATAACGATGAAAGCATCACGGCAGTGGGGGTTTGTGCCGGCACGTACGTCAATTCGATCCAATTGACAACAAGCAAGGGTGAACGTCCGGTACGTGGGGGCTCCGGAGGAGCCTGCACGACTACTGCTTTGGCCAATGGTGAGCGCATTGTTCGCGTGAGTGGACAAGCGGCCGCGGCCATAAACCAGATTGCCTTCCACACCTCTACAGGCCGGACTATTGGCCCATTCGGACGTACCGGTGGAAAGCCGTTCAGCATGCTGGTGACCGGAGGGGGAATCCCTCAATTGCGCGGCTTATATGGAAGCGTAGGTACTGTCAATGGCATTCAGCTCGTGGCGCAGCTGAATGTGTTGAATTCCGCCGCGGGAGAGGGGAGTGGTGATGCGTTTATCGACCGCATCAAACCTGACCAAACCGTTACTGCAGCTACCATTTGTTACAACACCGATGCCATGGTCAACAGCATTCAGTTGGTTACCAACTTGGGTACTTTGCCCAAACATGGCGGTGCCGTGGCTGGTGAGCTGTGCAGCACCTACAAGTTTGCAGCCGCAGAGCGCATCACCGAGCTGTTTGGGCGGGCTGGGGCGTATATTGATGCCTTGGGATTCCGTACCAACACCGGTGGGCAGTTTGGCCCCTTTGGTGGCCCCGGTGGCACAGAATTCAGTGAGTCACAAGACACCAAACAGGCCTTTGTGGGTTTGTACGGCGGCATAAATACATGGCTTAGCCGTATTGGCTTAGTGACCCCAGTCCAAGGCAACACAGGCGATAGTGCGTTATTTGCCGACCAGCTCCCTGCTGGTGAACGCATCAGCCACGTCGACGTCTGTACCGGCACCAATAATGGCCTGAATGTCGTGCGCGCGCTCCAGACGCGCTACCGCAGTGGCAGTAAGGCGCTGCCATTGCATGGCGCATCGGCCAAAACAAACCGGGTTTGCACAACCATCGCTTTCAATGACGGTGAGTTCATCACAGAAATCACAGGCCGTGTCAGTGACGTGCTCAACAGCGGCCGCTTTCGGACCAACCAGTCACGCGTGTTCGGTCCCTATGGTGGTGCTGACGGGGACGACTTTTTGGTTCGCAATCCAGTCCCTAATGCATTCCTGGGTTTTGCCGGCCACGCCGAATACGGCAATGATGGTGACAACGGCTACATGCAAGCAATTGACGCGGCCGCACCCGACACCTTTGAAATAGCGGCGGCACCTACCTCAGCCGCTGCGACAAAAGGCTGGTGGGATTCTGTGGCGAACTGGCCGCTGCTGGCAGTCCACGCGGTGGTGCTTCCCGGTGGACGGGTCATGAGTTACGGCACCGACGCGGCGGGCACCCAAAACGCACAGTTTATTTATGACGTGTGGGACCCCAGTCCAAGTCCTGGAGTGCCCTCGCACTACACCCTAGACAACACCACCGGGACTGACATGTTCTGCAGTAGCCAAACATTGTTGCCCAATGGTCAGGTCTTTTTAGCCGGCGGCGACAACCGACAACAGCCGGGGGGGTAAATTTGGGTGTTAAAAATACCACCACTTTCGACCCGGCCACGAACGCGTTGAGGGCCTCGACCCCCATGGCGTATGGACGCTGGTACGGTTCCCAGGTCACGCTGGCCAGCGGTCGGCTGCTGGTGGCTGGCGGCATTGATGAAGCTGATGGATTTAGTGTCACCCCAGAGATCCGCAATAGCGACGGTAGCTGGAGCAAAGTAAGCAATGTCGAAATTGGCGACAACCTCTACTACCCACGGTTACTGGTTGGTCCGCAGTTGGCACCCAATGTGGACAGCGTCTACATCTTGGCAGGTGTTGGTCAACGGTCGGTTTATCGGTTGGATTTGCCCGTAGCGGGCACCGAAGGAACGCTGGTCAATACCGGCATACGTTTATCGGCTGCTGCCGGCTGGGAGCGGCCTCTCGCCATGGTCAACGCGACCCAGGTCCTAGTGCAATTGGATAGCGGCGCAACCGAGCTCCTGACACTGCCAACCACCGCGACCGGCAAGCCTAGCGTAAAGTCGGCTGGACGCATGATACAGGCCCGGCCCTGGTCCAATTTCACTGTGTTGCCAACAGGAGATGTGCTTGCCAACGGGGGATCTGGAGCGGTTGAGGTTGAAAAATTGGTAAAGGTGGCCTACCACGCGGAGCTCTGGTCTGCCAAAACCCAAACCTGGACGACCATGGCCTCTGAATTGCGGCCACGTCTGTACCACTCAACGGCGGTGTTGCTCGCTGATGGCCGCGTGCAATCTATGGGCGGCGGCGCACCAGGCCCGGTACTTGGCACCAATGCCCAAACCTACAGTCCCAGCTACCTTTTCAATACAGACGGCCGCGCAAGTGTTCGCCCCACGCTGAACGCCATTCCTGCTGTTCTAAATCTGGGATCTACCACCCGAACCATAACGGTGGGCGATGCCAGCACCATCAAACGGGTCACATTGGTCAAAACTTCGTCGGTGACCCACTCGTACAACACCGAACAGCGGTTTTTAGAACTGGGTTTCACTCAGGTCAATGCAACGACGCTGCGCCTGACGGCACCGGCAAATGCAGCAACTGCGACACCAGGGTATTACTGGTTAAGCGTGATCAATGCCGCAGAAGTCCCCTCAATCTCTAAACTTGTAGCCGTGCTCCAATAGGGACGGTGGTTTCGTCCTGGCTGATAGACAACGTTCTACGCAGCAAGTCGCGCCCGGTGGCGAGCAATTTGCGCCCGCACCTGCGCCCAGGCCGTGCCGCCCAGAATGTTGCGGGCGTTCAGCGAGCCGCGCAGGCTCAGGCACTCGTACACGTCTTGCTCGATCTTGGCGTTGAAGCCTTGCAGCACGTCCAGCGGCAGCTCGGACAGGTCCACGCCCTTGGCGATGGCCGCCTTCACGGCGTGGGCCACCACCTCGTGCGCGTCGCGGAAGGGCAGGCCTTTTTTCACCATGTAGTCGGCCAGGTCGGTGGCGGTGGCGTAGCCGCGCAGGGCGGCGCGTTCCATGGCTTCGGGCTTGACGGTGATGCCGCCGACCATTTCGGCAAAGATGCGCAGCGTGTCCTTGAGCGTGTCCACGGTGTCGAACAGCGGTTCCTTGTCTTCCTGGTTGTCCTTGTTGTAGGCCAGGGGCTGGCCCTTCATCAGGGTGATCAGGCCCATCAGGTGGCCGACCACGCGGCCGGTCTTGCCACGCGCCAGCTCGGGCACGTCGGGGTTTTTCTTCTGCGGCATGATGCTGGAGCCGGTGCAGAAGCGGTCGGCAATGTCGATGAAGCCAAAGCTCTGGCTCATCCACAGCACCAGTTCTTCGCTCAGGCGGCTGATGTGCACCATGGCGATGCTGGCGGCGGCGGTGAATTCGATGGCGAAGTCGCGGTCGCTCACCGCGTCCAGGCTGTTTTGGCACACGCCCTCCATGCCTAGCGTGGCGGCCACGCGTTCGCGGTCCAGCGGGTAGCTGGTGCCGGCCAGCGCAGCACTGCCCAGCGGCAGGCGGTTGACGCGGCGGCGCACGTCCAGCATGCGTTCAGCATCGCGGGCGAACATTTCCACATAGGCCAGCATGTGGTGGCCAAAGCTCACCGGCTGGGCCACCTGCAGGTGGGTGAAGCCGGGCATCACCACTTCCACGTTTTTGTCGGCAATGGCCACCAGCGCCAGTTGCAGGTCGGTCAACAGGCCCTGGATCAGGTCCATCTCGCCGCGCAGCCACAGGCGCACGTCGGTGGCTACCTGGTCGTTGCGACTGCGGCCGGTGTGCAGGCGCTTGCCTGCGTCGCCGACCAGCTGAGTCAGGCGGGCTTCGATGTTCAGGTGCACGTCTTCCAGGTCCAGCTTCCACTCGAAGTTGCCGGATTCGATGTCGCCGCTGATCTGCGCCAGGCCGCGCTGGATGTCAGCATGGTCCTGCGCGGCAATGATGCCCTGCGCGGCCAGCATTTCGGCGTGGGCCAGGCTGCCCGCAATGTCGGCCTGCCACAGGCGCTTGTCAAAAAACACGCTGGAGGTGTAGCGCTTGACCAGGTCGCTCATGGGCTCGGAGAACAGCGCCGACCAGGCTTCGGATTTTTTGTCGAGTTGGTTGTGGGAAGACATGGGATACCAGGTGGAAAAGGATTGGCATACCCGCGAGGATGAACTTCCCCAATAATCGGGCCGATATGCAAGAACCGCAAATTTTATCGGGCTTCCAGCCGCTGGCTGCCGAGCCGCTGCCCCCGCTCCGCACGGCGCTGGTGTTTGATGCCTGCCAGGCGGGGGTGATCTTGCGTGCGGTACTGTTTGTGGAGGTGGCCGTGGCGGTGGCCGCGCTGTTTGGCGCGCAGAACGCCTGGGACTGGTTGACGCGCCTGGCGCTGTGGACCGGCGGCGCGCTGCCTGCCGTGCTGGTGTGGCTGCTGGCCGCGTGCAGCCTGAAGCGTCCGCTGGCGCGCCTGCCGCAGCACGCGCAAAACCTGGGCGGCGTGGTGCTGGGTGCGCTGGCCGGGCTGTACGGCTGCGGCATGCTGGCCTTGATCGGCCTGCTGGACCCCGTGCCCTGGCTGGCCAGTGCGGGGGCCGGGGCGTGGTTGTCGGCGCTGGTGGTGGCAGGCTTGGTGTTGCGCGCCCGCGCCCGCACCCCGGCGGCCACTACGGCGCGGCTGGGCGAGCTGCAGGCCCGCATCCGCCCACATTTTTTGTTCAACACCCTGAACAGCGCCATCGCTCTGGTGCGCGCCGAACCGGCCAAGGCCGAGGCCCTGCTGGAAGACCTGAGCGACCTGTTCCGCCATGCGCTGGTAGACCAGGGCGAATCCGTCACGCTGGCGCAAGAGACCACGCTGGCCGAGCGCTACCTGTCCATCGAGCAGGTGCGTTTTGGCGAGCGTCTGCGCATCCACTGGGCGCTAGACCCGCGCGCCGCCGGGGCCCAGCTACCGCCGTTGTTGCTGCAGCCGCTGGTAGAGAACGCGGTGAAACACGGCGTGGAACCCAGCGCCAGCGGCGCGGATGTGCGCATTTCCACCGAGCGCCGGGGCAACACGGTGGTCATTAAGATCACCAACACGGTCCCGGGCGGCCAGGGCGTACCCGGCCACGGCTTGGCGCTGGACAACGTGCGCGACCGCCTGAGCCTGCTGCACGACATGCAAAGCCAGTTCCAGGCGACTTTCAAAGACGGCCTCTACCTCGTCCGCATCGAGATTCCGGTATGAAGACCTTGCGCGTGCTGGTGGTGGACGACGAAGCGCTGGCCCGCTCCCGCCTGCGCACCTTGCTGGGTGACTGCACTGCGCCCGCTGCCGAGGTGGCGGGGGAGGCGGCCAACGCTGCGCAGGCACTGGCGCTGCTGCAGACCCAGCACGTGGACGTGGTGCTGCTAGACATCCACATGCCCGGCATGGACGGCGTGCACCTAGCGCAATTGCTGCGCAGCCAGATCCCGCCGCTCGCGGTGGTGTTTGTCACCGCCCACGCCGGGTATGCGCTGCAGGCGTTCGAGGTGGAGGCACTGGACTATCTGACCAAACCCGTGCGCTTGGAGCGCTTGCAGCAGGCACTACAAAAAGTAGAGCGGTCTGTGCAGGTGCATAGTGCGCTAGAGCCCGATTTGGCTGAAGAAGCGCTGGTCATCCATGACCGGGGACGCACCGAGCGCGTGCCACTGTCGGGCGTGCTGTACCTGAAGGCCGAGCTGAAATACATCACCGTGCGCACCGCCAGCAAGAACTACATCCTGGACGGTGCCTTGGGCGAGCTGGAGCAGCGCTATGCCAGCGTGTTCATCCGCATCCACCGCAACGCGCTGGTGTCGCGGCGGGCCTTGCGGGCACTGGAAAAGCACTTTGACCCCGAGGAGGGCGAAGGCTGGGCGGTCCGCCTGCACGGCCTGGACGAGCCGCTGATGGTGTCGCGGCGGCAATTGGCGGCGGTGCGGGAGGCGATGCTGGGATGATGGCGTTTGCCACATGCAGCGCTGCGGTAAGCTCAAATCCATGCTGTACCTCGCCCGCCTCCACCACGCCGCCATCATTTGCTCGGATTACACCCGGTCCAAAGATTTTTACACCCGCATCCTGGGCCTGCGCATCGTGGCCGAAAATCTGCGGGTTGAACGCCAGTCGTACAAGCTGGATCTGGCGCTGGCCGATGGTTCGCAGATCGAGCTGTTTTCGTTCCCCGCACCGCCGCCGCGCCCGTCCCGGCCCGAGTCCTGCGGGCTGCGGCACTTGGCCTTTGTGGTGGCCGATCTGGACACCAACATTGCCAGTCTGCAGGCCGATGGCGTAGCGGTTGAACCCGTGCGGGTGGATGAATTCACTGGTCGGCGCTTCACTTTTTTTGCCGACCCCGACGGCTTGCCCCTCGAACTTTATGAAATGACCCCGTGACCCCCATGAAAACAGTCTGGATCGTCGATGCCGCCTACTTGTACAACTTTGGCCGCTCGCGTCCCAACGGTTTTGACTACCTGAAGCTGAAGAATGAGCTGGTCAAGGCCAATGGCGGCCCGCTGTACGAGAGCTACTACCTCAACTCCACCGGCGACCCGTACGCCGAGGCGCAAAACGCCTTCCACACCTGGATCAAGTCCGCCCCGCCCAAGGGCCCGCAGATGCGCGTGCAGCTGTACAAGCTCAAGGACCAGCACAACCAGTGCCCGTCATGTGGCACACGGTTTGACCGCACGGTGCAAAAAGGCGTGGACGTGGCGATTGCCACCCTGATGATCAAGCTGGCGGCCCAGGGCATTTACGACCGGGTGATCTTGTCGGCGGGCGATGGCGACTTTGAAGACGCTATCTCTTACCTCAAGTCCGATTTGCGCAAAGAGGTCTGGATCAACGGCGCGCAGGCCACCTTGTCGGCCGACCTACAGTGCTATGCCGACCGCGTGCTCTGGCTGGACGACATGGGTAGCAGCATTGATAAATAGCAATTGCTATTAAATTAATAGCTAATGACGTATACTTTATATGCGCTAGAGTCGTATTTTATTCAGAATTTTCTTTAATCGACTTGAACCGGTTGCGCAGCTCGTGGCGCAGGTTTTTGCGCAGAATGGCCTGCTCGAAGCGGCGCTTTTCATCCGGCGTGGCGGGTGTCAGCGGTGGTACGGGTGCGGGTTTGCGGTCGTCGCCTACGGCCACCATGGTGAAAAAGCAGCTGTTCACATGGCGCACGCTGTGGGTGCGGATGTCTTCGGCCACCACCTTGATGCCCACCTCCATCGACGAGGTGCCCGCATGGTTGATGCTGGTCAGAAAGGTCACCAGCTCGCCCACGTGGATGGGCTGCAAAAACATCACCTGGTCCACGCTCACCGTGACCACATAGCGCCCGGCGTAGCGGCTGGCGCAGGCATAGGCCACTTGGTCGAGCAGCTTGAGCACTGCGCCGCCGTGGACGTTGCCGGAAAAATTGGCCATGTCCGGGCTCATCAGGACCGTCATGCTGAGTTGGTGGAGAGGGAAGTCCATCGGGTTTCTTTCTTTTAAGTTGTCTGACATCTTAGCTTGCGCGCAAGCCCAGCCGACGCGCCAGCCGCACCAGATTGGCCCGGTGCAGGCCTAGTTCGCGCGCCACCGAGGCCCAGTTGCCACTATGCCGCTGCAGGCTGGTGGCGATGCGCTGGCGCTGGTGGTCGTCCAGCGAGGTGCGCAAATCGACCGGGGCGGCGGTGTCTGCGGGTTGGCTTTGCATGTGCAATTGTGGTGCCAGGTCACTTGCCAGATCCAGATGCGCCGCCGTCAGGCTGACGATGCGCGCCCTGGGGGCTGCGCCTTGAACGGCTTTGAGGGCGCTGCGGGCAATCAGATGCTCCAACTCGCGCACGTTGCCGGGCCAGGGGTGGGCCAGCAGGGCGGCCTGGGCATCGGCATCCAGCCGCAGGCTGCCCAGGCCCAGGCGTGAGCGGTTCAACTCCAGGAAGTGCCCGGCCAGCAGCAGCACGTCGTGCCCGCGCTCGCGCAGCGGTGGCACCGGCAGCGGGTAGACGCTGAGGCGGTGGTAGAAGTCGGCCCGGTAGCGGCCTGCGCGCACCTCCTGCGCCAGGTCGCGGTTGGTGGCGGCAATCACCCGCACGTCCACCTGGTGCTCACGGTCCGAGCCCAGGCGCTGCAACTGGCCGCCTTGCAACACCCGCAGCAGCTTGGCCTGCACTGCCAGTGACAGCTCACCCACCTCGTCCAAAAACAGTGTGCCGCCGTCGGCCAGCTCGAACTTGCCGCGCCGGTCGGCCACCGCGCCCGAGAACGCGCCGCGCACATGGCCAAATAGCTCGCTTTCCACCAGCGACTCGGGCAGGGCCGCGCAGTTCAGGCTGATCAAGGGGCGGGCCGCGCGGGGCGATGCCGCATGCAGGGCCTGCGCCACCAGCTCTTTGCCCACGCCGGTTTCGCCGGTCACCAGCACCGTCAGGTCGCTGTTGCCCACAGTGGCGATGTCGGCCAGCAGGCGCTGGTGGGCCGGGCTTTGGCCGATCAACGTGGGGGCAGGGTGGTCTTGCGCCAGGGCGCGGTAGCTTTCGGCCCGCAGGTGCTCGGTTTCCGCCCGTTGGGCCAGCCCGGCAATGCGTTGCACCACGCTGGCGGTGGCGGCGGCCAGGCTGGCAAAGGCCTGCAGGTCACCCAGGTCTACGGTGCTGAACCGCTCTTTGTCCAGCGCGTCCAGCGTCAGCACGCCCCAGGGCGTGTCACCCAGCAGCACCGGGCAGCCCATGCAGTCGTGCACCTCCAGCTGTACGCCGGGGATCAGGCCGTCATACGGGTCGGGCAGCGGGCTATCGGCCGGGAAACGCAGCGGGCCGGGGGCTTGCAGCAGGGCTTGCAGGCGCGGGTGTTCGGTCACCTTGAAGCGCCGCCCCAGCGTGTCGTGGCTCAGGCCGTTGACAGCAAGCGGCACCAGCGTGGCCCCGTCCAGCCGCAGCAGCGCTGCCGCGTCGCAGGGCAAGAGGGCGCGCACGGCCTCCAGCAAGCGGCGGTAGCGCTCGCCTTCGGGCAGTTCGCGGGCCAGGTCGTCCACCAGCGGGACGATGGTTTGCAGCAGGGATTTGACAGTCATTTTGATATGTTTGTAGATCATTATGACTGTATCAATTAGATGTTGTAAAGCTGTAAGTGCTTGATTTGTATAAGCGCCATGACGGGCATAGAACTTGATAAACCCTGTGCAGCAGAGCGCCGCCCTGCACTCCATTGAAAGCCACCCCATGCTGACTGCCGAACAACGCGCCATCGTCAAATCCACCGTGCCCCTGCTGGAAAGCGGCGGCGAAGCGTTGACCACGCATTTCTACCAAATCCTGCTGGCCGAGCACCCCGAAGTGCGTCCCTTCTTCAACCAGGCCCACCAGGCCAACGGCGACCAGCCGCGCGCTCTGGCCAACGGCGTGCTGATGTACGCCCGCCACATCGACCGGCTGGAGCAATTGGGCGGCCTGGTGTCCACCATCATCAACAAGCACGTGTCGCTGCAGATCGAGCCCGCGCACTACCCGGTGGTGGGTGCCTGCCTGCTGCGCGCCATCCGCGAGGTGCTGGGGGCCGAGATTGCCACCGATGCGGTGATAGCAGCCTGGGGCGCGGCCTACGGCCAACTGGCCGACATCCTCATCGGTGCCGAGGAAAAAATCTACGCCGACACCGCCGCCGCCTTCGGAGGCTGGCGTGGTGCGCGTGCCTTTCGCGTGGTGCGCAAAGAGACCGAGAGCAGCGAAATCACCTCGTTCTATCTGCAGCCGCAAGATGGCGGTGCGCTGGTGGACTTTGTGCCCGGCCAGTTCATCGGCCTGCGCCTGGTGGTGGGCGGCCAAGAGATCCGCCGCAACTATTCGCTGAGCGCCGCGCCGAATGGCGTGGACTACCGTATCAGCGTCAAGCGCGAACCTGGCGGTGTGGCTTCCAACCATTTGCATGACCACGTGCAGGTGGGCGACACGCTGGACCTGTTCCCGCCCGCAGGCGACTTCGTGCTGGCCGCCAGCGATCGCCCGGTGGTGCTGATCAGTGGCGGTGTCGGCATCACGCCCACGCTGGCCCTGCTGGACCAGGCCCTGCAAGGTATACGTCCGGTGCATTTCATACACTGCGCGCGCAACCGCCATGTGCACGCCTTCCGCGCCGCCATTGACACGCGTGCGGCCCAGCATCCGCAGCTGCAGCGCTTTTATGTGTATGACGAACATGCAGGCACCGACCACGCACCCGATGCGGTGGGCCACCTCAGCAGTGCGGACCTGGCCCGGTGGCTGCCTGCCTCCAAGGACATGGATGCGTACTTCCTGGGCCCCAAGCCCTTCATGCGCCATGTGAAGCAGCAGCTGCGCGACCTGGGCGTGCCCGAGGCGCAAACCCGGTACGAGTTTTTTGGCCCGGCCAGCGCGCTGGACTGAGTTTTTGCATAAATGAAACAGGTGGCCGCACCGGGGCCCCGCCAGAAGCGCTATATCGGTGAATACGTATTGGCGGGGGGAAGCTGCACCTTAGAATTTCTGCATGCGCACCCCCACACCCAACCCCTCGGCCCACCGCATCGTCATCGTTGGAGGTGGGGCTGCTGGCCTGGTACTGGCCACCGGCCTGGGTAACTCCCTGGGCCGCAAGGGCCTGGCGGACATCACCTTGATCGACAAGGCCCGTACCCACATCTGGAAGCCCAAGCTGCATGAAATCGCCGCAGGCAGCATGGACGTGGGCCGCCACGAACTCAACTACCTGGCGCAGGCGCACTGGCACCATTTCCATTACCGCGTGGGCGAAATGAACGGCCTGGACCGCGCCAACAAACTGGTTCACGTGGCCCCGTTTATTGACGAAGACGGCGTGATGGTTACCGCCCAGCGCAGCTTTGCGTACGACACCCTGGTAATGGCCGTAGGCAGCCGCAGCAATGACTTTGGCACGCCCGGCGTGGACCAGCATGCCCTGAAGTTAGAGACCTTGGCCGATGCCGAGCGCTTCCACCGCCGCATGCTGGATGCCTGCGTGCGCGCCAACGCCCAAGAGACTCCGCTGCGGCCCGAGCAACTGCAGGTGGCGGTGATCGGTGCCGGGGCCACCGGAGTGGAGCTGGTGGCGCAACTGCACCGCACCACCCGCGAAGTGGTGGCGTTTGGGCTGGACCGCATCGACCCCGAGCGCGACATCAAGCTGAACCTGATCGAGGCCGCCGACCGCATCCTGCCCGCGCTGTCGCCGCGCCTGTCCAAAGGGGCCCACGATCTGCTCGACAGCCTGGGGGTCAAGGTGCACACCTCGGCCCGCGTGTCGGGCGTGGGGGCCGACAACGTGCAACTCGCCAGTGGCGAAGTCATCCCCGCCGAGCTGGTGGTCTGGGCGGCGGGCATCAAGGCACCGGGCTTTTTGAAAGACATCGACGGCCTGGAAACCAACCGCATCAACCAGTTGGCGGTGCACCAAACGCTGCTGACCACGCGCGACGACAACATTTTTGCCATGGGCGACTGCTCTGCCTGCCCCTGGCCCGAGAAAAACGGCTTTGTGCCACCACGCGCCCAGGCTGCCAACCAGCAGGCATCGCACCTGGTCAAGCAGATCAAGCGCCGCCTGGACGGCAAGCCGCTGGAGCCCTACCGCTACCGCGACTTCGGTTCGCTGGTGTCACTGGGCGACTACAGCGCGGTGGGCAGTCTCATGGGCGGGATCATGGAAGGCAGCCTGTTCATCGACGGGCTGGTGGCGCGGGTGATGTACACCTCGCTCTACAAAATGCACGAACTGGCCCTGCACGGCGTGACCAAGGTCACGCTGGAAACCCTGACCCGCGCCATCACCCGACGCACCGAGTCGCACGTCAAGTTGCATTGAATACGCTGCCCCTTGCGGGTGCAGGGTTTTTTGGATGTAGCATTCGGTTACTTTTTTGGCCGCCTCTGGCCAGGGTTTTGCGTGACGAACCAAGAGACACACCATGAAATTCAATGACATGCGGGTAGCCCACAAGCTCTGGGCTACGATTTTGGGTTTGCTGTTGGCGATGCTGCTGGTCACGGTGTGGACCCAGATGCGCACCCGCCAGGTCAACGACACCCTCGACAGCCAGGTGGCGCAGTACGAGGATGCCATCACGGTCGTCACCGGTTGGCGCGGCATGGTCGAGATGGCGGTCAGCATGAACATCTACAGCGTGCTCACCACCGACGAAGCGCAAAGCAAGGTCTTCGAAGCCCGG
The DNA here is from genome assembly GCF_025354435.1 of Rhodoferax sp. Taxonomy (GTDB): domain Bacteria; phylum Pseudomonadota; class Gammaproteobacteria; order Burkholderiales; family Burkholderiaceae_C; genus Rhodoferax_B. Next base: position 38,788 of record NZ_JANXMU010000088.1, read on the forward strand.
GCCGCCGAGCTCACCGCCAAGATCAACCCGATCCAGGAGCGCATGAACAAAGCCGCCGAGGCCCCGGCGGACAAGGCGGCGCTGGACAAGATCACCAGCACCCGCGCCGACATCCGTGCCCTGAGCGACAAGGTCAAGCAACTCAAAGAGGCGCGCGATACCGAGGCCAGCCAGGCCTTTATGGACAAAGACTACAAACCCCGCGCCGCGGTGTACCTGGAGGCGATGGACAAATACCTCGCCCTGCAGGTCCAGCAACGTGATGCCGCCCGGCTGACGGCGCAAGCTGCCAGCAGCAACGTGGCCCTGGTGGCCATGGCCAGCGTGGTCGTGGTGTTTGCGTTGGGCGTGTTGCTGGCTTTGTGGCTGGTGCGCTCTATTACGCTACCGCTGGAGCGGGCCGTGGCCGTCACCGGTGCCATCGCGGCGGGTGATTTGACGCTGGACATCCAGGACCCGCGCAAAGACGAATTTGGCCATTTGCTGCGCTCGCTGGGCGGCATGGTCGCCCGGCTGCGCGGCGTGGTGGCCGAGGTGCGCACTGGTGTGGATTCGGTGTCCACCGCTTCCAACGAGATCGCCACCGGCAACAACGACCTGTCGGCGCGCACCGAGCAAACCGCCTCCAATCTGCAGCAGGCCGCCGCCAGCATGGAAGAGCTGACCAGCACCGTCTCCCAGGCGGCCGATACCGCCCGCCAGGCCAACCAGCTGGCCTCTACCGCTGCCCAGGCCGCCACCCGCGGCGGCGAAGTGGTGGCGCAGGTGATTACCACCATGCAGCACATCAGCACCTCATCCAAGCGCATCGCCGACATCATCGGCACCATCGACGGCATTGCTTTTCAAACCAATATCCTGGCGCTGAACGCGGCGGTGGAAGCAGCCCGTGCCGGTGAACAGGGCCGGGGCTTTGCCGTGGTGGCCAGCGAAGTGCGCAGCCTGGCGCAGCGCAGCGCCGATGCCGCCAAAGAGATCAAGACGCTGATCGGTGCTTCGGTGCAAACCGTCGAAGCGGGCACCCAGCAGGTCACCCAAGCGGGGGCGACCATGGGCGAAATTGTCAGCAGCGTGGGCCGCGTCAGCGACCTGATCGGTGAGATCAGCGCCGCGTCGTCCGAGCAGCGCGATGGCATTGCGCAGGTCAACCAAGCGGTCAACCACCTGGACCAGATGACCCAGCAAAACGCCGCCCTGGTCGAGCAATCTGCCGCCGCCGCAACCGGCCTGCGCGACCAGGCCCATCGCTTGGCCGAAGTGGTGTCGGTGTTCAACGTGGGAGGGCACACGGCCCCCACACACCGGTTGGCGGCCCCGGTACAGCGCTCACTGGCCGCACCTATGCGCCCCGCCATCGCAGCGAGACCACCCGTGGCGAAAGCCTTGCCCGGTAAACCCGCCATCAAGTACCCGGTGAAAGCCCTGGGCCTGGCCCGCGCCCCGGTGCCCGCCAAACCCGCACCGGCACTGCGCCGCCCGGTGGCCATCACCGCCAAGCCAGCGCCCGTCCGGCCTGCCGCGCCCAAGGGCGGCGAGGGTGACTGGGAAAGCTTCTAAATCCAGTTGCTATTTATTTGGTAGCTGGTGGCGTAGGTGCTACCTACGCTAGAGGCCTAAAAGGCTTGTAATTTTGTTTCAACCCTTGCCTAGCGGGGTTTTGGAAAACAAGCCCGAGGCACTGCTTTCCGCCGCCAGTTCTTCGGTGGCCGCCAGCAGCGCGGGGGCCAGCGCCTGGATGCGCGCGGCGGTGAGCCGCTGCCGCGGCCCGGCGATGCTGATCACCGCCATCGCAGCCCGACCCCGGCGCTGCACCGGCGCGGCCACCGCCGCCATGCCGGGGGCAAACACTTCGTCGATCATCGCGTAGCCGCGCACCCGGGCGGCGTGCAAAAAGCCCAGCAGCGCCTTCACCGTGGTGGGGGCTTTCGGCCCGTATTCTTTCGGCAAGCCAAAGCCTTGCTTCGACACCAGGGCCACCGCGCGCTCGTCGCTCAGGGTCAGCATCCAGGCGTGGCCGGAGGAGGTGCAGGACAAGCGTGCGTCCATGCCCATGTCGGGGTCATAGCGGAAGCCCTTGCGCCCGCCCTCGGCCTTGGCCACCCAGGTCAGGCGGTCTTCGTCCACGATAGACAGGCGTGCCAGCTCGCCCGAGGCCTCGGCCAGGCGCTCGATCAGCGGCTGGGCAATGTCCACGATGCCCGAGCCGCTGAGAAAACCCAGGCCCAGCGCGGCCACCTTGGTAGTCAGCACGTAGTCGCCCTGGGCATGCAGCTGCTTCACGTAGCCGCGCGCCACCAGCGCCAGCAGCACCCGGTGGCAACTGCTCTTGGGCATGTTGGCCGAGTCGGCAATCAGCGCCAAAGGCAGGCCTTCGGGGTGGCTGGCCAGGTGCTCCAGCAGGTCCAGTCCTCGGTCGAGTGCAGCGGTCATATTCCATATTGTAGAAAGAGATTCCGGTTTAGAACGCGGCGTTTCTACTGGTTCCAAGATGCGGTCTGGCGCGGCCCATTCCGGTGGCCGCCCGCGAAGACCGTTATTTGGAAGGAAACCCGCAATGGCCCACCCCCTGTTTGTTCTCAATGGCTCCAACCTCAACATGCTCGGCAAGCGCGAGCCGTACCTGTACGGCACCACCACCCTGGCCGAGGTGCAAAGCCGCACCGAAGCCCTGGCCACCACGCTGGGCCTGGACTGCGATTTCCGCCAGACCAACCACGAGGGCGTGTTGGTCGACTGGATCCAGGAGGCGTATGAAAAAGATGCCGCCGTGGTCATCAACCCCGCCGGTTTTTCCTTCCACTCCATCCCGGTGCTGGACGCGCTAAAGCTGCTGCGTAAGCCGCTGATCGAGGTGCATATCTCCAACATCCACCAGCGCACGGCGCAGTACCAGCACTCGCTGGTGTCGCTGGTGGCGCAGGGCGTGATCTGCGGGCTGGGCGTGGGCGGCTATCTGCTGGCCGTGCGCGCCGTGGCCGACGCGCTGGCGACCGACCCGCTGTAACTCTTTATTCCCATTCGATCCCGGAGACAAAAACCATGCAAACCATCCAACACGCTCTCACCGCCCTGCTGGTCAGCGCCGCCTGCGCCGCAGCCGCCCAGACCGGCCCCGTCAAGTTTGCGGGCATCATGGAGCTGTCGGGCAGCGGTGCCACGCCGGGCACCAATTTCAACAACGGCGTGAAGCTGGCGGTGAAAGAAATCAACGCCAGCGGCGGCATCCTGGGGCGGCAGATCGACTACCAGCCGGCCGACTCGCAAACCAACCCCGCCGTGGCCAAGGCGCTGGCGCAAAAGGCGATTGACGGCAGTGCCTACGTGGTGCTGGGGCCGGTGCATTCCGGCTCCATGCTGGTCACCATGTCGGAAACCCAGCGCGCCAACGTGACCAACTTCACCGGCGGCGAAGCGGCGGGCATCACCCAGCAGGGCAACCCGTATGTGTTCCGCTCGTCGTTCACGCAGCTGATCTCCATGCCCAAGGTGGCGCGCTACATTAAGGATTCGGTGAAGGCTGGCAGCGTGGCAGTCATGTACACCAACAACGACTACGGCAAAGGCGGCCATGACGCGATGCTGAAGGCGCTGGAAGCCCAGGGCATCAAGGTCGCCGCAGACGTGCCCACCGACCCCCAGCAGATCGACTTCTCGGCTGCTGTGCTGAAGGTCAAGCAGTCGGGTGCGGACGCGCTGTTTCTGTACACGCTGGAGGAAGAATCGGCCCGGGCGCTGCGCGAGTTGCGCAAGCAGGGCTATGCCAAGCCCATCATCGGCGAGACCACCGCCGTGAGCCAAAAGACCATCGAGCTGGCGGGCGACGCCGCCAACGGCATGCTGGGCCACGTAGGCCTGACGGTGGACGCACCCGAGCCGCGCATCAAGGCCTTTGATGCCCGCTTCCAGGCCGAGTACAAGTACAAAAGCGAGCACAACGGCATGAAGGGTTACATCAGCGTCTACGTGGTCAAAGCCATGACCGAGAAACTGGGCAAGTTCGACTCCAAGCTGCTGGCCGAGTCGCTGCACGGTGCCAAGATCTTCGCTGCGCAAAACCCCGGCGTGCTGATGGATGTGGCCTTCGACAAAAACGGTGATTTGGACCGCGAAAGCTTTCTGATCTGCGTCGAGCAGGGCAAGCAGCAGGTGGTGCAGATCCTGCCCGCCATGGCAGCGAAGTAACCGCGAAGTAGGCCGTTAGTCGGCCACCCCTTCCACTAAAAACTGCACCCGGCGCTGGCCCTGCCATTCGTTCACATCGAGACGGAACGCCAGCGTCACCTTGCTCGGCAGGCTCTCGGTGTGGCCGAACCAGATGCCGTCCACCGGCTGGCCCTGGTGCTTCAGCTTCAGCGACAAATGCTTTTCGCCCACCAGGCGCTGCGACACTACTTCCAGCTCTTCGCTGAAGGTGGGTGGCGCAAAGCCCTGGCCCCACACCTCTTTGTGCAGCACGTCCACCAGCTCGGCGCGGCGGTATTCGGGGGCCAGCGGGCCGTCGGTTTCCATGCGGCGGGTGAGCGTGGCGGCATCCAGCCATTCCAGTGCCACCTGCTGCAGGCCTTGCTCGAACGCGGCCAGGTGGTCTTCGTGCACCGTGCAGCCCGCCGCCATGGCGTGGCCGCCAAAGCGCAGCAGCACGCCGGGGTGGCGCTTGGCCACCAGGTCCAGCGCGTCGCGCAAATGGAAGCCGGGGATGGAGCGGCCCGAGCCCTTGAGCTCATGCTCTTTGCCCGGGGCCTTGCTGGCGGCGAACACAAAGGTCGGGCGGTGTAACTTGTCTTTGAGGCGGCTGGCTACGATGCCCACCACACCCTCGTGGAAGTCGGGGTCGAACACGCAGATCGCCGGGGGCGGCTCTTCCGATTCGTCAAACAGCGACTCGGCCACCAGCATGGCCTGCTCGCGCATGCCGCCCTCGATCTCGCGGCGCTCGCGGTTGATTTTGTCCAGGGTGGTAGCCAGCTCGGTGGCGCGTGCCGGGTCGTCGGTCAGCAGGCATTCGATCCCCAGCGTCATGTCGGCCAGGCGGCCTGCGGCGTTGATGCGCGGGCCCAGGGCAAAGCCGAAGTCGAAGGTGGTGGCTACTTTGGCGACCCGGCCTGCTGCTACAAATAACGCAGCTAGTCCCGCAGGTTGCGCCTGCGCCCGCAGCCGTTTAAGCCCTTGGGCCACCAGGCGGCGGTTGTTGGCATCGAGCTTGACCACATCGGCCACCGTGCCCAGGGCCACCAGGGTTAGCAGCTGGTCCAGCTTGGGTTGGGTTTCTGCCGTGAACACGCCCCGGCGGCGCAACTCGGCCCGCAGCGCCAGCAGCACGTAAAACATCACGCCGACACCGGCAATCGACTTGCTCTCAAAGCCGCAGCCGGGCTGGTTGGGGTTGACGATCACGTCCGCATCCGGCACGGCGATCTGGCCGTCGCGCATGGCGGGCAGGTGGTGGTCGGTCACCAGTACCTGCAGGCCCAGCGCGCGGGCCTCGGCCACGCCTTCGAAGCTGGCGATGCCGTTGTCTACGGTGACCAGCACATCCGCCCCGCTGTCTTTGACGCGGCGCGAGATGCTGGCGGTGAGGCCGTAGCCGTCTACCACCCGGTCCGGCACGATGTAGTCGGCAAATTGCGCCCCCAGCAGGCGCAGGCCGCGCACGCCCACCGCGCAGGCCGTGGCCCCGTCGCAGTCGTAGTCGGCCACGATGCAGATGCGCTGGTTCGCCGCGATGGCATCGGCCAGCAGCACGGCCGCTGCCTGGGTGCCCAGCATGCTGGCGGGCGGCAGCAGGCGGCCCAGGCCGTCGTCCAGCGCGTCCTTGTTGTCCACGCCGCGGGCGGCGAACAGGCGGGCCAGCAGGGGGTGGACCCCGGCCTGCTCCAGTGCCCAGACGGCGCGGGGGGGGATGTCGCGTGCTGTAATTTTCATAGCTGCTCCAGCATGTTAGATAAGCGCTGGGGGCTTAAAAGGCTTGAAATTTTTTGGAAAAAGCTGCGTGGCACAGCCTCGAAGCTCTGTGCGCTGCTTTCGCCGCACAGCGTGAGTTGCACGGCCTTACCTTGGTCCAGCGCGGCCAGCAGCTCGGCGCAGGCGGTGGCGTCGATGTGTTGCCAGGCGGCGGTCCAGGCGGCCCAGTCTTCAAATTGCGCGGCGCGCAAAAGCGTCAGCGGCATGGTGGGGGCGGGCTGCTGCGCGGCGGGCGATGCCAGGGCTCCGCTGCCGCTGACCCAGAACGAATTGATCGCGAACAGGCCGCGCTCGGCCCGCGCGTCGCTCACCGGGTGGGTGTAGAGCAGCATTTGCATCTCGCTCTGCAGCCGCCGCAGCGGGCCGCCCTGGGCGGTGGGCGGCATCCATTCGTCCACATTGCGCGCACCCACGTCACTGACCACGCGGTCCAGCGAGGCCGTGGCCAGGCCGCGAAAAATCTCGCCCTGCGCCAGCCAGCGGGTGGGGGTGGCGTAGGCCAGGGTGATGCCGTCTTCTTCAAAGTAGGGCTGCACGGCGGCCAGCACGGCGCGGGATTCGGCCTCTTCCAGCCCCAGCGTGTCGGGCGGGGCCATCACGATGTGATCGGTCATCACCTGCCAGTGGCAGGGCGTGACCCAGGCCCAGGCACCGTCTTGCGCCGCCGTTTGTGCGGCTTCGTGGGCCGCCCAGGGGATTTGGCCGTCGGCCACCGGCAGCCCGTAGTGCCGCGCCAGCGCCCGCTCGTGCGGCGGCGACAGGCTGGTGTCTTCGCCGTTGTCGCGGGTGGTGGGGGTGAGGCGATTGAGCAGGCGTTCCAGATTTGGCAGGCGCAGCGTGGCCAGCGCCTTGCGGCAGCCTGGTGACGTACCGGCGGCCAGGGGAATCAGCAAATGGGGGAGGGTGGGCATGCCGGTATTGTCCCGGATGGGCTGGCCGCCAACGCAAAAACGGCCGCCGCTATTGTTTAGATAGCTGCAGCCGTTGGCTGGATGAGCACAAGAGGGCTAAAGCCCTCAGCGTGTTCAATCGTTGGTGTCGGTCGAGAAAGTACGCACGTTGCTGTAGGCATTGGCTACGCCAGGTACGGTGCTGGCGACATAACGGGCCTTGGCTTCTTCTTGGGGGCCTTGTGCCCAGCCGTGCAGAGTCACGGTGCCGTTGCTGGCGGTAACGGTCACGTCCTTGGCATCGCTACCCAACTGGGTGGTGATGGCGGATTGG
>NZ_JANXMU010000089.1 GCF_025354435.1 Rhodoferax sp.
ATACCGAGCCCCTGGACGCGGATCATCTGAACGACTTGCAGCTTGAAGCTCGCGTCAAAGACTCTTCGGGTTGATTTCGTCACGTTTACTGTCCAACTGATTTTCACCCATCGGAGTGTGCGAATTCATTAGACCAGGACAATTGGGTGGCAAGTTACCCAGTTTGGAATGCAGCCGTACGCTGTTGTAGAAGCCAACGATGTAGTCAGCGATGTCTGTCATTGCCTCGGCGTGGTTGGCGTAGTAGCGCTGCCAGACCCGCTCCGTTTTGAGGCTCAGGAAGAAGCGCTCAGTGGTATATTAGATTGAGTGTCCCAGAAATTGCCTTTGCGGCTCATGCTGCCGACTAGGCCGTGGCGCGCCAGTAGCGCCTGATGCAGCGCGCTGGCGTACTGGCTGCCCCGGTCGGAATGAATAATCAACCCTGGCGGGGGGGTGGAGCTGCGCGATGGCCAACTGCAGCGCCGCGCACACCAACTCGGCATGCATGGTCGGTGCCATCGCCCAGCCCACGACTTTGCGCGCATACAGGTCCAACACCACCGCCAGGTACAGCCAGCCGATGCGCGTGCAGATGTAAGTGATGTCGCTCACCCAGGCCAGGTTGGGCCCGCTCGGATTGAAGCGCCTTGCCAGCACGTTGTCTGAGACCGGCAGCGCATGACCGCTGTCGGTGGTGTGGACGAACTTGCGCCGCCATAGGGCCCGCAGCCTGTTCTCGCGCATCAAACGCCGTACGCGGTAACGCCCGATATTCAGCCCCTGAGCACGCAGCACCGCACCAAGGCGACGGCTGCCATAGACCTTGCCGCTGGCGGCGAACTCGGTCTTCAATTGCGTGCTGACCAAGCAAGCCTTGGGCGCAATTTTGGCGCGCCGACGGGCACCGTAGTAGCCCGAACGGCTAACGCCCAGCACACGGCATAGCGGCTCAACGGTGACGACTTTCTTGTGCAACTGCTTGACGAACTGGCAGCTCATAGAGGCTCGCGGGCAAAGAAGGCCGATGCTTTTTTTAGGATATCTACATCGCCGCGCAGTTGCTTGTTCTCAGGCTCCAACTGGCGGATGCGTTGCTGCTCGGCGGTGAGCGGTTTGCCGATGCCGGGGCGGCCTGCAGCCTCTTCATCGGCTTGCGCCAGCCAGCGCCGTACGGCCGTCTCGCCGAGCTTCAGGTCGCGGCAAACCTCAATCACGCTTAAGCCCTGCTCGCGAATCATCTGCACGACTTGCAGCTTGAACTCCGCGTTGAATGTTCGTCTTTGCTTCCTAGTCATATTTCTCGCCCAGGCGGATTCCACCTATCGAGGTGTCCGGGGAAATTAGACCAGCACACAGGAGAGAAAGACGCTGGGCTGCACCGCGTATTGGGCGGGTGTCGAGGGGCGTGCATGAACTGGATTAACAGGCAACGACCTGAAGGCAATCATTGGCGATGAAAGCGATCAAAAAAAAAGGACAGATGGGGTACAGGGAGGGTGAAATATATTGAAAACCTAGCATCCATGTGCAGTCAGTAACTCATTTTAATTACCTCAACCCTAAAGTTATTCACTGACGCTCAGTGAACGAATTTTTTTATTTAATTAACAGCTTGCAGCTTATTCTCGTCTAGTCGGTTTTACTGGGAGGCGAAAATGTGGGTGCAGGTAGAGGTAATAAGTAAAAAAGATGTAAATTTCTTATTTCTTTTATTGTTAATTTTGAGATGTTGCCTTCAGTCTGCTATTGCAGCACTCGATTGCATAGGAGTTACCGTATTTTGAGAGGTGCGTGATTTTGCATAGTTCAGTATTATCGCAATGGAGCTATTTTTTTTTATAAATTGAATTTACTAATACTTTAGGTAAGTGAAAAAAACTTAATGGATCAAGTTGCAAGTGCTTTTTTAATAAGTCAAAAGGCAGTTTCTTCTTGTGCATGATCCTGTGGAGTAGATCTTGTGCGAAAGATGTGCGTAATAAATTTAAATTATTTTTGATGTGTGTACGTTGTGACTCAGTCACTGGAAATAATGTACAAGTCAGTTTTTTGTATTTTATTTCGTTGTGAATTCGTAGTAAATTTTTTTCGCTACCCCAGCCTGTCCCCGCATAAATATTTACCCCTGTGCCATAACGTGCCTCACATTGGTTGGAAAATGCCACCTTCGCGCCACTATGCGCAATTTCCATCCAGAATAAATAGTCTTCACCCGCGTTGGTGAATTCAACTTTAAAACGATTTTTCGAAAATCGTAAAAAGTCATAAACAACTGTTGATGTACCGATCACATTGCCACGTATGATCTGGTCTAATAAACTCCCTTGGTAGGCATGCAAATCTGGATAAATGGTCGCTAGCAGCGGATGTTCGTTAGGTTGAATGCGACCTGCCCGTGCAAATGCACCAACAGATGAGTTGAGTTGGTAGTGATCGGTGAAATAAAATTCATAACCTGTGCCAAGTGCTGCAACTGCACGCGATAAATGGTCGTCAGACCATTCGTCATCAGAGTCAAGAAATGCAATGTAGCGGGTTTCGGCTGGCGCTAGATCTAGACCTGTATTGCGGGCAGCTCCAGGCCCTCCATTTGTTTGTCGCACAATTTGCACATTGCAGTCCGTATGGCTAATGTTGTTTAATTCTGATTCGGCGGATACGGGGGATGCATCATCTATTATCAATACGTGTATTGGCATTGATATCGGTTTTTGGGCGGAAATGCTCGCGATGGCTTTGGATAGTATGCCTGGTTTATTTTGATAATAAGGAATGATGACCGTAATCATGGGCGAAGTTCCGACGCAGGTGCCCCTATAGGGGGAGTATTTGCATCTTCTGTAGTAGGTAATTCCGGGACATCTTCTTTTCTTTTATGCCGACGCCCAGCTAATTTTTTTAGCCAAGACCAACGGTAACAGGTCAAATGGTATAAGGTGCGTTTATTTTCTGTCCAGCGGGTATGCCACTCCATCATGCGCCCATAATATTCGAGTCGTTTGATGATCCCTTGACCAAAAACCTGTTCTACTTCATCTTGGCTTAGAAGAAATGCTGGAGAGTAGTTTTTAATGGTCTCATCGTAGGTTGTTTTTAAAACAACCAAGGTTGCTGCGCGTCGTACACATAAATTAAGTGCAACCGTTTTTTCATTAAAAAAATACTCATATACTGCGGCTTCTCCATGTCTCGCTGCATTTTCCAAAAGTTGGATATAAAATTGCCCTTGTGGATTATTGGGGTGGATGGCTGTACCTTCCGTTGCTTTCCATCCAGAACTTTCTAATACCCCGTAGCGTACAATTGCAGCAGCCATTTCTTCCGGTGCAGTCAAGACGCGCATGTGAATATGGGTACCCTCTGTCGCAAGCTTATTCCGTTGTTTACGCATGTTTTGCCGCAGATTTTTACCCCTTGCAGCCCAGTAATCGTCGAATGTGCCAATAATATCGATCCAGCCAGTGTCAATGTAATCCATATGTTTGGTGTCCGCCTCGTCAAAGTCCCGAGGCGAAAGCAGGGGATCTAGCTGTGTCATTGAAAACCCCAAACAGAACCCGAGGGGGCCGCGAATAAGACTTCGCGCAATAGATGTGGGAGTGAGGCCTTTTACTGCGACCCAAACCCCTAGCGGAAGCTGAGATGGCTGAAAAGTTCGCCATTGAAACGAGCTACTAGGTACTACCAGAAGCATTGCAACTACGGCTCCCTCATACCGTCCAACTAGTAACCTTTCAGAACCCGACCCGAATACCTGAAGTGCGCAGGAAACTGCAGCTGCAGTCAGAAACGGCAAGTCGGCTCGTTCGGCATTGAGCCGATCCCATTCGGGTAATAGATCTGGCGTTGACAAAAACGTGCTGGCTGGCAAGTTTTGCCAATGGAGTTTTGGGGAGAGCATGGCGTATCTTAAAAAGACGTTATGTGTTAACGGTGTGAGGCTTCATTTGTTGGATCTGCAATAAATGTAGTACTGCTTGTGCAGTACGATCTATATCCGCTGTACTAAGGTCTTGGTGGCACAGAAGCTGTAATACGTGATGGCTCCAAAGGGCACCAGTGTCTCCCGGGAAAACTGTAGTGTTAGGCCAAATTCGATCCCAGCGGAATACTGGCAAGTTTAAAGCCCGAAGTGATTGGTATATTGAGTCTGGATCATCGACCCACAATGGAAATACGTAAGGTGCAGCCGAAGTAACAGAGCCCGCACTTATTGGAAATAGTGGCTTGGCACCCAGTATATTAAAAAAGTACGACGCATAACTAGCAAAATTAATTTGACGTTGCAATATAATTCGACCACGCGGCAAAATATTTTTTAATGCAATAGCTGCCCATAATGGAGATTGATCGATACGAGTCATGTCGCAATCTCTCATCATTTCTGTTGCTTCTGGTTTTTTTATTACTTCAGATACTTTAGATACTTCTGATTTTTGAGATCGGATATTTTTTAATTTAAAAAATGAAGTCAAAAAAATCCGTATACCAACGAATCGCTGGTAACGCGATGCGAGTTCAATGACATCTACGCAACCTTTAACTTGCGCCTTTAGGGGTGGTTTATCTGAAACTATCGGTCTAATTAATCGCCGTGCCGATGCCAGCAAACCTGCTTCGGGCAGCGGGAAGAATTTAGATAAGCTCGCAGTCGCAAAGTCACCCCATTCTCCTACGGCTCTTTCTCCTGCTTGTCCAAAATAGCAGTGAGCACAATCTTCAATCAGGGCAATCCCCCGTTTGTCACACCATTCGCGCACTTCCTTTAGTGATTTACCCAATCCAAAGTAATGCGGTACCAACATAACTTTGCATTTTTGAACTGTAGATTCTTCTATAGCACCAAGATTGGGTAACCCCGTTGGCAGTAGTCCAAAATAAGCAACATTCAAATTGGCCAACAAAACTGGTGCCACCATTGTGGGGCAGTGATACGTGGGTATTAGTACTGAACTATATGCGGGTAGGTCGAGCTGTAATAAAGCTTGATAAATGGCAGCCCGACCACTAGTGGTAAGTACTTTGTACTTTAGGTTTTCAACACTGTGCACATTGGGAACATCAATGTGTCTGAAGCTACTCCAATCGAGTACCGGGCCACGTGGTAATGGTCTGTGGGAGCCATATAAGCTCTCTATATTACTTTGCAAAAAATATTCTCGTGGAATTTAGTTGGATGGCGTGGGTGCAGACGTACTGGTATTGGGTGGTTCGGTTTCTGATTCTGTCCATTTACCAACACTTTTGAGTTTTTCTTTTAATGCTGTTTGGGGGAATCCCATGTTGTATGCTTTGTGGGCCTGGATTGCCGCTTTATCATAGTCTTTCAAATCAAAATAATTCAACCCCAAGTTGTAATGTGCAAATGGATTTTCTTGAGTTTCTGCGCCATCAGCGGCAATGTCTAACTGTTGAATTGCCTCAGGTGCGCGATTGTTTTTTGCAAGATACATAGAATAAATCATTCGTGTAATTGCATCATCTGGACGAAAGCGGATGGCGCGATCAAAATAACACTCAACGGTGTACTGCATATGCGGGGGCTTAGTGGATTTTGTTTTCTCCCCGTAACGCATAACAGTCATTAATGCGCGATGGTGATTCGGAAAGGCGCGCAACGTATAATCAATATCGCCGCCAATATATCCTGTGGTGGCGTTCATCAGCATTTCTACCTGTTGTGTAAAGTGAGCACTTTCTACTAAATTAAGGGATGCCCCTCGCTCAGTTCTGTAATCGTAAGGCCCAAATCCATTTTTTAACGACCCACATTCCGAGTTTTCTACTTGGGATAGTGCTAATTGAGAAATAAATATTAATATAATTGGAGTGAATTTGAACATCATATAAGTATCTTATAATGAAGAGCTGATTTTTATCCAGTGCAAAGTGATCTGTTCTACATGCTGCTGTGAATCTGGATTTGAAAATGTATGGTCGACCCCAGGCAGATCGTGTCGTTCCAGATGTGCGTGCTGAAAAGCTTTTGACCAAGCTGCATCCGTACCAGCGTACTCTAGAAATTCTTTCGCGGTGTAATCATTACCACTGAGTAATAGAAGAATACTTCCGCCAAAATTCATCCAAGCGACCGCCATGCGCTGCTGAAAGGGGCGGGTGTGCGCACTAGCGGATGCAACTTTAGTTCTTGAAAGCCGAACATTGTGAGCCAGGCCTTTTAATGCGCCAAGCGCAACTTGGCCACTCACCAGTTTGGCCCAGAACTCCCGCTGCATCAAGCGCTGGGTGTAATAGTGTTTGACTTGCGTGCGCGCCAGACTGGCTTCGGAGCGAACCCAGGGATTCAAAAGACATAGGCCCGCCACGCGCTTGTCATTGGTCTCCTGCACATACAGCAGCGCTGCGGATGCAGCATCGCACAGCCCCCATAAGACTATTCTTTCTACTTGCGGCACACGGCTTTGCAGGCTGTCCATTGCGGCGCGGATACCGGGGCTAGCGGTTAAAAAATCACCTGCAGGGCCGCTGCTGTCGCCCATGCCTTGGTAGTCAAAGCGCAGCACCGCATAGCCTGCAGCTGCCAGTGTCCGGGCCAGCAAAACAAATTGCCGGTGGCTGCCCACGCGGTACTGGGGGCCACCCACCACGATAACGACACCGGTGTTAGTAGGAACGTCGGGCATGCTTAACACGCCCACCAACGTGTCCTGCTGGCAAGGGAATAGCAATGCGTGTTCGGTCATGTGGATACAGCAACAGCGGCTGGTAGGTCTAGCGCCGCCAGCGTCGCAGTTAATAGGGCTGGAGCTTCTTCAATCTCACTGGTTTGCCAAAACGCGGGGCCGGTCACGACCTGGCTACGCACTGTAAATCCAGCTGCTAGCCAGGCTTGCAGTGGCTTGGCGGTAGCGGGTGACAGACTGGCATCGGGTTGGGTGGACAAGTCCAGCCATTCGAGCCGACCGGCAGCGGCGGGTGCTGCCAATGTCGCCAGCTCCATGCCTGAGGCCAATGCTGCCGACAGCCTGTACCCGGCAATGTCTACCGACGTGCCTGCCGCCAACTGCGCACGCAGACTGTCCATCACCGCCTTGGCACTCCCGCTGGCCAAGTCGCCCGCGGCTTTGAGGCGTAAAAATTGTTGTAGCAGCGACTTGCCTGCGGGTGTGGGGGCCCAAAACAAGAAATTGCAACTATCGCCGAATTGTGCCGCTGCCTGGGCCGCCAGCAGGCAACCGGCGCGCAGTCCCCAAAGCCATAGAGGGGCATCGCCCTGGCGGCGCAACCACTGGCAGGCCAGCACCACATCGTCTACCCATGCTTGCCAAGAGGCATCGCCGAAGTCGCCAGAGCTGTCGCCACAACCCAGCAAATCCAATTGCAACACGGCATACCCATTGGCTGCCATGGCTCTGGCTTGCAGCGCGGCCATGCGCCGCGATTTGTTCATCTCTTCGGCAAAAGGATGCACATAGGCCACCAGACCACGTGTTGTGCCGCCTTGGGCTGGGTGGTAAATGGCGAAGCGTTGGCCAGATCCGACGGGCAAGAAAAAAGCGTCCATCGGCAGGGCTCTGGCTTAACCAGCGAGCTTGGTGTCGACGAAATCGACCAGGGCACCAACCGTCGCAAAGGTCGAGCCGTCCATGTCGTCGTCGTCTACTGTCAGACCAAAATGTTCTTCCAAGCGGGTGATGAGAGACACCACAGCCATTGAATCCAGTTCGGGAATCGCTCCGAGCAAATGGGTTTCGCGGGTAAAAGCGGCGCTGCGGCCGTTCAGACTCAGAACCTCGTCCAGAACTGCTTTGACCTCCTGTGTCACATCCATGAGAACCCCTGTTTTGTTGTAACTATCTGCATCTCCTGGCTGGGCACCCCTTGCGTGGGGCGATGCCGTTGGCCAGACAAAGCCGACCCCAGTATCCCTGGATGCACCCACTCTGCCTGAAGACAGATGCAGGTAGTGATGGTTGTTGGTGATAAGAAGCCTGCATTCTAGGATGGGCGCTTACAGCTTTGGGCAAGAGGACCCTGTGCGATACTTTTAACGGTTATTTTTGGCGGTTTCCCCTCTTTTTTCTAGCGTGACCCTTATGCGTGAATCCACACTTTTGCACGAACTCGTTGCCTGTGCTGCCCAGCGTGCCCCGCAAGACCGCGCGCTGACCTATGGCGCGGTATCGATGGCCTATGGCGAGCTGCAAACGGCGGTGGCGCAATGCGCGGCCGGTTTGATGGCATTGGGGCTGGGCCGGGGCGAGCGGGTGGCGATCTACCTGGAAAAGCGCTTTGAGACAGTGATCACCAGCTTTGGCGCGCCCGCCGCCGGTGCCGTGTTTGTGCCCTTGAACCCCTTGCTCAAGCCCGAGCAGGTAGCTTTTATCCTGCAAGACTGCAATGTGCGGGTGCTGCTGACCTCGCCCGAACGCCTGGCGCTGCTGGCGGGTGTGCTGGGTAGTTGTCCGGATCTGCGCCACGTCGTGTTGACGGATGCGGCACCGCAGGCGGGTCCTGCGCTCCCGCAATCCCTATGGGGTGACCTGCTCGCGGCCCCGCCCCGTGCCGGGCACCGGGTCATCGACACCGACATGGCCGCCATCCTCTACACCTCGGGCAGCACTGGTAAGCCCAAGGGCGTGGTGCTATCGCACCGTAATATGGTGGCTGGTGCAAAAAGTGTAGCTAGCTATCTAGAGAATACGAGCGAGGACACCCTATTGGCCGCATTGCCTTTGTCCTTCGACGCAGGCTTCAGCCAGCTCACCACCGCCTTCCATGTGGGTGCCCGCGTGGTGCTGCTCAACTACCTGATGCCGCGCGACGTGCTCAAGGCCATGGAGCGCGAAGGCGTGACGGGCCTGACTGCCGTGCCGCCCTTGTACATCCAGCTCACCCAGTCCGCCTGGCCCGCTGCGATTGCCGAGAAACTGCGTTACTTTGCCAACACCGGTGGCCGCATGCCGCGTGAGACGCTGGACCTGCTGCGCCAGCGTGTGCCCCACAGCCAGCCCTTTCTCATGTATGGCCTGACCGAGGCCTTCCGCTCCACCTACCTGCCACCCTCCGAGGTAGACCGCCGCCCCGACTCCATCGGCAAGGCCATCCCGAATGCCGAAATCCTGGTGCTGCGCGAAGACTGCAGCCCCTGCGCCCCTGAAGAGCCCGGCGAACTGGTGCACCGGGGCGCGCTGGTCGGCATGGGTTATTGGAACGATGCCGAAAAAACGGCCGAACGCTACAAGCTGCTGGCTGCCGACGCACCCGGCCGCCAGTCGGGCCTGCAACTGCCCGAATACGCAGTGTTCTCTGGCGACACCGTGCGCATGGACAGTGAAGGCTTTCTGTACTTCATCGGCCGCCGCGACGAGATGATCAAGTCCTCGGGCTACCGCGTCAGCCCTACCGAGGTGGAGGAAGTGCTGTACGCCACCAAGCTGGTCGGCGAATGCGTGGCCTTTGGTGTGGAGCACCCGGCCTGGGGCCAGGCCATCCAGGTGATTGCAACCGCCCCGGTCGATGCCGTGGACGGCACGCTGGACACCACCGCCTTGCTGGCCGAGTGCCGCGCCCGCATGCCTGCCTATATGCTGCCTGCCAACGTCGAGGTGGTGGCTGGGCCGCTGCCCCGCAACCCCAATGGCAAGATCGACCGAAAATGGCTGTCCACCGACTGGGCCGAGCGCCACCTTAGCTAAAGAATGACCCCCATGACCGACCGCTCTGTACCCGTCCACGCCCCCTTGACCCAGTTCCCCGTGCACGGCGGCGAGCTCGTCGTGGGCGGCATCCCGCTGACCCAGCTGGCCGCGCGCGTAGGGCAAACCCCGTTTTACGCCTACGACCGCGCGCAGTTGCGCCAGCGTGTGGCTGATTTGCGCGCTGCCTTGCCCGCCAGCGTCAAGCTGCACTACGCCATGAAGGCCAACCCCATGCCGGCCGTGGTCGGGCTGATGGCTGGGCTGGTGGATGGCATCGACGTGGCTTCCGCAGGCGAATTGAAGGTGGCACTGGATGCCGACGCCGACCCGCAAGAGATTAGCTTTGCCGGGCCCGGCAAGCGCGATGTCGAGCTGCGCCAGGCCGTGGCCGCGGGCGTGCTGGTCAACCTGGAATCCATGCGCGAAGTCGGCTTGCTGGCAGGCATATCCAACGCACTGGGCCTGGCCGCCCGGGTGGCCGTGCGCGTCAACCCCGACTTTGAGCTCAAGGGTTCGGGCATGAAGATGGGCGGCGGCCCCAAGCAATTCGGTGTGGACGTGGAGCAAATGCCCGAGCTCATGGCCGCCATTGGCCGCGCGGGCCTGGCGTTTGAAGGCTTCCACCTGTTTGCAGGGTCGCAAAACCTGCGCCCCGAGTCGATCTGCGAAGCCCAGCAAAAATCCTACGCCCTGGCCGTGCGCCTGGCCGAGGCCACGCCGCTGCCGGTGAAGTTCCTGAACCTGGGCGGCGGCTTCGGCATTCCGTACTTTCCGGGCGAGCAGCGCATCGACCTGCAGCCCATCGGCGACAACTTGGCTGCTCTGGCCGAGCGCGCCAAAACCGATCTGCCCCAGGCATCGTTCGTCATCGAACTCGGCCGCTACCTGGTGGGCGAGGCAGGCGTGTATGTGGCCCGCGTGCTAGACCGCAAAATTTCGCGCGGCCAAGTGTTTCTGGTCACCGACGGCGGCCTGCACCACCATCTGTCGGCCTCGGGTAACTTCGGCCAGGTGATCCGCAAAAACTACCCCGTGGCCATCGGCAACCGCATGGGCGCGCTGGATGCTTCCGAGATGGAGTCCGCCTCTGTCGTCGGCCCGCTGTGCACCCCGTTGGACCTGCTGGGCGACCGCATGGTCTTGCCCACGGCGCAAGAGGGCGACCTGGTGGTGGTGTTCCAGTCCGGTGCTTACGGTGCCAGCGCCAGCCCACAGGGATTTTTGGGCCATCCGGCCTGCGTGGAAGTGCTGGTCTAAACCGGTGTCAGACCCGCGCCGCTGGGTTTCGGCGCTGCTGGCGCTGGCCTGTGGTACGGCGGGTGGCTTCCTGGCACTGGCGCACCCCATCTCCCCCACGCTGGCACTGGCGGGCTTCTATGTGGTGGCAATGGTGGCTGTGTGGCTGCCCGGCATCTGGCTATTTGCCGTGTCCGCCTGCCTGCCGTTTCTGAACTTCGCCCCCTGGACCGGCTGGTTGATTTTTGACGAGTTCGACCTGCTGCTGTTGGCGGTGCTTGCGGCGGGCTACTTGCGGCTGGCCCGGCTGCCGCGGGACACCGCGTTCCGCTGGACCCAGCGGCTGTCTTTTTCCACCGCCATCGTCGCCCTGTTCGCCGCCGCCAGCCTGGTGTCGCTGGCCCGGGGCATCCTGGATACGGATGGCTTCACCTGGGGCTGGTTCCAGGGCTATGGCGATGCTATGAACAGCCTGCGGGCCACCAAAAGCCTGCTCTGGGCCACGCTGTGCATACCCTTGCTGGCCGATGCGCTGCGCCAGTCGGTGGTGCAAAGCTGCAAGCGCCTGGCGGCGGGCATGCTGGTCGGCCTGGTGGTGGTGACGCTGGTCGTGCTGTGGGAGCGGGCGGCTTTTCCCGGCTGGTTCAACTTCACCAGCAAATACCGCACGACCGCGCTGTTTTGGGAGATGCACGTGGGCGGTGCCGCCATCGATGCCTACCTGGCCCTGGCCACGCCGTTTGTCGCCTGGGCCCTGCGCAGTGCCCGGAGGCCCTGGCAATGGGCCTGGGGCGCGCTGCTGGCCGTGCTGGTGACCTATGCCGGGCTGACCACCTTCTCGCGCGGTGTCTACCTGTCGATGGTGGCCCCGCTGCTGCTGCTGGGGCTGTTGCTGTGGGTGCAAAAGGCGGGCCTGGACCTGCGGGCGATGGTGGTGGGCCTGTGGCAGCGCCGTCGGCCCCGGGGCTGGCGCGCCAAGGCGGCCTGGGCGTTGGGCATTGCGCTCATGGCCGAGGTGGTGGGCGTGCTCAACGGCGGCAGTTTCATGGCCAGCCGATTGACCACCACTGAGCGTGATTTCGGCAGCCGCATGGCGCACTGGCAGCGCGGTCTTGATTTGCTGCAGGAGCCGGTGGACTGGCTGGCCGGCATAGGCCTGGGCCGCCTGCCATCGCACTACGCCCGTAGCTACCCCGAAGGCGAATGGCCCGGCCACGTGGCGTGGCAAGCCGGGCAGGGTGCCGAGCCCCCGGTGATGCGCGTGTCAGGCCCCGATACGGACGACGAACTGGAGGGCCTGTTTGCCGCCACGCAGCGGGTCAACCCGGTTCCGGGTGCCCGCTACCGGGCCAGCCTGCAAGTGCGGGTGGCCGAGCCGGTAGGGGTGTATTTGCAGCTGTGTGAACGGCATTTGCTCTACCCCGCGCGCTGCCAGGATGCCTATCTGGAAGTGAAGCCTACGGCCGACCCTGCGGCCCATCCGTGGCAGCGCATCGAGGTGCCGCTGCGCGGGCCTAACTTTCAGGGAGGGCCGTGGTTTGCGCCGCGCTTGGGCATGCTCTCGGTGATGGTGCTGGGCGCGGGCACGCATGCTGACTTTCGGTCCATCGGCCTGCAGAGCACAGACCGCAAGGAACTGCTGGTCAACGGCGACTTTGCGCAGAACCTGGCGCACTGGTTTCCGGCGGCGCGTTTCTACTTTTTGCCCTGGCATATCGACAACCTGCTGTTTGAAGTGCTGATCGAGCGCGGCCTGCCGGGTCTGCTGCTGTGGGCTGCGCTGGTGGGCACCGCCCTGTGGCAACTGGTGCTGGGTTCCGCCCGCCGCCAGCCGCTGGCACCGTACCTAGCGGCATCGCTGAGCGGGGTGCTGCTGGTCGGCCTGGTCAGCAGCGTGATGGACGTGCCGCGGGTGGCTTTTCTGCTGTTTTTGCTGGCGTACTTTGCCTTGCAACTTGCACGCGCATCCCCGTCGCCAGAGCTCCCAAAAACCGGTTTGCTACATATTTAATAGCTACTTGTGTAGGTGGAATATACTGTAGAAGCTTATTTCTTTTAGATTTACCACTGCGCCCACAAGGTGGAATTGCCCCCAGACGGGCGGGCCGGGCGGCTGTAGGAAAATAGCTTTTATTTTCACCAACCTTCCTAGCTACCAAACATGAGTGCTTTCAACGAAGAAACCGTGCTGAGCGTGCACCACTGGACCGACCGCCTGTTCTCCTTCACCACGACACGCGACCCCGCGCTGCGCTTCAGCAACGGCCACTTCACCATGATCGGCCTGCGCAAGGAAGACGGCAAACCGCTGCTGCGCGCCTACAGCATCGCCAGCGCCAACTACGAAGAGCACCTCGAATTTCTCAGCATCAAGGTGCCCGAGGGCCCGCTGACCTCCAAGCTGCAGCACATCCAGGTGGGCGACAAAATCATCGTCGGCCGCAAACCCACCGGCACACTGGTCACCGACTACCTGCTGCCCGGCAAACATCTGTACCTGCTGTCCACCGGCACCGGCCTGGCCCCATTCTTGAGCATCGTGCGCGACCCCGAAACCTACGAGCGCTTCGAGCAAGTCATCGTGGTCCACGGTGTGCGCCAGGTCGAAGAGCTGGCCTACCACGACATGCTGACCGAGCACCTGCCCGCGCATGAATTCCTGGGCGAAATGGTCACCAGCAAACTGCGCTACTACCCCACTGTGACCCGCGAGTCCTACCGCAACATGGGCCGCATCACCGAGCTGCTGCACAACGGCAAGCTGTTCACCGACCTGGACCTCCCCGAATTCGACCCGGCTATCGACCGCGTCATGCTCTGCGGCAGCCCCGGCATGCTGGTCGACCTGAAGCACATGCTCGAAGAGCGCGGCTTTAAGGAAGGCAACACCTCCACCCCCGGCCACTTTGTAGTGGAGCGGGCATTTGCCGAAAAATAAGGTACACCCCCAGCTGCAGTGCTTCGCATCTTTCGCCAACCCCCCCTAGCATTGGTTTGAAAAACCAATGCTAGGGGCAACAGCAGCCGTCTGGCGTAGCCAGTTCTGCGCTGTTTCTGGAAGCTGCGCCTTAGCTATGGGTGCTGTAGGCGTAGGCTTGGCGTGCACAAGGAGTTCTCTATGACCGAATTGCAACGCGTACTGGCACAAGTTCTGGAGCACCTGCGCGCAAACCGCTGGACCGAAGCCCACAACTTGGTTCAAACCGATAACTCCCCGTTGTCCAATTGGTTGCACGGCATCGTCCACATCCAGGAAGGTGACCTGGAAGATGCCCAATACTGGTACGACCAGGCCCACCGCAACTTTCGCAGCCGCGGCACATTGGCCGAAGAAATGGAACGCTTCGAGGCGGAATTGCTTCCAAATCAATAGTAAAAAATAGGAGCTGCTCGTGCTTATTTGGCAAGCGCAGGCGGCACTTTTGGCAGTTAAAAAAAGGCCAAAAATCTCCAAATCCAACCGCTCAGTCCTCAAAAATCCGCGTCTGCGCCGCTTCACCGGCCCGCACCCAGCCCCGGTACATTCCCGCGCTGATGTAGGGCAGGGCGATGTTCCCCTGGCGGTCTACCGCAATCACCCCACCTTCACCTCCCAGCCGCCCCACCTCGGCCAGCGCCGCGCCGCTGGCGGTGTCCAGCGTGGCACCGGCGTAGGCCATGCGGGCGTGGATGTCGTGGGCCACGCAGGCGCGGATGAAGTACTCGCCCGAGCCGGTGGCGCTGACCGCGCAGCTCTGGTCGTTGGCGTAGATGCCAGCACCCACCAACGGCGAATCGCCAATGCGGCCCGGGTGCTTGTTGGTCATGCCGCCGGTGGAGACTGCACTGGCCAAATGGCCGGCACTGTCTAGCGCGACTGCGCCCACAGTGCCGAACTTGCGGGTTTCATCCAGCGGGGCAACATGGTCCATCTGCATCGCCGCACTGGCCGCGTTTTGCAGATGGTGCAGCTGCGCCAGGCGGTGCTCGGTGTGGAAGTAGCCGGGCGGCATGGCCTCGAAGCCATGGTCGCGGGCGAACTGCTCGGCCCCATCGCCGCTGAGCAGCACAAAGTTGGAGTCCATCACCGTGCGCGCCAGTTGCACCGGATTGCGCAGTGTGCGCACGCCTGCCACGGCCCCGGCGGCCAGCGTGCTGCCGTCCATCACGGCGGCATCCATCTCGTGCTGCGCCGCTGAGGTGTAGACCGAGCCGCGCCCGGCGTTGAACAGCGGCTCGTCCTCCAGTGCCTGCACCGCCGCCACCACCGCGTCCAGCGCGCTGCCGCCCTGGGCCAGCACCGCCTCGCCCGCGGCCAGCGCAACCCGCAGCCCGGCGTGGTAGGGCGCAGCATCGGTTTGGCCACGGGCGATGGTGCCTGCGCCGCCGTGGACGGCAAGGGTGTAGGGTGCGGTCAAAGCTGTCTCCCGGGAAATCAAAACAGCCACTGTACTGGATGCAAAATGGCCGGATGACACTGCCCTGCGTTCGCATCCAAACCCAAGACTTCGACCCCACCACCGAGCTGGCCGCACTGCGCCAGGGCGACCGCCGCGTGGGGGCGGTGGTGAGCTTTTTAGGCACCGTGCGCGACTGGCACCCGGATGCCAGCGGCGAGGTGCTGAGCCTGGAGCTGGAGCACTACCCCGGCATGACCGAGCGCGCCATCGAGGCCATGGTGGAGCAGGCGCTGAATCGTTTCGACATCTACGCCGCCCAGGTGATCCACCGCGTGGGCCTGCTGCAGCCGCTGGACCAGATCGTCTGGGTGGCGGTGAGCTCGGCGCACCGCGGCCAGGCGTTCCAGGCCTGCGAATTCTTGATGGACTACCTGAAAACCCAGGCCCCGTTCTGGAAGAAAGAGGTCACCCCGGATGGCGCACGCTGGGTCGATGCGCGGGTGCAAGACGATGCGGCCCTGCAGCGCTGGGGCATTGCCGCCACTAACGCGTGACTCGCCTGACTACGCTAGTGGTGGTAGGTCTGCGTCCAGCGCCAGCAGCCGCTGCACCAGGGCCTGCGAGGCCGCCGTCATCGGGGCCCGCAGCCCCGCCTGCATTTGCCCGTGGTGGGCCAGCCAGCCTTTGATAGGACCAGGGTTGGGCTCGGCAAACTGGCCCGCAATCCACGGCAGCAGCGGCTGCCACAGGGCGCGCGCCTGCACCAGGTCGCCGCGCGCAATCGCCTGCATCACCTGCACAAAGCGCGGCGTGTGGCCGTGGGCGCTGGCGGCGATGGCACCCGCACCTCCCTGAGCCAATGTGCTGAATATTTGCGCGTCCTCGCCCGCCAGCACCTGCAGCGTGCCGCTGGCAATCAGCGCCGCCGTCTTGGCCGCGTCGCCGCCGCAGTCCTTGATCGCCACGATGCGCGGGTGCCGGGACAGGGTCAGCAGGGTCGCCAGCTCTAGCGTGGTACCGGTGCGGTAGGGAATGTCGTAGACGATCAGCGGCACCTGGGAGGCATCGGCCAGGTCGGTAAACCAGCGTAGCAGCCCGGCCTGCGAAGGGCGGATGTAGCAGGGGGCGGCCACCAGCAACGCGGCCACCGGCTGGCAGCTGAAGGCCTGCACGTTGGCCAACATCTTGGGAAGGTGGTAGCCCGACAAGCCCATCACCACCGGCAGGCCCTGGGCGGCTTGCAGCACGGTGTTGAGCACGGCATGCTGCTCGTCGCCATCCAGGGCCGCCGCTTCGCCGGTGGAGCCGCAGGCCACAAAGCCCGCAATGCCGGTCGTGCGCAGGCGCGCCACCAGTTGGGCCAGGGCCGGGTGGTCTACGGCACCGTCGGCACGATTGGAAAACGGGGTGACCAGGGGAATCCACAGGCCAGAGAAGTCGGGGGAAGGTTCGAGAGAGCGCACGCTAAAGTCCTTTGTGTCACAGCAGACCGATGGGAAACCATCAACAAAGGAGCGCGGGACCGGGGTGGGAGAAGGGGGTTCCATCGCTCATCTGAGGACGGAACCGCAGCTCCGGTCAGATAAGCTGGGGTTTTTTGGATGCCACTGCGGCCACGCTGGCGCACATGCGGGGCATGGCGTGGGAAGCGGTGGTCGGTAAGTGCATGCCAGGATTGTAGATTGGCTAATTCAGGTACTTCGGCCGGTCTGCCAGCACCGGCGCGTCGCTGGCCTGCAACGGTGGTGCGCCCAGCACATCACTGCCTTCCCCCCAGGCCGACTGGTGCAAGGCCCGCTCCAGTAGCTGCACCAGGCCGTGCACCAGCGGCGGGGCTAGCTCTACCTGGAAGCCGCGGCCATTCGCCTGGCCCACCAACTGCTCGTTGAAGGCGATTTTCAAGGGGCCGTTGGCCACCGGGGTGATGCGCACCTCGGTTACCAGCAGCGGGGCGCTGCCCAGGGGCAGGGTGGCGGCCGTATCTGGCGCATCCTGAATGTCTTGGTAGGGCGTGGAAAAGTCCGCATCGCGCAGCACGGCCTCGCGCTGGAAGTCGGCCAGCATTTTTTTGCTGGCATCGTCGCGCAAATGGGTGCCGCCGCCGTCTTGCCGCGCCACGTGCTCCACCACGGCCTTGTTCAGTGTGGGCCACAGAGCGAGGGTGAGGCGGCGGGTCAGCCACAGGCGCATCTCGGTGCCCTCTGTGGAGTTGATGCGCACCAGGATGCGGTCTTGCTCCTGGTTGTAGCGGGCCGACAGCTGGTGGATATTCATATTCCGATTTTAGGACTTTGGTCAAACTTGTATTTGCTTCTGTTTTTATAGCTACTTGCGTAGGTAGGATATGCGCTAGCGGCATTATTTTCTTGTAAATCCGATGCGTGCCGGGTTGTCATGCAATTGCCATGCAACCATCACACGCCTGTCGCATGGGGCCGGAAAAATAACGGTTTCCCTTTGCAACCCAGGACATCCTTCCCATGAAACTTCTCCCGATTGCTGCGGCAACGCTGCTCGGCTTGGCCAGCCCCGCTTTTGCGCTCAACATCTTGCTGTCGAACGACGACGGCCTGACCAGCAATACCAAGGCGCTGTATGAAGCCCTCAAAGCCAGCGGCCACGATGTGATCGTGTCGGTGCCGTGCACCGGGCAGAGCGGCCGGGGCGCAGGCATCGTGATGTACAGCACCAGCGTGATCGTGTCCGATAACGACAAGACCCAGGTGGAAGCCGAGGGCGGCTGACACAACGGTGCCGCACCCACTGGCACGCCTGCGGTGGGCCCGTTCACCAAGTCCGGCTACACCGGCGGCGACTATTTCTACGTGCACGGCACGCCTGTGATGGCCACCATGTACGGGCTGGATGTGCTGGCCACGGCCCGCTGGGGCAAGGCCCCGGATCTGGTGCTGTCCGGCCCGAACGAAGGGCAAAACCTGGGCAAGATCGTCAACAGCTCGGGTACCGTCAGCAACGCGCAGTTTGCCGCGGGCCGGGGGTTGCCCTCCATCGCTCTGAGCGCAGGCTCGGACACCACCGACAACGCCACCCTGGCCAACCCGTACTCGGCCGTGGTGGCCCAGCACACGGTGAACCTGGTCAAGGCGCTGCAGGCCAAGGCCGGGACCGGGCCCTTGCTGACCCCTGGCGTAGCACTGAACGTCAACTTTCCCGACGCGCCCACCAGCGCGCTGAAGTTTGGGTTTTCGCGCTTCGGCACTTTCGATACCTACGTGCTGAAGTTCAAGGCCACCGTGCCCTACGGGCTGGGTTTCACGTTCAGTACCGCAGCTACCGCGGCCCAGGCCGAGGACGAATCCGTGCTGTACAAAACCAAAATCGCCGTGACCGCCATGCAGGTGGGCTTTGAGCAGCGGCCCGCCGCCCAGCAGTGGCTGCGCCTGCGTCTGCGCGACCTGTTTAGCCAGTGAAGGGCCGCAGCATGAACCGCAACATTGGAGGTTTCTCCCTGCTAGCCGTGGCCGTGGCTCTGGCCGCCTGTGGTGGCGACGACGCGCCCAAGGTGGCTGTGACCGACCTGGCCGCAGGCAACTACACCGTGAGCGTGGGCGACGCGAACGCCCCCACGGTGGGCAAGTACTACGCCGCTGCCGACGGTAGCCGTCTGCTGGTGCTGGCCGACAGCAACGACCAGGCCACCCAGCTCTACCGCCGCGCCGTGGGAGGCACCTGGGTAGCCGTGCCCGCATCAGGCCAAGACACCAGCATCACGCTGCTGCGCAGTGATGCGTTGCCAGTGGCCGCCGTCAACCTGGCTGCGCTGGCGGGCAACTACACCACCGCACTGGCGGTGGGTGGGGTGGCCAGCTTTGCGGTCAACGCCAGTGGCGATATCACGGCGGGCTCGTCGGCCTGCAAATTGTCGGGCAAGCTGTCGGCGGGTGCTTTGCCCAACACGCTGGCGTTGAGCCTGTCGGCGCAAGCCTGCGGCAGCCTGCCTGCCAGCAGCACCGGTGTACTGGCGGTGGACGCGGACTACGCGCCCGCGGTACGCCTGGTGGCCGACAACGGCGCGCAGTTGCTGGATCTCTGGGCCTACCGGGAGTAACCGCCAGGGTGGTGGAAGGTGCGGCAGGGGGCTGGCACAATTTGCCAGAACCCCGGAGGCAGCTTTACCCATGGCGCGCGAGAATTTCAACGAACTGTATGCCTTTGTCGCGGTGGCACGCGAGGGTAGCTTCACCCGCGCCGCGGCCCAGCTGCGGGTGTCGCAGTCGGCCCTGAGCCACACCATCCGGGGGCTGGAGGCGCGGCTGGGCGTGCGCCTGCTGACGCGCACCACGCGCAGCGTTTCGCCCACCGAGGCGGGCGAGCGCCTGCTGCGCACGGTGGGGGTGCGCTTTGAGGAAATCGAAGCCGAGGTGGCGGCCCTGAGCGAGCTGCGCGACAAGCCCGCGGGCACGGTGCGCATCACCGCCGCCGAGCACGCGGCCAACACCGTGCTCTGGCCCAAGCTGGCCAAAGTGTTGCCCGACTACCCGGACATCCAGGTCGAAATCATGGTGGATTACCGCCTGACCGACATTGCGGCAGAACGTTTTGATTTGGGCGTGCGCCTGGGCGATCAGGTGGAAAAAGACATGGTGGCGGTGCGCATTTCACCCGACCTGCGCATGGCCGTGGTGGCGTCGCCCGGCTACTTCGCCCAGCATCCCGCGCCCCTCACGCCGCACGATCTGGCCGCGCACAACTGCATCAACCTGCGCCTGCCCACCTACGGCGGCATCTACGCCTGGGAGTTTGAAAAAGACGGCCGCGAACTCAAGGTGCACGTGCAAGGCCAGTGGGTGTTCAGCAGCACCGCGCCCCGGGTGCTGGCGGCGCTGGACGGCTTTGGCGTGGCCTTTGTGCCCGAAGACATGGTGCTGGAGCATATCGCCCAGGGCCGCCTAGTGCGGGTGCTGGACGACTGGTGCCCGTCGTTTGCGGGCTACCACCTCTACTACCCGCGCCGCCGCCAGTCGCTGCCCGCCCTGGCCCTGGTGATTGACGCGCTGCGCCTGCGTGCGGGCTGAACCAGCCTCCGGCTTACAGCTCCTGGCGCGTGGGGCGGAACAGGATTTCGTTGATGTCCACATCGTCCGGCTGGCTGATGGCAAAGGCCACCATGCGCGCAAACGACGCGACAGGAATGGCAACCTCGTAGACCTTGCGCACGTTGGCGGCAATGTCGGGCTCGGTCACGCTGTTGACCAGCTCCGTGTCTATCGCGCCGGGCGATACCACCGTGGTGCGGATGTTGTAGGGCTTCACCTCCTGGCGCAGCCCTTCGGACAGGGCCAACACCGCGTGCTTGGTGGCGGCGTACACGGCGCTGCCGGGACGCACCTTGTGGCCGGCCACCGACGACACATTGATGATGTGTCCGGCCTTTTGCGTTTGCATGTGCGGCAGCGCGGCGGCAATGCCGTACAGCACGCCTTTGAGGTTCACGTCGATCATCTGGTCCCAGTCGCTGATCTTCAGGCGCTCCAGCGGCGAATGCGGCATCAGCCCGGCGTTGTTGACCATCACATCCACGCGCCCAAAGGTCTGCACGGCGGCATCCACCAGGGCCTTGACTTGCGCCGCCTGGGTCACGTCGGTGGCCAGCGCCAGTGCCTTGCCGCCGCCTGCAATCAACTCGGCCACCAGGGTTTGCAGCCGGTCTACCCGCCGTGCGCCCAGTACCACGGTGGCCCCTTGGGCGGACAGCAGCCGCGCCGTGGCCTCGCCCAGGCCGCTGCTGGCGCCGGTGATGACGACGACCTTGCCGGTGATGTTGTTGTGGATGCTGTTGTTCATGCGGGGACTCCTAAGTTTTCGTAATGTGCGTTGCTGACTTGTTCCAGCCAGTCGGCGGTTTTGCCGTCTTGCTCTTCCTGGATGGCGATGTGGGTCATGGCCGTGGTGGCGCTGGCGCCGTGCCAATGCTCTTCACCGGGGGCAATCCACACCACGTCGCCGGGGCGGATGTCTTCGCGCGGGCCACCGCGGCGCTGCACCCATCCGGCACCGGCGGTGACCACCAGGGTCTGGCCCAGCGGGTGGAAGTGCCAGGCGGTGCGGGCACCGGGTTCAAAGGTTACCGTTGCCCCCAGTGCACGCGCCGGGGCGTGCGGCTGGAACAGCGGATCGACACGTACGGTGCCAGTGAAATAGTCGGTGGGGCCTTTGCCCGAGGGCTGGGAGCCGTTGCGTTGGATCTGCATGGCAATACTTTCATCTTGTGGACAGAGTGCACTGTAGGCAGGCTGGCCTGTCTTGATAAGACTGCAAAATGCGCATGCACATATGAGGTGAATTCATGAGTAGATGGGCTTTGCTACATAAAAAATAGCTACTTGTGTAGGTACTATCTACGCTAGAGGCCTATTTTTTATAAACCCAATGCTTGATCTGGCGCAAGCTTGCCCACAGAACAGGACTTGAAAATAAGGGCTTGCTGCCCATCTGTCACAGCATTGGAGATCCACATGCGACAAGACAAACTCACTACCAAATTCCAGGAAGCCCTGGGCGACGCACAAACCCTGGCACTCGGCGCCGACCACGGCTATATCGAACCGGCCCATGTGCTGGCGGCCATGCTGCGCCAGGACGACGGCCCGCAGGCGCTGCTGCAGCGCGCGGGCGTGAACGTGCCCAGCCTGCTGGGCGTGGCCGAGGCCGCGTTGAAGAAGCTGCCCACCGTGCACGGGCAAGACCAGGTGCAACCCAGCCGCGACTTCGTCAGCCTGCTGCAGGGAGCCGAGAAAGAAGCCATCAAGCGCGGCGACCAGTTCGTCTCCAGCGAGCTGTTTTTGCTGGCGCTGACCGACAGCAAGGCCGACTTTGGCCAGCAGGTGCGCGCCGCGGGCCTGACCCGCAAATCGCTGGAAGCGGCGATCGATGCGGTGCGCGGCGGCCAGAACGTGGACAACGCCGATGCCGAAGGCCAGCGCGAATCGCTCAAGAAATACTGCCTGGACCTGACCGAGCGCGCCCGCATGGGCAAGCTGGACCCGGTGATTGGCCGCGACGACGAAATCCGCCGCGCCATCCAGGTGCTGCAGCGCCGCACCAAGAACAACCCGGTGCTGATCGGCGAACCCGGTGTGGGCAAGACCGCCATCGTCGAAGGCCTGGCCCAGCGCATCGTGGCGGGCGAGGTGCCCGAGTCGCTCAAAGGCAAGCGCGTACTCTCGCTGGACATGGCGGCCCTGCTGGCCGGGGCCAAGTTCCGGGGTGAGTTTGAAGAGCGCCTGAAGACCGTGCTGAAAGAGCTGGCCAAGGACGAAGGCCAGACCATCGTCTTCATCGACGAGCTGCATACCATGGTGGGCGCGGGCAAAGCCGAGGGCGCGATGGACGCAGGCAACATGCTCAAACCGGCCCTGGCGCGCGGCGAGCTGCACTGCGTGGGTGCCACCACGCTGGACGAGTACCGCAAGTACATCGAAAAAGACGCGGCCCTGGAGCGGCGCTTCCAGAAGATTCTGGTGGGCGAGCCCACGGTAGAGGCCACCATCGCCATCCTGCGCGGCCTGCAGGAAAAGTACGAAGTGCACCACGGCGTGCAGATCACCGACCCGGCCATCGTGGCCGCCGCCGAGCTCAGCCACCGCTACATCACCGACCGGTTTTTGCCCGACAAGGCGATCGACCTGATCGACGAGGCCGCGGCCAAGATCAAGATCGAGATGGATTCCAAGCCCGAGGTGATGGACAAGCTCGACCGCCGCCTGATCCAGCTGCAGATCGAGCGCGAAGCCGTGAAGCGCGAGAAAGACGAATCCTCGCAAAAGCGCCTGGGCCTGATCCAGGAAGAGATCGCCAAGCTGCAAAAGGAAATCGCCGACTACGACGAAATCTGGCAGTCCGAAAAAGCCCAGGCCCAGGGCAGCGCGCAGGTGATGGAAGCGATTGAAAAAATGCGCTTCCAGATCGAGGAACTTAAGCGCAAGGGCGACTTCAACAAGGTTGCCGAACTGCAATACGGCAAGCTGCCCGAGCTGGAAAAGCAGCTCAAGGAAACCCAGGCCAAGGAGTCGGTAAAAGGCACCACCAGCGCCCCGCGCCTGCTGCGCACCCAGGTCGGTGCGGAGGAAATCGCCGAAGTGGTTGCCCGCGCCACCGGCATTCCGGTGAGCAAGTTGATGCAGGGCGAGCGCGACAAGCTGCTGCAGATGGAGGTCAAGCTGCACGACCGCGTGGTGGGCCAGGACGAGGCCATCACCGCCGTGGCTAACGCCATCCGCCGCTCGCGCGCAGGCCTGTCTGACCCGAACCGACCCACTGGCTCCTTTCTGTTCCTGGGCCCCACGGGCGTGGGCAAGACCGAGCTGTGCAAGGCGCTGGCGAGCTTCATGTTCGACTCGGAAGACCACCTCATCCGCATCGACATGAGCGAGTTCATGGAGAAGCATTCGGTGGCCCGCCTGATCGGTGCGCCGCCCGGCTACGTGGGCTACGAGGAGGGCGGCTACCTGACCGAGGCCGTGCGCCGCAAGCCCTACAGCGTGCTGCTGCTCGATGAGGTCGAGAAGGCGCACCCGGATGTCTTCAACGTGCTGCTGCAGGTGCTGGACGATGGCCGCCTGACCGATGGCCAGGGCCGCACCGTGGACTTCAAGAACACCGTGATCGTGATGACCAGCAACATTGGCTCGCCCATCATCCAGACCATGGT
>NZ_JANXMU010000005.1 GCF_025354435.1 Rhodoferax sp.
GGCCGATGTCTGCGCCGAACTGGACCGCATGGCCGCCCTTGAATCTACCGCCCGCAGCGGCCCATTGCTGCAATAAAGCCAGGCATTCCGCCAGCACCACACCGGTCCCCGGGCACAAATATCAGCCCCGCTGGCGGGCACAGATACCCAATTGGTTTGGCAGCAGCGTCCAGCACCAAGGCACAATCAGGGGATGAACATTGTGATCCTCGACGACTACCAAGATGCCGTGCGCAAACTCGACTGCGCAACCAAGCTGGAACCCTACGCAGCCAAGGTCTATACCAACACCGTCAAGGGCCTGGGCCAGTTGTCGGTGCGACTCAAGGATGCCGACATCATCGTGCTGATCCGGGAGCGCACCCAGCTCAACCGCGCGGTGATCGAAAAGCTGCCCCGCCTCAAAATGATTGCCCAAACCGGGCGTATCGGTGCCCATGTGGATGTCACCGCCTGCACCGAACGCGGCATTGCCGTGGCCGAGGGTGTGGGCTCGCCCACCGCCCCGGCCGAGCTGACCTGGGCGCTGATCATGGCCTCGACACGGCGGCTGCCCCAGTACATCAGCAACCTCAAGCACGGGGTCTGGCAACAGTCGGGTATGAAGACCGCATCTATGCCGCCCAACTTCGGCATGGGCACTGTGCTCAAGGGTAAGACCATGGGCATTTGGGGCTATGGCCGCATTGGCCAGATCGTCACCACCTACGCGCGCGCCTTCGGTATGAAGGTGCTGGTCTGGGGCCGCGAAACCTCGCGCACCCGGGCCCTGGCCGACGGGGTGGAAGTGGTGGACAGCAAGGAGGCCTTGTTTGCCCAGTCAGACGTGCTGTCGCTGCACCTGCGGCTGAACGAGGAGACCCGGGGCATCGTCACCCTGGAAGATCTGTCCCGCATGAAGCCCACGTCGCTGCTTGTCAACACCTCACGGGCCGAGTTGATCGAGCCCGACGCGCTGCTGGCCGGCCTGAACCGGGGCCATCCCGGCATGGCGGCGATTGACGTGTTTGAAAGTGAGCCGATTTTGCAAGGCCACGCCTTGCTGCGGCTGGAGAACTGCATCTGCACCCCGCACATCGGCTATGTGGAGCAAAACAGCTACGAGCTGTACTTCAATGCGGCGTTTGACAACGTGCTGAACTTCATCAAGGGCACGCCGACCAACATCATCAATCCTGGTGCTTTGCAGGTACGGCGTTAAACCCAGAGAGCCCATTGTTCTCAAATTTAAAATAATTTGAGAGCAGCTTACGCAGATTAAGCAAGCAAAAACGGCCAAAAAACCTATGGCTTTTTGGCCGTTTTTTATGGTTTTTACTAGATCAATTCTTCTTCGGCGAAATCTTGGCCTCAACGCTGGGGTCGAACAGGTCAAACTCCAGCATATTGCTGTCGATGGTGGGAGCTACGGGTGGAACCGGCGCAGGTGCCACCACCGGGCCAGGCGCACCTAGATCCAGATCCAGGTCAAAGTCCAGATCCAGGGCGGCAGGAGCCGGTGGAATAGCGGCTGACACGGCAGGCAGTTCTTGCATCGCCATCAATTCGGAATTCGAGAAATCCAGGTTCAGGTCCAGATCCAAGTCCAGCGGTGGACGGTGCGATGGCGCCAAAGGCTCGGGGTGGGTGTCCTGCGCCTCCAGGGGGGCCATCTCCGACATCAACAGCATCGGTTGGGTGAACGAGGTCTCGCGCGGGGCCGAGGCTTCCAGGGGGGCGGGTTTGGATACGTCCAGCTCCAGCTCTTGTGGGCGGCTGGCGCGCCCGGCACGGGCCTTGGGCATGGCATCGTGCAAGGAGCCGTCTGCCTGGCGAACCGTGCCCTGGGCCATGGCATAGAGCAGCAGAAGTTCACGGTAGGCGGCCAGGTCGAAGGGCTTGCCCGCACCGGCGGAGGTATCGCAGAACAGGCAGGCTTCGATGAAGTCCAACACCTTGGGCGTACCCCATTGGCTTTCAATGCTGCGCAGCACTGCTGGGTAGCCTTCCAGCGGCTGACCTTCTTGGGTAAACGCCGGAAAGTCGGGTATTTGGCTGTTGAAGATGCGGTTGAACGCTTCCCGCTGTTGCTGGTATTCCGCTTGGCGACCCAGCGTGTGGTAAATCTTGAGCAGCTCCAGATAGGCCAAGGGGCTGACATCGGCGCTTTCGTGGATGCTCTTTTTCAGCACATCGATGGCCTGGTCGTACTGGCCCAGCGAGACAAAGAAGTCGGCATGCTGTTGCACGTCCAGAAAATCTTCTGGGTAGATGCTGCGAGCTGGTGTCGCAGTGACACCGGAACGGGCCACAGGCGCGAGCGGCTTAGTGGGCATGGTCGCCGCCGTCAGCTTCTTCAGGTCGTCAAACAGCGACTCGTCTACGTCGGCATCGTGGTTGGGGCCCGGCAAGGTGTTGGGTGGCAACTGCGATGCCAACGATGCCGGGCGGCTCATGGACGAGGCGCGGCCCAGCTCTTCGGCACTGGGTTCCCCATGGTGCGACCAGTCGGTGGAGGCCGTGGCGATGCGCTGGCGGGCGCGGTTCCAGAAGAAAGCGGCAGCGGCAATCGCGGCCAACAACAAGCCCAGCAGGCTGTACACAAAGCTTTCGTCGTAGCGGTTGCTCTCCAGCTTGTCCAGACGCAGTTTGAAGTCGGCTTCGTTCTTGGCCAGCAGGGCTTTCAGGGTCTTGGACTCGGCCTCCAAGGTCAGCAAACGCTGCTTTTCCTGGGGATTTTCGACCGGCAGGTTGTTCAGCTCACGCCAAGCGGCAGCGGCGGCTTCGCGTTTTTGCGGGTCGTCGGTGGGGGCCAGCACCAGATCACTGGCGGGTTTGAGCTGGACCAGGCGTTCGTCGGGTGTCTCGGGCGACTCCAGCTTCAAACGGGGTTTGTTATCGGGAGCCTCGGCCTTGGTTTCGACCTTGGGCTCCGCCTTGGTGGTCACGGGCTTCGGTGCGACCACGGTTTCTTTGGCCACAATGGGCTTAGACACCGGTACCGGCCGGGGTGCGCGTACCACCGGCACGGGGTTGACCGCGCTGCGGATAGGTGCAGTACGGGGTGCCGCCACGGGCGCTGTAGCCGGGGTGGCCATGGGCGCATCGGTGGCAGACGACGGGGCCGCAGTTTGTGCAGTGACGGTTGCCGGAATGATGGTGGGCACGGCCGACGCATGTGTTTCCACAGGGAAGTCGGTTAAAAAATCGTAACGGCGCGAGGCTTTCTGGCCGCAGATGGAACGCAGCACCACCCCCACCACAGGCTCATCCACCACGGCAGAGGAGCGAATCCGCACCACGGCATCCTGCCCTTGCGTACCGCCCACCACAATGACCCGCACACGGTTGGGTGCCACCTGGCCATCTCCATGAAAAACGTCGGCTTCAAAACAGGCAGTGCCCGCGTCATCGGAGGAATCGAGACGGACGTCCACGGCCAAGTCGAGAGGCTGGCCCAACACCACCGCGCCCCTGGCACGTCCAAGTGACAAGGCTGAGCTACCAAATGCGGCTACCAACAGGGTGGAGCCAAGGAGGGTGTTGCGTAGTTTCACTGCAATTTTTTACGTTTGAAGGGGATTCAGACACACCATACCATTGGATTTCAGCATGTGATCAATTAAACAGCGGCAATTATCGGGCCATCTGCGGGGATTGTGGGTGGGAAGACACAGGCCGGGAACACGCAGGCATGAGCCCGGCCAGACACCCAGGTGACATATTTTGTGTGTTTTTGCGTCACCTGCGTGACCATGGCATGACAATGCGCGGTTAACCAGCCTTACCAGAGACAGCCCATGGACGAACCCATCCTGACGATTGAAGAACGCGCGGCCATCAATTCTGGGCATTGGTTTGCATCCCTTTCGCCGTCGTTGCGGCACGACATCTTGCGCTGCGCCTACGTCAAACGCTACCAGGACAACGGGCTGATTGCCGCCCGCGGCGAGCCGCCCGAGGAATGGGTGGCCTGCGCCAAGGGCGCAGTACGGGTGAGTTCCACCTCGCTCTCGGGCAAGCAAATTACCCTGACTTATATGGAGCCCGGCACCTGGTTTGGCGATATAGCCATATTTGATGGCGATCGCCGCACCCACGATGCCTACGCCCATGGCGAAACCACCTTGCTGTGCGTGGCCAAGGCCGACTTCAAAAAGATACTCGCCACACACACCGAGCTGTACGAGGCCATGCTGCGCCTGCAAGCCCGGCGCATCCGCCAACTGTTTGGCTTGGTGGAAGACCTGAACACCCTGCCCTTGCGGGCCCGGCTGGCCAAGCAACTGCTGCATTTGGCGCGCAGCTACGGCATTCCCAACCTGGCCAACGCCAACGAGATCCGCATCAGCTTGCAACTGGCGCAGGAAGAGCTGGCCCAGCTGCTAGGTGCCTCGCGCCAGCGGGTCAACCAGGAGCTCAAGGCCATGGAGCGCGACGATGTGATTGCCATCGAAACCGCCGGCCTGATGATCCGCGACCGCACGGCGCTGCTGCGCATCGTGGACGCGGACCACTGAGCACGACGTTACTCAGCCCTTGTCCAGCGACTGGGCCGACACACAGGCCTGGGTAAACACTGCTACCGCGTGCCGCAGCGTGGGTACGTCGGGCTGCGGGTACTCCATGCGCAAGTACACCCGGCCCCGCTGCACTTGCAGAATGAACGGTGTGGCCTGCTGCACCGCACTGTTCGGCCAGGCCTGCAGCAGATCCATCAGGGGCCCGTCCAACCACTGCTGTGCCTGGGCGCGGTTGTCGGCTACCAGGGCGTAGTGGTCCCAAAACGCCAATGGTGCGGTGTTCCAGCCGACCTGGTCGTATAGCGCCAGCCAGCGGGCTTCTTCGGGTAAATCCACGTCCACCGTGGTTTGCACGCCGTGGGTGGCCTGCTCGTAGACGCGCTTTTCCAGCGATTCCTTGAGCGGGCGGTTGATCAGCATGATCGCCAGATTCTCGGGCAGGCCCAGTTCGGCCCGGGCGCGCAGTTCGGCTCCGACGATAAAGTCCCAGCCCGCCGGGCTCTGCTCCATTCGCCAAGGAAGACCGCCCACGGTACCGATCAGGGCAAAGCCTGTACCGTCGGCCAGCCGGTCAAACTCCAGCCCATGTGCACCGGCCCAACCGCTGACAGCTTCCAGATCGGCAGAGTTGAGCCCGGGGCCCATCGCCCGCCCGATCCAGTTTTTGATGCGCTTGAGCATGCGCGCCTGCTTTCTTTTGTGGAGCTGCCGTGTACAGCAGCCCAAACTGCGCAAGGGCAGTTGCTACAAAATATATAGCTACCCGCGCATGTTAAATATGCGCTAGAGGCCGATTTAATGCCTAAAATAACCCGTAAAACAGGGTTGCGCTGTGGTCTACCCAACAGGGATCGAACCTGTGACCCTCAGCTTAGAAGGCTGATGCTCTATCCAACTGAGCTATGGGTAGCAAACTTAAGATTCTAACCTTACGGTCTGCGGACCTGCCCTTTTGAAAACTGTCCTATGCGCACCCTCCACGCCAACATCCTGACCCCCAGCGGCTTCGTCACCGGGGACATCGCCTTCAACGCTGAAGGCCGCATTGCCCACATCACCGGCAACCCCGCCCCCACCGCCAGCGTGCGCGATGCAGGCCTGCCCTTGGTGCTGCCCGGCTTCATCGACCTGCACGTGCACGGCGGTGCGGGCCACGACATCATGGAAGGCGGCGATGCCGTGCAGCACGTGACCCGGCTGCACGCCCGGCACGGCACTACCGCGCTGCTGGCCACCACCATGACCGCGCCGATGGCCGACCTGGAAGCCGCGTTCAGCGTGCTGGGTGCCGTATGCCAACAGCGCCCGGCGGGGGCGGCCCGCGTGCTGGGTGTGCACCTGGAAGGCCCGTATATCAGCGAGGCCAAGCTGGGCGCGCAGCCACCGTTTGCCCGGCCCGTGAGCCATACAGAAATCCACCAGTTGCACGCGCTGGCCCCGATCCGCCTGATCACCCTGGCCCCCGAAGTGGGCGGCAACCTGGACATGGTGGCCCAACTGTGTGCCGACGGCTACAAGGTGCAGCTGGGCCACACCACCGGCAGCTACGAAGACGGCGTGGCCGCGCTGCAGCAGGGCGCCACCGGCTTCACCCACTTGTTCAACGCCATGTCGGCCCTGCACCACCGCGAGCCGGGCATGGTGGGCGCAGCGCTGGCGCATGCCCGCTTTGCCGAAATCATTCCCGATCTGCTGCACGTGCACCCCGGTGCCATCCGCGCCGCGCTGCGCGCCATCCCCTGCCTGTACTGCGTGACCGATTCGA
This sequence comes from Rhodoferax sp., assembly GCF_025354435.1. Classification (GTDB taxonomy): domain Bacteria; phylum Pseudomonadota; class Gammaproteobacteria; order Burkholderiales; family Burkholderiaceae_C; genus Rhodoferax_B. Next base: position 6,268 of record NZ_JANXMU010000005.1, read on the forward strand.
CCTCGGCCGCGGGCATGCCCGACGGCGAATACACGCTGGGCCGCCACAAGGTGTTCAAGTGCCTGGGCGGCGTGCGGCTGGAAGACGGCACCCTGGCCGGGTCCTCGCTGGCCATGGACCAAGCCCTGCGCAACCTGGTGGACAGCGTGGGCCTGGACCTGGCGGACGCGTCCAACCGCGTCTCGCGCTTCGCCGCCGAACACCTGGGCCTCACCGACCGGGGCCAGCTGGTGCCCGGTGCCTGGGCCGATGTGGTGATGCTGGACCGCGACCTGGCCTTGCAGGCGGTCTACGTGGAAGGCGAGGCCGTCCCTCTTTAGTCCACCGTCTGGGCGACGGCGGGCAGCAGCACGGTCACCACCAGCCCGCATTCGGCATGGTTATGCAGCCGGATTTCGCCGCCATGCGCCTGGATGATGTTGCGGGCAATGCCCAGGCCCAGGCCGGTGCCAGTGCGGTTGTTCTGCTGGCCGTGGCCCAGGCGCACATGCGGTTCGAAGGCCGCCGACATCGATGCCTGCGCAATGCCGGGGCCGAAGTCGCGCACCTCCACCACCGCCAGCGCGCCCCGGTCGCTCAGGCGCAACTGCACCCGCTCGCCGTACAGCACGGCGTTGTCAAGCAGGTTGCTCAACGCCCGCTCCAGCGCCAGCGGCTTACCCTGCACACTCACCGGTTCGGACACAAATTCGATGCTGGCGTTGGGGTGGATGGGCCGCTTGGCCAGCCGCGCCAGCAGGGTGTCCAGCCGCACCGGGGTCAGATTCTCGTGGATGTCGGTGTCTTTGACACTTTGCAGCGCGGCCTTGACCATCACGTCCAGGTCGTCCAGGTCTTCGTGGAAGTCGGCCTGCAGGGCTTCATCGTCCAGCAACTCGGTGCGCAGCTTGAGCCGCATGATGGGTGTTTTCAGCCCATGCGAGATGCCCAGAAACAGCCGCTCGCGGTCCACAAGATAGCGCTGGATACGGGCCTGCATCTCGTTGAAGGCGCGGGCCGTGCGGCGCAGCTCGGCGGTGCCGGTTTCGGGCACGGGTTCGGGCGCGCTGTCGCTGCCAAAGGCGTTGGCCGCCGAGGCAATGCGGTTCAGCGGCCGGATCAGCCCACGCACCAGCAGCACTGCCAGCAACAGCACCGTCAGCAGCGTCACCAGTTGCAGCGCCACGCGGTCCAGGGTCAGCGGATTGGCGTTGTCCAAAAAATACGGGTCGGGCATGGGCGCGGCCAGGTACAGCCAGCGCCCGGGCTCAAATTCGGACTGGATCACCAGCACCGGCGCAGGGCGCGGGCGCAGCAGCAAGGTGGCTTCAACCCAGGACTCGGGCAGGTCGTTCACCGTGCGGCCATCGTCCGACACCCGAAGGCCATCGGGCCAGGCAAAGGCCACGTCCGGGGCCTGGGCCGGGTGCAGATTGGCCACCAGGTCGTCGCGCACCACGGTCACCACCGAGTCCACCAGGGCGTTGCCGCTCAGCGGGGTGATGGGCACGCGCTCGCGGTTCACGTTGACAAAAAACCGCGTGCCGCCCATGGTGCGCAGCTGCTCGATCAGGATGGGCCGGTATTTGGGCGGCAGGTCGCGAAAAAAGCGCAGCGTACCCGCCGCATTCACCGCCAGGTGGTGGGCCGCGCCCAGGGCCTCGGTACGCGCACTTTCGCGCAGTTGGCGGGCCCACAGCAAGGTGCCCACCAGCTGCGCACTGACCACGCCCAGCGCCATCACCAGCACGATGCGGCCCAGCAGGCTGTCGGGCAGCCAGCGCCATATCCCGGATGGTTTAGGCATCGCTGGCTACCACATCGGCAGAGAAAACATAGCCGCTGCCGCGCACAGTCTTGATCAGCAGCGGCTGCTTGCCGTCGTCGCTCAGGCGCTGGCGCAGGCGGCTGACCTGCACGTCCAGCGATCGGTCCAGCGGCCCCAGGTCGCGGCCCCGGGTTTGCTCCATCAGGCGGCCCCGGTCCAGGGTTTCGCCCGCGTGCTCGGCCAGAAAGCGAAGCAGGTTGAAGTCCATGCTGGTCAGCACCACCAAGGCCCCGGTTGCGTCGCTCAGTTGGCGCTCCAGCAGGTCCATGGTGAAACCGGCAAAGCGCAGGTAGCGCACCGCTGCTGCGCCACCGCCCAACTGCATGCGGCGGTGGATGGCCTTGATGCGGGCCAGCAGCTCGCGCGGGTTGTAGGGCTTGGCGATGTAGTCGTCGGCCCCCAGCTCCAGGCCAACGATGCGGTCGGTGTCGTCGGCGCTGGCGGTCAGCATGATGATGGTCACGGGCGACTGGCGGCGTACGGTCTGGCACAGGGTGAAGCCGTCGGTGTCGGGCAGCATCACGTCCAGAATCACCAGGCTGAGCAGGTCGCGAAAGCGCTCGAACTCGGCCAGAAAACTGGCCCCGTCGTGTGCCACGCGTACCTCGTACTGGTGTTTCTCCAGGTAGGTTTTAAGCAGGTTGCGGGTTTTTTGGTCGTCGTCAACGACCAGGATGATGCGGTTCATAAATTTACGGTGCGTTGCTGGGGGCGCGGATCACGGCGGCCAGGCGGCGCTGCGCCTCGGCGGGCTCCATGCGCGGGTCGGTCAGGTAGCGCCACAGGGTTTGGGCCACCGCGTCCTTGATGGATTCGTCGGCCGCCATGCGGTGGGCCAGGCTGGGTACGCGGGCGGTGCGCGGGTCGGCAAAGCTGGCCCAGGAGTCGCGGGCGCAACTGTCCAGGCTGGCCACGTCGATATCGCGCTGCACCGGCACCGAACCTTTGATGCGGTTGTAGGCCAACTGGGTGGATGCATTGAACACCAGCTCGGCCACCTTCTCCTGCGTGGCATCGCGGTGGTGGCCATTGGCCAGCATGGCCAGGGTGTCGATACTGTAGAGGTGGGTATTTTCGGTGCCGGGCAGCACCACGCAGCCAAAGTCTTTGCTGGGGCTGGCCCCCCAGGCGATCAGCTCGCCCTTGGCCCAGTCGCCCATCACCAGCATGGCCGCTTTGCCCGCCAGCAGCTCGCGGGCGGCATCGGTCCAGGCCTGTTCGCGCGGCGGCTCCCCGTTGATGCTGCGCAGCCAGCGCAACCGGGTCAGGGCACGCTCCACCCGCGGGTCCAGCCAGGCGCTACTCTTGCGCTGCACGATCAGCTCGCGGTATAGCGCCGGGCCGGCATCGCTGAGCAGCACCGCCTCGAACACCGTGGCGATCTGCCAGGGCTCGTCGCTCCAGGCCAGCGGCTGGATGCCCTGCGCCGCCAGCTTGTGCACCGCCACTTCAAATTCTGCCCAGCTGGAGGGCGGCGGCAGGCCGATGCGGGCAAACAGGCGGCGGTTGTACAGCAAGGTGTTGATGCGGTGGATGCCCAGCGGCGCGGCAATCACCATGCCGTTGTAGCTGACCAGGTCCATCACGGTAGGAAACAGGGTTTGCGCCCAGCGCTGGCGGCTGGCCACGGCGTTCAGTGGCAGCACCAGGCCCACATCGGCCCATTCGGTCAGGGTGGTGCCTATGAGTTGCGCCACATCGGGCGAGTCACCCATCAGCACCCGGCTCTTGAGCACCTTGACCGCCGCCATGCCACCACCACCGGGAATGGCCGCGTCGCGCCACTGCACGCCGTTGGCCGCCAGGATGCTGCTGAGCTGGTTGGCGGCGCGGCGTTCGCTGGCAGAGGTCAGCCAGTGCAGCACATCTACTGGCTGGGCCGGTGTTTGTGCCCAGCCCGGCAGCGCCAGCACGGCCCAACCCAGTAACAAGACGGCAAGAGCTTTCATTTCCTATCGAAATGTAATGTTATCTATCACGGCCCCACAAGCGGCCCCAGCGCCTGCCCACGTGCCGCATCCGCAACGTAATGAAACGTAATGCGGGCTTGCCGGAGCTAGAGTTAAGTTCAACAAAATCAATCACTTAGAAGATTCAACCGACCCAACGGGGGTGGTTTGATATTACAGGTGGCACAGCATAACCTCCGGCCCATTGAAGGCCACTACATCCCGTTCTGGATTCAACCCACCCCCAGAAGACCCACGTCCATGCGCATCCCATTCCACCTCACGGCCACCGCCCTTGCCCTGGTTTGCAGCGGCTTTGCCCACGCGGGCAACCTCACCATTGAAAGCTGGCGGGTGGACGACAAATCCCTGTGGGAAGAGGTTTTGTTGCCCGCCTTCAACAAGACCAACCCCGGCATCACCGTCAAGTTCTCGCCCACCTCGCCGCCCGAATACGACTCGGCCCTGAACACCCGCCTGACCGCGGGCACCGCAGGCGACCTGATCACCTGCCGCCCCTTCGATGTGTCGCTGGACCTGGCCAAAAAGGGCTACCTGGAAAAGCTCAACGGCATTCCGGGCCTGAAAAACTTCCCCGAATCGGCCCAGGTGGCTTGGCAATCGGATGACGGCAAAAGCACCCACTGCATGCCCATGGCCTCGGTGATCCACGGCTTTTTCTACAACAAGAAAATCTTTGCCGACCTGGGCCTGGCCGTGCCGGTGACCGAGGCCGACTTCTTCGCCGCGCTGGAGAAAATCAAGGCCGCCGGCAAAGCAACCCCGCTGGCGCTGGGCACCGCCGACCAGTGGGAAACCAACCAGATCATCTTCACCGGCATCGGTCCCAACCACTGGAAGGGCGAAGAAGGCCGCAAGGGCCTGATCAGCGGCAAGCAAAAGTTCACCGACCCGGCCTTCGTCAGCACCTGGGAAACCATGGCCAAGTGGGCACCTTATATGTCCAAGGGCTACCAGGCGCAGACCTATGGCGATTCACAAAACCTGTTTGGTTCGGGCCGCGCGGCCATCTACCCGACCGGCTCGTGGGACATTTCGTACTTTGAGCAAAACAGCAAAGTTGATTTCGGCGCCTTCAAGCCGCCGGTGCAAAAAGCCGGTGATGCCTGCTACATCTCCGACCACACCGACATCGGCATGGGCATCAACAGCAAGAGCAAAAACAAGGCCGACGCGCAAACCTTCCTGACCTGGCTGGCCAGCAAGGAATTTGCCGACCTCTACACCAACAAGGCCACCGGCTTCTTCTCGCTGTCCAGCCACGCCATCGAGGTGAAGAACCCCGTGGCCAAGGAAATGATCAGCTGGCGCAGCCAGTGCAAAAGCACCATCCGCCTGAACGCGCAAATCATGAACCGCGGCACGCCCAGCATGGAAAACGAACTCTGGAACGTCAGCTCGCAGGTCATGAACCTGAAGATGGCCCCCAAGGATGCTGCGCAGCAAATCCAGGCCGGGTTTGCCAAGTGGTACGCCCCCGCCAAGTAAAGCAGCCTGCGGCAAGCCCTGCAGGCTTGCCGCCGCCTGACTGCAACCACGAAGGTTCACGATGAAACAAGGTTTTTCCTGGCGGGTGCTGGTGTTCATCACCCCTGCCTTGCTGGTCTACGCGGTGTTCAGCGCCCTGCCGCTGCTGGACACCCTGCGCCTAGGGCTGTACAGCACCGACGACACCGGCGTGCGCACGTTTTCCGGCCTGGCCAACTACACCACCATCCTGCACGACCCGCAGTGGTCGGCCAGCTTCTGGAACGCGATGCTGAACAACCTGAAGTTCTTCGGCATCCACATGCTGGCGCAAAATCCCATGGGCCTGCTGCTGGCGGCCCTGCTGTCGCTGCGCAACGTGCGCTTTGCGGCGGTCTACCGCACCGTATTCTTTCTGCCCACGCTTTTATCGGTGGTGATCGTGGGCTTTGTCTGGCAACTGATTCTGTCGCCCTTGTGGGGCGTGTCCGAGCGCATCATGGGCTGGGTTGGGCTGGAGAGCTGGTTCGCGCCCTGGCTGGGATTGGAATCGTCGGCTCTGATCACCTTGTCGCTGATGTCGGTATGGCAGTACGTGGGCATTCCGATGATGCTGATCTACGCCGCGATGATTGCCATCCCCGAGGACGTTATCGAAGCCGCCGTTGTCGAAGGTGCCTCGCCCTGGCGCATCTTCTGGCAGATCCGCCTGCCGCTGATCTTACCCACCCTGGGCCTGGTCACCATCCTGACCTTCGTGGCCAATTTCAACGCCTTTGACCTGATCTACACCGTCAAGGGCGGGCTGGCCGGGCCCAACTACAGCACCGATATTTTGGGCACGCTGTTCTACCGCACCTTCTTCGGCTACCAGTCGCAGGTAGCCAGCCCGACCATGGGCGCGGCGGTGGCCACGCTGATGTTTCTGGTGATCCTGCTGGGTGTCGCCGCCTACTTTCTGCTGGTGCAGCGCCGCCTGCAACGCTTTGCCCTGTGAGCACATGATGGCCAAATCTCTCCCCAAACTCACGCCCAGCCGCCTGTTTGTGCACGCCGCCCTGCTGGGCTATCTGGTGCTGGCCATGGCACCCATCCTGCTGGTATTTATGAACTCGTTCAAGGAGCGCGGCGCGATCTTTGACGACCCGCTGGCCTGGCCCACGCCCGAGACTTTCTCGATGGTCGGTTACCACAAGGTTTTGGGCCGCTCCGACGTGTGGCTGTACTTTGGCAACAGCTTCACCGTGACCGTGGCCTCGCTATTCTTCATCTTGCTGTTTGGCGCGATGGCCGCCTGGGCGCTGTCGGAATACAAGTTCAACGGCAACCGCTGGCTCAAGCTGTTCTTTGCCTTTGGCATCATGGTGCCGATCCGGCTGGGTACGGTGTCGATTCTGCAGATCATGGTGAGCCTGGGGTTGGTCAACACCCTCACCGCGCTGGTGCTGGTGTACGTGGCCCAGGGCCTGCCGCTGGCCATCATGATCTTGTCGGAATTCATGGGCCAGGTGCCCAGCGAGCTGAAAGACGCTGCGCGCTGCGACGGCATCGACGAGTTCCGCATCTTCTTCCAGGTGGTGGTGCCGCTGATCCGCCCGGCCATTGCCACAGTGGCCGTGTTCACCATGGTGCCAATCTGGAACGACCTGTGGTTTCCGCTGATTTTGGCGCCGTCGGAAAAGACCCAGACCATCACCCTGGGCATCCAGCAGTTTGTGGGCCAGTACGCCACCGACTGGAACGCCGTGCTGGCCGCTCTGGCCCTGGCCATCATCCCCGTGGTTGTGCTCTACGCCCTGTTCTCACGCCAACTGATCCGCGGCATTACCGCCGGTGCAGTGAAGTAACCCGTCAAAAATCATGGCAAAAGTATCCCTCCAAAACATCTCCAAATCCTTTGGTAACACGCCTGTACTGCAAGATGTCAGCCTGGAAATCGAGCACGGCGAACTGGTCGTGCTGGTCGGCCCCAGCGGCTGCGGCAAGTCCACCCTGCTGAGGGTGCTGTGCGGGCTAGAGAGCATCGACAGCGGCACGCTGCGCATCGGCGACGACGTGGTCAACGGCATGCCCCCGGCCGAGCGCGGCATCGCCATGGTGTTCCAAAGCTATGCGCTGTACCCGCACATGACGGTCTACCGCAACATGGCCTTCGGCCTGAAGATCCACGGTGCCGACAAGGCCGAGATCGAACGCCGCGTGGTGGATGCCGCTAAGGTGCTGCACATCGACCACCTGCTGGAGCGCCTGCCGCGCGAACTCTCTGGCGGCCAGCGCCAGCGCGTGGCGATTGGCCGCGCCATCGTGCGCGAACCCCGGCTGTTTTTGTTCGACGAACCCCTGTCCAACCTGGACGCAGCCCTGCGTGCCAAAACCCGCATCGAGCTGGCCCGCCTGCACCGCGACCTGGCCGCCACCATGGTTTACGTAACGCACGACCAGATCGAGGCCATGACGCTGGGCGACAAGATCGTGGTGCTGCACGAAGGCCGGGTGCAACAGGCGGGCACACCGCTTACCCTGTACCAGCAGCCCGCCAACCGCTTTGTGGCCACCTTCATTGGCTCGCCCACCATCAACCTGCTGCCTGCGCGGGTGGTTGAACTGGCCGAGCACGGCGTGCGCGTGCAGCTGGGCAACGGCTGCAAATTCTTGGCTACCGTGGACCCTAGGGGCCTGCAGGTCGGCGAATCGGTCGAGGTAGGCCTGCGCCCCGAGCACTGCGAAGTGCTCACCGGCGGCCGTGCCCCGCGCGAGGACGATGCCGCGCTGGATGCCGAAATCACCCTGGTCGAACACCTGGGCGAATCGAATCTGCTGTACCTGAAGACCGACGACGGCCAGGAGCTCATCGTGCGCGGTGACGGCAATGCCGCCGTGCGCCTGGGCGACTCGGTAATCATCCGCGCCGTGCCCGAGGCGATGTACCTGTTCCGTGCCGACGGCAGCGCCTGCCCGCGCCTGCGCCCCGGCAATATGCGATCGGCCCACGCACTATGACGCGGCCCAAAGACATCCTGTACCAGGTCGCCATTGACGGCGGCGGCACCAGCACCCGCGCCCGTATCACCCTGGCCGATGGCCGCGTGCTGGGCGAAGGTCAAGCCGGAGCCTCGGGTTTGATGCAAGGCATTCCACAAGCCTGGCGCCATATTCAACACGCTATCGACCGCGCGGTACAGGCCAGCGCGCTGGACGGGCAACCACCGCCCAACGTACACAACTGCGCCCTGGGCATCGGCATCGCAGGCTACAACCACGCCGCCTGGCGGGCCGCGTTTTTGGCCGCCAATCCGGGCTACACCCGCTTGGCGGTGGACACCGATGCCTTCACCGCTTTGCTCGGCGCCCACCGGGGCCAGCCCGGTGCGCTGGTGGTTGCAGGCACCGGCACGGTGGCACTGGCCCTGCATGCCGACGGCAGCCGCACGGCAGCGGGCGGCTGGGGCTTTCCGTCGGGGGACGAAGGCGGTGGTGCGGTACTCGGTCTGCGGGCCGTCAACCTGGCGCAGCGCGCGGCGGACGGCAGGCGCGCACCCAGCCCGCTGACCCTGGCAGTGCAGCAAGCGGTGGGGCATGCGGAAAGTGCCCTGCTCGCCTGGTGCTGCAAAGCCAACCAAAGCGATTTCGCCCGCCTCGCACCTTTGGTGTTTGACTGCGAAGCGCACGACCCTGCCGCTGCCCAGCTGCTGTTGGACGCCGTGCACGACATCGAGCAGTTGGCCCTGGCCGTAGACCCCGGCCACGCCCTGCCCCTGGTTCTGCGCGGCAGCATCGCCCAGCGCCTGTCCAGCCGCCTGTCCTCCTTCCTCCAGGCCTGTCTGGTCACGCCCCAGGGCGATGCACTCGACGGCGCCTTGCAACTCGATTTTTCTCCCAGGAGCTCCGTTTGAAAACCCATATGTACCTGGAGGCCGTCTCGTCGCCCCAGCACGTCCAGCTGCAACTCGCCACCGACCAGGACCGCTACGCCGCCCTCGGTGCCGCCTTGCGCGCCCGCCCACCGCGCGGCACCGTCACCATCGCCCGCGGCAGCTCGGACCATGCCGCCGCCTACATGGCTTACCTCATCATGGCGCGCAGCGGCCAACTGGTGACATCGCTGCCCATGTCGCTGCTGACCCTGTACCAGGCCCCGCTGCCGCTGGCCCACATGCTGGCCATCTCGGTGTCGCAGTCAGGCCGCAGCCCGGATCTGGTCGAGCCCATGCAGCGCTTCCAGCAGGCCGGGGCCACCACGGTAGCTTTGGTCAACGATGCCGCCTCGCCGCTGGCTGCCGCCGTGGGCTGGACCCTGCCCCTGCACGCCGGCCCCGAGCACAGCGTGGCCGCCACCAAAAGCTTCATCTGCAGCCTGGTCGCCGGTGCCCGCTTGGCGGCAAGCTGGGCTGACAACACCGACTTCATCGCCCGCCTGGCCGACCTGCCCGCCGCGCTGGACCAGGCCTGCCAGCAAGACTGGTCGGCTGCCATCGCCCCGCTGCTGCCGGCCGAGCGCCTGATGGTCATTGGCCGGGGCCCTGGCTTGGCAGTGGCGTTTGAAGCGGCCCTGAAGTTCAAGGAAACCTGCGCCATCCAGGCCGAGGCCTTCAGCGGTGCCGAAGTGCAGCACGGCCCCATGGCCCTGGTGGATGAGGCCTACCCCATGCTGATCTTCGCTCCGCGCGGCCTGGCCCAGCCCGGCTTGGTGGCCCTGGCCGCCGCCATGCGCCAGCGCGGTGCCCATGTGCTGCTGGCCGCCCCCGCCAACGTGCCCAGCCGCGACCTGACCCTGGCCACCGCACCGCACGAAGACCTGGACCCCATCACCGCCATCCAAAGCTTCTACCTGCTGGTGGAAGCCGTGGCCCGCGCCCGCGGCCAGGACCCGGACAAGCCGCGCCATTTGTCCAAGGTGACCAGCACGCGTTGAGCATGGGAGTGTGCAGAGTTTCTGCATTTTTACTATCAAATAAATAGCTTCTTGCGTAGGTAGCAACTACGCTAGAGGCTATTTTTACATCTAATTTTTATCGCTATTTTGATAGCACACACCACCAGGCTGCGCGCAAGCCGGGTGCGATCAAGGGATAACCCCCGGGCTCCCAGGCCGTTCTCCCGCCCATAATTCCCCCGCAAGTTGTACGACAACAGATAACAAATTTTATGCACCCCAAACACCCCCGACCTGTGCCCCGCCCATGAAGTACGCGCTCGACTTCAGCACCCTGCTGCCCTACTGGCCGGTGTTTGTGAACGGGGCGTGGCTGACTCTGAAAATGACGGCGGTGGCCGTGGTGGTGGGCGTGGCGGTGGGCACGCTGGTGGCGTTTGCCAAGCGCAGCAAGGTCCAGCCTTTGTCTGGCATTTGCTCCGCCTACATCGAGGTAGTGCGCAACACGCCGTTTCTGGTGCAAATTTTTCTGCTGTACTTTGGTCTGGCCAGTGTGGGCATCCGCATGCCGACCTTTGTGGCCGCGGTGCTGGCCATGGTGATCAACATCGCCGCCTACGCCGCCGAGATCATCCGCGCCGGGCTGGAATCGGTCCCCAAGGGGCAGATCGAGGCGGCCGAATGCCTGGGCTTGTCGAAGTGGCGCATTGGCTGGCACGTGATGCTGCAGCCGTCAATCGAAAAGGTCTACCCGGCGCTGACCAGCCAGTTTTTGCTGATGATGCAGGCATCGGCCATGGCCTCGCAGATCTCGGCCGAAGAGCTGACGGCGATTGCCAACACCGTGCAGTCCGATACCTTTCGTTCGCTAGAGACCTACATCGTGGTGGCAGCGCTGTACCTGGCGCTGTCGCTGGTGATCAAGCTGGTGACTGGGGTGCTGGGCGAGCTGGTCTTTCGCCGCCGCCGGGTGATCCGCCAGGCCGCCGCCCGCAACGCCAAAGTGGTAGCGGCATGATGGGCAGCTTTACCCTGACCCACCTGCAGTATCTGTTCACCTCCATTGGCTGGACGCTGGTGCTGTCGGCCGTGGCCTTTGTGCTGGGCAGCGTGGGCGGCTTTGGGGTGATGCTGGCGCGCATTTCGCCGCGCCGCTGGCTGCGCTGGCTGGCGCTGGGCTACATCGAATGCATCCAGGGCATTCCGCTGCTGATTTTGCTGTTCATCGTGTACTTCGGGCTGTCGGTGTACGGCTATTCGCTGCCGTCGCTGGTAGCGGCCGGTATCGCCATGATGGTCTACGTGAGTGCCTACCTGGGCGACATCTGGCGCGGCTGCATCGATGCCATGCCCAAGCCGCAGTGGGAGGCAGCCGAGTGCCTGGCTTTCAGCCGCTGGCAGACGCTGCGCCTGGTGATCATTCCGCAGGCGGTACGCCTGTCGCTGCCGCCCACCGTGGGCTTTTTGGTGCAGATCATCAAGATGACCTCGCTGGCCTCGGTGATCGGCTTTGTGGAGCTGACCCGCGCGGGCCAGATCATCAACAACTCGATCTTCCAACCGTTTCTGATCTTCACGATCGTGGGCGCGTTTTACTTTGCCCTGTGTTATCCGCTGTCGCGCTGGAGCAAAGCCATGGAGAAAAAACTGAATGTCGCCAATCGTTAAGCTGGACCAGGTCTACAAAAGCTTCGGCTCCAACCAAGTCCTCAAAGGCGTTTCCTTCGAAGTCGCCAAAGGCGAAATGATCGCCATCATCGGGGCCAGCGGCTCGGGCAAAAGCACGGCGCTGCGCTGCATCGACCGGCTGGAGGTCATCGACCAGGGCAGCATCGAAGTCTGCGGCATCCGCGTGGACAGCCCCACGGTGAACCTGAAGCAGCTGCGCCTGGAAGTGGGCATCGTGTTCCAGAGCTACAACCTGTTTCCGCACCTCACGGTGGAAGAGAACATCTTGCTGGCCCTGCGCCACGTCAAAAAGCTGCCACGCGCCGAGGCCCACGCGGTCGCGCTGCGCGTGCTGGCGCAGGTGGGCCTGCAAGAAAAGGCCGGGGCCTACCCCGAGCAGTTATCCGGCGGGCAGCAACAGCGCGTGGCGATTGCCCGCTCGCTGGCGATGTCGCCCAAGGTGATGCTGTTTGACGAAGTGACTTCGGCCCTGGACCCCCAGCTCACCGGCGAGGTGCTGCGTGTGATGGAAGACCTGGCCGCGGGCGGCATGACCATGCTGCTGGTGACACACGAAATGGCCTTCGCCAAGCGCGTGGCCGACCGCATCATCTACATGCACCACGGCAAGGTTTGGGAGGTGGGCGCAGGCGAGATGCTGGACGCACCCAAAACGCCCGAACTCAAAGCTTTTCTCGACAACGGCCTGTAAGCCTTTTTTCTATAACCACCCGGAGACAGACATGCACACCACTTACTTCACCCGCACCGCCATCGCCGCCGTGCTCCTCGCCTGCGGCAGCCACGCCGCCCTGGCCGACCAGTTCGACGACATCAAAAAGGCGGGCAAGGTGCGCGTGGCCATCGCCATCGGCACGCCGCTGTTCAGTTTTGCCGATGCGAATCTGCAGCCCACCGGCTCGGATGTCGACACCGCCACCGAACTCGCCAAAGACCTGGGCGTGAAGCTGGAAATCGTGCCCATCACCACCGCGGCCCGCATCCCCACGCTGCAAGCACAGCGCGCGGACCTGGTGATCTCCAGCCTGTCGATCACCGAAGAGCGCGCCAAGGTGGTGGACTTCTCCATCCCCTACTCGGCCATCACCATCATGGTCGGCGCGCCCAAAGACATGAAGATCGCCAGCTACGCCGACCTGGCCGGTAAACGCATCGGCCTGACCCGCGCCACCACCAACGACAACCTGACCACCAAGGATGCCAAGGGCGCAGAAATCATGCGCTACGAGGACGACGCCACGCTGATCACCTCGGTGGTCACCGGCCAGGTGGACATCTTCTCCAGCACTCCGTCCAACATGGGCGAGATCAACAAACGCAGCCCCGGAAAAAACTTCGAAATGAAGTTCGCCCAGCTCGACTCCGGCCTGGGCATCACCATGAACAAGGGCGAACCCAAGCTCAAGGAATGGGTCAACGCCTGGGTCAACACCAACATCAAGAGCGGCAAGCTCAACACCATCTACAAGAAATACCATGGCCGGGATCTGCCGACCGCAGTGGTGAAGCCCGTTTGATGGCGGGTTGAAAAACTCCTAAATCGATAGCTACTAGCGTAGGTAGTACCTGCGCTAGTAGCTATTTTTTTATATAAAAGGACGGTTGCTTGCACTGACCGCCCCCCTCCGTACGCGGCACAATCCCAGCATGCCCCGCCCCCCTCCGCCGCCCCCCAGCCACGCCATCGCCGCCTGGGTCGATGCGCTGCGCAACCAGGCCGACGCGGCGACGCTGAAGGGCCTGCCCACCCTGGCCGACGCCGATGCGGCGCGGGTGATGGCCTTGCTGCGGATGGACGCGCTACCCGAAGTAGTCACAGCAGCTCCCGAGGCCGACCCCGGAACCGTCCACGGCCATTTCCACCCGCGCATCACCCTGCTCACCCTGGGCCGGGGCGACGGACTGCTCGGCCTGAAGCCCCAAGGCAAGCTGGGCCCGCGCGGCGACAGCGTGACATTGGCGCAAATCGAGTGGACCTACCGCACCGACGCGGGCCAGCGCTGGAACACACCCGCCCCCACTTCCATCCTGAACAACCGCCCCGCCGCCGTGCAGGAGCTGTTCGACACCGGCGGCCCGGTGGTGCGGATGCAGCGCAACCTGGCGGCCGAGGCCGACGCCATGGACCGCGTGTGGGAGATGGGCCTGGTGCCGGTGGCCGCGCACAGCTTCCAGTGGCGCAGCCGCGACGATAGGCCCGATCTGGGACCCGTGTGGACGCTGGCGCAAGAGGCTTTCTTTGGCGACTTCTGGGCCGAGCAGGTGCCGCGCCTGCAGGCCCAAGGCTGGGCGGTGGCCGTAAAACCCGGCTTCGCCCACGAGAGCGTGCCGGTGCAGCACTGGAAGCTGCTGGTCCACCCCGACACCGGCGAAATTGCCACCAAAGAACTGGCTGAGCCGCTGGTGCCACCCGGGCGTGGCGTGCAAAAGCTGCGCCTGCCCGAACGCGAAGGCGCGTGGCTGCTGAGTTTGGGCATTGAGATCGACGGCGAGACGCTGGACCTGGCCCCCATGCTGGCCAACCTGCTCCAGCGCGACAGCCGCTGGCTGCATGCGGACCAGATCGCCGCCATTGACGACCACGCGGTGATCAGCCTGCGCGCGCCCGGCGGCAGGCGTATCGACGCACCGGCGGCACCGCTGAAGGCCATCGTCGGCGCGATGGTCGATTTGCTCACCGACCCGCTGCGCCACCAAAACAACGGCCTGCTGCGCCTGGGCGCGTGGGAGGCGCGGCGGCTGGAAATGCTGCGCGCCGGTCTACTGGACGCGCACCGCGTGGGGCCGCAGAACGCCTGGCAACTAGAGGGCGACCTGGGCCTGGCCAGCCTGGCCAAGCGCCTCAAAGCACTGGGCGCCCCCCAGCCCGTGGCCGCGCCCACGGGCCTGCAGGTGCAGTTGCGCCCCTACCAGCTCGAAGGCCTGGCCTGGCTGCAGTACCTGCGCGCCCACAGCCTGGGCGGCATCCTGGCCGACGACATGGGCCTGGGCAAAACTGCGCAGGCCCTCGCCCATGTGTTGGTGGAAAAACAGGCCGGTCGCCTGGACCTGCCCGCGCTGGTGGTGCTGCCCACCTCGCTGATCTTCAACTGGCAGGCCGAGGCCCGCCGCATGGCCCCAGGCCTGCGACTATTGACGTTGCAGGGGCCAGACCGCGCCACCTTGTTTGCGCAGATGCCTCAGCACGACTTGGTGCTGACCACCTACCCGCTGCTGTGGCGCGACATGGATGCCTTGGCGGCACAGCGCTTCCATCTGGTGATCCTGGACGAAGCGCAGATGGTCAAAAACGCGGGCAGCCGCAGCGCCCGCGCCTTGCGCCGCCTGCAGACCCGCCACAGCCTGTGCCTGACCGGCACGCCGATGGAGAACCACCTAGGCGAGCTGTGGGCACAGTTTGACTGGCTGATGCCCGGCTTTTTGGGCGATGCACGCCAGTTTGCCGCCCGCTGGCGCAAGCCCATCGAAGAGAACGGCGAAACCCTGCGCGCCGCCCTGCTGGCCCAGCGGGTGCGCCCCTTCATCCTGCGCCGCCGCAAGCAAGACGTGGCCAGCGAACTGCCACCGCGGACCGAAGTAATCCAGCGCGTGCAGCTGCAAGGCCAGCAGCGCGAGCTGTACGAGGGCGTGCGGGCGGCCGCCGACCTGCAGGTGCGCCGCGTGCTGGAGCGCCAGAGCTTCAACGGTGCCCAAGTCACCATCCTCGATGCACTGCTGAAACTGCGCCAGGTCTGCTGCGACCCGCACTTGCTCAAGGGTAAAAAGCCCGCCAAAACCATGGAACGCGCCAAGCTGGCGCTGCTGGCCGACATGCTGCCCGAAATGGTGGCCGAGGGGCGGCGGGTGCTGGTGTTTTCGCAGTTCACCGAGCTGCTGGCGCTGGTGGCCGAGCAGTTGGAGGTGCTGGAGCTGCCGTTTTTGAGCCTCACCGGCAAAACCCCGCCCAAAGAGCGCGGCAGCGTGGTGCAGCGCTTCCAGGCGCAAGAGGTGCCCGTGCTGCTGCTCAGCCTGAAAGCCGGGGGCGTAGGCCTGAACCTCACCGCCGCCGACACCGTCATCCACATGGACCCGTGGTGGAACCCCGCCGTGGAAGAACAGGCCACCGCCCGCGCCCACCGCATCGGCCAGGACCAGCCGGTGTTCGTCTACAAACTGGTGGTGGAAGGCAGCATCGAAGAGCGCATGCTGGAGCTGCAGGCCCGCAAACTGGCACTGGCGAACAGCGTGCTGGGCCACGACGCGCAAGGCGGGTTGAAGTTTGATGCAGCCGATCTGGATGCGCTGCTGGCCCCGTTGGGCAGCATGGCAGCCGCCCAATCCCCAGAAGTAGCCGCTCGGCGCTGGGGTCGCACCGGCAGCCGGGCGTAAGCCATCGCTCTCAAAAAGAGAGCGCCTTACGTACTATGGATATACACAAGAGCCGTATTTCTTATAAATTTTGGCTACTTGGTTCGCCAGAGTTGGATGTTGGACTCGACCATTTTCTTCATCACACCCTGCTTGGCCAGGCTGTACATGGCTTTGGCCAGGGCCGCGCGCACTTCTGTGGTGTTGCAGGGGGATTTGTGCGACAGGGTCAGGTACAGGCTTTCGTTGCTCACTGGCACGTTCGCGGGCACCAGCCCGGTCATGGCAAATTTGGCGATGTAGGCCAGGCCGGGGTCTTCCTCGTACACCAGGTAATCCACCCGGCCCAGTTGCAGTATCTTGAAGGCCTGCTCCAGGCTGGGCACGGTGTTGATCTTGAGGTTCTTTTTGGCGTAGCGGTCGAAGTCCTCGCCAAAGCTGTTGTTGATTACCGTCATGCCCGACAGGCTCTTCAAGTCCGACCACTGGCGGTACTTCAGTGGGGCCGCCTGCCGCCCCCAGACCACTGAGCGGGTGTCGCGAAACGCCGGGTACACGTAGTCCATGTAGTCCAACCGCTCCACCGTGAAAAACGCCCCGGCAATCAGGTCGATGCGGCCCAGCCGGGCCTCTTCCTGCACCCGGGCCCAGGAGCCCACGTAACGCACCTCGATGGGGATACCGATCTCTTTGGCCACCATCTGCACCAGATCGGCATTAGCCCCCACCAGATGGCTGCCATCGGCACCGTCGCGCCACAGATACGGGGGATATTCGGGGTTGCCGGTGGCAACCAATTGTTTGCAGGCTTCGGCGGCCCACGCAGTATGGGCCAAGCCAACCAGCATGGCAGCCGGAACAACCAGGTGGCGCAGCAGGCTGCCAAGTACACAAGAAATACGCATGAACGTCCTTTCAGCCCGCAAGAAATGGACAAGCCGATGCTTGAAGCTTGCATGCAAGGCAAACCACAGTGGCAAGAAACGCGGACCGGCCCTCGCCATGTAACGGACTGTATCCGCTTCACGCCTCCTGGGTGCCTTTCAGGGTCCAAAAAAACGCCAAAAGCCCGGACCTGGGCCAGGGCCGGGCTTTATGGAGCGTTCGGAACGTTACCAGCCGCTCAATGCGGCATGGCGCTGCCCACCATCGCCGCCACCATGTCGGCGGTGACGGCAGACAAGGTCAGCCCCAGATGCCCATGGCCGGTGTTGTAGAACACGCCGGGCCGTTTGCCCGGGCCGACGCGTGGCATCAGGTTGGGCATCATGGGGCGCAGCCCGGCCCAGGGCACCACGCTTTCGGTGCGCACGCCAGGGAAGCACTGCTGCACCCATTCCACCAGCGGGCGGATGCGGTCGGCCCGGATGTCGCGGTTGTAGCCGTTGAATTCGGCCGTGCCCGCCACCCGAAAGCGCCCCAGCCCCAGGCGGCTGCTGACCAGCTTGGTTTCGTCGTCCAGCAGGCTGACCATGGGGGCCGATGCCTGGCTGTGCGCGTCGTCCAGGTTGACGGTGATGGAATAGCCCTTGACCGGGTAGATGTTGACCCGGTCCCCCAGCTGGGCGGCAATGCCGCGGCTGGCCGTGCCCGCACAGACAACCACACCGTCGAACACGCTGGTGTGGCTATCGGCACCGTCTTGCGCGGTGATGGTCACGGCCTTGCCGTCGCTTTTGACGGTCTGGATGGCATGGCCGTAGCGGGTTTGCACGCCCAGGCGCTCGGCAGCAGCGGCCATGCCAGTGCTGAATTTGTGGATGTCGCCGGTGGTGTCGCTCTCGGTGAAGTAGCCGCCGTAGTAGTCGCCCGCCAGCGTGGGTTCAATGGCGCGCATCTCTAGCGGGGTCACGGCGCGGCGGTCTAGACCGCCCTGGGCCAACAGCTTGGAGACCTTGCCCGCATGCACAAAGTTGCCCTTGTCGCGGTAAATGTGCAGGATGCCTTCGCGCTTGTGGTCAAAGTCCAGGCCCTCCTCGGCGGCCCAGGCATCCAGGTGCTGGCGCGCGGCCATCGCCAGGCGAGTGGTTTCAATGGTGTTTTTTTCGTACTGCGGGATGGCGGCGATGAACTCGGCAAACCAGGCCATCTTGTGCCAGCTGGGCTTGGGGTTGACCAGCAGCGGCGCATCGCTGCGCAGCATCCACTTCACACCCTTGAGCACCGTGGACCAGTGGTTCCACACCTCGGCGTTGGACACCGAGAACTGCCCGCCATTGGCAAACGAGGTTTCCATGGCGGCGTAGCGGTGTTTTTCGAATAAGGTGACGGCATAACCGCGTTTGGCCAAAGCGTAGGCCGTGGTTACGCCCGTGATACCGCCGCCGATAACAGCGAATTTTTTCATGATGAGACTTCCAAAACGTCAACAGGGGGATAGCAACAAACGTGCGCGGCTATCGCCCCCTCTGTTTTGGACCTGAGAGATTCACGACTGGTCGTTCTTTTGAACGGCCAAATCGCTTGCTCCTGCGGTGAGCCGGGTGACGAAACCCAGCTGCTCTTCAGATGAAATGTGACTCACCCCCAGGCTGCAGTGCTGCGCATCTTTCGCCACCCCCTTGCAGGGGGCAACACCAGCAGTCTGGCAAAGCCAGTTCTGCGGTGTTTCAGGAAAGTGCATGCTCTACCTTTAACCGGCGGGGAGTCCAATAGATACCGGTCCTTTTGCCTGAAAGTTTCCGGGGGCGGTTGCTCCTTCGGCGCTGATTTCTTACCGCAAGGGCAAGGGGAACAGTCTCTCCCGGTATCTCACTGAATTATCGCACCGGTATCACAACACCTTCACCGCACGGCCAATGAACTGGATTGGGCCGGTGGGTTTATTGAGGGGCGAGCCGTTCACCGGCTCCAGGGTCAGCTCAAACAACTGGTTGGGCTGCAGTGGCGGCAGCTTGTCCAGCGGGATGGTGATGGTCTGCCCCGGCTTGACCAGGCCCAGCGACACCGGGCCGTTCCAGCCCTCGCCTTTGGTCCAGAACTGCAGGGATTTCTCGGCCGGTACGGCCACCGGGCCCAGGGCGGTCAGACTGAGTTGCCGCGTGTCGCTGGCCTGGATCACCCAACCGGGGGCCTTGTCTTGCGGCGCCACCAACACCACCATGTACTGCGGCCCAGTAGGCAACGCGCCCTGGCGGGTCACCAGCACCGAGGCCAGGATGGCGGCAGTGGCAAAACCGGCACCGGCCAGGCCGCGCCACAGGCCCAGGCGGTCCCACCACGGCGGTGGTGCGGGCAGGATGGCGGGTCGGCGCGGGGCCACGGCATGCGCCACGCTGCGGTCGATGCGCTGCCACAGGGCTTCGGATGGCTCCACCGGCTCGGCCAGGGCGGCCAGCGGCAGCAACTGCTCTTGCCAGCGCTGCACGGCGGCCTGCAAGGCGGCATCGGTGGGCAGGCGCTGCTCCACCATGCGGCGGCGCGTGGCGGACAGCGTACCCAGCACGTATTCGGCGGCCAGCTCGTCGGCGGATGGAAATTCTTGCTGCGGGCTCATGCCATGCACTCCCGCAGACTGCCCATGCTGCGCTTGATCCAGGCCTTGACGGTGCCCAGGGGGGTTTGGGTGCGCTCGGCAATTTCGCCGTGCGAACACCCGTCTACATAGGCGTACAGGATGCAGTTGCGCCGGGCGGGCTCCAGCCGGGCCAGGCAGTCGTTGAGCTTGCCCAGGCTGACGCTCAGGTCAAAAGCATCGGCGATCTGGGCATGGGCTTCCAGGGAGTTTTGGGCATCCAGCGCCTCTGCGGTTTCTTCGTCCACCGGCACTTCGCGCGCGCAGTTGCGCACCGCGTTGAGCGCCAGGTTGCGCACCACGCTGTAGATCCAGCCCCGCCCCGAGCCGCGCTGGGCATCGAAGCTGGCGGCCTGGGTCCAGATGTTCATGAAGGCATCGTGCACCACGTCCTCAGCCTGTTGGCGCTGGCGCACGATGCGCAGGGCCACGCCGAGCAGGTGGCGGCTGTCTTGCCGGTAGATGTCTTGCAGGGCTTGGCGCTCGCCACGGGCGCAGCCGTACAGGGCGCGCTCGTAGTCGAAATCATCGGGGGCAGTCGTCAAGGGCGGTTCCATCGAGAGAATGTACGTCTCTCGATGGTAGCCGCCCGGCTTAGGCTGCTTTCCAGAAGATGTAGTCGGCCTGGTACTTGACGACTTCTTTGGCACCCTTGCTGGCAGGGCTGCACAGCGTGGCCGGGGCCACACCGCCTTTGGTGGCCACGCGCTGGATGTGGGTCACGCCCGCCATCGCGCCCATGCCCATGGCAGGGTTGGCCTTGACCAACTGGTAAGGGATATTACCTGCGCCTGCTGGGGCCACGGCCAGCTGGGTGGCGGTGATTTTGGAACCGTCCATGGATTCCCAAGTGGCGGGCGGGCCGTAGTATTTGCCGACCTGTTTGCCGCTGCGGTCGTTCAAGGCGGCGTTGGGGCCCACGAAGACCCACTCGGTCATGCCGGGGGCGTTGGCCTTGTCGCGGCATTCGTAGGTGATCTCGCCCACGCCCACGGTTTCCATGGCTACTTTGTTGCCCATCGGCACTTTGACGGCTTCGGGCAGGCTGTCCTGGCTGAACATGGACTTGGCCGGGGCCATGGAGCCACAGGCGCTGAGCAAGGCGGCGGCAGACACAGCAGCCAGCAGGGAAAGATGTTTGATCGACATGGGGTTTCTCCAAAAATGGTGGAAGCGGGTAGAACCTGAAAGAACGGATCAGCAGCTTTTCAAGCACTGCTACAGGTACTACACGCCAGCCCCGGTTTTGGATGCAGCGGTTTCCAACTATTTTTTACCCTCACGGCAATTGCTACAAAATAAATAGCTACTAGCGCATGATCCACCTACGCTGAAGCCGTATTTTCCTTAAAAATACAGATCAGCTTTCCAGCAATGCCGGTGGCGGGTGGGCGGCCCAGAAGGTCTCAAAATCCGCGGCCGGCACCGGGCGCGAGAACCAGTAGCCCTGTGCGTAGTCGCAGCCGGTGGCGGCCAGCAGATCGCGCTGCTGTGCAGTTTCTACCCCCTCGGCCACGACCTTCATGCCCAGGGCGTGGGCCATCACCACCATGGCCTTGCACAGGGCCAGGTTGGTCGAATCCGGCACCAGATCGCGCACAAACGACTGGTCGATCTTGATGAAGTCGATGTCAAAGCGTTGCAGGTACGACAGCGCCGAATAGCCGGTACCAAAATCGTCCAGCGCCACCTGGATGCCCGCAGCCGCCAGCTCCAGCAGGTGCTCGCTCACCCGGCTGCTGGTGTCGAGCAACAGGCCTTCGGTAATTTCCACCACCATGCTGCAGCCTGGCAGACCCAGGGCCCGGAGTCGCGCGTCCCAGCGCTGGTTGCCCTGGCTCTCGTGGTGGAACTGCACCGGAGACTTGTTGATGCTGATCTGGAAATTGGGATGCAAATTTTTGCGCCAGGCTTGCACCTGCAGCGCCGCCTGCTCAAACACCCACTCGCCCATCTCCACAATCAAACCGCTGGACTCGGCAATCGGAATGAACTGTGCCGGGCTGATCAGCCCGCGCGTCGGGTGCTGCCAGCGGATCAGCGCTTCGGCCTTGTGCACGGCCCCGGTGGCCAGTTCAACAATGGGCTGGTAGACCAACCGGAACTGCTGGTCTTGCAGGCCGGAGCGCAGATCGTTGGCCAGGCGCACCCTGGTTTGGGCGGCTGCTTGCAAGGCCGGGGTAAAAAAGCTGAAGCGGTTGCGCCCCGCACCCTTGGCCGCGTACAGCGCCTGGTCGGCGTTTTTGAACAGGTCTTCAATGTCCTTGGCATCCAGCGGGTACAGGGTGATGCCAATGCTGGCCGACACAAACACCTGTTCGTTGCCGAGCTGAAACACCTGCTCCACCGAGCGCAGTATCTTTTGCAGGGTGGGCTCCAGGCGGCTGGCATCGGCCACTTCGGTCAGCACCACCGTGAACTCGTCGCCGCCCATGCGGGCCACGGTATCGGACTCGCGCACACAGGCCTGGATGCGCCGGGCCGCCTCCATCAGCAGCAAGTCACCCGTGCCATGGCCCAGGGTGTCATTGACTTCCTTGAAGTGGTCCAGGTCGATGAACAGGATGGCCAGCTGTTGCGCGTCGCGTTTGCAGCGCTTGATCTCTTGCTCCAGCCGGTCGCGCAGCATGCGCCGGTTGGGCAAGCCGGTCAGAGCGTCAAAAAACGCCTGCTGGCGGATCAGTGCCTCGGCGGCCTTGCGGTCGGTGATGTCGGTGTGCGTGCCGATCATCCGCAGGGGCTGCCCCTGTGCATCGCGGGTGATCACCATGCCCCGGCTCAGCACCCATTTCCAGCTGCCGTCTTTGCAGCGCACCCGGTGTTCGTTGGAATAGCTGGTGGTGAGGCCCGCAAAATGGTCGTCGCGGTCGCGGTCCATCTGCGCTAGGTCATCGGGGTGGGTGCGCTGGTCCAGCTCGGTCGGCAGGTCGGGGATTTCGCCCTCGGAAAAGCCGTACATCTCGACCAGGCGCTTGGATAGGTGCTCCACGCCGGTCTGGATGTGCCAGTCCCACACGCCGTCGCCGGTACTCTCCAGTGCCAGCCTCCAGCGGTTTTCGGTTTCTTGCAGCGCCATCTGGGCCTGCTTGCGTTCGGTGATGTTTTGCAGCACCGAGGTGCGCGACAGCAGCCGCCCGTTGTCCCAGGTAGACGTGCCCATGGCATGCACCCAAATGGACTCGCCCCGGAAGGTGACGGCCTCCAGCTCGTATTCGTGGGTGCTGGAGTGCTGTGCCGCTTCGCTATAAGAGGCCCGTATCTTGGCCATGGCAGAGGGCTTGAGAACCCGCTCGGCCGTCGCCATGGCAGTGGTGGGGGTGTATTCCTCGGGGGTGGTCTGGAAGATGCGGTAGACCCCTTCGGTCCAGTAAACGCGGTCGAGCACCGCATCTACCTCCCATCCACCCACTTGTGCCAGCGCCTGGGTGGCGGTCAGCAACTGGTCCAGCCGCTTGCGCGCGGCCTGCGCCTGCACGTAGTCGGACACATCGGCAAAGGTGCGTACCAGACCGCCATCAGGCAGGGTCTGGGTTTTGACCTCTAGCGTGGTGCCGGCCAAAGTGACACGTAAAAAATGGGTGGGCAGCTCGGCATGGCCACCGGTCAACACGTAATGGCGGGCACGCGGGTCTACCCACTGGGCCTGGGGGCCAAAGTCGCCACGTTCAAGCTGAAAGCTGCTGATCTGCTCCAACGTGGGGCTGGCGGCCAAAAAGCTTTCAGGCAGGTCCAGCAACTCGCACACCCGCCGGTTGAACGAGATCAGCCGCATCCCGGCATTGAACACAAAAATACCCTGGCTGATGCTGGCCGTGGTGGTTTGCAGCAGCCGCGTTTGCTCCAGCAGCTGGGCGTGCGATGCCCGCAATTCGGCCTCGGCCTGTTTGCGCGCGCTGATGTCGGTGTGGGTGCCGATCATCCGCAAGGGGGTGCCGTCGGCAGCACGGCTGACCACCATGCCGCTGGATACGATCCAGACCCAATGCCCGTCCTTGTGGCGCATGCGCAAGTCCATGCTGTAGCTGGGTGCCGAGCCGTCCAGATAGGCCGCTACCGCCGCCTGCATGGGGGCAATGTCGTCCGGATGCACGCGGGTGCTGAACTCTTCAAAGCCGGGGGCTAATTCGCCACTGGCAAAGCCCAACATTTCCTCCCAGCGCGAGGAGTAGATTTGGCTGCCGGTGCGCAAATCCCAATCCCACACGCCCACACCCGAGCCCTCCAGGGCCAATTTCCAGGGGTTGTTGGCATCGCCCACTTCCGGCGCACGGGTCCAGTCCTGCGGTGCGGGCGAAAGAGGTGGGTCGGGGCGGTGGTTCAAGATCAATGGCCAATAAGCTAGCAGTGCCAGATTCTAAAACGCTAAGGGTATGCAGACTATGTACGCACGTTTGAAATGCTTGCTCTGGTATCTTCCAGCGTATGGACTCTGTTGCCTCCCGTTGGCTGGCGCTGCGCACGCGGTGGCTGCGCGTTGCGCGCTTCTCGGAGGTGTCGGTGATGCTGCTGTGGGCCATCCCCACCGGTCTGCTGGGCGCGCTGGCGACCTGGCTGTTCCGCTCCATCCTTTTTGAACTAGACCGGCTGGTGTTGGGTCAAGGCGGTAGCCTGGTCGCCATCGCCCAGCATTTGCCGCCCTGGCAGCGGGTGCTGGTACCCACCGTCGGTGGTTTGCTGGCGGGCAGCTTGCTGGTACTGGCCGCAGTGCGTGGCCGCGCCCAATCCCATACCACTAGCGACTACATGGAGGCGACAGTGCTGGGCGACGGCCGTATTCCGGTGCAAACCAGCCTGATCCGCAGCTGCGCGTCGCTGCTCAGCATCGCCAGCGGCGGCTCGATTGGCCGTGAGGGGTCGATGGTGCAACTGTCTGCACTCAGCGCTTCCCTGCTAGGGTGCGTACTGCATTTACCGGTGGACCGGCTGCGGCTGCTAGTCGCCTGTGGGGCGGCTGCCGGTATCACGGCGGCCTACAACGCACCCATTGCAGGCGCATTTTTTGTGGCCGAAGTGGTGTTGGGCACAGTGGCGATGGAAAGCCTGGGGCCGATCATGGTGGCCTCGGTGGTGGCCAATATTGCGATGCGCAGTTTTGCGGGCTACCAGGCCCCGTATGTGATGCCTGCGTTTCCAGCGGTCACCGGTGTCGAAGTACTGCTGTTTACCCTGCTGGGGCTGTTGTTGGGCGGTGCTTCGGCGGTGTTTTTGCGGGGCATGGATGCCAGCCGCAAGCTATTCCGGCGGACGGCCCTGCCCTTGCCGCTGCGCCTGGGCCTGGGGGGCTTGGTGGTGGGGCTGGTGTCGGTAGGCTGGCCGGAGGTCTGGGGCAATGGCTACAGCGTGGTGAATTCTGTGCTGCATTCGCCTTGGCCCATCACCCTGCTGCTGGTCTTGCTGGCCGCCAAGGCCGTGGCCACCATGGCCACTGTGGGGTCGGGCGCAGTCGGCGGGGTTTTTACCCCGGCTTTGTTTTTCGGCTGCCTGCTGGGCGACGGCTTTGGCCAGGCGGTGCATCTGCTATGGCCGCAGGCAAGCTCGGCCCCGTTTGCCTACGCCATTGTGGGTATGGGCGCATTTTTGGCGGGTGCCACCCAGGCACCGCTGATGGCGATTTTGATGATCTTTGAAATGACGCTGAGCTACGAGGTCATGCTGCCGTTGATGGTGGCCTGCGTCATCGCCTACTTTGTGGCCCGCTCGGCCAACGCCGGGTCGATGTACGACATTACTCTGCGCCGCCTGGCCCAGCGCGACGAGCAGCGGCGGCTGCGCACCCTGCACGTGCGCGACCTGGTGCAGCCCGCGCAAACCGTGGTGTACCCGGATACAGGCCTGGAAGCCATGGGCCAGCTGTTTCTGCAGTTCACCGTCAAATACCTGTACGTGACCGATGCGCAAGCGCATTTTCTGGGTGTGGTGCCACTTAAAAAACTCAGCGCTGCCGCAGGCCTAGCCAATCTGGAGCACAAGTGCGCCGCCGATGTGCTGGACGGCGAAATCAAGCCCCTAACCGCCGACATGACGCTGGCCGAAGCGTTACAGCGCTTTATCGAGCACCAGGGAGAGCGCCTGCCCGTCATCGAAAGCCTGGCTAACCCCGTCTTGTTGGGGGTGGTCCACAAGACGGCTTTGCTCAATACCTATGTGCAGCTCAGCGCATAGCAGGCCATGCACCAGTCAAGACCCCTCAGCCCCACAAGGCCGGTGGCGGCGGTTGGATTAGCCCGCAGCCGTACTGCATCGGCACCGCCCGGTCCTGTTGCTGCAGCAAGGGGCCATCCAGATCGACATAGGTGCAGCCCTGGGCCAGCAAAAAGGCCGGTGCCATCGCCAGCGAGGTGCCGCACATATTGCCCACCATCAAGCCCAGGCCATGGCGCGTGGCTTCGGCGGCCAGGGCGAATGCTTCGGTCAGGCCACCGCATTTATCCAGCTTGATATTGACGAACTGGTAGCGTCCCACCAGTGCCGCCAGCGATGCCCTATCGGTACAAGACTCGTCTGCCGCCAGGGGGATGGGCGACTGCAGGCCGTCCAGCGCAGCATCCTGGCCGCGCACCAGCGGTTGCTCAACCAGCTCCACCCCGGCCTGGGCCAGTAGCGGCAAGAGTTCGTGCAGCAACGCAGGCGACCAGGCCTGGTTGGCATCGACCACCAGGCGGGCCGCTGGATGCTCATCACGCACCATGTACACCACGTCCAGATGTCGCCGTGCATCCACCTTGAGCTTGAGCAGCGGGTACTGCCGGGCCGCACGGGCTTTGCGCCGGGTGGTGGCCTCATCGCCCAGGCCGATGGTGAAGGCGGTGGTGACGGGTCTCCATCGGGGCAGTCCAGCGGCTTGCCATACCGGCACGCGCGTCTGTTTGGCGCGCAGGTCCCACAGCGCGCAATCCAGTGCGTTGCGCGCACCGCCCGCCGGCAACCACTGCAGCAGCTCGGCCCCGGTGAGACCGTCATGCAGGCGCGGCAGCACGGCGGTGATCTGGGCGGCCATGCTGGCGGGGGTTTCACCGTCGTAGTCCACCCCGGCGGCTTCGGCCTGGCCGGTGTGGCCCAAACCATCCACCAGTTGCACCAGCAGCACCGGCTGGTCGGTGATGACCTCGCGGGCGATCTCAAAGGGTTCGCGCATCGCCCACTGTTCGATGCGGGTGTGGCAGCGGATCATGCTTGCAGCAAGGCCGTAGCGAGGGCCTCCACGCCGCCGCGCATCGGGTCCACCACCGGCAGACTCAGCTCCCGGGTGATGCGGTTGGCGTAGGCATCCCACGCGGCATCTGACAGGCTGGACGAGTTGATGCTGATGCCCACGCAGCGCACAGCCGGGTTGGTCAAGCGGCCCGCCTCGACATAGCGGTCGATGGCGACCTGCAGGTCGGGAATCGGAAAGCCGGGGTAGCCCTCGATGCAATCGCGCGCCGGGTCGTGGCAGAGTACCAGCGCATCCGGCTGCGAGCCGTGCAGCAGGCCCAAGGTCACCCCCGCATAGGCCGGGTGGAACAGCGCGCCCTGCCCTTCGATCACATCCCAGTGATCTGGCGCATTGTCGGGCGACAGCTGCTCGGCGGCACCGGCCACAAAATCGGAAATCACCGCGTCGATGGCCACACCTTCGCCCGCAATCATTACGCCGGTCTGGCCGGTGGCGCGGAAGGTGGCGGCCACACCGCGGCGTTGCAGCGCCTGGGCCAAAGCCAGGGCAGTATATTTTTTGCCTAACGCGCAGTCGGTGCCCACGGTCAGCACCCGCTGGCCGCTACGCTTGCGGCCCGTACCCGCCGGGAAGCTTTGGTCGGAATGCCGCACGTCGATCAGGCGCGCGCCGCTGCGCTGAGCCGCCTGCACCAAGCGCGGGAAGGATGTCAGGCGCGAATGCTGGCCGCTGACGATATCCAGGCCTGCGTCCAGCGCGGCTTCCAGTTCGGCCAGCCAGTGCTCGGGCAGGGCCCCGCCCACGGCGGCCACGCCCACCACCAGCGAGCCCGCTCCCTCCTGCGCCGCTTGCTGAGGTGACAGGCGGGGCAGGCCCAGGCTGATGGTGGCGGTGGGCAGGCTCCATTCGCCCAGGACATCGTCGGCACACCAGTCGCGCAGGCCAAAGGCTGTTTTGGCATCGGATTTCAGCGTGACATCGCCCAGAAACAAAAGATAGGGTTTACGGAGTTGGTGCATGGTTTTGATTCGATTCAAGTGGCCTGTCATCGCATAGCCGGTCGCGTGCCAAAGGCTTTGGCGAGCCGGAGCGTAAGTCCGTTTGTCCCCGCAAAACCATGCCCGGAACAGCCTCTACACCTACAGGTATAGACCATCGAACCCCGCGGACAAGCTCCAAAAAATGGGGCTATCCCTTTGGGGGTAGAGCCCGTTCACCACCCCATAAATCGCCGTATTCTTGCGCCGCGTTCCCTGCATCCCACGACCAATCTGCGCCGATATGGCGTTCACACTTCCAGGAATTCCCGATGAAACTGAAGCATCTTCTATCCCTTGTCTGCCTTGCGCTGGGTCTGTCGGCCCAGGCGGCGGACACCAAAGACTTGCGCATCGGCACCGATGCCACCTACGAGCCCTTCGAGTACAAAGCCCCGGACGGCAAACTGGTGGGCTTCGAGATTGAGCTGGGCCACGCCATCTGCGCCGAGATGAAACGCCGCTGCGTGTTCCTGGAGTCACCCTGGGATGCGCTGGTGCCGTCGCTGCAGGCCCGCAAGTTCGAGATGATCATGTCCGGCATGACAGTGACCGACGACCGCCGCAAGACCGTAGCCTTCAGCGACAAGATTACCGACATTCCGTACCGCGTCATCATCAAGCACGGCAGCGGCCTGGACGGCTCGCCCGCCGCCCTCAAAAGCAAGAAGGTCGGCGTACTCAAGGGCTCGACCGAGGCAGACTACGCCGAAAAATACTACGCAAAGGCCGGGGCCACGGTACAGCGCTACGAGTCCACCCAAGACTCTTACCTGGACATCGCCTCGGGCCGATTGGATGCCATCATCGGCAACCTAGTGGAGATGAAAATGGGCTTTCTGGCCAAGCCCGAAGGCAAACCCTTCGAATTTGCCAGCTACGAGCTGAAAGACCCAGCGGTGCTGGGCTACGGCACTGGCGTGGCTATGCGCAAGCAAGACACGCAGCTCAAAGCCGATTTCAACGCCGCGCTGAAAGCCGTACACGCCAGCGGTACCTACCAAAAAATCGCCAGCAAATACTTCGATTTCGACGTGTACGGCAAGTAATCAGCCCGCTGCGGGCCCGGCCTCCAGCAACGTCTTGCACCGGCTGGCGGCTGGCGCACTTTGGTAGACCGCGAGCGGGTCGACCGCCGCATCGGGCTCGGCAAACGGAATGCACTGGATGAACAGCGAGAACAACTCGGCCTGCGAGCCGATATCCAGCTTGCGGTGGATGTTCTTGCGGTGGATCTTGATCGTGCCCTCGGTAGTCTTCAGCCGCTCGGCCGTCAACGCCGACGAATAGCCACTGATCATGTAGAACAGCACCTGGCGCTCGCGCTGGGTCAGCAGCGAACTGGCAAAATTTTCCACCGTGCTCTGCACCTTGCGGTGGGTCAACCGGTCGCTGTGGCGCTCGGCGGCGGCGGCCGTCAGGGCATGGTGTTTGGCGGTAGCCGAAATGAGGATAGGCGCCAGCGTGCGGATCGCCAAAAGATCGGTGGCCTGGAAAGGGGTATGGCGGATGCTGCGCTCGATAAAAATGTTCAGCGCCGTGTCTTCGTTGATGCGCCACAGCAGGTCCACCGAGTCCGACAAGCCGATCTGCGAATAAAACACCCGGTAGTACTCGGAGTCGTAAAAATCGTCCGGTGCAATATCGCGCAGCCAGTACACGCCGCTGGGGCAGCCCTGTAAAAACAGCTGGTAGTTCGGGTCCAGCACATAGGGGCCGGACAAAAACGCGTCCTCTGGCAGGCTGCGTTCCTGCGGATTGAAGCGGTGCAGAATGCGGCGCGGCTGCTGGTGTCGGTGAAACACCATGGCTCCGCCCGAATCCACAGCGCAGACCTTACCCAACACGTTCAACACCGTATCAAACCAGTCGGTGCTGCCAATAGCTTCCACCATGGTGGCCAGCGCGCCGACCAGGTCCGTATCCAGCGGCAAACACAGGCGGGTGGCGTAGGGGTTGTCCATAGAGGCTAGTGTCGCAGACCAGAAACTCCTTCTTTTTCAGAAGTAAATATCTCCATTTAGCTGCTTTTTCAAGCTGCTTTATTTCCTTAGTATCGCGGGCACATCAACTTGTCTTCGCTGGAGAACACCATGAAAAAAATACTTTCCCTGCTGGCTGTGGTCATGGCCCTGGGCATGTCCACGGTAGCCGTGGACGCAGAAGCCGCCAAGCGCATGGGCGCAGGCAAATCCCTGGGCATGCAACGCGATGCCACACCGAACAAGGCACCCACAGCCGCACCAGCCCAAACGGCTGCCGCCAACCCAGCCGCTGCCGCAGCACCTGCTGCTGCAGCGCCCAAGCGCTCGTGGATGGGCCCGTTGGCCGGTATCGCCGCAGGCCTGGGCCTGGCCGCATTGGCATCGCACTTTGGCTTCGGCGGCGAACTCGCCTCCATGCTGATGATGGGCCTGCTGGCCGCCGGCATCATGGTAGCGGTGGGCTTCTTCCTGCGCAAACGCGCTGCAGCCAAGGCTGGGGCCAACGGTGGCATGCAGTACGCCGGAGCCGGTGCACCCACCAGCATCTCGCCTGCTGCGCCTGCCTACAAGGTAGAAATGCCCGGCACTTCCAGCAATGTGACCGGTTCCAACATCGGCTCCAGCATTGGTTCGGGCATCGGTGGCAGCGTTCCCGTGCGCTCGGCCATCCCTGCTGACTTTGATGTGGCCGGTTTTGTGCGCAACGCCAAAGTCAACTTTATCCGCCTGCAAGCGGCCAACGATGCCGGCAACCTGGACGACATCCGCCAGTTCACCACGCCGGAAATGTTTGCCCAACTGAAGATGGACCTGAGCGACCGCGGTGCCGCTGCGCAGCAGACCGATGTGGTCAACATCGACGGCGACGTGCTGGAAGTGGCAGAAGAAAACGGCCACTACGTAGTAAGCGTCCGCTTCACTGGCCTGATCCGCGAAGAATCCACGGCACCATCCGAGCCGTTCGACGAAGTCTGGCACCTGACCAAGCCGTTGCAAGGCGCAGGCGGTTGGGTGCTGTCGGGAATTCAGCAGATGTAATCCACCTGCACCGCAGGCAAAAGCCCCGGCACTTCGGTGTCGGGGCTTTTTTTATAGGCCGCACTACAGCATGCAGTGTGACCGCAAGCCGCTGAAATAGCACCGCACACATTCTTGCCCGACCAGATAGAGGCCTTGAGCCACTGCACCGGTACACAGCAGCACTTGGCGTGCACCGATCCACATTTTCATGCATTCAAAAGCCATGCAGCCCTTCATGAATATGCCGAATCAGCTACTGAATATGCAGCATCTCGAACGCCACAAACGGCTTTGACTAACACGCTTGCGGTATCGCTGACCGACTAACCATATGCCTAATATTTCGTTAACAAATCCGCGCTGGAAACCTAGCATTTGCCTATCCGTGAAAACTCACGCAAACAAATGAAAAGGAAATTCCGTATGTTGAAATTCAAAGCTGCGTCCCTGGGCCGTAGAAACAGTTTCGGCCTGCTGTTGACAGGTGTGTTGGCCATTGGCGTACTCCATGCCCCCCTCTTGGCGCAAGCCCAGACCACGGTGCGGGTAGGCATCATTGGTGGCGAAGACGAAGACCTGTGGAAAGTGGTGGCCGCCCAAGCCGCTAAGCAGGGCCTGACCATCAAGACCGTGGTGTTCAACGACTACACCCAACCCAATGAAGCGCTGGAGCGCGGCGATGTGGATGCCAATGCCTTCCAGCACAAGCCGTATTTGGACAACCAGATCAAGACCCGCGGCTACCAGATCACACCGGTCGGCTACACCGCCGTCTGGCCCATTGGGCTGTATTCACGCAAAGTGAGCTCCGTCGCCAACCTACCCAAGGGCGCGGTCATTGGCGTGCCGAATGACCCCTCCAACGAAGGCCGCGCCCTGTTGCTGCTGCAAAGCGAAGGCCTGATCAAACTGCGCGAGGGATCGGGCATCCTCGCCACCACGGCGGACATCGTCTCCAACCCCAGGGAACTCAAGATCAAGGAACTGGACGCTGGTATTCTGGGCCGCAGCATCGACGACTTGATCGCTGCCGTGGTCAACACCGACTGGGCTCTGAAGGCCGGGCTGAAGGCCGACAAGGACCGTATCGCCCAGGAAAAAGTCGCCAACAACCCGTACAACAACTTCATTGCCGTCAAGACCGACAAACAAAATGCGCCCTGGGTCAAAGGACTGGTTGCGGCCTACCAAAACGATGCGGTGAAAGAGGCCTTGAACAAGGTCTACAAGGGCACCGGCCTGGCCGCCTGGTAGCACCTTTGGAGCATTTCTTTACTGCACAATCCGACAGGGTGCGGGTTCGCCACCTGCCCCTGGACGACAACGTAAATGGCTGGTCGGCCCTGCTGCCGACGCGCCAGATAACCGCTCCGTTGCAGGGCAAACACGCGGCCGACTGGCTGGTCGTGGGTGCCGGGTACGCTGGGCTGGCTTTTGCCAGGCGCGTAGCAGAAAACCGTCCGCAAGACCATGTGGTGCTGATCGACGCAGGCACAGTGGGCGACAACGCTTCCGGGCGCAATTCCGGTTTTGCCATCGATATCCCGCACAGCGTGGGCAGCACGGTGGCCGAACTCCGAACCGCAGACAACTACAAACGTCTGCTGCAGGCAGGAACCGCGGACTTGAAAGCCCTGGTTCTGCACCACCGCATTGCATGCGACTGGCGGGAACAAGGCAAATTCCAAGCAGCGGTGTCCCCGGAATTAACCCCGGCAATGCAAGCCTACGCAAGGGCATTGGAAACCCTGAAAGTACCCTTCGAACTGCTGGACAAAGCCGCATTGGCAAAGCGCCTGGGCACTGGCTATTACGGTCTGGGCATTTTTTCGCCTGGCTGTGTGTTGCTTAACCCCGCCGCATTGACCCGCGGCCTGGCGGACCACCTGCCAGCCAATGTCAGCCTGTTCGAGCGAACGCCTGCGCTGGACTTCAACTTTGGATCCCCGTCCGAGGTGCAGACACCCGGCGGCGAGATCCGTGCACGGCACGTGGTCATCGCCACCAATGGGGCTGCCGCGCAATTGCCGGGCCTGGCTAACCAGTTGGTGAACCTGTCCACCTACGCCTCACTCACCCAGCCCCTGACCCCGGAGCAGCGCCAGCGCATCGGCCATCCCGACGACTGGGGCCTGACCCCGTTGTCCGCAGTCGCCGGGGCCACCATACGCTACACGCACGATCACCGTGTGCTGATCCGCCAGCAGGTGCGGC
Source organism: Rhodoferax sp. (assembly GCF_025354435.1). Classification (GTDB taxonomy): domain Bacteria; phylum Pseudomonadota; class Gammaproteobacteria; order Burkholderiales; family Burkholderiaceae_C; genus Rhodoferax_B. The sequence goes on from NZ_JANXMU010000005.1 coordinate 39,347, forward strand.
ACACGCCCCAACTCCACAACCGTGCGGCGGATTCTGAACGCCAGGTGTCACAGCATCGGCAGATTTTTCTGTCCCGTTTTCCCGAGTTGCGGGATGTGCCGATGGCGCACAGCTGGTCCGGGCTGATCAGCTTCACCCGCAACGGCGCTCCGCGTTGGGGACAGCTCGGCCCGAATGTGTACGCTGCAGTGGGCTGCAATGGCGCAGGGATTTCCAAGCAAACCATTGCGGGTACCACCCTGGCCGACCTGGCCAGCGGAGTCGACAACCCGTTGATCGCCGACATGCAGGCGCTGGGCGGGCCCAGCTACATTCCGCCCCGGCCTGTACTGGATCTGGGGGTTAAGGCAATGCTGAACAAGGCCATTCAAAATGGCTCTTCCGGGGTACTGATAACAAGAATGCGCCGAATCCGGCCAAAACGAGTCGTTTTCTAACCCCTTGGGGCTAGGTTCGCGGGCCTTTGGGCCCACTTTGCGCC
>NZ_JANXMU010000039.1 GCF_025354435.1 Rhodoferax sp.
TGGTGCGGCTGGCGGGGATCGAACCCACGACCCTTGGCTTCGGAGGCCAATACTCTATCCACTGAGCTACAGCCGCAACGTGAGCGATTGTAGCCGCTGGTCGTAGCGGCCAAAAACCAGCGATTACCGGGGCCTGTAAAAGGGCGACGGTTATACTCGCGGGTTGATTAGAGCCCCCGGATAGAGCCCCCGGATAGAGCCCCCGATTTGTACCCGATGTTTTGAGGACACCATGAGCGCCAACCCCCATGACCACGCAGCAGAAGAAGACCACACCGGTCCCATCAAAAATCCCAAGCAACTGCTGCTGGCGGTGTTTTTCTCATTCGTGATTCCGATTTTTGCCATCATTGGCTTGGTGTACTTTGTGGTGTCAGCCGCCAAACCGGCGGGTACCAACACGACCGATTCCATGACCCTGGGCGGCATGACGGAGCAGTCGCAAAGCCAAGCTCTAGCGGCCCGCATCCAGAAGATTGGCGCCGTCGAAATCCGCGATGCCAACCGCGAGCTCAAATCCGGCGAAGAAGTCTTCAAGGCCCAGTGCACCAACTGCCACACCGCCGGCTTGGTGGGCGCGCCCAAGTTTGGCGATGCCGGTGCCTGGGGCCCGCGTATCAAAACCGGCTATGAGTCGCTGCTGCACTCGGCCATGATGGGCAAGGGTGCCATGGGCGCGCAAAGCGGTGGCGACTTTGACGACACCGAAATCGCCCGCGCCGTGGTCTACATGGCCAATGCCGGGGGTGCCAGCTTCCCCGTGCCGCAGAAGCCCGCGGCGGCGGCATCGGCACCCGAAGATGCAGCGTCTGCTGCCAAGTAAGCGCATAACGACTCCCAAAGCAAGGCCGGTTCACCCGGCCTTTTTTAATAGTGAAATCGGCCTCTAGCGCATATATAACCTGCGTGAGTAGCTACTATTTTGGCAGCAACTTGGGACTGAGCACGTAGCCGAACTGGGTGGGCAATCGCGCAGCATCGGCAGGCTGTGGCACCCACAGGCCCTGCTCTACCGCATCGGCGGCATAGCCCATATCCAGGGTGTGCACCAGGCCAAAGCCCAGGTCGGTGTCCAGGTACAAATGGCCCCGTTCATCCAGCACACAACGCTGCACCCGCGCGGCCTGGCCGGTATGGGCCAGCACCGAAAAATCGGGCTGCACTCGCCACACATAGGGCGTTATTTCCAATTCCACATACACCCGCTGCGGGCCGTTCTGGAAGAACCAGCGGCCTTGGCGGTCACTCTCATAGTTGCGCTGGATGAAGTCGATCAGCTTCTCGTGCAGCAACCGCGAGCCCTTGCTCTGCGGCGTCGCCCCGGTGCCCGCAAATGGCCCCGCCGCCTGCGCCGGGTCGTCGCGCATGTACCAGTTGCCGCGCGCATCCAAGCCCAGCCAGCCGTAGCAGTCGGGCACGTTAGGCCATTTGGCGATGGCTTGTTTGACGATGTCGTCCATAGGTTCTTATTTAATAGCTTGCAGCAGCCATCCGCCCACGGCATCGGGCATGCTGCGTACGTGGCCGGGGATGGGGCCGTGGGGAAATCCGACATGCCCGCCATGGCTGGGCTGCCACAGGGTGACGTGCGCGCCCACCTCGTCCTGGTGCGGCAGGCTCCAGGCGGGCACGAAGGGGTCGTTGCGGGCATTCACCACCAGCGCCGGGATGCGGATCTGCGCCAGGTGCGGCTTGGCCGAGGCGCGGGCCCAGTAGTCTTCGGTGCTGTTGTAGCCGTGCAGCGGGGCGGTGAAGATGTTGTCGAACTCGTACAGGTCGCGCGCGGCCATCAGCGCCTCGCGGTCGAACAGGCCGGGGTGCTGGTCGAGCTTGCGCAAGGCCTTGGGCTTCATGCTGCGCAGGAACATGCGGGTGTAGATTTGCCGGTTCAGGCCACGTCCAATGGCCCAGCCACTTGCCGCCAGGTCGGTGGGCGCGCACACGGCCGCCACGGCACGCACCACCTGGCGGGCCTGGTCGCCCATTTCCTCGGCCCAGCGCAGCAAGGCGTTGCCGCCCAGGGAAATACCTACGGCGATCACCTTGCCCCGGTGCCAAGTCTTGAGGCGCTTGAGAACCCAACCCACCTCTTCAAAATCACCCGAGTGGTAGGCGCGCGGCCCCAGGTTGAGGTCGCCGCTACAGCCGCGAAAGTGCGGCACCACAAATCCCATGCCGTGGGCCCGCGCGTAATCGGCAAAGGCCTCGGCGTAGTGGCTGCCCGACGAGCCCTCCAGCCCGTGGAACAGCACCAGCAGGGGCCGCCCGGCCTCGCTGGCTGCCGGGTCGGCGATGTGGGCAGCGGCATCGCAGAAGTCCACGTCGATGAAGTCCAGATCCGGTGTGATCCAGCGCTCGCGCCGAAACTGGGGCCGGGGCCCGAACACGCGGCGCGAGTACAGGGCGGGCCAAATGGTTTGTGCATTGCCACCGGGCAACCACCAAGGCGCTACATAGTTCATAGCTGATTACGCTTATGGAATGGGCGCTAGAGGCCAGTTTTTCTTAAATTTATTTAATGCAGCAGAGCGGGCACGCTGCCCGACTCCTGCATATCGCGGCCAGTGCCGGGGCTGGCGTGGTGGGCCACCATGCGCCAGCCTTGGGCGGTCTTGTGGTACACGTTGGTGGCGATGGCAAAGGCCTCGCGCGGGCCGTCAGGGGTCATCACCTCGATGCGCTCCACCAGGTTGTGCACGGCGCTGGCCAGCGCATCGACCCGGCGCACATGCTCGGGCCAGGCCCGGATGCGGCCCTGGCCAAACATCGCATCGAACGCGCTGCGAATGGCCGCCACGCCCACCACACGCGGCCCGCCAGGGTGTACGCAAACGATATCGTCCTCGTCGGCCCAGCAGGCCATGAGCTTATCGATGTCGCCATTTTGTAAGGCATCGTAAAAGGCGGCTTCGGTGTCATCGGCAGTTCCACCCACGGTGGCAGCCTGGAGTTTGGCTTTGGGCATGGCTTACGCGGGGGTTGGGCGGGATTGGAGAAGCGTTGATTTTGCCTTGCTTTGGGCCAGCGCCTGGAGTGTCTGTGCTAAGGTCAAACGCTATAGAGGCCCGCACGCGGCCCGCCACTGGAGGAATTTTCATGAAACGCTGGTTACCCGCCCTACTGCTCGCATCCGCCCTGACCGGCTGCGGCTACAACGATTTCCAACGCCTAGACGAGCAAAGCAAAGCCGCCTGGAGCGAGGTGCTGAACCAATACCAGCGGCGCGCCGACCTAGTACCCAACATCGTGGCCACCGTCAAGGGCGAAGCTGCCTTTGAGCAAGACACGCTGACCAAGGTGGTGGAAGCCCGCGCCAAGGCCACCTCCATGCAGGTCACGCCCGAGACGTTGAACAACCCCGAAGCCTTTGCCAAGTTCCAGGCCGCCCAGGGCGAGCTCGGCAGCGCCCTGAGCCGCCTGATGGTGACGGTAGAAAAATACCCCGACCTGAAGGCCAACAAGGGCTTCAGCGACCTGCGGGTACAGCTGGAAGGCACCGAAAACCGCATCACCGTGGCGCGCAACCGCTTCATCGGCACGGTGCAAGAGTACAACATGCTGGCCCGCAGCTTCCCCAGCAACCTGACGGCCAAGGTGATGGGCTACCAGGCCAAGCCCAGCTTTACGGTGCAAAACGAGGCCGCGATCTCGACCCCGCCGGTGGTGGACTTCAAGAAGTAAATGCCCATGCTGCTGCGCCTGTGTATTGCGTGCTGGCTAGCCCTGCTGGCCCTGGGTGGCCACGCCCAGAGCGTGCTGCCGGTGCCTGCGCTGACCGGCCACGTGATCGACACCACGGCCACCCTCAGCGCCAGCCAGCAGCGAGCGCTGGAGGCCAAGCTGACCGCGTTCGAAGCCAGCAGCGGCGCACAGGTGGTGGTGCTGATGGTGCCGACCACCCAGCCCGAAGACATTGCCAGCTACGCCAACCGCGTGGGCAACGCCTGGAAGATTGGCCGCAAAGAGGTGGGCGACGGGCTGATTCTGCTGGTGGCCAAGAACGACCGCACACTGCGCATCGAGGTAGCCAAGACGCTAGAAGGCGCGATTCCCGACCTGGCAGCCAGCAACATCATCCAGGACGCGATCACGCCGCGCTTCAAGCAGGGCGACTTCGCCAGGGGCGTGGATGCCGGGGTGGACCAGATCATGGCCATGGTGAAGGGCGAGGCCCTGCCCGCGCCCCAAGCCAGAGCCGCACAGCAGAACGACGGGTTTGACTGGCAGCAGATGCTGATCCTCGCCGTATTTGCCGTACCGATTGCGGGCTCCATCGCCCGCAGCATCTTCGGGGCCAAGCTGGGCTCCTTGGTGACGGGCGGGGCTGTGGGTGCGCTGGCCTGGGTGCTGTCGGCCAGTCTGCTGGTTGCGGGCGTGGCCGGGGTGGTGGCATTGCTGTTCACGCTGCTGGCGCGCTTTGGCAACTCGGACTTGAACCGAAGCCTAGGCGGAATGGGAGGCTTTGGCGGTGGTGGTTTCAGCTCTGGTGGGCGTAGCAGCAGTGGCGGCGGCTTTAGCTCGGGCGGTGGCGGCAATTTTGGCGGCGGCGGTGCCTCCGGTGGGTGGTAGCAACATGTGGAAGCACCTCCTCCGAATCCTGGGACACTGCTGCTGGGATGTGCGCGATGTCCGCCGCACCGTGCCATCGGCCTTGCTGGAGCGGCTCTCCCTGCGGGTCAGCGCCAGCGAACAGCGGCACACCGGCGAGATCCGCATCTGCGTCGAAGCCGGTTTGCCGCTCAGCTACCTGTGGCGCAACGCCTCCGCGCGGGAGCGGGCGGTGATGCTGTTTGGCAAGCTGCGCGTCTGGGATACCGAACACAACAACGGCGTGTTGATTTACCTGCTGCTGGCCGACCACGCCATCGAGCTGGTGGCCGACCGGGGCGTGAACGCCCGCGTATCCCCCCTGGAATGGCAGGCGATGGTGGCACACCTGGGCACGGCCTTGCAGGCAGGCCAGGTGGAAGAAGGTTTGACGACCGCGCTGGAAGAGGTGTCAGCGGTGCTGGCGCAGCATTTCCCGCTGCTGCCGGGCGACGTACGGGGCAATGAACTGCCGAACGCGCCTGTGCTGGTGGATTGAATTTTTATAAGATATTCAGGGCTTTTTAATACCCTAAACGGCCTCTAACGCAGGGGTAGTCTGCATAAACAGCTCCTATTTTTGATATTAAAAATAGGAGCAAACCACCCCACACATCCACGCACTCCGCCCACTAAAAAGCCGCTCAAGAGCGGCTTTTTAGATGGGGTCAGCGAAGACTAGCGGTTCTGGCGGAACTTGCGCAGCGCCGAGATCTGGGCGGCCATGATGGCCAGCTCGGATTGGGCTTTTGCTATGTCCAACTGGCCTTTGGCGTTGCGCAGAGCTTCTTCGGCGCGGGCCTTGGCGGCATTGGCTTTTTCTTCGTCCAGGTCCTTGCCGCGGATGGCCGTGTCAGACAACACGGTGACGCAGTTAGGTTGGACTTCCAGAATGCCACCGGCCACGAAGATGAACTCTTCGGTGCCATCGGCCTTTTCGATACGCACCGAACCTGGCTTGATACGGGTGATCAAGGGGGTGTGGCGCGGATAAATGCCCAGCTCGCCCGCTTCGCCCGGCAAAGCCACAAACTTGGCTTCGCCCGAGAAGATGGATTCTTCGGCACTGACAACATTCACGAGAATGGTGGTCATAGGTTTCCTTTGGGTCCAGCGTGGTGAAGTGCAGAGCGCAGCCAGAGCTGCGCCCTAGAAGGGAATTAGACCTTCTTGGCCTTCTCGATGGCTTCGTCGATGGAGCCGACCATGTAGAACGCTTGTTCTGGCATGTGGTCGCATTCGCCGCTGACGATCATCTTGAAACCACGGATGGTTTCCGACAGGGGCACGTATTTGCCGGGCGAACCGGTAAACACTTCGGCCACGTGGAACGGCTGGCTCAGGAAACGCTGGATCTTGCGGGCACGGGCCACGGCCAGCTTGTCGTCAGGCGCCAAGTCGTCCATGCCCATGATCGCAATGATGTCGCGCAGTTCGCGGTAGCGCTGCAGGGTGCCCTGCACTGCGCGGGCCGTGTTGTAGTGGTCTTCACCGACGACCAGCGGGTCCAGCTGGCGGCTGGTCGAGTCGAGTGGATCGACCGCAGGGTAGATACCCAGCGAAGCGATGTCACGGCTCAACACCACAGTGGAGTCCAAGTGGGCGAAAGTGGTGGCAGGCGATGGGTCGGTCAAGTCATCCGCTGGCACGTAAACGGCCTGGATGGAGGTGATCGAGCCGACCTTGGTCGAGGTAATACGCTCTTGCAGGCGGCCCATTTCTTCGGCTAGCGTTGGCTGGTAGCCCACGGCGGAAGGCATACGGCCCAGCAGTGCGGACACTTCGGTACCGGCCAGGGTGTAGCGGTAGATGTTGTCCACGAAGAACAGCACGTCACGTCCTTCGTCACGGAAAGATTCCGCAATGGTCAGACCGGTCAGGGCCACGCGCAGACGGTTGCCTGGAGGCTCGTTCATCTGGCCGTAAACCATGGCCACTTTGGACTCTTCGAGGTTCTCGAGGTTCACCACGCCGGAATCGGCCATCTCGTGGTAAAAGTCGTTCCCTTCACGGGTACGCTCACCCACACCGGCAAACACGGACAAGCCGCTGTGTGCCTTGGCGATGTTGTTGATCAGCTCCATCATGTTCACGGTCTTGCCCACACCGGCACCACCGAATAAGCCGACCTTGCCGCCCTTGGCGAACGGGCAGATCAAGTCAATCACCTTGATGCCGGTTTCCAGCAGTTCTTGCGAAGGGCTGAGTTCGTCGTACGCAGGGGCTTTGCGGTGGATGGTAGCGGTCAGATCCTGGCTGACAGGACCACGTTCGTCGATGGGCGCACCCAGCACGTCCATGATGCGGCCCAGGGTGGCCTTGCCCACAGGAACGGTGATGCCCGCGCCGGTGTTGTAGACCATCAAGCCGCGGCGCAGGCCGTCGGAAGAGCCCAGCGCAATGGTGCGGACAATGCCGTCGCCCAGTTGCTGCTGCACTTCCAGGGTCAGCGCGGAGCCTTCCATTTTCAGCGCATCGTAAATGCGGGGCATGCTGCTGCGGGGGAACTCAACGTCCACCACGGCACCAATACACTGGACAATTTTTCCCTGAACGCGGGCGTTCACTTCTGCGTTTTCTTGAGCCATTTTTGCTCCAATAAATTGAATCTTGAAATCGGTGACGGACTGGGACAGTGGCGCAGCTTAAACAGCCGCCGCACCTGCCACAATTTCCGACAATTCTTTGGTGATCGCTGCCTGACGGGTCTTGTTATAGATCAGCTTGAGCTCGGCAATCACGCTACCCGCATTGTCGGTAGCAGCCTTCATGGCAACCATGCGCGCAGCATGTTCGGATGCCATGTTTTCCGCGACCGCTTGGTAGGCCAGCGCCTCCACGTAGCGGATCAACAAATTGTCGATCACCGACTGCGCATCGGGCTCGTAGATGTAGTCCCAGGTGTACTGTGTGCCGTTGGCCTTGGTTTCCGCCTGCATCTTGTCGGACGACAAGGGCAACAACTGCTCCACCACGGCCTCTTGCTTCATGGTGCTGACAAACTTGTTGTACACCAGGTAGACAGCGCTGATTTCACCCTTTTCATAGGCATCCAGCAGCACCTTGAGCGGGCCGATCAGCTTGTCCAGGTGCGGCTTGTCACCCAGATGGGTCACATGCGCTACTACCTGGGCACCGGTACGGTTCAAAAACCCGAGACCTTTGCCGCCCACAGCCACTGTTTTTGCGGTCAAGCCTGCAGCCTGCGCAGCGCGCAGTTTCAGGGTCAACGCACGGAACAGGTTGGTGTTCAAACCGCCACACAAACCCTTGTCGGTGGTCACCACCACAAAACCCTCGGCCTTGGCGCCGTTGGGTTTCATGAAGTTGTGCACGTACTCGGGATTCGCCTGGCCCAGATTGGCCGCGATGTCGCGAATCTTGTCGCTGTACGGGCGGGCTGCCTTCATCCGCTCCTGTGCTTTACGCATCTTGGAGACGGAAATCATTTCCATCGCCTTGGTGATCTTCTTGGTGTTTTCCACCGATTTGATCTTGGTGCGTAGTTCCTTGCCTGATGCCATGACTGGCTCCTAGTTAAGCGAAGGTCTTCTTGAACGCCGTCACGGCAGCGTGCAACTCAGCTTCCGCTTCCTTGTCCAGTGCTTTCGAGGCTTCAATCTTGGCCAACAAAGCCGCACTCTTGTCCTTGAGGTAGCCGTGCAGGCCATGCTCAAAAGCCAGAATCTTCTTGACTTCGATATCGTCCATGAAGCCCTTGTTCACTGCGAACAAAGTGGCACCCATCAACGACACGGACAAGGGGCTGTACTGGGCTTGCTTGAGCAGTTCGGTCACGCGGGCACCGCGGTCCAGCTGCTTGCGGGTGGATTCATCCAGGTCCGAGGCAAACTGGGCGAAAGCCGCCAATTCACGGTACTGCGCCAAGTCGGTACGGATACCGCCAGACTGGCTCTTGATGATCTTGGTCTGGGCGGCGCTACCAACGCGGGACACCGAGATGCCGGCGTTGATCGCAGGGCGGATGCCGGCGTTAAACAGCGAGGTTTCCAGGAAGATCTGGCCGTCGGTGATCGAGATCACGTTGGTCGGCACGAAGGCAGACACGTCACCGGCCTGCGTTTCAATGATGGGCAGAGCTGTCAGGGAACCGGTCTTGCCCTTGACTTCACCCTTGGTGAAAGCTTCGACATAGTCGACATTCACGCGAGCGGCGCGTTCCAACAGGCGGCTGTGCAGATAGAAAACGTCGCCAGGGTAGGCTTCGCGGCCTGGTGGGCGGCGCAACAGCAGGGAAACCTGGCGGTAAGCCACAGCTTGCTTGGACAAATCGTCGTACACGATCAGGGCGTCTTGGCCACGGTCGCGGAAGTATTCACCCATGGTGCAGCCGGAGTAAGCCGAAACGTACTGCATGGCAGCCGATTCAGACGCCGAAGCCGCCACTACGATGGTGTATTCCATCGCGCCCGCCTGCTCCAGGGCACGCACCACGTTTTTGATCGACGAGGCCTTTTGACCAATCGCGACATACACGCAGCTCACGCCCTGGCCCTTTTGGGCGATGATGGCATCGATGGCCACAGCCGTCTTGCCGGTCTGGCGGTCACCAATGATCAGTTCACGCTGGCCACGGCCGATTGGCACCATGGCATCGATCGACTTGATACCGGTTTGCATAGGCTGGTCGACCGATTTACGGGCGATCACGCCGGGCGCGACCTTTTCGATCACGTCGGTCATCTTGGCGTTGATCGGGCCCTTGCCGTCGATCGGCTGGCCCAGTGCGTTCACCACGCGACCGAGCAGCTCGGGACCGACCGGCACTTCCAGAATGCGGCCCGTGCACTTCACGATGTCGCCTTCGGAGATGTGTTCGTACTCGCCCAAAATCACGGAGCCGACCGAGTCACGCTCCAGATTCAGTGCCAGGCCGTAGGTGGGCTGGCCATCGCTACCGGCGGGGAACTCCAACATTTCGCCCTGCATCACGTCGGACAGGCCGTGCAAACGGCAGATACCGTCGGTCACGGACACCACGGTGCCTTGGTTGCGGATATCGGTTTGGGCCGTCAGGCCTTCGATGCGGCTCTTGATCAGCTCAGAAATTTCTGCGGGATTGAGTTGCATGACTCTTTCCTTCTCTTTCTTTAGTTAGCAAACAACCGGAGCCATGGGCTCTGGCCGAAAACGCTGGCACAGACCTTAACGCGATGGTTAAGCGGTCAGGGCCAATTTCATATGTTCCAGGCGGGCTTTGATCGAGGTGTCTAACACCTCGTCACCCACCACGACGCGAATTCCGCCAATCAACTCCGGCTGCAAAGCCACTGTGAGATTGAGCTTGCGTCCAAAACGCTTTTCCAGCGCCGACGAGACGTTGGCCAAGGCATCTGCGTCGATCGCAAAAGCACTGAACACGGTCGCGTCAGAGGAGCCGCTCCGGGCATTTTTCAATGCACGGAACTGGGTAGCAATCTCGGGAAGAGCGGCCAGGCGCCCGTTCTCGATGACCATGCGCAAAAAGTTTTTTGCAGCATCTGGCAGGGCCGATTTGGCCACACCGGCTACCACCTCAAACACCTGGTCCACCTCAACCCGGGGGTTGTCGGCGAACTGGAGCAACTGGGGGTTGGCTGCAATCGCGGCCAATTCATCGACCCATCCGGCGGTGCCGTCCAGGTCAGACGCAGTGGCCTTGAACAGCGCTTCGGCGTAAGGACGGGCAATGGTTGCTATTTCAGCCATGGTCGTTCGCCGCTCAGAGTTCGGTTTGGAGACGGTTCAGCAAGTCCGCGTGGACACCAGCATTGACTTCCTTGCGGAGAATCTGCTCGGCACCCTTCACAGCCAATGCAGCCACTTGCTCACGCAGGACCTCACGGGCTTTGACGGTTTGCTGCTCGGCTTCGGCACGGGCTGCGGCGACGATCTTGTTACCCTCTTCCGTGGCACGGGCCTTGGCCTCTTCCACGATCACTTGGGCACGGCGATCGGCATCAGCCAAACGCGACGCGGTCTCGGTGCGCGACTTGGCCAGTTCGGCTTCCACACGCTGGTTGGCGTTGGTCAGTTCGGACTTGGCTTTGTCGGCGGCAGCAAGGCCGTCAGAGATTTTCTGCACCCGCTCGTCCAATGCCTTGGTGATTGGAGGCCACACGAATTTCATCGTGAACCACACCAAAATCGCAAAGACGATGGCCTGCAGAAACAGGGTTGAATTAATGTTCACGGCTTAATTCCTTTCGGTCGTGAAAGGTCGGCCAAAAATTAAATTGCGAAAGGCTTGGCGAAAGCGAACAGCAGGGCAATAGCCACGCCGATCAGGAAAGCCGCATCGATCAGACCGGCCAAGATGAACATCTTGGTTTGCAGTTCGTTCATCAGTTCAGGCTGGCGTGCCGACGATTCGAGGAACTTGCCGCCCATCAAAGCGATACCGATGGAGGCACCCATAGCGCCCAAGCCAACGATCAAACCACAAGCCAGAGCGACGAGACCGAGAATGTTTTCCATGATTAATCCTAAAAAGTACAGGTAAAAGAAAGAGAAAAGCGAAAACTAACCTTAACGCCCGCGTTAAATAAACTTAACGGCGGAGTTAATGCGACTCGTGAGACTGGCCCACATAAATCAGCGTCAACATCATGAAGATGAAGGCTTGCAAGGTGATCACCAGAATGTGGAAGATGCTCCACGCCGTACCGGCAATCACATGCCCAACACCTAGCCAGAACATACCCGCCAAGGGGTTGAACTGCCAGGCCCACGTGCCGCCCATCAGGGCGATCAACATGAAAACCAATTCACCAGCAAACATATTGCCAAACAACCGCATGCCGTGCGAGACCGTCTTGGCCAGGTACTCGATCAGTTGCATCAGGAAGTTGATGGGGTACAGAAACCAATGGTCACCAAACGGTGCAGCCACCAGCTCATGCGCCCAGCCGCCCAGGCCCTTGATCTTGATGTTGTAGACCAGGCAGACAAACAAGACACTGACCGACAGGCCCAGCGTGGTGGACAGATCGGCAGTGGGCACGACACGCATGAAAGCGTGGTTGGCATCACCGCCATTGGCCACAAAGGCGTGTTCCCAGATCTTGGGCAAGATATCGACCGGCAGCATGTCCATGCCGTTCATCAGGAAAATCCAGACAAACACGGTCAAAGCCAATGGAGCCACCAGCTTGCGACTCTTGGCATTGTGGATCACGCCCTTGGCCTGGGTGTCGACCATTTCGGACAAGATTTCAACCGCCGCCTGGAAGCGACCGGGCACGCCCGAAGTCGCCTTGCGCGAGGCACGCCACAGAAAGAAGCAACCCACGATACCCAGGATCACCGAGTACAGCACCGAGTCCAAGTTGAACAGGCTGAAATCCACGATGTGGGTTTGCTTGACGCTCTCGAACGAGAAGTTCTTTTGCAGATGCTGCAAATGGTGAACGATGTATTCGCCCGCCTTGGGGCCTTCCGTAGCAGCGTGTTCAGCAGCGTTTTCAGTCGACATATGTGAAGTCCATCAATCCTGTTAAGCCGTACGTTGGCGTTTGGTGCGAAACATCAGCGCAATCCAAACCACCTTCATGGTCACTACAAAGCCGACCAACAAGGCCAGCCAATTTAACTCTGGAACCAGCCGGGGTGCCGCAAACAGTATGGCTACCGTGGCGACAATCTTGACCAGTTCCCACACAAAAAATCCTGCCATGGCCGCGCCAGGAATGGTCCGGGCCAGCTTGCCAGTGACACCGCGCGCAAACAACGCTGCAGGCACCACTACCGCAATGGCTCCATACCCCGCCGACCAGCCCATCGCGGGCTTGCCGGTCACCAGCCATGCGGCCAAGGCCACCAGACACCCCGCCGCCAACTGGCCCCACACAATCGCCCAAATGGACATCATGGGAGTCTGCTGACGCCAGGTTTGCGATTGCGCAGCCGTCAAGGGCTTGAAATCATCCTCGACTACCTCATCTTCCAGTTCTGTAAGCATTCTTGGGGGCATTGTTAACCTGCTATACGACATCCCACTGACATCTGCTCACATGAATTTACGCGCTGAAAAGTTTAGTAAAGCCCACTATTATACGAATATTCCCTTGACACCCGCAAGAGCATTGGCGTGCATACAACTGTAACGCTTTACAGAGCGTGTTCGTCTGCGACGCAATGCAAAGCTGGGGAGTTTCCCAAGGGCGTTGCATTGTGGCATTTCTTCCTTGACCGTCTTTTTTTGCCATGCAGCACCATACCGCCACCGGCTTCAAAAATAACTATACCGATGCCGTCCCCGGCTCGACCCGCGACGTGTTGCGCTGGCAATGGAATGCCCGGCGCAAGAACCTGCCACCACCGCCACAACCCCCCCCCGTAGTCGCGCCCAACCTGGCCGCCATCCACGCCAACACCGGCGCCGCCATACAGCCCGCCATCACCTGGGTCGGCCATGCCACCATGTTGGTGCAGGCCAGTGGGCTGAATGTACTGACCGACCCGGTGTTCAGCGAACGCGCCTCGCCGGTGCAGTTCATGGGGCCGCAACGCGCCCAGCCGCCGGGTGTGGCTCTGGCTGATCTACCGCCCATCGACGTGGTGGTCATCTCGCACAACCACTATGACCATTTGGATACCAATGCGGTGCTGGCGCTGGATAGACGTGCACAAGGTGCTACGGTTTTTATAGTCCCGCTGCGCCTCAAGGCCTGGTCCACCCGGCAGGGCATCCACAACGTGGTGGAGCTGGACTGGTGGCAGCAGCACACCGTGCGCGGCGTGGAGTTTCACCTCACACCCGTGCAACACTGGACGGCCCGCGCCCTGGGCGACCGCTTTCAGACGCTGTGGGGTGGTTGGTCTGTGTTCGGGGCCGATTTCCACTGGTACTTCAGTGGCGATACAGGCTACAGCCAGGACTTCAAAGACACCCGCGCGTATTTTCAGGACCGCAGCCCCGACGGCTTCGACATCGCCCTGATCGCTGTCGGTGCCTACGAGCCCCGCTGGTTCATGCAAAACCAGCACATCAACCCGGCCGAGGCCGTGCAGATCCACCGCGATCTGCACGCCAAACGCAGCGTGGGCGTGCACTGGGGTACCTTCAACCTGACCGATGAACCGCTGGACCAGCCCCCGGTAGATCTGGCCGCCGCCCGCATCGCCCAGGGCGTGTCCGAGGAAGCGTTCTTCTTGCTGAAAATTGGCGAAACCCGCGCCCTGCCCGCCCGCAGTCCAAAATAGCGCCATGCAAGCCTTGCCCTCATTACCATCCACCCCCTGCTACCTCAACGGTGCCTACACCCCCCTGTGCGACGCAAAAATCAGCGTCATGGACCGGGGCTTCATCTTTGGCGACGGTGTCTACGAAGTAGTGCCGGTATACGCGGGCCGCCTGTTCCGCTTCGCGCAGCACATGGCCCGGCTCGACCGCAGCCTGGCCGAGCTGCGCATCGCCAACCCGCTCACGCAGGCACAGTGGCGCGACATTGCTACAACATTGGTAGCTGGTCATGCAGAGCACTCCAGCGCTAGGGGCCTAAATTCTATAAATCTCAACCATCTGGTCTACCTCCAGATCACCCGTGGCGTGGCCCTGCGCGACCATGCCATGCCGCAAGACATTACGCCCACCGTGTTTGCCATGGCCACCCGGATGAACCTGCCCTCTGCCGCCCAGCGCAGCCAGGGCGTGGCCTGCGTCACCGCCGACGACTTCCGCTGGGAAAAAGCCCACATCAAAAGCACCAGCCTGCTGGGCGCGGTGTTTGCCCGGCAGATCGGCGTGGATGCAGGCGCGGTGGAGACCGTGATGTTCCGCAACGGCTACCTGAGCGAAGCCGCCAGCAGCAACGTGTGGCTGGTCAAAAACGGCACTCTCATCGGCCCACCCAAAGACAACCTCGTGTTGGAAGGCATCCGCTTCGGACTGATGGAAGAACTCTGCCGCGCCCAGGGCATCCCGTTTGAACTGCGCCGCATCACACGTGAAGAAGTGCTTAACGCCGACGAACTACTGCTATCCAGCGCCACCAAAGAAGTACTGGCCATCACCACGCTAGACGGCCAGCCGGTAGGCAACGGCCTGCCTGGCCCCGTCTACACCCAGCTCTACGCAGGCTACACCGCCGCTACCCAAGCCGCCTAAACCCCAGCTCCACACCATGACCACACCCACCACCGAACCCACCGATCCCGGCAAAGAATCACTGATCGAGTACCCCTCGCTCTTCCCCATCAAGGTCATGGGCGAAAAGGTCGACGGCTTCGTGCACGCCATGACCGCCATCGCCGCCCAGTTCGACCCCAGCTTCGATGCCAGCACTGTCGAGCTGCGCGAAAGCAAGGGCGGCAAATACCTAGGCATCACCCTCCCCATCACCGCCACCAGCCGAGAGCAGCTGGACGAGCTGTACCGCACCCTGAGTACCCATCCGATGGTGAAGATGGCGCTGTAGGTTTTGACTCACCCCCAGGCTACAGTGCTGCGCATCTTTCGCCACCCCCCTTGCAGGGGGCAACAGCAGCAGCCCGGCAAAGCCGGTTCTGCGCTGTTCACCGCAATGGTTGCGGCATGATCGACATCCGCATCCTCGGCCGTGTGGACTACCTGCCCACGGTGGAAAAAATGCAGGGATTCACCCTCCAGCGCACAGAGGATATACACGACCAGCTATGGATTTGTGAGCATCCGCCAGTATTCACCCAGGGGCTGGCGGGCAAGGCCGAGCACCTGCTGCTACCAGGCGACATCCCGGTGGTACAGAGCAACCGGGGTGGCCAGGTGACCTACCACGGGCCAGGCCAGGTGGTAGCGTATCCGCTGCTGGATTTGAAGCGTGCGGGTTATTTCGTCAAGGAATACGTGTTCCGGCTGGAAGAAGCCGTGGTGCAAACCCTGGCCCATTTCGACATCACTGGCCTGCGTGTGCCAGGTGCGCCAGGCATCTACGTGCGCCTGCAAGACCCGTTTGGACACGCCCGGCTGGAGGCGGGGTTCACGTCCCAACAATTGGAGTCTGACCCCACTTATCTGGGCAAGATCGCCGCTTTAGGCATCAAGGTCAGCCGCCATTGCACCTACCACGGCGTGGCACTGAACGTGGCCATGGATCTGGAGCCGTACAGCCGCATCAACCCCTGCGGCTACGCCGGTTTAAAGACGGTGGACATGGCCAGCCTGGGCGTGGTGGTGGCCTGGGCCAAGGCGGCACAGGTGTTTGCCCAGAAGCTGGAACGTTATTTGGCGGCCTGAAGCAGCAACTGGGCCAGTGCCACATCGGCCACCAGGGTGATGCCGCGTTCTTTGGCGAACTGCAATGCCGTGTCGGTCACGCCGCCGATGCTGATGTAGACGCAGGCAGCCGCGCTCTGGGCCTCTTTGGCAGCCGCCAGCTCGCGCAAGGCTTCAACCCCGTGGTTGGCCGCTTTCCAGCGCTTGGCCGCCACCAGGGTGGTCTGGCCGTCTTTCGATAGCAGCAAATCCGCCGCCTTGCCGTTCAAACGCGCCACCGTGTAGCCCTTGGCGCGGTAGGCCGCGTCCAGCGCATCGGCAAACTCGCGCCAAGGCATGGCCGTGGCCTGGGCCAGCATGTCGTTCACCTTCGCCGTGCTGGGCAGGTCCCACTGGCGGGAGGCGGCGATAACCCCGATCACCAAAAACGGCATCGTTCCCAGCAGGCCAAACGGGATGTAGGCTTTGGGCAGCAGCGCAAACGACAGCAGCCCAAAAACCAGCACCAGCAGCATGCTGACCCACCACGGAGAACGCAGCAGCACTGCAAAAAGAGAGTTTTTGGCCATTTTCAGTTTCATGGCCGGAGTGTAAAGGGCTCCCCCCAGGCTTCAGCGCTACGCGTCTTTCGCCAACCCCCTGCAGAGGGCGATACCTACGGCCCGGCAAAGCCGGTTCCGTGGTATCTCTGGTGAAAAGGTCGCGCCATATGGCTACAGCGCCTGGAACACCTTCAGCGCCGCATAAGCGTCGTTGGCGGCGTAGAGCATCTGCGTGGGCGTGAGTTGGGCCACGGCCCAGTTGGAGGTGGTGGTTTTTTTGGATTTGTGGAAGCGCTGGCGCAGCACCACGCCCACGGCGGCACGCACGCCCATCGAGGTGCCATAGCCGTCCTCGCGGAAAATAGCATTCAGGTCCAGCACGGCCCGCATCGTGACCCCGAACTTGGCGTGGATCTGCCCCCGGTCCTGCTCCAGCCCAAAGCCCACCTTGCGCACCGCGTCGGACTGCAAAATCTCCAGCAGGCAGGGGCGGCAATCGGGCCGGTGCATCTGGAACAAATAGGCCTTGTTGGGCAGCGCGAATTGCACCACGTGCGGCCCGTCACTGACCTCGCCGGGCGCAAACGTAGGCTTGGCCTCGGTATCAAAACCCACCGCCCCCGCCGCCAGTATCTCGGCCGTAGCGGCCGCAAATTCGGCCGACGTGGCGGGTACAAAGATGCGGTCCAGCGCCAGGCCCTGCATGGGCGGCAGCAGGGCAGTTTGGGCTTTGGTGGGGGCGGTGTTTTTCATTTTTTGGAGGGCGCAATACGGGTGAAGGGCAAGGGAATCGGTCTGCTACGATGCCGTAACAAAAAAACACAATTGGGGACAACAACATGCAATCCGACCGCAGACGGCTAGTGGGTGGCTTGGTCGGCAGCCTATTTGCGCTGACAGCCTGGTCCCAGGCAGGCAACAAAAACGAAAAAGGGGTGATCGGCATCTCCCTGCCCACCATCACCTCGCTGCGCTGGGTGATCGAAGGCCTGGCCATGACCCGGTCGCTGGACAAACTGGGCTACCGCGCCATTTTGCAGTACGCCAACGACGACATCCCCACCCAGACCACGCAGATCGAAGCCATGCTGGCCCAGGGTGCCACCGTGCTGGTCATCAGCGCGATCGACGGCACCCAGCTGGCCCCGGTGCTCAAAGCCGCCGCCGACAAGGGCGTCAAGGTCATCGCCTACGACCGGCTGATCCGCGGCAGCCCCCACGTGGACTACTACACCACTTTCGACAACTTCCAGGTCGGCGTGCTGCAGGGCAGCGACATCGCCAACCGCCTCGGCCTGGCGGCGGGCAAAGGGCCGTTGCGCATAGAGCTGTTTGCGGGCTCGCCCGACGACAACAACGCGCACTTCTTCTACAACGGTGCCATGTCTGTCCTCAAGCCCTACCTCGACAAAGGCCAGTTGGTGGTCGGCTCGGGCCAGATCGGCATGGACAAGGTCTCCACCCTGCGCTGGAGCGGCTCGGTTGCCCGCGCGCGGCTGGCGGGCATCCTGGACAAGTACTACGCCAAACAGCACCTGGATGCCGTGCTGTCGCCCTACGACGGCATCAGCATGGACCTGATCGAGGCACTGAAGAAAGCCGGATATAGCCAGAGTGGCCAGGGCGGCCAGCCTTTGCCCATCGTCACCGGGCAAGATGCAGAACTGCCCTCGGTGCGCTCCATCGTCCGCGGCGAGCAAACCTCCACCGTGTTCAAAGACAACCGCGACCTAGCCCAGGTTACCGCCACCATGGTCGATGCCCTGCTGAACGGCAAAAA
Organism: Rhodoferax sp.; assembly: GCF_025354435.1. GTDB lineage: Bacteria > Pseudomonadota > Gammaproteobacteria > Burkholderiales > Burkholderiaceae_C > Rhodoferax_B. Next base: position 18,104 of record NZ_JANXMU010000039.1, read on the forward strand.
ACCCACCACCAACGACGAAAAGACCTACAACAACGGCGAAAAAGTGGTGCCCGCGTTTCTGCTGAAACCGGTGCTGGTGGATGTGAAGAACTGGCGCGCCACGCTGGTGGACAGCGGGTTTTACAAGGCGGAGCAGTTTCGCTAGGGGCTGAAGCCATTGAGACTCCTAGCGCATACCTCACCTGCATCAGCAGCTATTTAAATAATAGCACCCTCAATCCACCAACTTCAAACCCACCGGCAGCGACTCGCCAAACACTCGCTTGGTGTCCGCCGCGTCCAGCGCGGTCACCTCGCGCACCATCGCGATCCAGCCAGGGGCCGCGCGGGCGGCGGTGAGGCGCTCCAGCACCTGCTGGCGCAGGGCCTCGGGGATGTCGCGGGCGCGGTCGCCGGTGGCGCGGGCGATCTGGGTGGCAGCGAATGCTGCCGGTTCGGCCTGGGACCAGTCGGCGGCCAGCAGGGCCTTGAGCCAAACGGCGGCCACTTCGGGCGGCACCACGTGGTGCAGGCTGGCGTACAGCGGCTGGCGGGCACCGATGCGGCCCAGAGCCCACCAGGTTTGCGGGTTCTCGCCGGGGTTTTGCAGGCGCTGTAGCAGCCAGGTGCCAAGCTGCACCTTGTTGGCGACCGACAGGCGCTCGAACGACGCGGCCATGCGCAGCATGTCGTCCAGGCCCTGCATGCGGGGGCCGTCGGGTGCGGGCACGTCCGGCCCGCCCACGGGTTGCAGGTAAAAAGCGATGGCCTCAAACACCATGTCTTGCTGCTCGGCCGTCAGCCCCCCGGCGATGCGCCGCCACAGCGTCCACCATTCGGACCACTGCTGCGGCTCATGGCTGTGGGCGATGCCGGGCGCGAACAGCTCCCACATCTGCTGCACCCGCCAGTCGTCCAGCGGGTGGCCGAAGCCGGGGCGCAGGGCGTAGCCGGTCAGGTTGAACCATTGGCGCTCGTGCTGGACGGTGCGGCGGCGGCGTTTGGCGCTATCGAGCAATTGGGCGAACAGGGTGCGCAAGAGCGGCGTGTCCCAGCCCTCGCGGCTACCCAGCAGGCGCTCCAGGGTGGTGCGGAGCTGTTTGACTTCCTTGGCCTCCACGCCCTGGCTGCGATCGCCGAAGACGCGGGCTATTGAACTGCTGGCATCGGCCAGACGCGGGTGCGGCGCGGCCTCCAGCACCACAGGGGCATCCCCACGCAACTGGAATTCGAGTTGCCAGCGCTGCGCGGGGTCGTCCACGGCGATGCAATGCATCTCCAGCGTGCCGACCTCGGTGAGCGCGGTACTGAGCTGCACCAAGACTTCGCGGGCGCTACTGTCGCTCCGCACCACCGTGGCGATGGGCGGCAGGCGCACGAAGCCACCGGTGGACAGATCGACCAGCGCGCCCGGCTGGGAGCGGGTGTCGGTGACGCTGCTGGCCAGGTAGAAGCGCACCGGGCGGGCCAAGCGCAGGGCGAAGGTGCGGTCGGCCAGGGTGCAGGCTTTCCCCTCTTCCGACCCAAAGGGCAGCACACAGATACCGCGCTGGCTGGTGATGCCGTCGTCCAGCACGAGGAAATAGCTGCGCGCCGAGCCACCGCCGATGCGCGGGGCCTTGCCCGCCCGGGCCAGCGCGTAGGCCACGGCACCGCGCGCCACGGCGGCATCCAGGTGCGGGTTATGCAGTAGTTGCAGCGGCGTGGTCGCCCAGCTGTTGAGGGTGTGGTGCAGGCGCTGAACCAGAGATTCAGCATGGAACACCCCGCCGTTGAGCAGCAATGCATCCGGCAGCGCGCCAGGGTGGCGCTGCAAAAAGGCGGCGACGTGGCGGGTAATGGCGGCATCGCTGGCGTAGGGCAGGCCAAAAGCCACCAGGCCGCTGCGGGCACGCTGGGGCTGGGCATCGGCGGCAACAGAAGGGAAGAAGCCTTCAACCAGAATGCTATCTAAATCAGAGCACGATAAGCTTGCGGAACGGGCGCTACCGACCAATTTTCTTCCGCTAACCAGCAGGGTGACGGTGGTGGATTCCGGCGCGCCGGGGCTCCACAGCAGTTCTTTGGCGGTGCGGCAACGCTGGGTGAGCTGGGCCAGTTGCGCGGCAGACAGGCGCTCGGTGCCGCCCAGGCGGGATTCGACCAGGTGGGCCAGCGCCAGGTCCATGTTGTCGCCACCCAGCACTAGGTGGTCGCCCACGCCGGTGCGGGTCAGCTTGGGTTCGCCGTCCACCACATTCACGTCGATCAGCGTCAGGTCGGTGGTACCACCGCCCACGTCCACCACCAGCACACGGCGGGTGGCGTGCAGATCGTCGGTCAGGGTGCTGCGGTGGCTGTAGACCCAGTCGTAAAACGCGGCCTGGGGTTCCTCGATCAAGCGCACCTTGGGCAAACCCGCCAGTTGGGCGGCTTGCAGCGTGAGAGCGCGCGCGCCTTCGTCGAAGGACGCGGGCACAGTGAGCACGATGTCCTGCTGTTCCAGCGGGGCTTGCGGGTGCTGGGCGTTCCAGGCGGCGCGCACGTGGGCCAGGGTGCTGGCGCTGGCGGCCAGGGGCGAGACTTTGGGTATCTCGTCGGGTGCGCCCCAAGGCAGGATGGGCGCGGTGCGGTCCACCGCCGTGTGCGACAACCAGCTTTTGGCGCTGGCCACCAGGCGGCCCGGCACTTGCGCGCCCAGCTCCAGAGCGAAACGGCCCAGCACGGCAGATTCTGCGGATGGCCACGGCAATTGCACATCGGCCGCCAGCAGCGTACCGGGCGCGGGGTGGAAGCGCACCGAGGGCAGCAAAGGCAGCGCGGCCACCTCGCCCGCCGCCACGAGCTGGGGAATGGCGAAGATCTGGATCTTGGCTGCCCCGCGCGCGGCATAGGCCACTACGGTATGGGTGGTGCCAAGGTCGATACCGACGCTGAACGGCGCGAATGCCTTTGCTACTTTAACCATAGCTACTCATGAAGGTGGAATATACGGTAGAGGCTGTTTTTATATATAAAACAAGCCCTACCGCCAGACGAGGAGCGTTCACGCCAGCTCGGAATCCGAACGCACCTCGAATTCCACCTTCCAGCCTTCGCCGCCGCTGCGGGGCACGGCCAGCAGCTCCAGTGTGCCGATTTCCGACACCCGGGCATGCAACTTCACCGGCACGACCTCGCCCACGGCGCGGCCCTCGGCGGGCAAGGTGGCTTCGATCTCGGCCAGCTCTTGCAGCTCGTCGGGGGTCCAGAAGTCCAGCATCTGGCCCACCGTGTCGTCGCGGCGCACGCTGGAGCCAAAGAAGCGAAAGCGCACGGCTTCGCCTACGACCAAACCGAACTCTTGGGGTGGCAGAGCGGCTTCGGTGCCCTCTTCCATGCCGAACGGGGCCACGCACAGGGCATGCACCGGCGGCTCCAGCCCCGGCACGGCGGGCATGGCGGATTCCACGCCCACGTAGTAGGCCATGGCCGTGCCGCCACGGATGCGGATGCCCTGGCCGCCGCGCACGGTGCCGTAGTAGGCGGCACCCCGGGCCACGGCGAAGTCCAGGTCCGCGCCGTCGAGCAGGCGGGCCTCCGGTGCGCCCTCGGCCTGCAGCCAGCCGTTGAGCGTGGCCAGGGTGCGCTGCACCAGCAGGTCGGACTTGAACACGCCGCCGTTGAACAGCACGGCGGTGGGGTGCAGGAAGCTCGCGTCCTGCTGCGCCGCAAAGCCTTCCAGTGCGGCGGTGGCACCGACCTGGCGGCCCAGGAGGGCGGCCAGGTATCGGGTGACGGCGGCGTCCTGCGCGTAGGGCAGGCCCAGCTGCGTCAAACCCGCGCGGGCGCGGCTGACGGGGCGGGCGTGGCTCTCCACCTGGGGGAAGAAACCTTCCAGGATGGTGGCGGTGAGCGCGTCACGGCTCAGCTCGGCATTGATCGAGCCGCCAATCAGGCGCGCGCCCCGGCTGGGGATGAGCAGCGGCACGGTGTGCACGTCTGCATCGCTGAGCAGTTTTTCTTTGGCCAGGCGGCAGGCGTAGATGAGCGCCCGCATCTGCCATGGGTCGAGTGCCTTGCCTTCTGCCGCCAACTGGCGGGCCACACCATGGGCCAGGGCCAGATCCATGTTGTCGCCGCCGAGCAGGATGTGCTCACCCACGGCCACGCGGTGCAGTTGCAGGTTGCCGTCTTGCTCGACCACGGCGATCAGCGAGAAGTCGCTGGTGCCGCCACCCACGTCCACCACCAAAATCACGTCACCCACCTTGACCTGCTTGCGCCAACCGCCGCCGCTCTGGGCGATCCAGCTGTACAAGGCGGCCTGGGGTTCTTCCAGCAGGGTCACGCCGGTGTAACCCGCGGCTTGGGCGGCTTCGGCGGTCAGCTCGCGCGCAGCGGGGTCGAAGGACGCGGGGATGGTGACCGTCAGCGCCTGCGCACCAAACGGCGCGTCGGGATGCGTGTGGTTCCAGGCATCGCGCAGGTGGGCCAGGTAGCGGGTGCTGGCCTCCAGCGGGGAGATGCGGGCGACTTCCTCGGGCGCGTCGTTCGGCAGGATGGCGGCGCGGCGGTCTACTCCGGCGTGGCAGAGCCAGCTTTTGGCGCTGGAGACCAGGCGGATGGGGGTTTGCGCGCCGTGGCTGCGGGCCCATTCACCCACTACGGCATGCGTTTCGCTGTGCCAGGGCAGGGCCAGGTCGCCGTCGGCAAATTCGCTGGCGTGCGGTAGGTAGATGAAGGATGGCAGCAGCGCGTAGTCCTGCACCGCGCCGGGGGCGCTTTGCTGGGCGATGGGCAGGATTTGCGGGGGGGCTTCGGGATTGGCCAGATCGACCCACGACAGCGCGCAGTGCGTGGTGCCCAGGTCGATGCCGATGGCAAAACGGGGGGTAGGCATATCGCTCACAGTTCCACCTCGGCAGCGGCGATGACGCGCGGGTCGTGGCCTTCGGTGGTGCGGGGCAGGCGCACGTCGGTGGCCTTCCAGCCGGGGTGGCGCAGCGTGCCGCGGAACGGGGCGTTGCCGACCACGTTGCCGGTCAAGCGCACGGTGCCAGCATCAAACCCGGCTTCGAGCACGATGCGGCTGCCCTCGACCTCGGGCCGCGCCGGGGCCAGGGTGAAGTGCTCCTGCAACACTTTGCGGCAGCCGGTGTGCACCAGGCGGGCAGCACCGCCGATGTCGGCATCCGAGTACGCGGCCACGTCTTCCTGGATGAAGTCCACAAACCGGGCCTCGCGCTGCAGCAGGCCCAGCAACTGCAGGGCGGCATCGGGGGTCGCGACTTTCAGGACGGGGGGTGGCGGGGGCGCGGGAGGCGCAGGCGGAGCGGCGGGCTCGACACCATTGCGTACATCCTGCACCTTGGCGGCCAGCGTGCTGTCGCCCAAAACTGCAAAAGCGAGCGACAGACGGGCGAAAAATGAGGGGGCGTTGTTCATATTGGTTCTCCACAAAGACAAACGGCCCGGTGATTAACCAGGCCGTAAGGCGATATTGTCCGCGATGTGCAACCCCTTTAAGGGCCGCACACAGAAAGCAGGCTTAAGCCTTGGCTTCCATTTGAGCGACTACGGCTTCCACAGCCTTGTCGGTGGCTTCCTTGGCGGAAGCTTGGGCGGTTTCAAACGCGGTGGTGGCAGCGGCCACAGCCGACTTCACCAGGGCCACAGCGTTTTCGCTGCCGGCAGGTGCGTTCTTCACAGCGGCATCCACCAAGGTAGCCAGTTCGGCCTTAGCGCCGGAGGTAGCGGTTTCCACATAGGTGCGCACTTCGGTGCTGCTGGCGGTGGCAATGGCTTGCACGTGGCGCAGGTAGGAAGCTGCCTTTTCAGGAGTGGCCTTGGCCACCTTGGTGGCCAGCTCAACCAGTTCCTTGGGGTCTTTGATCGAAGCAGCGGTCAAAACGGCTTCTTCGGTTTCTTGCAGCGTGGTCTTGGCGGCTTGCAGGTTCAGCTTGACCAGGGCTTGCGCGCTGTCGAACAGGGAGTTGGACATGGCGAACAGGCTGGCCACAGCGGATTTTTGGTTGGCGGTGATTTGTTCAAAGTTCAGCATGGTGTTTCCAATATAAAAAAAGGTGAAGGATCAGTACAGGGTTTTATGTTGCACTGCAACATGGACTGAACTATAACGCCCACTCTGCGACATTTCCAAGACAGGAAGCTCTAATCGCGCGCTGAACGGCGCACACACCTAAGGCTGGGTTCTGGCTATGGGCGCAGGGGTAAGTAATGACCACGCGGCCCGTTGGTGGGCTGCGGCGATAATCCAGGCTCCGGCCATCCTGACAAAGAAACCGCCCATGAGCACCACCGAAGTCGTCCGCGACGCGCAATCTGTAGAGTCGTACAACCCACTTGCCAAGCAAAAGGCCGGTGCCAAGCTGTCGCGCATCCCCGTCAAGGTGGTCCAGGGCGAAATGCTGAAAAAGCCCGAGTGGATCCGCGTCAAGGCCGGTTCGCCCAGCACCCGCTTTAACGAAATCAAGCAAATCCTGCGCGAAAACAACCTGCACACCGTATGCGAGGAAGCCAGTTGCCCCAACATCGGCGAATGCTTTGGCAAGGGTACGGCCACCTTCATGATCATGGGCGACAAGTGCACCCGCCGCTGCCCGTTCTGCGACGTGGGCCATGGCCGCCCCGACCCGCTGGACGCAGACGAGCCGCTGAACCTGGCCAAAACCATCGCCAAGCTGAAGCTCAAATACGTGGTGATCACCAGCGTGGACCGCGACGACCTGCGCGACGGCGGTGCCGGGCATTTTGTGGAATGCATCAAAAATATCCGCGAACTCTCGCCCCAAACCCAGATCGAGGTGCTGGTGCCCGATTTCCGCGGCCGCGATGACCGCGCTTTGGAAATTTTGAAGCTGGTCCCGCCCGACGTGATGAACCACAACCTGGAAACCGCGCCGCGCCTGTACAAGGAAGCCCGCCCCGGCTCGGATTACCTGTTCAGCCTGAACCTGCTGAAGAAGTTCAAGGCCCTGCACCCCAACGTGCCCACCAAGAGCGGCATCATGGTCGGCCTGGGCGAGACGGACGAAGAAATCCTGCAGATCATGCAGGACATGCGCGACCACAACATCGATATGCTGACCATCGGCCAGTACCTTTCGCCCAGCAACAGCCACCTGCCGGTGAAGCGCTACGTGCACCCCGACACCTTCAAGATGTTCGAAACCAAGGCCTACGAAATGGGCTTCAGCCACGCCGCCGTGGGTGCCATGGTGCGCAGCAGCTACCACGCCGACCAGCAGGCCGAACACGCGATGGCCAACGCCGCACCCACCCTGTAAATGGCGACGGTCGGCGGCCTCTGGTTCAACCCCCGCAATCTCGGCAACTACGTTTCGGATACCGTCCTGGAACGGGGCTTGACCCTGTACCGGGGCCAGAAGGTGCTGGACATCGAAGTCCGGGCCATCGACAACGGCCGCTGGCAGCTCACCGGCAGCGTGCAGGGCAGCGAACGCACGCCTTATAAGCAAAGCATCCGCCTGCACATCAACGTGCACGGCATGCTGACGCACTGGGATGCTGACTGCACCTGCCCGGTGGGCGTGGACTGCAAGCACGCCGTGGCCCTGTCGCTCAAGGCCGCCTACCGCACCCAGGCCACGGCCAACGCCACGCCGCCCAAGCCCCCCACCGATGCCGAACTGGCCGCCGCCCGCCTGCTGGCCGAGCAGCGCACCCGCGATGCCGCCGCCCTCAAGGTGCGCCAATGGCTGGCGCAGTTTGACGCGCTGGACCGGCGCAGCAGCCCCCGACCCGACAGCGCCCAGACCGAGAGCTTCGTCTACACCCTGTGCCCGGGCACCACGCAGCAAAAAACCCAGCTGCTGCAACTGCAGTTGCAAAAAACCTACCTGAAGAAAAACGGCGAGTGGGCCAAGCCCAAGAACATCCTCACCCCGCCCTACCCGGGCCACCCGCTGTTCGATGCCGCCAGCCCCGCCGAGCAGGAGCTGCTGCGCATGCTCAAAGGCATGGCCAATGGTTCCAACCACTACGCCTACGCCCTCACCCACTGCGCCGTGGTGGAAGGCGCTGCCGGGCTGCTGGCGCTGCAAATGGCCTCCGACACCGGGCGACTGTTCACCGTGGCCGACGGCGGCTTTTTGGGCGCGCCGCTGCGCTGGGCCGCCCCCCGGGAACTGGGCTGGAGCTGGCATCAAGCCGCCCAGCCGTTGGCCAGCGAACCTGTGTGGACGCTGGAATCCCGCCTGGCCCACAGCTCCGAGAACGCCCAGGTCTATGCCAACCACCCGCCCCTGTACCTGGACACCGCCCAGGGCCTGTGCGGCCTGGCCCAAACCCAGGGCATCGCGCCCGAGCAACTGCCGCTGCTGCTGAACGCGCCACCCATGCCGCAATCGGCCATCGAGCCGCTGCAATTGCCGCTGACCCGCCGCCTGGCCGCTGTGGCCATGCCGCCCACCCTCAAGCCCCTGCCCACCGTGCAAGGCGTGGTGCCCACCGGCCACCTGCACCTGGTGCCAGTGGCCAAAAAGGACGAGGCGGAGGTCGGCCTGCTGCGCGCACAACTGGTGTTCGACTACGCCGGGCTGCGCGGCAGCTGGGACCCGGTGGAGCCCAGCGTGATCGTCCAGCAGGGCAGCACCCGCACCCTGCTGATCCGCGACCCCGAGGCCGAAAAAGCCATGGATACCCAGCTGCTGGCCCACGGCCTGCAAGGCACACCCCAGACGGGTTACGTCCTGCCCGGCCCGCAAAGCCAGCAGACCTGGCTAGATTGGGCCGATACCGACTTTGCCGCCTTCCGCGCCGACGGCTTTACCGTCACCCGCGACGACGCACTGACTGACTGGCTGCAGCGCGCCGATGCACTCGACGTGCAGATGCAGGCGCAGAACGCCAACGACCCGGACGCATCGCCCTGGTTCGACCTGTCCCTGGGCATGGAAATCAACGGCGAGCGCCACAATATCCTGCCCTGGCTGCCCAGCCTGCTGAACCAGTTGGCCAGCACCCCGGCAGACGAGGCCACCGGCGAACGCGTGCTGCCGCCGTTTGTCTACATGCGCAAGCCCGACGACAGCTTCATCCGCGTGCCCACCGAGCCGCTGCGCCCCTGGCTGGCCGCGCTGCTGGAGCTGGTGGGCGACCGCCAGCACGACCTGGAGGGCGACAGCCTGCGCCTGAGCCGCATGGAAGCCCTGCGCGCCGGGGCCGCCCTGGGCGAAGGCGCGGTATGGACCGGGGCCAGCGCCCTGCAAGAACTGGTGACCCAACTCGCGGGCCGCAGCGCTCTGCCCGAGGTGCCGCTGCCCGAGGGCGTGCACGCCAGCCTGCGCCCCTACCAGCAGCAAGGCCTGAACTGGCTGCAGTTCCTGCGCCGCGCGGGCCTGAACGGCATCCTGGCCGACGACATGGGCCTGGGCAAAACCCTGCAGACCCTGGCTCATATTCAGGTAGAAAAAGACGCAGGCCGCCTGACCAACCCGGCGCTCATCATTGCGCCGGTCAGCCTGATGGGCAACTGGCAGCGCGAGGCCCAGCGCTTCTGCCCCGGCCTGCGGACCCTGGTACTGCACGGCCAGGACCGCCACGAAGTGGCCGACACCACACACGAACACGACGTGGTCATCGCCCCGTATTCCCTGCTGCAGCGGGACCGCGAAGGCTGGCTGCAAGCGCCCTGGCACATCGTGGTGCTGGACGAGGCGCAAAACATCAAGAACGCCAGCACCCAGGCCGCGCAGGTGGTGGCCGAGCTGCAAACCCAGCACCGCCTGGCCCTGAGCGGCACGCCGATGGAAAACCACCTGGGCGAGATCTGGAGCCTGTTCCACTTTTTGATGCCCGGCTTTCTGGGCAGCCAGGCCAAGTTTGGCAGCCTGTTCCGCACCCCCATCGAGAAGCGCGGCGACATCGAGCGTCTAGCCCAGTTGCGCAGCCGCATCACGCCCTTCATGCTGCGCCGTACCAAGGCCCTGGTGGCGCACGAGCTGCCGCCCAAGGTAGAAACCGTGATGCGTGTCGAGCTGGAAGGCCCGCAGGCCGACCTGTACGAGGCCATCCGCCTGACCACCGAAAAAGCCGTACGCGAGGCGCTGGACAGCAAGGGCCTGGCCAAGTCGCACATCACCATCCTGGACGCGCTGCTCAAGCTGCGCCAGGTCTGCTGCGATCCGGGTCTGCTAAAGCTGGAGTCGGCCAAAAAGGTCACCCGCTCGGCCAAGCTCGACCAGCTGATGGAGATCCTGCCCGAGATGCTGGCCGAGGGCCGCAAGGTGCTGCTGTTTTCGCAGTTCACCAGCATGCTGGCGCGCATCGAGGTGGAGCTGAAAGCCCGCGGTATCCCCTGGGTCAAACTCACCGGCCAGTCGCAAAAGCGCGACCAGCTCATCGACCAGTTCACTAGCGGTGCCGTGCCCTTGTTCCTGATCAGCCTGAAGGCCGGTGGCGTGGGTCTGAACCTGCCGCAGGCCGACACCGTCATCCATTACGACCCGTGGTGGAACCCGGCGGTCGAAACCCAGGCCACCGACCGCGCCCACCGCATCGGCCAGACGCAAAGCGTGTGGGTAGTGAAGCTGGTGGCGCAGGGCACCATCGAAGAGCGCATCCTGGCCCTGCAAGAGCGCAAGGCCGCGCTGGCCGAGAGCATGTACAGCGGTGCGCAAGGACGCTCGGAGCCGCTGTTCTCGGAAACGGATTTGCAGGAACTACTCAAACCACTATCAAAATAGTAGCTGCCTGCATAGACAGCATCTACGCTAGAGGCACTTTTTTCATAAATTCTGACCGGATGCCCGCGAGACCGCCGTCGCAGCCGCTATCCTTGTCCCGTTGATCCACTGACGCAGAGGAATTGCACCCATGCCCCCCCATAGCCCCCAAAAACCCTTCTCCATGATCCGCGAGTTCCACCTGGCCGACTGGTTCACACTGGCCAACGCGGTGTGCGGTGTGGGGGCGCTGTTTTCAACCATGACCTTTCTGGAAGTGGGCGATGTGCGGCACATCTACTTTGCCTGCTGGCTGGTGCTAGCGGCCTTTGTGTTCGATGTGTTCGACGGCAAGATTGCCCGCTGGCGGCAAAAGACCTCGATCCTGGGGCGCGAGCTGGATTCGCTAGCGGATGTGATCTCGTTCGGCGTGGCCCCGGCCATCATGGCCTACGGCTGCGGCATGCAGGGGCTGTATGACCGCATCGTGCTGGCGTTTTTTGTGGCCTGCGGGGTGTCGCGGCTGGCGCGCTACAACGTGACGGCCGAAACGCTGTCGCAGGGCTCCGACAAGGTGAAATACTTTGAGGGCACGCCGATCCCTACCTCCATCGTGCTGGTGTTCATGCTGGGCATGGCCGCCTGGACCGGCAATGTACGGCACGAACTGTGGGGCGGCTCCATGGTGCTGGGCGGCTTCACGCTGCATCCGCTGGTGCTGCTGTTTGCGCTGTCGGGCTCGCTGATGATCAGCCGCATCCGCATTCCCAAACCGTAAAACCGACTGGTCGGTCTAGCGCCAATTCTGAGAAACATGCATTTTCAGCCCAAAATTCCCACATTTTTAGTGCGATCAATCGCCTATCGTTGAATTTAATAGAACGATGCCATCAAACGGGTTAACCCTGATACCGGGTCAACAGGCCTAAAGTTCAACCCATGGATCCGGCAAACCAGCTCTTCACCGAAGAGCTCCAAAAAGTCGGCCATGGCTGCAGACCACAAGGCTGCCGTCTTTGAACCAACCACCTGAAAGAAATGACCATGACTGCATCTAAATTCGCCGCTACCGCTTTGATCGCTTTGGCTTCTGTAGCCGCCACCAGCGCCTTTGCCGAAACCAACAAGAACTACCCCGAGTTGGTGACGACCAGCGCTAAAACCCGTGCCGAAGTCAAAACCGAACTGGTACAGGCCCGCCAGAACGGCAGCCTGAACCTGCTCAACGACGCGCAGTACCCCAAGATTGTGTCCATCAGCACCAAGACCCGCGCCGAAGTGCTGGCCGAATACGTGGCTGCCCGCAAGGCCGGTCAAATTGTGCAAACACACGGCTAAGCCCCCTCGAGCCAGCGGCTCGCCAGACAGTGCCTTGAGTGCGATGCGATTTAACCCCCCCGGGTCGCATAGCGACAAGGCCACTGCCTGGTAGCTCTGGCCCACCGGAGATACACCATGAACACCCTCAAATTTACCGCCGCCGCCCTGTTGGCACTGGCATCTGCCGTGGCGATCAGCGCTTATGCGGTGGATGAAACCGGCTTGTCCGGGCAAGCGGCGTATGGGCAGACGCGAGTCTGAGTTGCATACCCGTAAACCGCTCTATAAAAGAGAGCTGCTACCGCTTATTCTGTAAGCGCTAGCAGCTTTTTTTACGCCTATTTTTATAGAGCGCCGAGCCATTGCGCTCCACCAGAGCGAGCGCCGTCAAGTGGCTTGCTTATCCGAATCCATACTTCGCAAATATCTGCTTTTTCAGAAGTGTTATGCAGCGTACCGTTGGGCTTCTAGCAACCCCAGGAGATATGGCATGCAAGTACTGTTTCAATCCCGAGATCCCGAAGGCACTGAATTCCGCGAACGCGTCGAGCGCCGGGTGCGCTTTGTAACGCGGCGGCTGGAAGGCCTGGTGCCACGCGTAAAGGTACAGCTGTCAGATGTCAACGGCCCCCGCGGCGGTGTTGATAAACGCTGCCAGCTGGCGCTACAAACCGAAACGGCCGGCACGGTGGTGGTGACCTCCACCGCCCGCAACTGGCGTTTGGCGGTCGACCAGGCCCTGGGCAGGGCTGGACGGATATTGCGCCAACTGGTACAGCGCCAACGCACACAGGTTCGGCCCCGCGTCCGGGCCACCCCCGCAGACATCTAAGGAAATACACAATGGAACAAACCCACCGCCCGGTCCGTCCGGGCACCGCACTCGCCCTGCGCGCGCAAGCGCTGCCCCCGCCAGCATCAAACCGCAGCCGCTATGTCTGGCTGGGCATGGCCTTGCTGCTGGCGGCTATTGCCGGTATCGGCTTCAAGGTTCCGGTCATCGGCGTGCTGCTGGCCGCCGCCTGCAGTTACGCACTGCTGCGGACCGCATCCAAAGCGCAAAAACAGGTGTGAACCACGCCAGACACGCCGCAAGATGCGGTGAAACGGCAGCGTTAGTAGCTATTAAAATAATAGCTACTAACGCATACAAAATATACGCCATAGGCCGATTAGGCCCTTAATACTTAGACAAGGGCCCCAGGCCGGAATCCACCCGGCAGGGTGTGCCGTCGGGGCGGGCGGTAAGGGGCTCGGCCATGGCCTGGACCGGGTCTTCGGACTCCAGCACGCGCTGCGCCCAAGGGCCCAATCGGGCGGTATCGGCACGCAACACCTCTTGTTTGACGGCCAAAATCTGCGCTGGATGCATCGAGAAGCTGCGCAGCCCCAGACCCAGCAGTAGCCGGGTCATGGTGATATCCCCGGCCATTTCGCCGCACACGCTGACGCCCTTGCCCTGGGCCTGGCAGGCGCGGATGGTATCGGCCAACAGGCGCAGCACGGCGGGGTGCAGCGGGTCGTACAGGTGGGCCACCGATTCGTCGGCGCGGTCGATGGCCAGGGTGTACTGGATCAGGTCGTTGGTGCCGACCGACAAAAAGTCAAAATATTTGAGGAACAGCGGCAGCGTCAACGCGGCAGCCGGGATCTCGATCATCGCGCCCAGCTTGAGCGGGCCATAGACCACGCCGCGGTTGTCCAGCTCGGCGCGGGCAAAGTCCAGCAACGCCAGGGTCTGGCGGATTTCGCTGCCGTGGGCCAGCATGGGGACCAGCAGATTCACCTGGCCATGCACCGCCGCCCGCAGAATAGCCCGCAACTGGGTCAAAAACATGGCCGGGTCGGCCAGGCTCCAGCGGATGGCGCGCAGGCCCAGCGCCGGGTTGAGGTGGGTGTCTTCCTTGTGGCCCTTGTCCAGCGGCTTATCGGCCCCGATATCTACCGTGCGGATGGTCACCGGCATACCCTGCATGCCCTCGACCGCGCTGCGGTAGGCCTGGTACTGCTCTTCTTCGTTCGGCAGGCTGCCTTTGCGGCCCATGAACAGGAATTCGCTGCGGAACAGGCCCACGCCCACCGCCCCGGCGGTCACTGCACTCACCGCGTCTTCGGGCATTTCGATATTCGCCAGCAGCTCGACCTTATGGCCGTCCAGGGTGATGGCCGGGGTGTGGCGCAGGCGGGTCAGGCGCTCGCGCTCCAGCTCGCCCTGGCGCTGCTTGAAACCGTATTCGGCCAGGATGATGGGTGAGGGATCGACCACCACCACCCCGGCATCGCCGTCGATGATGACCCAATCGTCCTGCCGCACCAGTTGGCTGGCGCTGCGCGCCCCCACCACAGCGGGGATGTCCAGGCTGCGGGCGACGATGGCGGTGTGCGAGGTTTTGCCGCCCACGTCGGTCACAAACCCGGCGAACACGCTTTGCTTGAACTGCAGCATGTCGGCGGGTGACAGGTCGTGGGCAATCAGCACCAACGGCACGGTCAGGCTCTCATCGGGCGACATCTGGTGCGAACCACCCTTGCGCCGCACCGGTGGCGGCAAAGCGATGGGCGAGACCACGCCCTTCATGTAGCGCAGGATGCGATCAACCACCTGCTCCAGGTCGGCCTTGCGCTCGCGCAGGTACTCGTCCTCCATCTCGTCGAACTGGCGGGCGATGATCTCCAGCTGGGTGGTCAGCGCCCATTCGGCGTTGTACAGGCGGTCGGTGATCCAGTGCTTGACACCGGTGGTCAAGGTCTCGTCTTCCAGCAGCATCAGGTGCACGTCGAGCAGGGCCGTCAGCTCGGGCGGTGCGTCCTTGGGCATGGCGTGCTGCAGGCGCTGCAGCTCGTCCACCACAGCGTTGCGGCCCACGCGCACGCGGTCGATCTCGGCCGGGATCTGCTCGGGCTTGATGAAGTAATGCGCTACCTCTACACGGCTGGAGCCGACCAGCACCGCACGCCCGATGGCAATGCCGCGGGCGACCGGTAACCCGTGGATGGAGAAAGTCATGGCACCACGGCTCCCGTATTCACAAGCGAATGCCGTCGAACCGGCTCTGCCGGGCGACCAGCATTGCCCCCTGCAAGGGGGTTGGCGGTTACGCGCAGCGAACAAGCCTGGGGGTGAGCCATATCTATTGGCCTTCGCCGAACTTGTCGGCTATCAATGCCAGCAGTGCGTCCATGGCTTCCTGCTCTTTGGGGCCATCGGTGTCGAGCACCACGGTGCTGCCGATACCGGCGGCCAACATCATCACGCCCATGATGCTTTTGGCGTTGACGCGGCGCTCGCCGCGGGCGATCCAGACCTCGCAGGGGTAGCTGCCCGCCAGCTTGGTGAGCTTGGCGGAGGCGCGGGCGTGCAGGCCCAATTTATTGTTGATGGTCGTGGATATTTGGATCATGCTTCTTGCGGGCTTGGTTCTGGGGTGCGGTGATGGCGACTTGCATGATGCCCTGCGTGCCGCCAATCAGCGCGCGGGCCACCAGGGCCTCCAGCGATTCATGGCGGTAGCTGACAGTGCGCAGCAGCATGGGCAAATTGACACCGGTGATGAGCTTGGATTTGACCCCATCGACCAGCTTTTGCGCCACATTGCAGGGCGTGGCACCGAACACATCGCTCAGCACCAAAAATTGCCCGGAGCCCTGCTGGTCCATGGCGATACGGGCCATGGCAAAGGTTTCTTCGGGCGGTGTATGGGGTTGCACATCCAGCGCCACCACGCCGTTGGCGCAGTCGGGAAACACGTGCAGCGCGCATTCGCGCAGGGCGTGGGCCAGCGGGGCGTGGGCAATGATGAGGATGCTGTTCATGCGGGCTCAATTATGGGCGAGGGGACGTTCACTCGAATTTCAGACCGGTAAAGAAAGTGTCGGCCACGGCGGTATCGGTTTTATCGGCGTACACCACGGCATTAAACAGGTCTACGCCATCGGCTTGGATACGGGCAAACCACACGGCTTGGGCGCTGACCGGATGGCCGTCGCCACGCTGGCCCGCCACGGCCCAGCGCAGGCCAAACTGGCCACCAGGCAGCTCAAAGGGCTGCTGCTGCGGACTGGCCGCGTGCAGGTTGGCCAGCGTGGCCGCCTGCCAGCCCGCCAGCACAGCGCTGGCTTGCCGGGCATCGGCCAGGTGCACATGGGACACGGCAAAGGTGGCTCCGGCGGCATCGCAGCCCTGCATGTCCAGCGCCACGGTGGTGCCCGCCATGGGCACATCGCGACTGGCGTGGTCGGGCTTGCAGGGCAGCAGCATCTGCAGCGCATGCGCGTCGGAACGCACGCTGCGCCAGTTGAGTGCCGGGCTGCAGGCAGCCAGCGCCAACAAGGCCAGTAACGCCAGTCGCCACATGCTCAAAATGTGGCGCCAAACACTTTCTTCAACACCGCGCTGCCGGTGCCCACCGGGTCCTGGCGGATGGATTTTTCCTGCTCGCCGATCATGGTGTACAGGCCGTCCAGGGCTTTGCGGGTGATGTAATCCTGGATGGACGCGTCTTCTTTTTTCACCAGCCCGAAGCTGGCGGCCTTGCTGGCGAACTGGTTGTATTTTTCGGCAGCGCCCACCTTTTCGGTAGATTTGGTGACCACGGGCAGGAACTTGGTGAACAGCGGCTCCCGGGTTTTGTCGGCAAAAAAGGTGGTCATGGCGTTGTCGCCGCCGCTGAGGATGTTTTTGGCATCGGTGAAGTTCATGCTCTTCACGGCGCCCACCAGTGCGTCTTTGGCCAGCGGCACGGCGGCTTCGGCGGCGCGGTTCATGCTGGTGACCAGCTCGTCCACGCGCTTGCCCTGGCCCAGGTTTTTCAGCATCTTGGCCGCAGAATCCAGGTAGCCGGGCAAAGGAATGCGAACTTTTTCGTTGCCCAGGAATCCATCTGTCTGGCCCAACAGGCCGACGGCGGCCACAGCGGCTTTTTCCAGTGCGGCTTTCAGGCCCTGGTTGGCTTCTTTGTCGGTCAAGTCGGCCAGCGACAGGGCGTGGACCTGGGCGGCGGTGGACATCAACAACACGCCCAGCGCAGACAGCCCGGCAGAATTAAAATGGCGACGATGCATAGGAACCCCTTGGTATGAAAAAAACATTGGTAGCCGCCAGCGTAGCAGCCCTGCTGGCCTTGGGCTCGGGGGCCTATTATCTGACCGCCAGCAGCAGCAATGCGGCCCCCATGGCCACGTATGTGTTACTGGATGGCAGCCAGAAAACCACCGCCGACCTCAAAGGCCGGGTCACGCTGGTCAACTTCTGGGCCACCAGCTGCGTCACCTGCGTAGGCGAAATGCCAAAAGTGATTGCCACCTACGACAAGTACCACGCCCAGGGCTTCGACACGCTGGCCGTGGCCATGTCTTACGACCCGCCCAGCTACGTCATCAACTACGCCGAAACCCGCAAGCTGCCGTTTGACGTGGCCATCGACAACACAGGTGCCGCCGCCAACGCCTGGGGCCAGGTGCAGCTGACACCCACCACCTTCCTGGTCAACAAGCGTGGCGAGATCGTCAAGCGCTTTGTCGGCGAGCCCGACTTTCCCGAACTGCACAAGCTGATCGAAAAGCTGCTCAAAGAAGCCTAACCCTGTTTTTATAAGAAATAGGCCGCTAACGCATACCCCACCTACGCTAGCAGCTACTAAAACTGTAGTAGCTCCAAATTCTGCCCCCGGCAGCACGCGACTGGCCTAAACTGTTTGCGTCGCAGCCCGCCCCCGCACCGCCTTGAACACCCCAGAGATCGCATCCGTCGTATTGCTTACGCCCACCCAGCCTGAAGAGCTCGATGCCACCCGCGCCATTTTTCAGGAATACGCCGACCAGTTGGACGTGGACCTGTGCTTCCAATCGTTTGACACCGAGCTGGCCACCCTGCCTGGCGACTACGCCGCCCCACGCGGCACGCTGCTGCTGGCACTGGTAGACGGCGCGCTGGCCGGTTGCTGCGCCCTGCGCCCGCTGGACAACGTGGACTACGCCAACGCCAGCGAAATGAAGCGCCTGTACGTGCGCAAAGCCTTTCGCGGCTTTGGCCTGGGCCGCCAACTGGTCGAAGCCGCCCTGGATGCCGCCCGCGCCAGCGGCTACGACTGCGTGCTGCTCGACACCCTGGTCGAGATGGAGGCCGCCCGCGCGCTCTACGAAGACCTGGGCTTTGCCGAGGTGCCGCCCTATTACCACAGCCCCATCGCAGGTGCGCACTACCTGAAGGCGGATATTTGATCGCCTTAAAGCCCGTACCCGCCCGTTCGGCAGACGGCGCGGTTTAATATCAGCCCACACTCGGCTGTTTAGCCCCTCCCGCCCATGCGCCATTCCTTCTGCCTGACCACCCTACTCTGTGCTGCGGCAGCCCCTGTGCTGGCGGCGACGGTGCAAGTCCAGATGCAAGATGGCGCAGGCAAAGCCCTGCCCGATGCGGTGGTGTATTTGGAGTCGAAGGATGCGCAGGCAGCGGTCAAACCGCTGATCGGGGCTGAAGTGGCCCAGGCCAACAAACAATTTGATCCGCAGGTGCGCGTGGTCACCGTGGGCACGGCAGTGCAGTTCCCCAACCACGACACGGTGCGCCACCAGGTGTATTCGTTCTCGGACACCAAGAAGTTCGAACTCAAGCTCTACGCCGGTACCACCGCCGCCCCCGTGGTGTTCGACAAACCCGGCATCGCTGTACTGGGCTGCAACATCCACGACAACATGGTCGCCTGGATCATCGTCGTGCCCACGCCCTACTTTGGCCGCAGCGGCCCCGACGGCAAAGTCAGCCTGGACAACCTGCCCCCTGGCAACTACCGCCTGCGCACCTGGCACACCCACCTGCCCGTGGGCACGCTCGCGCTGGACCAGGCGCTGAACGTGCCCGCCACCGGAGCCACGGTGGCGGTGCGGATGGCCGGACTGGCTCCATGATTTCCCGGGTGATCCAGCGCCTGGACATGGGCGGCTGGCGGCTGTCTACCCGCATCGTAGTGCTCTCGCTGGTGCTGCTGATGCTGGTGCAAACCGCCGGTTTCCTGGTGGTGCGCGCCAGCATTGAACGCAACGCCCGTACCCAGATCGCCACCGAACTGGCCCTGGGCGACCGCGTCTGGCGCCGCCTGCTAGACCAAAACGCCGAAAAACTCCGCCAGGGCACGGCCCTGCTGTCGGGCGACTTCGGCTTTCGCGCCGCCGTCACCTCGGACGATGTCGAAACCATCAGCTCGGCGCTGGAAAACCAGGGCGACCGCATCGGAGCCACCGTCACCGCCCTGCTCGACCCGCAGCTACAGCTGCGCGCCAGCAACGACACCCCCGAAGCCCAGGCGGTGGCCGAGGTGCTGCCGCAAATCGCCATCCCGCTGTCGCGCAACGAACTCGGTGGCACGGTGGCGCTGGTAGGCCACACGCCCTACCAGTTTGTGATGGTGCCGCTGCGCGCGCCGCTGGTCATCGGCTGGGTGCTGATGGGCTTTCCCATCGACCAGCAGCTGGCCGACGACATGCTGGCCCTGTCCGGCCTGCACGTGGCCCTGGTCACCCAGGCCCCGGGCCAGCCGGTACAGATCAGCCTATCCACCTTGCCCAAGGCGGCGTTGGCGGCTCTGCAAACGGCGGGGGGCATGGTGGCCGAGCTAGACGACGATGGCGACACCCTGGTCACCCGCACCCTCAACCTGCATGCGGTGGCGGGCAGTGTGCAGACCGTGCTGCTGCGCTCACTCAGCGAAGTGCTGGCCCCTTTTCAGCAGGTACAACTGGTGCTGCTGGTCATCACCGTACTGGGCCTGCTGCTGTTTGGCCTGGGCAGCGCCTGGACAGCCTTGCGCGTGACCACCCCGCTGCGCTCGCTGGTGCAGAACGCCGAACGCCTGGGCAAAGGCCAGTACGACCAGCCCATCCAGCACACCGCACGGCGCGACGAGATCGGCGACCTGGCCAATGCGTTTGACCGCATGCGCAAAAACATTTCCCAGAAGCAAGACGAAATCCAGAAGCAAGCCTACTGGGACCGGCTGACCCGGCTGCGCAACCGCGTAGGCTTTCGCAACGATGTCAAAGATGCCATCGCCAACCGCGACGCCCAGGGCGACAAGCTGCAAAGCCCGCTGGCCGTCATCACCCTCAACCTGGACCGCTTCAAACACGTCAACGACATCCTCGGCTACGCGCTGGGCGACCGCCTGCTGATCGCCGTGGCCGAGCGCCTGCATGCGCGCATGGAAGGCGGAGCGCTGGTGGCCCGGCTGGGTAGCGACGAATTCTCGATCCTGCTGCCCCACGCCGATGCCGATGCCGCCATGGCCATGGCCGCGCGCATCGCCCACGCGTTCGAGGCCCCGCTGAGCTTTGACGACCAGACCGTGGACCTGAGCGCCAGCATGGGCATTGCCTGCTGGCCGCAGCACGCGTTGGATACCGACACCCTGCTGGGCCGCGCCGAGGTCGCCATGTACGTGGCCAAGCGCAAAACCACCGTGCTCCAGCTCTACGACCCGGCGCTCGACTCGTCCAGCAAGCAAACCCTGTCCCTGCTGTCCGAGCTGCGCCACGCGGTAGAGCACAACGAACTGCGGCTGTTTCTGCAGCCCAAGATCGCCCTGGACAGCGGCAAAGTCATCGCCGCCGAGGCTCTGGTGCGCTGGCAGCACCCGGTGCGCGGCTTGGTGCCGCCCGATGCCTTCATTCCATTTGCCGAGCAAACCGGCTTTGTGCGCCAGCTCACCCTGTGGATGTTCGACGAGGCCGCGCGCCAGTGGGCCGGGCTGCAACTGCCCGACCAAGCCCTGCGCATCTCCGTCAACCTGTCCACCCGCGATCTGCTGGACCTGGACTTTCCATCCCGGCTGGACGTGCTGCTGGCCAAGCACCAGGTGGCCCCCGAAGGCTTCTGCCTGGAGATCACCGAGAGCGCCATCATGGACGACCCGCTGCGCGCCGAAGGCACGCTCACACGCCTGTCCGAACGCGGCTTCAAGCTCAGCATTGACGACTTTGGCACCGGCTACTCGTCCCTGGCCTACCTCAAGCGCCTGCCGGTGGACGAACTCAAAATCGACAAATCCTTTGTGATGGGCATGGAACGCGACCCGGACGATGCCAAGATCGTCCGTTCCACCATCGACCTGGCCCACAACATGGGCCTGAGCGTGGTGGCCGAGGGCGTGGAAAACATCGAGATCTGGCACCTGCTGCGCGAGCAAAAATGCGACGAGGCCCAGGGCTACTACATGAGCAAACCGCTGCCGGTCGATGCCTTCAAGGCTTGGCGCGAACGCTGGGCCGAGCGCGCTGATGCCTCCACGTAACGCAAAATCCCCCAAAGCGCAGCAGCCCGCCGCGCGCAACTCCAGGAAACCCCCAGCCCATGAACGCTACCAAACTTGTCGCCGTCATCCTCATCGCCGCGGGGGTTCTCGCCCTGGTCTACGGCAGCTTCAGTTACACCAAGGACACCACCGCCGTCAAAATAGGGCCGCTGGAGCTGTCGGTGAAAGAAAAAGAAACCGTGAACGTCCCCGTCTGGGCCGGCGTAGGTGCAATTGTGGTCGGTGGCTTGCTGCTGGCGTTTGGCAGCAAAAAAGGTTAATCTGCGCCATATTGCTATTTAATTTGTAGCCAATAGTGTAGGCTGCATATACGCTATCGGCCTAAAAGACCATTAAATTACTGCTGGCTGGGCCTGCGCACCTGGCTGGCGGTTCACCAGCACAATGCCCACGCCCACCAGCGCCATGGCCCCCAGCAGGCCCGCCGACAGCGGCTCGCCCAGCCACCAAGCGCCAAACAGCAGGGCGAACACCGGGGTCAAAAACACAAACACCGACATCCGCGTGGCCGGGTAGCGGCCCAGCATCCACATCCAGGCCAGGTAGCTCACAAAGCCGCCCACCAGGGCCTGCAGTAGCAACGAACCGGTGGCAAACGCGCTGAAATGAAAACTCCACGGCTCACCCAGCGCCCACGACACCAGCGGTAGCACCGCAGCACTCACGCCCACCTGGTAGAGCAGCTGCTTCTCGGGCTGCACGCGGGCAAACTGCGTAGTGCGGATCACCACCGTGGTCAGCCCCCACATCAGCCCGGCCAGCAAGCCCAGTGCATCGCCCAGCCAGCCCAGCGGATAGGCGCTGCCCGCCGGGTGGCCCCACAAACCCTCGCCCATGGCCAGCGCCAAGCCCGCAAACGCGCAGCCCAGGCCCAGCCACTGCCCGCCGCGCAGCCGCTCAGCGGGAATAAAGCGCGGCAACAGCAGCGCCACCCAGAACGGCGCGCTGTACAAAAACACCGTCAAGCGCGAGGCCAGCATGTACTGCAGCCCGGCGTGGATGCAGGCGAATTCCGATGCAAACAGCAGCCCCGCCAGCAGCCCAAAGCGCCATGCGCCCACGGGTTCCGTAGCCATGCCCAGCCGCACGCCGCGCCACCGGCACCACAGCGCCACCGCCACGGTGGACCCGGCAAAGCGCACGCAGGCCTGGAACACCGGCGGCACCTCGGCCATGGTCGCCTTGACCAGCGTCTGTTGGAAGCCCCAGAACATGCAGCAGACCAGTAACAGGGCAATGGCGAGGGGGTCGAGCTGGGTTTTGCGGGGGATGGGCATACGGGAATTATCCCCGCCACACCCAGCGCATAATTTGCCCGCGCCGACACGCTGTAACAGCAGCACGCCATTCCTCAAAGGTTCTTTATGCCGTCTCTCGACACCTGCCTCGCCTTCTTCGCCCTGGTTTTTGTGCTGGGTTTTGCCCCCGGCCCGGACAATATTTTTGTGATGATGCAATCGGTCACCCAAGGCCGCAAAGCCGGGTTGGTGGCCATGCTGGGCATGTGCGCGGGGCTGGCGGTGCACACCCTGGCGGTAGCACTGGGCCTGGCAGCGATTTTTGCGGCCTCGGCCACGGCATTTACCGTGCTGAAGGTAGTGGGCGCGGGCTACCTGGCCTATCTGGCCTGGCAAGCGTTCCGGGCCCCGGCGGGCACGCTGGCGGGCCCGGTGGAGCAGCAACCCAAGCTGCGGCGCATCTTTTTGCGCGGCTGGGTGATGAACCTGACCAACCCGAAAATCGTATTTTTCTTTCTGGCGCTGTTGCCCCAGTTTGTGCACGCCGACCGCGGCTCGATTGCCATCCAGCTCTGCGTGCTGGGCACCATCTTCATCGGCTCCACGCTGATCACCTTTGGGGCCATCGCCTACTTCAGCGCCACCGTCAGCACCCGGCTACGCAGCTCGCCATCGGCCCAGTTGTGGCTGAACCGCATGGCGGGTACAGTGTTTTTGGGCATGGCCGCGCGGCTGGCGATGGCCGAGCGCTAGTTCACCACTCACTGTCCATAAGCGCTAGCAGCCTAAAAGGCTGAAAAACCAAAAACCGCATATGGATAGCCGCAGGCATTCGTTGCCGGTGGCGGGCCGGGGTGCTGGAATGCAGGCTGTTTTTTCTACCTGCCTGCCACTCCATGAAGCGTTTCCCCTCTTTCGCCAGCCGGGCCTTGGGCCTGGGCCTACTGGCCTTCGCGGCCACCGCCGCCCTGGCCCAACCCGTCACCCTGCGCGTGGGCGACCAGCGCGGCAATGCCCGCGCGGTGATGGAGGCCGCAGGCGTGCTGAACAACCTGCCTTACACGGTGGAATGGAGCGAGTTCCCCAACGCCGCACCGCTGCTGGAGGCGCTACGTGCCGAGGCCATCGATGCTGGCTCAGTGGGTGACGCGCCGCTGACCTTTGCCGCCGCCGCGGGCCTGCAGGCCAAAGCTATTTTTGCCACGGCCTACGAGGGCAACGCCATCATCGTGGCCAACGCCGCACCGTATAAAAGCATTGCCGACCTCAAGGGCAAGCGCATTGCCGTGGTGCGCGGCTCGTCGGGCCACAACCTGCTGTTGCAAGTACTGGCCAAAGCCGGGCTGCCGCCGGAGGCAGTGACGCTGGCCTACCTAGCCCCGTCCGAGGCCACGCTGGCGCTGACGCAGGGCTCGGTGGACGCGGTGGTGACCTGGGAGCCGTATGTGTCGTTTGCCACGCTGAAGTCCGGCGCGCGCATTCTGGTGGACGGCAAGGCCTACCCGGCGGTGTCGTACTTCGTGGCTCCAACAAGGCCATCAAGGACAAAAAAGACGCGTTGAAAGACTTCGTGGCTCGCAACGCCAAAGCCCGCAGCTGGGGCCAGTCGCATACCGAAGCCTATTCCAAGCTGATCGCCAAGCTGGTCAACATCCCCGAAGACGTGGCCCTGGGCAAGCAGCGCCGCGAAGGCCATGCGCCGCTGAGGATCGACGACAGTACGCTGCGCCTGCAGCAGGCCACGGTAGATTTGTACGTGGCCTCCGGCCTCATCCCCAAGCGCCTGGACGCGCAGCAACTGCTCGACACCGCGTTCAACCCATGAGTGCGGCCACACACGGCCGGCAGATGCACCTTGCGCTGTACCTGAGCGAGGTGGGCAGCCAGCTGGGTGCCTGGCGGCATCCGCTGGCGGGCACGACCGCGCCGCTGGACTGGCGCTTCTACAAGGACATGGCGCAGAAGGCCGAAAAAGCCTGCCTGGACATGATTTTTCTGGCCGACAAGCTGTCGGTGGACGACGTGTACGGCGGGGACTTTGCCGCCACCGTGCGCTCCCGCGCCCTGCCCCAGCATGCCGAGCCGCTGAGCGTGATGGCCTCGCTGGTAGGGGCCACCTCGCACATCGGTCTGGCGGCCACGGTGTCGGCCACCTACAGCCAGCCCTATACAACGGCCCGCATGCTGGCCACCATCGACCACCTCAGCGGTGGCCGCGTGGGCTGGAATGTGGTGACCTCGGTCAGCGACGGCGAGGCGCGCAACTACGGCCAGGCCCAGCACCTGGGCCACGGCCCGCGCTACGACAAGGCACAGGAATTCGTCGCCCTGGTGAAAAAGCTCTGGGACAGCTGGGAAGACGGCTGGCTGGTACGCGACCAGGCCAATGGCATCTACGGCGATGCCCGCAAGGTGCACCGCGTGGACCACGACGGGGCCTGGTTCAAGGTGCGCGGCCCGCTGAATGTGCCGCGCCCGCCGCAAGGCCACCCGGTGCAGATCCAGGCCGGTGTGTCCAGCAACTTCGAACGCACGGCGCTGGAGCAGGCCGAGGTGGTTTTTGCGGTGCAGCCCACGCGGGAGAAGGCCCGCGATTTCTACGCCCGCTTCAAGCAGCAGCTGCAGACCGTGGGCCGCCACCCTGACAGCCTGAAGGTGCTGCCCGGCATCGTGCCCATCGTCGGCCAGACGCGGCAGGACGCGCTGGACCTGCAACGCGAGCTGAACGAGAAAGTGCTGCCCCAGGCCGCGCTGACCTTCATGTCGGCCAGCATGAACCACGACCTGGCCCAGTACGATTTGCACGCCCCCGTGCCCGATATTGCCGCTCGCATCACCGGCAGCAAGGGGCGCTTTCAGGCAGTGCTGCAAAAGGCCCTGGACGAGAAGCTGACCCTGGCCCAACTGGGCGTGTGGTACGCCCAGAGCCTGTCATTTTTTGCGCCGCTGGGCACGGCCGACGAGGTGGCCGACCAGCTCATCACCTGGCACGAAGCCCGTGCCTGTGACGGCTTTGTGGTGCTACCCGCCATCATGCCGCTGGGGGCGAATGACTTTTTGGAGAAGGTGGTACCGGTGTTGCAGGCGCGTGGCGCGTTCCGTACCGGCTACCCCGGCACCACCTTGCGCGACACCCTGGGCCTGCAGGTGCCTGCCAACCAGTTTGCGGCCCAGGAAGAAGCGGCCACCGCCTGAAAAGAGCGTTCTAGCCCGCCTCGTGTGGCGGCGTATCGCTTTTGAACAGCGCGATGTCGCGGGTGTTCTTTTGCACCGCGACCGCGCCAAACAGGCTGAGCAGAAAGGACATGGCGTAAAAGCCCTTTTCGCTTTGCGAGAGCGTGGCATTGATGAGTCCCACCGACAACAGCACCACCACGATGGCCAGCGACAGCCAGCACAGGCCAAAGTAGATGCCGGTGACAGGGATGCCTTCAAGCCGGTCGCGCACCGACTTTTGCAGCGACACGGCGGCAAACAGGCCGTACAGCAGAACCGTCAGGTAGTAGCCCTTCTCGTTGAGCTGCATGGTGGCGTTCGACAGGCTATACATGTAGTCGGAGGCCCCGACCAGGAGCGTGATCCAGGATGCGCCCACGAAGGCGGCAGTAGGTCGTTGAACCTGGATCGCCATGGTTTTCCTTTAAAAATTAGGGGTTGCCATCATTTCCGTACCCCGCACGGTCATGCAACGGGGTCCACGGCAATGCGCATGGAACAGGCTTGCCTGGTCCCCCACTGTAGCGCGATGCAATTGCTATGTAAAGCGTAGCTACTGGTATAGGTACTACATGCGCTAGCGGCCTAAAAAGCTCCTATTTTCGTCACACCGTCGGCACGGTGCCGCCGTCGATCACATATTCGGTGCCGGTGATGGATGCCGCACGCGACGACACCAGAAAGCCCACCAGATCGGCCACCTCGCGGGGCTTGCACGGGCGGCCCAGCGGAATGCCGCCCAGCGAGGCCATCAGCGCCTGGCGTGCGTCTTCGTAGCTGCTGCCGTTCTTCTGCGCGATGGCTTCCACCAGCCGGACCGATGCGTCGGTTTCAACCCAGCCCGGTGCCACACGCACCACGCGCACGCCCTGCGGGCTGACCTCCTTGGACAGGCTCTTGCTGTAGGTGGACAGCGCCGCCTTGGCCGCCGCGTAGGCCGTGGTGGCCTCGGGCAGGGGCAACTGGCTCTGGATGGAGATGATGTGGACGATCACCCCCGCGCCTTGGGCCAGCATGCCCGGCAGCAAGGCCTGGTCCAACCGCACGGCGGGCAGCAGGTTCTGGTCCAGCGCCTTGTGCCATTCGCCGTCCGTCAGCAAGGCAAAGCCGCCCGCCGGGGCCGACGAGCCGCCCACCACGTGCACCAGGATGTCCACACCGCCCAGTTGCGCCTGCACCGCCGCCGCCACCGACGCGCAGCCCTTGGCCGTGGACACATCGGCCTCCACAAATGCCACGCCGGACTCGGTGGCCGGGCGGTGCCGCGCGGTGGTCAGCACTGTCGCGCCCGCCTGCGTCAACTGCGCCACCACGGCCGCGCCCACGCCCTGGGTGCCGCCGGTGACCAGCGCGCGGCGGCCTTCCAGCCCGACGGGGTTGCGGATCTCCAGCGCGGTGATCTGGTCGCCACGGATACCAAACACAAACAGCAGATCGGCCGGGCTGCCGGGGAAATTGCCGCTGACCCGCGCCAGCAGCCGGGTGCTGTCGCCCGCCTGCGTCACGCCCAGGGGCACCAGGGTGCACTGGTATTTAGCCTGGGTCGCCTGGCTCCAGGCCTGGATGGCGGCGGTACCCTGGATGGCGTGGCCTTCGTCGTGCACCACGGCATCAGCGGTAAAACAATGGGCCAGCAACGCCGGGTCGCGGGCGCGGTCGGCTTCCAGGTAACGGGCGATGGCGGTGGGCAGGGTCAACATGGCAGGGGTACTTTCAAGAGGGTTTGCAATGCGGCGATGTTGCGGTCACCATCCCGGCATGACAAGAACGTACCCCAAGGTAAGTACCCTGCCGCCTGCACGCAAAACCTACACCCCTCTGGCCGCCGCCATCGACCTGGAGGCCGTGTTCAGCCTGCTCGAAGGCCGCTGGAAGCTGCTGATCCTGTTCCATTTGTTCGGCGGCCAGGTGCAGCGCTTTTCGGAGCTGGAAAAGCACATCGACGGCATCTCGCAAAAGATGCTGGCCCAGCAGCTGCGCCAACTGGAGGCCGACGGCATCGTCGAGCGCACCGACCACTTCGAGCTGCCCCCGCGCGTGGACTACCGCATGACCGAGTGGGGCCAGGCGCTGTGCCCGGCGCTGGACGGGGTGCTGCAGTGGATGGAGGCGCGGGAGGGAGCCTAGACCGCGAGGGACCTGGTCCGCGCTGCCCTAATCTGCGAACGAGGGGATATGCACCGGCAGCACCGGGGCCTGCCATTGGTAGCCCGGTTGCAGCACGTTGCGGCGGGACTGGTTGCCCGCCCACTGGATGTTCAGCAGGTCGGCCACCGTCCAGGCGGCCCAGTCGGCGCGAAACGGTTGGGCCGCCAAATCCGCGCTGGGCTGGTTGCGCCAGATGACGGCGGGAATGCGGTAGCCCGAGGGGGTGGACGGGCTGTGGCCTGCGCGGTCGCTGGCGTGCCCGACTTCCTGGCCGTGGTCAGACAGGTACATCCAGGCCCGGTAGGTCTGCGGCGGGCCGGTATCCCGCGCCATCTGCAGCAGCTCGGACACCACCGTGTCGTGGTAGAGCACGGCGGCATCGTATTCGCGCCGGAACTGGCGCACCCAGGCGCTGCGGCCCGCCTGCAACAGCCCGGTCTCCACGCCGTCGGTGCTGTCCTCAAACGGGTTGGCACCTTCGGGAAAGCGCAAACGGTAATGCGGATGGGCCCCCATCAGATGCACCACCACCAGCTTGCGCGGGGTCGGGTCGTTCAGGGCCTCTTGCACGCAGTCCAGCAGTTCGCTGTCGAGCGAGGCACTGGCCCGGCCCGGCGTGCGGTTCACCATGTCGACCACGTCGGCCAGCCGTCCGTGCTTTTGCTCGATCGCCATGTCGTCGTGGTTGCTGATCCACCAGACCTTGTAGCCCGCCGCGCGGGCCAAGGCCAGCAGGTGCAGCGGGTCTTCACTCTCGGGCTGGCCAAAGTTGAGCATGCTGCGCATCGCGGGCAAGGTGCTGGCATCGACCGACCAGGCATTGCGCAACACCTGCATCTGGCTGCCCAACTGCGCCTGCTGCGCCAAGAGGCGCGGTGTGGTGGGGCGGCCATAGCCGTACAGCGCCAGGTTGTCACGGTTGATGCTGTCGGTGATGACCAGCACCACGATGGCGGGCCCCGCCTGTGTCAGCGTGGGGGTGGCGGCCTGGGCGCGCTGCAGCGCCCGGTCACGCGCTTGCTGCTGGTCGCCCCATTGCCCGCGCAGGGTCTGCAGGGACTGCACCCAGTTCGGCCAGAACAGCAAGGGATGCAGCCGCCGCCAGGGTTTGCTGGCATACGCCAAGGTGGCAGCCAACAGCAATACGCAGGCCAAAGCCATCGCCCAGCGCGGATACGCGCGGCGAGCGCCTGGCAGAAGCATCGCCGCACGCGCGCCATGGTGCGCGCACCAGCCGAGCAACACCGCGCAAGCCACCGCCAGCGCGGCCCAGACCGCCATCTCGCGCCATTGCATAGCAAAGTATTCAGCGCTTTCCCTTGGGTTGGTATTGGCGGCAGACCCCAGCACCAGCGCGCCTTCGGGGGCGGCCTGGTAGGTGTGCAGCAGATACGCCCGGACCACCCCGTCCAGCACAAACGCCATCGCCCACAGCCAAACCATGGCCGTGCGCAGGTGGTGCACGCCCGCGCTGCGTACCGGCCAAACCAGCCAGACCAGCATGGGCACCGCCAAAAGCGCCAACTGCGCCACGCGCCGCCCCTCATGCCCCAGCGCGATGCAGGCCAGCAGCACGGTCGCCAGCAAAGCGGTGGTCCAGCGGGTCATGCAAAACAGGCTGGCGGTGGGGTTTGTAGGGTGCATGGAGTGTGTGCCAAAGGGCTGCGTTGGTGGTGCGCCCGGCGTTTTAGTTCCCCTGCACCTCGGCTGGCGGAGCGCGGTGGGTGCCCCAGATGGTCTGCCTGCCAAGGCTTACAAGCTTTTTAGGCCTCCAGCGCACTATCTGTATTCGTAAGTAGCTATTTTTTAAATAGCAAAATCTGCAACCGCTAGCGGCACCTCACCCCGCGCCGCCACCCGTCTTTACGCTTTCTATACGCCCCACCCCCACCTCTCTATCCCGTTTTTACGCCCGCTTACCTAAGCTCAAACCATCAATTGCTCAAGAAAGCGGGATGGTATGGATGTTCTATGGATCGCAGGTTTAGGCCTGCTGTGGGGGGTGATGGCACTCATGGTGAAGGGCTTCCAGAAGCTCGAAAAACCCAAGGGAGGCCGCGCATGATTCCGCTCGAAATGCTCTATGGCCTGGGGGGTTTGTGCGCCGTGCTGTTGCTGGCGTATTTGGTGTATGCGCTGGTCTGCGCTGAGGAATTCTGATGAACGCGAATGCCTGGGGCCTGTTAGCCCTTTTTCTCGTGGTGCTGCTCGCGGCCGCCTGGCCGCTGGGCCTGTGGCTGGCGCGGCTGGCCAACGGCAACGTGCCGGGCTGGATGCACAAGGTCGAAGCGCCTTTGTACAAATTGGCGGGCACCTCGCCCGACAAATCCATGCACTGGGCGCACTACGCGCTGGCGCTGCTGGCCTTCAACACGCTGGGCGCGCTGGTGGTGTACGCGCTGCAACGCCTGCAGGTATGGCTGCCGCTGAACCCGCAGGGCATGGCGGCGGTATCGGCCGACTCGTCTTTCAACACGGCGGTGAGTTTTGTCGCCAACACCGACTGGCAGGGCTATGCGGGCGAATCCACCATGGGCTACTTGACGCAGATGCTGGGCCTGGCGGTGCAGAACTTCTTCTCTGCCGCCACCGGCATGGCCGTGGTGTTTGCGCTGATGCGCGGCTTTGCGGCGCGGTCTACCGCCGTGATTGGCAACTTCTGGGCCGACATCGTGCGGGTGACCGCCTGGGTGCTGGTGCCGCTGTCGCTGGTGTTCGCGGTGGTGTTGGTCGGCCAGGGCGTGATCCAGAACTTTGACGGCTACAAGGACGTGACCACCCTCGAAGTCACGGCCTTCCAGCAGCCCAAAGTGGACGCAGCCGGTGCGCCGGTGCTGGACGACAAGGGCCAACCGGTGCTGGAAGATGCCAAGACCCCAACGCAAACCCTGCCCATGGGCCCGGTCGCGTCGCAAGAGGCCATCAAGATGCTGGGCACCAACGGTGGCGGTTTCTTTAACGCCAACTCGGCCCACCCGTACGAGAACCCCTCGGCGCTGACCAACTTCCTGCAGATGCTGGCGATTTTCCTGATCCCCGCCGCGCTGTGCTTCACCTTTGGCAGCGTGGTGGGTGACAAGCGCCAGGGCTGGGCCGTGCTGTCGGCGATGACCATCCTGTTCGTGATTGCGGTCATCGCCATCATGCCCGCCGAGCAAGCCGGCAACCCGCTGCTGCCACCGCTGGGCGTGGACCAGATGGCTAGCAGCCTGCAGTCGGGCGGCAATATGGAAGGCAAGGAGCTGCGCTACGGCATCGCCGCCAGCAGCCTGTTTGCGGTGGTCACCACGGCCGCTTCGTGCGGCGCGGTGAATGCCATGCACGACTCGTTCACCCCGCTGGGTGGCATGGTGCCGCTGGTGATGATGCAGCTGGGCGAGGTGGTGTTTGGCGGCGTGGGTTCGGGCCTGTACGGCATGCTGATCTTCGCCATCCTGGCGGTGTTCATCGCCGGGCTGATGATTGGCCGCACCCCCGAGTACCTGGGCAAGAAGATCGAGGTGCATGAGATGAAGCTGACCTCCATCGCCATCCTGGTGACACCCATCGTGGTGCTGGCGGGCACCGCCGTGGCGGTGATGGCCACCGGCGGGCTGGCGGGTATTGCCAACCCCGGCGCGCATGGTTTCTCGGAGATTCTGTATGCGCTGACCTCGGCCGGTAACAACAACGGCAGCGCGTTTGCGGGGCTGTCGGCCAACACACCGTTCTACAACATCCTGCTGGGCATCGTGATGTGGATCGGGCGCTTCGGGATGATCGTGCCGGTGTTGGCCATCGCCGGTTCGCTGGCCGCCAAGCAGCGGCTGCCGGTGACCTCGGGCACGCTGCCCACACACGGCCCGCTGTTTGTCACCCTGCTGATCGGCACCGTGCTGCTGGTGGGCTTGCTGAACTACGTGCCCGCGCTGGCCCTGGGCCCGATGGTCGAACACCTGGTTTTATGGGCACAACCATGATTGCTACTACTTTGATAGCTAGCAACGTAGGCAGCACCTACGCCAGAGCCCTGTTTTTCTTAAATTTTCGAAAGATACCCGTATGAACACCCAAAAGTCTTTGGTGTTGCCCGGCTCCTCACTATTTCACCCTGCCCTGCTCAAGCCCGCGCTGGCCGCGGCCTTCACCAAGCTCAGTCCCCGCGTGCAATGGCACAACCCGGTGATGTTCGTGGTCTACATCGGCAGCATCTTGACCACGCTGTTTGGCGTGCTGGCGCTGCAAAGCGGCGACGGCTCGGCCAGCTTCGTGCTGTCGGTGGCGGTGTGGCTGTGGTTCACGGTGCTGTTCGCCAACTTTGCCGAAGCCCTGGCCGAAGGGCGCGCCCAGGCGCAGGCTTCTTCGCTGCGCGGCCTGAAGAAAAGCACCATGGCCAAGAAACTGGCCAAGCCGGTGCACGGCTCTAGCTGGTTGCCGGAAGAAGCCGAGAACCTACGTAAGGGCGACGTGGTGCTGGTCGAGGCGCATGACCTGATTCCGCTGGACGGCGAAGTCATCGAAGGCGTGGCCTCGGTGGACGAGAGCGCCATCACCGGCGAATCGGCACCGGTGGTGCGCGAATCGGGTGGCGACTTTTCCTCCGTTACCGGCGGCACCCGCGTGTTGTCCGACTGGCTGGTGGTGCGCATCGGCGTGAACCCCGGCGAGTCCTTCCTGGACCGCATGATCAGCATGGTCGAAGGCGCCAAGCGCCAGAAGACGCCGAACGAGATCGCCCTGACGATTCTGCTGGTGGCGCTGACCATCGTGTTTCTGGTGGTGACCGTGACGCTGCTGCCGTTCTCCAGCTTTAGCGTGCAAGCCGCCGGTGCGGGCACCGTGGTGAGCATGACGGCGCTGATCGCGCTGCTGGTCTGCCTGATCCCCACCACCATCGGCGGCCTGCTGTCCGCCGTGGGTGTGGCCGGCATGAGCCGCATGATGCAGGCGAACGTGATCGCCACCTCGGGCCGCGCGGTAGAAGCCGCGGGCGACGTGGACGTGCTGCTGCTGGACAAAACCGGCACCATCACCCACGGTAACCGCCAGGCCTCGGCCTTCTTCCCCGCGCCCGGCGTGAGCGAAGCCCAGCTGGCGGCCTGCGCCGCACAGGCCTCGCAGGCCGATGAAACCCCCGAAGGCCGCAGTATCGTGGCCCTGGCCCAGCGCCTCGGTGCGGTGCAGCCGCTGGTCGGCACCACCACGGAAGTGCCTTTTACCGCGCAGACCCGCATGAGCGGTATCGACCTGCAAATGGCCGACGGCCATTTGCGCGTGCTGCGCAAGGGCGCGGTGGACGCGATCCGCAAGTACGTGCAGGGCCAAAACGGCCGCATGCCCACCGAAGTCGGCAAGAACGCCGACGACGTGGCGCGCCGCGGCAGCACGCCGCTGGTGGTGGTGGAAGGCAGCACGGTACTCGGCGTGGTCGAGCTGAAAGACATCGTCAAGGCCGGTATCAAGGAGCGCTTTGGCGAGCTGCGCCGCATGGGCATCAAGACGGTGATGATCACCGGCGACAACAAGCTCACCGCTGCCGCCATCGCCGCCGAAGCCGGGGTCGATGACTTTCTGGCCGAGGCCACGCCCGAGCAAAAGCTGGCCCTGATCCGCCAGTACCAAAGCGAAGGCCGCCTGGTCGCCATGACGGGCGACGGCACCAACGATGCCCCCGCGCTGGCCCAGGCCGACGTGGCCGTGGCCATGAACAGCGGCACCCAGGCCGCCAAGGAAGCCGGGAACATGGTGGATCTGGACTCCAACCCCACCAAGCTGCTGGAGATTGTGGAAACCGGCAAGGCGCTGCTGATGACGCGCGGCTCGCTGACCACCTTCTCGATTGCCAACGACGTGGCCAAGTACTTCGCCATCATCCCGGCGATCTTCGTCAGCACCTACCCGCAACTGAAAGCGCTGAACGTGATGGACCTGGGCAGCCCGTCCTCGGCCATCTTGTCGGCCGTTATTTTCAACGCGCTGATCATCATGTTCCTGGTGCCACTGGCGCTGAAGGGCGTGCGCTACCGGCCGGTGGGAGCCGCCGCGCTGCTGCGCCGCAACCTGCTGATTTACGGCCTGGGCGGTTTGGTGGTGCCCTTCATCGGCATCAAGGCGATTGACATGGTTTTAGTCGCCATACACATGGTTTAAGGAATTCAAAATGAACGCGATTCTTCGTCCTACCCTGGTTTTATTCACGGCGCTCACGCTGCTCACCGGCGTGGTCTACCCCTTGGTTGTCACCGGCGTGGGCCAGGCGGCTTTTCCCAAAGAAGCCGCGGGCAGCCTGATCCTGCGCGACGGCAAGCCCGTGGGCTCCGAGCTGATCGGCCAGAACTTCAGCGACCCCAAGCATTTTTGGGGTCGCCCCTCGGCCACCGGCCCGCAGCCGTACAACAGTGCGGCCTCCAGCGGCTCCAACCAGGGGCCGCTGAACCCGGCGCTGGTGGAGGCGGTCAAGGGCCGCATCCAGGCCCTGCGTGATGCCGATCCTGGCAATACCGCGCCAGTGCCGGTGGACCTGGTGACGGCCTCCGCCAGCGGGCTGGACCCGCACATCAGCCCGGCCGCCGCACAGTACCAAACCAGCCGCGTGGCCAAAGCCCGTGGCCTGCCACAAGCCCAGGTGGCGGCCTTGGTGCAGCAGCAGACCGAGCGCCCCCTGGCGGGCTTTCTGGGTGAAGCACGGGTGAATGTGCTGGTGCTGAACCTGGCGCTGGAAGCTCTGCACTAAATTTCGCGTCAAGCCCTCTATGCCACCGGAATTTGCTGCGCTGCTGTGCGCCCTGGCCGCCCTGTGCCTGCCGTTGCTGCTGGCCTGGGGCATCGTGGCCTGGCAAAGCCGCGCCAAACCACCCCGGAGCCGACGGTGAACATGCGCGCCACCGGGGTGTGGCTCCGCACGGCCCGCCTGCAGGACACCACCGCCCTGGGCCAACTGGAGCAGCGCACCTTCAGCGCAGACCGCATCTCCGCACGCAGTTGGCGGCGGCTGGTGGCCAGTCCCTCGGCCACCGTCACCCTGGCCCAGAACGCACACGGCCTGGCCGGGGCCAGCGTGCTGCTGCACAGCGCCTGCAGCTCGGTGGCCCGCCTGTACTCCATCGCCGTAGACCCGGCGGTGCGCGGCCAGGGCGTGGCCCGGCAGCTGCTGGAGGCGGCGATGGAACGGGCGCGGGCCACCGGGGCCTCCGTGCTGCGGCTGGAAACCCGGGTCGACAACACTGCGGCCCAAGCCCTGTTCACCCGCTGCGGCTTCGTTCCACTAGACCGCAAACCCGGCTACTACGCCGACGGCATGGACGCGCTGCGTTACCAGGCATCGCTGTGGAACCTGGGCAAGGCGGCGGTGGCGGTGGCCCTGCGCGCACCGTATTACGGCCAGACGCTGGACTTCAGTTGCGGCCCCTGCGCCCTGCTGATGGCCATGGCCGCCCTGGACCCACGCACCGAGCTGGACCGCGCGGCCGAAATCCGCATCTGGCGCGAAGCCACCACCGTCTTCATGGCCGCAGGCCACGGCGGCTGTGGCCCGTTTGGGCTGGCGCTGGCCGCCGTACAGCGCGGCTTTGCGGCCACGGTGTACGCCCCCGCCGGGGCCACGCTGTTCACCGACAGCGTGCGCGACCCGCGCAAAAAGGAGGTCATTGCGCTGGTGGAGTCGGACTTTCGCGCCGAGATCGTGGCGGCGGGTGCCGATGTCATCGAGTCCCCCGTCTCGCCCGAGCGCATTGCCGACCACCTGCAGCGCGGTGGCGTGCCCATTGTGCTCATCAGCCTGTGGCGGCTGCACGGCGAAAAAGGCCCGCACTGGGTGGTGGTGACCGGCTTTGATGGCGCGGTGTTCCGCATTCTCGACCCCATCGCCCCACCCCCGGATGGCGACCCCGGTGTCGCCGTCAGCATCGACGAATTCCAGCGCATCACGCGATACGGCCGCCGCAAGCAAACGGCGGCGGTCATTCTTACCAACAAAGGCCCCTTGTGAGTTCTACCCATCTGATCGTGGTTGAAAAACGTTCCGACTTCCGCTGGCCCGACCCCGGCGGCCGCGTCATGACGGCGGAGGAATATGTGTCCGAGCGGGCTGAGGCCCGTACCCGCCAGCGCAAGGTGATCAACCTGTGCCGCAGCTACGACTACCTCAGCATGGGCTATTACGGCTCGCTGCTGGCCGAGGCCCGCGGGGACCGGGTGACACCCAGCGTGGAGACCATTCTGGAGCTACAGCAAAAAGCCCCCGACTCGCCCAAACTGGCGGGCCTGAACCGACTGATCGCCGGGCTGGACGAGGTGCCGCGCTCGGTGAATGCGCTGCGCTTCCACGTGTTTTTTGGCCACATCGAAGACCCGGACCTGGCCGAGCTGGCCCGCCGCAGTTTTGAGCTGTTCCGCTGCCCGCTGCTGGAGATCGCGCTGGAGCGGCTGGATCCGCGCGATGTAGATCCGGCACGCGACGAGGTGTTTCTGCAGGCGCTAGAGCGCTTTACCCACCGCGCCTGGCGGCCCGCGCTGGTGCAGAGCGCGCCGCGCATGGACCTGGCCATCCTGCACGACCCGAAAGACCCGCTGCCGCCGTCAAGCGCCGCCACGCTGCAGAACTTCATCCGCGTGGGGGGCAGCATGGACATCGCGGTGGAGCTGATCGAGAAGAAAGACTTTTCGCGGCTGACCCAGTTCGACGCGCTGTTCATCCGCGAAACCACCGCGGTTGACCACCACACCTTCAAGTTCGCCAAGCGCGCCGCTGCCGAGGGCATGCCGGTGCTGGACGACCCGCAGTCCATCCTGCGCTGCACCAACAAAGCCTACCTGGCCGAGCTGCTGCAGGGCAGCGGCATTGCCACGCCGCGCACCCAGTTGGTCAGCCGCCGCACCCTGCCCAAGCTGGAGGATCGGATGGCCTACCCGGTGGTGCTGAAGGTGCCCGACGGCTCGTTCAGCCGCAGCGTCAAAAAGGCCGAGAACTGGAAGCAGCTCCAGGACATCGCCCTGGCCATGTTCAAGGAGTCGGAAATCATCCTGGCGCAAGAGTTCATGTACACCGACTTCGACTGGCGCGTGGGCATCCTGGCCGGGGAGCCGCTGTTTGTGGCGCGCTACTTCATGACCCGCGACCACTGGCAGATCCTCAGGCACGGTGCCAACGGCC
This sequence comes from Rhodoferax sp., assembly GCF_025354435.1. Classification (GTDB taxonomy): domain Bacteria; phylum Pseudomonadota; class Gammaproteobacteria; order Burkholderiales; family Burkholderiaceae_C; genus Rhodoferax_B. The sequence goes on from NZ_JANXMU010000039.1 coordinate 55,107, forward strand.
AGCACGAAGAAGGCCGCACCGAAGCCGTGGCCATCGCCGACACACCGGCCCATGTGCTGGATGCCGCCGTGCACAGCGCCAAGCTGGTGGGCGACGGGTTCTACGGCGTGGACCTGAAGGAAAACGCCTCGGGCGTGTACGTGATCGAGATCAACGATAACCCGAACGTAGACGCAGGCATGGAAGACGCGATGCTGGGCGACGCGCTGTACCGCACGCTGCTAGGCCACCTGCTGCGCCAATTTGAAGCACCGCATGCCGCGGCCCAGGGCATTGCATTGGCCAGCAGTGCGCACAAGACGGGCACGGACTGAATGGCCGCCCTGTCTTTACGCATTCTTTATGCGTTCGGGCCGACTTTCAGCGCCATTTTTACGCCGCTGTTTTTATGCTGGGCCCATCGTGTTGCCGTGACAACACGCAGGAGTTGAAGATGGGCTTTTTTTCTGCTGTGGCGCATGCACCCACCCACCCCGTGTGGGAACAAATGAACGTGCTGGTCGCCAGCCGCGATGCCCTGCTGGCGCGCCGGGCCTTGCTGGCCTGCCCCGGTGCCGCCATCGTGCGCTGCCTGCCCATGCACCAGGATGCCAAGGTGCAGCTGGAAATACGCTTTCCCGCCGGACACGGCTCTGCGGTCATTGGGCAAATTCTGGCCTGCCTGCCGCACGGCGAGATCGGGGGTATCTGCAGCCCCGAGCCGCTGCCCCCGGCGCGCAAGTTTTAGGCACCACCGTGGTGTTACGCTCCAACGCCCCTCTGACACACAAGGAGCCTCCCTTTGGGTAGCCCAGACGACTCCCGCCCCGACCCCGACGCACTGCTGCTGCGCCTGCAAGAGCAGGACGTGGCCCGTGCGCGCGGGCGTTTGCGCATCTACTTCGGGGCCAACGCAGGCGTAGGCAAAACCTACGCCATGCTCAGTGCCGCACAGCAGGCGCGCCAGGCCGGGCGTGAGGTACTGATCGGCGTGGTGGAAACCCATGGCCGCAAGGAAACGGCGGCATTGCTGCACGGCCTGGAACAGTTGCCCCTGCGCCAGTTGCCGTACCGGGGCCGCAGCCTGCCCGAATTCGACCTGGACGCGGCCCTGGTGCGCAAGCCCGCCATCCTGCTGGTCGATGAGCTAGCCCACACCAATGTGGAGGGCTCGCGCCACCCCAAGCGCTGGCAGGATGTGCAGGAGCTGCTGGCCGCCGGCATCGAAGTCTGGTCGGCCATCAATGTGCAGCACCTGGAGAGCCTGAACGGCACCGTGGGGGCCATCACCGGCATCCGCGTGACGGAGACCGTGCCCGACACCCTGCTCGACAGCGCCGACGAAATCATCCTGGTGGATGTGACCCCCGACGAGCTCACCGCCCGGCTGCAGGCGGGCAAGGTCTACCTGCCCCAGCAGGCCGCCCGTGCCGCGCAAAACTTCTTCCGCAAGGGCAACCTGATTGCGCTGCGCGAAATCGCCCTGCGCCGCACGGCGGAGCACGTGGAAGACGATGTGCGCAGCTACCGGGTAGAGCAGTCGGGCAGCGCAGCCGACCTGCCACCGGTGTGGAACACCTCGGGTGCCATCCTGGCCTGCATCGGCCCGCATGAAGGCGCGGAGCAGACCGTGCGCACCGCCGCGCGGCTGGCCGGGCAGCTCAATGTGCGCTGGCATGCCGCGTATGTGGAAACCCCACTGCTGCAGCGCCTGGAAGCCACCGAGCGCGACCGTATCCTGACGGTGCTGCAACTGGCCGAAACCCTGGGGGCCGACACGGCAGTGCTGACCGGCAGCGATGTGGCCGCCGCGCTGGTGCGCCAGGCCCAGACCCTGAACTGCGCCACCCTGGTGGTGGGCCGCCCCCGCCTGCCGCCGCAATGGCAGCTGTGGCGGCGCTGGGCACCTACGCTGACACGCCAGCTCGCCACCCTGGCCCCCACACTGGACGTGCTGGAGGTCGGCGGCAGCCCCAGCGCCCGCCGCCTGGCCCGCGCCTGGCTGCCCACCGACACCGACGGTGACATCCGCCGTAGCACCTGGCAGCCCTATGCCGCCGCCCTGGGCGGGGCCGTGTTGGTCACCCTGCTGGCCACCCCGCTGGCGAACCGGCTGGACCTGGCCAATATCGTCATGCTGTTTTTGGTAGCGGTGGTGCTGGTGGCCGTGCGTTACGGGCGCGCCGCAGCGGCCCTGGCCGCCGTACTGAATGTGGCCGCGTTCGACTTCTTTTTTGTACCGCCGCGCTTTTCGTTTGCGGTCAGCGACGTGCAGTACCTGGTGACCTTTGTGGTGATGCTGGCGATTGGCTTGCTGACCGGCCAGCTCACGGCCGGGCTGCGCTTTTCGGCCCGCATCGCCGCCAGCCGCGAACGCCGGGCGCAGGCCCTGTTCGACCTGACGCGGGAGCTGTCCGCCGCGCTGCTGACCAGCCAGGTGGTGGAGATCGGCCAGGCCGCCGTACAGCGCCTGTTCACCCAGGTGGAGGGCGTGGCCTTTGACCCGGTCAAAGGCGGCAAGGTGATGGTGCTGGTGGCCGAGCACAAGGACGAAGGCACGGGCCAACTACGCTTGCCCGCCCTGCTACCGCACGACTTCGACGCGGGCATCGCCGAATGGGTTCTGCGTACCGGCCACAGCGCCGGGCTGGCCACCAACACCCTGCCCGCCCACCCCTGGCATTGCGTGCCACTGCAAGCCCCCATGCGGGTACGCGGCGTGCTGGCGCTCAAACCCAGCCAGGCGCGCTGGCTGCTCATCCCCGAGCAGCAGCAACTGCTGCAAACCCTGGCCCGGCAAATCGCCATTGCGCTGGAGCGCGTGCACTACGTGGAGGTGGCGCAAGAAGCCGTGGTGCATATGGAGTCCGAGCGCCTGCGCAACACCTTGCTGGCCGCGATTTCGCACGATGTGCGCACCCCGCTCACCGCCTTGATGGGCCTGGCCGAGTCGCTGCAAACCTCGCAGCCGCCCCTGGCCCCCGTCCAGGCCGACACTGCACAGGCCATGGTGGTGCAGGCGCGTGAACTCTCGGCCCTGGTCACCAACCTGCTGGACATGGCGCGGCTGCAAAACGGCGGTGTGGCCCTGCGCAGCGACTGGCAGTCGGTGGAAGAACTGGTGGGCTCTGCCATCCGCGCCGCAGGCCCGGCTCTGCGCGGCCAGCATGTGGACACCGATGTGCCCGCCGACCTGCCGTTGGTCGAATTTGATGCGGTGCTGATGGAGCGCGTGCTGGTCAATCTGCTGGAGAACGCCGCCAAATACGGTGCGGCTCCCATCGCTTTGACCGCCCGCGCCACCCCCACCAGCCTGGTGCTGGCGGTGCGCGACCACGGCCCCGGCCTGCCGCCCAAGCTGCGGGGCCGCGAGGCCGAGCTGTTCGACAAATTCACCCGCGGCAGCACCGAGTCCACCACCCCCGGCGTGGGCCTGGGTCTGGCCATCTGCAAAGCCATCGTCGATGCGCACCGGGGCCACATTGTGGCCACCAACGCGCCAGACGGTGGCGCAGAATTCACCCTCACCTTGCCGCGCCGACCCGCACCGGAACTATCTTGACCACTCCTGTTGCCGTACTGATTGAAGACGAACCCCACATCCGCCGCTTTGTGCGCGCCGCGCTGGAGGCCGAAGGCTGGCAGGTGTTCGAGGCCGACACCGCCAAACAAGGTTTGACCGAGGCGGGCACCCGCAAGCCCGACCTGCTGGTGCTGGACCTGGGCCTGCCCGACGGCGACGGGCTGGACGTACTGCGCGACGTGCGCAGCTGGTCGGCCGTGCCCATCATCGTGCTGTCGGCCCGCAGCGACGAGGCCGACAAAATCGCCGCGCTGGATGCCGGGGCCGACGACTACCTGACCAAGCCCTTCGGCGTGGGCGAACTGCTGGCCCGGGTGCGCGCCAACCTGCGGCGACCGCGCGCAGCAGAGAGCGATCCCGACCCGGTGTTCCGCTTCGGCACGGTCGAGGTGGACCGCACCGCCCGCCTGGTGCGCCGGGGCGGTGCCGAGGTGCACCTCACGCCCATCGAATACCGCCTGCTGTCGGTGCTGGTGACCAACGCGGGCCGCGTGCTCACCCACCGCCAACTGCTGCGCGAAGTCTGGGGCCCCGCCCACACCCAGCAAAGCCACTACCTGCGCATCCACATGGGCCACCTGCGGCAAAAGCTGGAGGCCGACCCGGCGCAGCCGGTGCACCTGCTGACGGAGACGGCCGTGGGGTACCGGCTGCTGGTGCAGCCGTAAAAGCTTAAAATATAAGCAAAATACGCCCCTGCCGCGCATCCAGATTACATGAATAGCTACGCTATTCATAGCAAACACCATGAACACCCCCGTGCCTCCCCCCAAGCCTCCATCCGCTCCCGTACCATTCCGCCGCGCCGCGCCGCCCGCAGGTGCCGCCGGAACGGCTAGCAGCAGCGACCCCATCCGCCTGAACAAGCGCATGGCCGATCTGAACATGTGCTCGCGCCGCGAAGCGGATGAATGGATCGCCAAGGGCTGGGTCAAGGTCAACGGAGCCATCGCCGAGATGGGGGTCAAGGTCACGCCCAGCGACCGCATCCAGATCGACAAGGCCGCCAGCGGCCACCAGGCCAACCAGGTCACCATCCTGATCAACAAGCCCATGGGCTACGTGAGCGCGCAGGCCGAAGACGGCCACGAACCGGCGGTGACGCTGTTCACCGCGCAAAACCGCTGGGCCGAGGACAACGCCCGCTTCTTCTTCCACCCCAACCAGTTGCGCGGCCTGGCCCCCGCCGGGCGGCTGGACATCGACTCCATCGGCCTGCTGGTGATGACGCAGGATGGCCGCGTGGCCCGTCAACTGATCGGTGAAGACTCGGTCATGGAAAAGGAATACCTGGTCCGCGTGGCCTACCACGGCCTGGGCCAGCCCGCGCCCACCGGGCAATTGATCCGCATGGACGACGACGACCCCATCACCACCAATGTGCAGGCGGTGTTTCCGCCCGCCATGCTGGCCAAGCTGCGCCACGGCCTGAGCCTGGACGGCCAGCAACTCAAGCCCGCCAAGGTCACCTGGCAAAACCCCGAGCAGTTGCGCATCGTCCTTACCGAAGGCAAAAAACGCCAGATCCGCCGCATGTGCGAACTGGTCGGCCTGAAAGTGGTGGGCCTGAAGCGGGTGCGCATCGGCAATGTGATGCTGGGCAATCTGCCCGTGGGGCAATGGCGGTACTTGGCACCGCACGAAGGGTTTTAAGGGGGGCACACTGCTTGGGGGTCGGCATGCGAATTGCATAATCTGCGTTGACTTCTGATTGCCACCCCCACCATGCACAAACGCCTCCCCCCGCTGAATGCGCTGCGCGTGTTCGCGGCCGCGGCCCGGACCGAAAACTTCATGCAGGCGGGCGAGAGCCTGTTTGTCACGCAGGGGGCGGTGAGTCGGCAGATCAAGCAGCTCGAAGAGTGGCTGGGCGTGCCAGTGTTCACCCGCACCCACCGCGGCGTGCAGCTCACGCCCGCCGGGCGGCAACTGGCCACCGCCGTGGACACGGCGTTCCAGCACATCGACACCGTGGTGCAAAACCTGCAGCACCACAACCTGCGCCAGCAGTTGGCGATCAACCTGCCACCCACCTTTGCCACCCGCTGGATGGCCCCGCGCCTGCCGGACTTTCGGCGGCAATTTCCCCATATCGACCTGTCCATCAGCACCCACGACGTGCATGCCCCACGCGATGTGCGCCATTGCGACTGTGTGATTGCCTTTAGCGACCAGGCCTGGGCCGACGGCGACTGCTCGCTGCTGATGGTGGAGCAGCATGTGATGCTGGCCAGCCCGGTGCTATGGGTGGATGCCCAGCCCCCGCGGCTGGAAGAAGCCACCCTGCTGCACATCACCGACGGCAATGTGCGCATGCCCATGTGGGAGCACTGGTGCGCCGCCCAGGGCCTGACCGAAGTCAACCCCAAGCCGGGCCTGAGCTTCAGCACGCTGGACCAGGTAATCAACGCCGCCCTGGCCGGTGCTGGGGTCGCAATCGTCGACGAGGCCATGGTGCCCAGGGAGCTGGCGGCCGGCAGCCTGCGGCCCCTGAGCGACGTGAAAGTGGCCGGGCCGCACGGCTACTGGTTCGTCAACCTGGCCCGCGACGCCGAAAGCCGCGCACTGGTGGGCCTGTTCCGCGACTGGCTGGCGGGCCAGTTCGCGTCTGCCTGATTTCCCACCACCCAGCTTTCAGCCAGCACGCAGGCACGCCAAAAACACCGCAGAACTGGCTTTGCCAGGCTGCAGGTGTTGCCCCCTGCAAGGGGGTTGGGGATTAGTGCGCCGCACTGTAGCCTGGGGGTATGCCTTTTTCTCAAGGCTGGGGCCGCGAATTCGTGGTTTGCCCAGACCTTAGTGGGCCGCTAACCTGCGGCGCATGAACGAATACGACTACATCATCGTCGGCGCAGGGTCTGCGGGCTGTGTGCTGGCGAACCGCCTGAGCGCCAGCGGCACGGACAGGGTCTTGCTGCTGGAAGCTGGGGGCTCGGACCGCAGCCCCTGGATCCAGGTGCCGATTGGCTATGGCCGCACCTTTGCCGATCCGCGCTTCAACTGGATGTACCACGCCGAACCCGAGCCCGCCATGGGCAACCGCCGCCTCTACTGGCCGCGCGGCAAGGTGCTGGGGGGCACCAGCTCGATCAACGCCATGGTCTACATCCGTGGGCAGCGCGAAGACTTCGACGACTGGGAGGCCGCGGGCAACCCCGGCTGGGGCTGGAAGTCGGTGCTGCCGTACTTCAAAAAATCCGAAGACCATGTGTGGGGCGCATCCGAGCACCACGGCAGCGGTGGGCCGCTGCGGGTCAGTGAATTCAGCGGCAAGGTGCATCCGCTGTGCGACACCTTCATGGCCGCCTGCAACGCGCTGGGCTACCCCACCACGGCCGACTTCAACGGTGCGCAGACCGAAGGCGCAGGCCTGTGGCAAATGACCATCCGCGACGGCGTGCGTGCCTCCACCGCCAACGCCTTTCTGCGCCCTGCCCTGCGGCACAAAAATCTCACCTTGACCACCCGCGCCCAGGTGACCCGCGTGGTGTTTGAGGGCACGCGCGCCGTGGGCGTGGAATTTTTGCACCAGGGCAGCTTGCACATCGTGCGCGCCGCCAAGGAAGTGGTGCTGTCGGGCGGCTCCATCAATTCGCCGCAGCTGTTGCAGCTCTCGGGCGTGGGCGATGCGGGCTTGCTCAAGGGTCTGGATATTCCCCTGGTGCGCCACGCGCCAGCCGTGGGGCAGAACATGCAAGACCACGTGTGTGTGTCGTACTACTTCAAGTCCAAAGTGCCCACGCTCAACGACACGCTGTACCCGTTCAGCGGCAAGGTCAAGGCCGCTCTGCAGTACCTGCTGGGCAAGCAGGGGCCGCTGGCCATGAGCGTGAACCAGGCGGGGGCCTTTGTGCGCAGCCGCCCCGAGCTGGCGCGGCCCAATATGCATGTGTACTTCAACCCCATCAGCTACACCGCCAACGCCAAACCCCAGGCCAAGCTGATGAACCCCGATCCGTATTCGGCGTTTTTGATGTCCTTCAACACCTGCCGCCCCACCAGCCGCGGCAGCATCACCATCCAGTCTGCCGACCCGTTTGCCAAGCCGGTGATCCGCACCAACTTTTTGTCCACGCCCGAAGATATTGCCGATGTGCAAGAGGGCAGCCAACTGCTGCGGCGCATTGCCGCCAGCGCGCCGCTGTCGGGCGTGGTGGCTTCCGAGTTGTTTCCCGGCTCCGATGCCACCTCGCCCGAAGCCCTGTTGGAAGACTTTCGCCAGCGCGGCGGCTCGGTCTACCACGCCTGCGGCACCTGTGGCATGGGCCCGGACCCGGTGCTCCACGTGGTGGACCACCGGCTGCGGGTGCACGGCATCCAGGGCCTGCGGGTGGTGGATGCCTCGGTGTTTCCGGCCGTGACCTCGGGTAACACCAATGCGCCGACCATCATGGTCGCCGAAAAAGGGGCCGACCTGATTCTGGAGGACCACGCGGTATGACTTTTCCTCAAGCGTCATCCCGCGAAATCATCGCTTTTCAACATCCGCGCGCCTGCGCATGATCACCCTTACATTGACCCAGGAGTTTGCATGACCACCCCCTTCCCTAAGCTTGCATTGGCCGATGCCGAATGCATGGACCTGAGCGACATCATCGACACCGAGCGCTACCCGCTGCACGCCCCCGGCTCGCAGCGCATGCAGGAACTGGTGGAGATGTGCCGCCAGCAATTGGCCGCCGAGGGCAGCTACGTGCTGCCCGGTTTCTTGCGCCCCGAGGCCATGCTGCGCGTGACCGAGGAAGGCCGTGTGCTGGCCCAAAAAACCTTCTTCTCGCCGCGCCAGCAGACCAATGCCTACTTCACCAACGACGACCCCAGCCTGCCCGCCAGCGACCCGCGCCGCTTCTTCATGGACCGCACCAGTGGCTTCGTCACGCGCGACATGATCCCGGCCGACTACATCATCCACCGCATCTACGTGGCCAAGGCCATGAAGCTGTTTGTAGCCGCCTGCCTGCAGCAGGAGCGGGTGTGGGAATACGCCGACCCCTATGCCGGCCTGGTGCAAAACGTGCTGCCCGACGGCACGCAGCAGCCCTGGCACTACGACACCAATGAGTTCATCGTCTCGATGATGACGCAGCAGGCCGAGCACGGCGGCGACTTCGAGTACTGCCCCAACATCCGCACGCCCGAAGGCGAAAACTACCCCGGCGTAGGTAAGGTGGTGCGCGGCGAAGACCGCTGCGTGGTCAAGGTACTGACGCTGCGCCCCGGCGACGTGCAGTTCTTCAAGGGCCGCTTCTCGCTGCACCGCGTCACCCCGGTCAGCGGCAGCATCCAGCGCCACACCGCCATCTTTGCCTACTCGCAAAAGCCCAACGTGATGGGCCGCCTGGAGCGCACCCGCCAACTGTATGGCCGCGTATCGGAAGCGCACCTGATTGCCGAGAGCCAACTGGTACGCAACGATTCCCTGATCGACTGAAAGATTTGGCACATCCCCATTGCCCACTGCGTGTGGCAGCGCCAACCCCCTTACAGGGGGCAACACCAGCAGCCTGGCAAAGCCAGTTCTGCGGTGTTCCTGGGTGAAGAAGTTTCCCGATGCACGTTGTTTTCCTGTCCCTTCCTCCAAAAACCGAAAGCCCCCCACCATGGCCCTCATCCGTCCCACCCAGCGCCTGGAAGACTGCGAACCCACCGCCGCCGAGATCGCACAAATCCAGCGCGACCGCATGGCCCGCGTCAAGGCCGAGCTGAAGAAGCGCGACCTGACAGCATGCATCCTGTTCGACCCCACGCACATCCGCTACGCGTCAGGCTCGCGCAACATGCAGGTCTACTCCATGCGCAACCCGGCGCGCTACCTGTTCGTGCCCGCCGAGGGCAAGGTGGTGATGTTTGAGTACGCCGGTTGCGACTTCCTGGCCGACGGCCTGGACACTATCGACGAAGTGCGCCCGGCCACCGCCATCTCGTATTACTTCTGCAACGACAATCTGGGTGACGTGACCAAGCGCTGGGCGGCCGAATTGCACGAGCTGATCCAGCAGTGCGGTGGCGGCAAAAAGATCGCCCTGGAAAGCGCCACCTCGGCCGCCGCCTTCGCGCTGCAGGCCTACGGCTACATCCTGTCGGACGCGCAAGAGCCGCTGGAGCGCGCCCGCTGTATCAAGGTGGACAACGAGATCAAGATGGTTCGCGCCTCGCTGCGCGCCGCCGAGCAGGGCGTGCGCAACCTGGAAGCCGCCCTGGTGCCCGGCATCACCGAGAACGCGCTCTGGTCGCACCTGCACCAGCACATCATCGCCACCGACGGTGACTACATTGAAACCCGTTTGCTCAGCTCCGGCCCGCGCACCAACCCCTGGTTCCACGAGTGCAGCACCCGCGTCATCGAAGACGGCGACCTGGTCGGCCTGGACACCGACGTGGTGGGCCGCTTTGGCTACTACGCCGATTTTTCGCGCACCTTCTTGTGCGGCAAAGGCCAGGCCAACGCCGCGCAAAAAACCGTCTACCAGTTGGCCTATGAGCAGATCCACACCAACATGGAGCTGGTCAAGCCCGGCATGAGTTTTTCGGAGTACACCACCCGCGCCTGGAAGATCCCCAAGCCCTACCAGGCGCGGCGCTATTTCGCGCTGGCGCACGGCGTGGGCATGTGCGGCGAGTATCCGTACATCGTGCACCGCGAAGACAGCGATGCCAAAGGCTACGACGGCGTGTTCGAACCCGGCATGACTCTGTGCATCGAAAGCTACATCGGCCACGAAGACGGCGGCGAAGGTGCCAAGCTCGAAGAGCAGATCTACATCCGCAACGACGGCAGCATCGAGCTGCTGTCCGACTACCCTTTCGAGCAGCGGCTGCTGGGGTAGCTTGGTGGGGTCAGATCCCCATTGCGCAACGGCTGCTGGCGGGAAATGCACGCTCTTGGCCCGCATTGGGGCTCTGACCCCTCCGGGCGGTTCTCTGTGACGGACGGTGGCGGGATTGCGTCTTCCGGGTGCCTTGAGCATCCTCGGCCGGGTGATGCGCCCGGCGGCGCAGTCCCTTTTACAGAAACCCGCGAAGCGGGTTTTCTTTTGCGCAAAAGGCGTGCTTTGCACGCGGGGTTCACTCACTTTGCGCAGCAAAGTTACGTGAACACCAAAAGTCACCATCGATGCGTCGCCCCAACTGTCTGCGCCCTCCGCTGGCGCTGCGGGAACCTGCGGTGCGCGCTTTGGACGGGGTCTGGCTAAACTCGCTGGCGCTCAAACAACGCCAGCCCTTTTCCGCCCAAAGCTGTGCTCCTCGGCGCATACAGATGGGGACCCCGGGAGCGGGGTCGGCCCGGCGCAGCCGGGCATCGCGCCTAGGGCGCGAGTCGGGGTGGCTATTGCGCCAGTTTGGGATATTGGGGCTATTTTTCACCGGCTCAATCAGCCTCCCGTGCTGGTCCCATCGGCACAAGCAGCTCCTATTTTTAACTATCAAAAGCGCAGCAATTTGTTTCGACTGCACGGGCGCTAGCCAATGGGGGTCGGATCCCAATTGCGCGATCAGAGCTGGCGGGTCGGGCACGGTGTTCCCCGCATTTGGGCTCCGACCCCTATGGGCGGGTTGACGTTGACGTTTTCTGGGTGCCATCGACATCCCCGGTTGCCGATTGCCGTGATTTCAGACTTTCACGCCATTTTTTAGATGCTAAATGGCCACCTCGTGCTGATCCAGTCAGCACAAGCAGCTCCTATTTTTAACTATCAAAAACGCAGCATTTGCGCCACGCCTCAGGCATCGCCCAGTGCACCGCGAATGAAGGCGGCCTTGGCATCGGTGTAGGCCTCTCGGTCGGTGGTGTGGCGTGCCGCGAGTTCGGACTTGAGCGCTGCATAGCGGGCCGCAAGCGCAGCATCTGAGCGCAGGGCATCCCGAAACGCCAGATGCGCGTGCCAGACCTTGCTGGCGTGCACCACCACATGGAGGTGGTGCGTGCGGTGCCCTTCGTCCCAGCGCATGAACCACTGGCGGTCTTGCAGGCGGGCATTGAACTCCGCCGATGTGGTGTAGCCCGATTGGCAGATCTGCTCCGCGATGGACTTCGCCACCGCCATGGATGCCACACCGGCCAACAGATCCACGATGGGCTTGGCGGGCATGCCGGGTACGGCGGTGCTGCCGATGTGCGCGATGTCCTGGAACACACCCGGCAGCAAAGAAGCCAGCCGCTCCCGCTCAGCCGCAAACGCATGGGGCCACGACGGGTCATAGGGGTGCAGTTGCACCTCTTCGTGGATGGCTGCGAGCAGGGATTCTTGCTCGGTCATGGTGGGTGGGGTTCTAGCGGTATCGTCGGGTGGGTGATGCGTCTGACTGCGCAGTAACTTTTACAGAAACCCGTGATGCAAGTTTTTGTGTGTGCAATGGAGTGCCTTGCACGCAGGGTTACCTTTGCGAGTCCACTCGATGGGAGGGTTGGGCGTAGTTCGTCTTAGGACTTTGCTGCCACGATTTTGGATAAGAACTCGCGCAAGGGAATGATTGCAGTGGGCTGACCGCCTGGAATTCTTTCAATGGAAAACTGAACGTCTTCATAGCCCTTGCTAGTTTCAATTCGAATTCGGCAGTCACGAGCTACCAGCATTTTTCTTAACTCAGCTAGAGGAATGACGACTGAGTTCGTGCTTGCCGTATAGATGGTTCGAGAAACGGTGTTGTAGCTGCTACTGTCGTTCGATGTGGGGCCACCTGTTCGATATGTGGCGATGCTTCCATCGATATTTGTCGAGAGCGAACTGAAGGCAACGAAGGCGGAGCTGCCCGCTGCAACGTTTGACTGGTGCGAAAGGATGATGGCCACATGCTCAGGTGCCTTGCTGTTCCATTGCGCGCCCAGTTTGTACGGAACTCCGAACGTCGCCCCCTCTCGATACAGAACGGCAGGTGACATCTTGACGATGGTTGCACCATCAAAGGTGGACTTCTCTTGTTCAACGACACCGAGATTTGCCATCTTGGATGCGGCATCTGCCATATCGGCGCTGACCTTGCCCTCGAAAAACGTATCCCTTGCTGAGTGTTTAAATTCACGCAAGGAGAACGGAAATGACGAAGACGGCGAGAGCGCGATACACGCTCGAATTCAAGCAAGAAGCAGTGCGACTGGTCGAGGGAGGTCAGAG
>NZ_JANXMU010000042.1 GCF_025354435.1 Rhodoferax sp.
GTTCTGAAAACAGGTGCTCGCTGCCCGCAGGAACGCTGGCAGCGTCGGTCAGGTAGTAGTCGATGGCCTGCAGGCCGGTGGTGTAGCCATAGCCCATCCAGCTCATCGACACTGGGGCCGGTTTGAGTGCAAACACTCCCAGGCGGTTGCCTGCGGTGTGGCCTGCCAGCTCCACCAAAATGTCGATACCGTCGGCCCGGATGCGCTGGGCCAGGGCTGCATCGCTCATGCCCCGAGTCGGCACCCAGTGCTCTACATAGCGTTTGTAGCGCTGGGTGGTGCTGTCTTCCTGGGTGAACTCTGCATAGGCGTACACGTCCACCACGCTGACATCGTGGTGTGACAGCAGCGGCTCCATAAAGTAGCTGCAGGCATGCAGCCTGAAATCGGGCGATACATAGCCAATCTTCAGGCGGCGACCGGCACGCGCAGCATGGGTGTGCTGAGCCCAGCCGGCCCGGTGTGGCTGGCCGAAGCGGCGGTCGTATTCGCGGTAAATTTCAAAAATCTCTTCTGCCGTCTTGTCAGGGTGGTAGTTGGTGACAAACAGCAGGTTGCCAAAGGCCACGCGGTGGCCAGGCTCGACCGCAATCGCATGCTGCAAGGCATCAATGGCCTCGTCCAGTTGCCCACGGGCATTGAATATGCCGCTCAGGTTGTTATAGGCTTCTGCAAAATCGGGCTTCAAGGCAATCGCACGCTGAAAGCACTCATGGGCCTCCTGGATCTGGCCATGGGCATTTAACGACAGCCCAAGGTTGTTCTGGGCCTCGGCGTAGTCGGGCTTGACCACCAGCGTGGCACGGAAAACAGCGATGGACTCCGCAATTTGGCCCAGCTCGAAATGCGCTCGCCCCAGGTTACACAGACCCTCAATGTCGTCTGGCAGCAATTGCACGGCGTGCTTCTTGGCCTCCAGCGCCTCTTCTTTTTTGCCCTGCGGCTGCAGCATGGTACCCAGTGCCTTCCAGGCGAAGCCGCTGCTGGGGTAGCGCTGCACCATGGCCCGGGCATGCGCCTCGCCATGTTCGTAATTTTTTTGCTGAAAGAAGTCCACCAGAGCCTGCTTTTCCGCCTGGGAGGGCTCTGGCACAGGCGCGGTAATGGCGATGGGCGCGGGTTCGTCCGCCAGGCGGGGCATGCGCTCGGTCAGCGCATTCACCATCGCCATCGACAGCCCCTGGGCCAGGGGCAGCACCTGCCGGGCCAACTCGAAATGCTGGCACCGCACCAATCCATCGATGTAGCTAAACCAAAACTGGCTGCGTTCTGCGTCGGCATTCAGCGCCGCTTCAAAGTGGGGCAACGCCTCCAGAGGCCGCAGCAGTTGCACCGCCAGCAGCACGCCCAGGTTGTGGTGCGCATCGGCTTGTTCAGGCTCATCCTGCAATACGGCACGGTAAGCTGCTTCGGCCTCCCCAAAATCCAGCGCCCGGTGGGCCGCAATGGCCTGCACCAGCAGGCCATCCACCGTAGTGGCATCGGCAGATGGCGGGCGGGTGGTGTCGGGGGTCACGTCGATCATGGTGGTGCGGCGCTGGGCGCTGGGCGTATCTGGTTAACAAGGATAACCACCGCCCAGCAGCCGCAAAGCCCGATTTGGCGTTGTTTTGGGGCTCATCTTCTGCTGCAAGCGCTTGCAAATCCGATACATTTACATACAGGGTAAAACCGTAATTTACGTTCTTCCCGCCACAACGACTGCCACCATCCAGACATGATTGTTCTCATCGGCTATGCCGTTTCCATGGGTTGCATCTTCGGTGTTTACATCTTTCACGGTGGCAACATTTCGGTGATCCTGCACGCCCTGCCGTTTGAGCTGATCACCATCTTTGGCGGTGCGCTGGGCGCATTTGCGGTGAACAACCAGCCCAAAGTGCTCAAAGCCACCATGGCCCTGCTGCCGCAGGCGCTCAAGGGCTCCAAGTACACCAAGACGCGCTACATGGAGCTGCTGTCTTTGATGTACGACATTTTGCAAAAAGCCCGCAAAGAAGGGCTGATGGCGATTGAAGGCGACGTGGAATCACCCGAAAACTCCGAAATCTTCAAGAAATACCCCACCGTGGGCAGCGACCACCATGTAGTGGAGTTCATGACCGACTACCTGCGCATGATGGTGTCGGGCAATTTGAACGCCCACGAGATCGAATCGCTGATGGACAGCGAGATCGACACCCACCACGCCGAAGCCCACGCCCCGATTGCCGCCATCGCCCGCCTCGCGGGTGCCCTGCCTGCCTTCGGGATTGTGGCGGCGGTGCTGGGGGTGGTGAACACCATGGGCTCGGTGGGCCAACCACCGTCGGTGCTGGGCGGCATGATCGCCTCGGCGCTGGTGGGAACCTTTTTGGGAATTTTGTTGGCCTACGGCGTAGTGGAGCCCCTGGGCGGCCTGCTGGAGCAAAAAACCGAAGACAGTGCCAAGGAACTGCAGTGCATGAAAACCACGTTACTGGCCAGCATGCAAGGCTACAACCCGGCGACTGCCATCGAATTTGGCCGCAAAGTGCTGTTCTCGGGCGACCGGCCCAGTTTTGCCGAGCTGGAAGGCCATGTACGTGGCAAAAAGTAATTTTCTAGCTGACTGATATGGCGACGGAAGGCAAGAAGCTCCAACCGATCATCGTCAAGAAGATCAAAAAAGGCGGCCACGCCGTGCATGGCGGTGCCTGGAAGATCGCCTACGCCGACTTTGTGACGGCCATGATGGCTTTCTTTCTGCTGATGTGGCTGCTGGGTTCGACCTCGGAGGGCGACAAAAAAGGCCTGTCCGACTTCTTCAACACCCCGCTCAAGGTGGCCATGCAAGGCGGCAGCGGGGCCGGGGCCAGCAACAGCATCTTGTCGGGCGGCGGCTCGGACCTGACCAAGACCGCGGGCCAGGGCACGCGCGGCACCGGCGATGACCCGGTCAAAAAGAAAATGGACGAAGCCGCAGCCAAGGCCGAAATCGCCAAACAAGATGCCTCTCGCATCAAAAATCTACGCGACAAAATCGATGCATTGATTACCAACAACCCCAAGTTGGCCGAATATCGCTCACAAATCCGCATGGAAACCACGCCCGATGGCCTGCAAATCCAGATCGTGGACGAACAAAACCGCCCGATGTTCGACAGTGGCAGTGCACTGGTCAAACCCTATATGCGCGACATACTGCGAGAAATTGGCAGCGCCCTCAACGGTGTCGAAAACCGAATCAGTCTGGCCGGGCACACCGATAGAACACCCTACGGCAATGGCGAACGGGGCTATAGCAACTGGGAACTGTCAGCCGACCGGGCCAATGCCTCGCGCCGCGAACTGGTCGCCGCAGGCATGCCCGATGAAAAAATGGCCCGTGTCGTGGGTCTGGCTGCCAGCAGCCTGATCGACACCAAAAACCCACTGGCCCCGGTAAATCGGCGCATCAGCATTACGATCATGACGCGTGAAGCCGAGGCACGGCTGATGGGCAATGCCACAATAGAGCCTTCTGTAACAAATGAAACAGCGGCTGATACCGGGCAGTCCGCCGCCCAATCGCCCGCACGGGGCGTACCCAAACCCTGAGACCGCCGAGAACCTCCAAAATGCGCCTTATTCCAGCAACCTTCATCGAAAGGGTCACCCGTGGCAAATGACCTGCGTTTTCTAATCGTGGACGACTTCTCCACCATGCGCCGTATCATTCGTAATCTGCTCAAAGAGATTGGTTACCCCGACGCGGATGAAGCCGAAGACGGCCTCGCAGCGCTGCAAAAGCTCCGTAGCGGCCTGCATTTTGATTTCGTGGTGAGCGATATCAATATGCCCAACATGAACGGGTTCCAGTTACTGGCCGAAGTCAAGGGCGATGAAAAGCTGAAGCACCTGCCGGTGCTGATGGTGACCGCCGAAGCCCGCAAGGAAGACATCGTAGCCGCCGCCCAGGGCGGAGCGGCTGGGTACATCGTCAAGCCATTTACCAAAGCCACGCTCGAAGAAAAGCTGACGCACATCCTCAAGAAGAACGGGCTGATCCCAGCATGACCGCCGCAGCCCTTCCAGCCGATGGAGACCTCCAGCCAGCGGTGCACCAAAAGCTGGGCATGCTGACCCGTCAACTGCACGACTCGTTGAACGAGTTGGGCTACACCGACAAACTCAAAGACAGCGCGGAAGAGCTACCCGATGCGCAAAGCCGCCTGACCTACATCGCCCGCCTGACCGGCGAGGCGGCTGAAAAGGTGCTCAGCCGGGTTGATCTGGCCAAGATCCAGCACGATTTCATCGCCGCTGAAACCAGCAAACTGGCCGCATTCATCGTCAAAGACCCGGTGGCGGCCGTAGCCACGGGTGCGGTGTACAACTTTGTGGCCGATGTCGAGCGTGCCAGCAAAGAAATCGACATGCACCTGACCGAAATCATGATGGCGCAGGATTTCCACGACCTCACGGGCCAGGTGATTGCGCGGGTGGTCAACCTGACCTCGACCATCGAAAAGCAACTGATAGAACTGTTGATCCAGACCGCGCCAAGCGCCCCGCCCGCGCAACCCAAAGCACCGGAAGGCCTGGCTGGGCCGGTGGTCGATCCCACGTCGCGCACCGACATCGTGACGGACCAATCCCAAGTTGACGATTTACTCGCCAGCCTAGGCTTTTAATAAGCCACGCTAAAGCCTGTTTATCAGGCTTTAGCCCAGCGGCCCGGTGCCGACAATGGGGTCACCAAAAACCCCATTGCCATGGAATCATCCAGCCAAGACAAAGACCTCCCCGCCACCCAACGCAAGCTAGACCAAGCACGCAAGGATGGGCAGGCCTCACGCTCCAAGGACTTGTCCCATTTGGCGGTATTGGGCACGGGTTCTGCAGCGGTGCTGGTGCTGGCACCCTCTTTTTTAGAACACTTCAAGCTGGTTTTGGGCCAACAGCTGTCCTTCGATGCGGCCACCCTGGCGCAAAACGGCAGCATGTTGGACCGGCTACAGGACGTGGTGCTGGTCGGCATGGTAGCCAGTACCGTGTTCGCGGCGATTGTGCTGGCCGCAGCAATTGGCAGTGCCGTGGCATCGGGCGGCTGGGTCGCCAGCCTGAAACCCATCATGCCGGACTTCAGCCGCATCAACCCCATCTCGGGTTTTGGCCGCTTGTTATCCAAAGAACAGGCCACCGATATCCTCAAATTGCTGGTTATCACCACCGTGTTGATCTCGGTCGCCTGGACGTATTTATCCAACAGCCTGGGTTCGGTCGCGCAACTGGTGCTGCAGCCGTCCGCAGCCTCCATCCAGCACGTGGCGAACTGGATCACCTCGGGCATGAGCCTGCTGCTGCTGGTGGTGTTTGCCGTGGCGGCCATCGACGTGCCGCTTCAAACCTTTCTGATGAAGTCGCGCCTGAAAATGTCGCACCAGGAGGTGAAACAGGAGCACAAAGAGTCCGACGGTAACCCGCAGATGAAGGGCAAGATGCGCGCCCGTGCCCGCGAGATTGCCCAGCGCACCAGCGTCAGCGCCGTTCCCAAGGCCGACTTTGTGCTGATGAACCCAACCCACTTTGCCGTGGCGCTTAAATACGACGAAAAAACCATGCGCGCCCCGCAGGTCATCGCCAAAGGTGCCGACCTGGTAGCTATGAAAATCCGCGACGTGGCCAAGAGCCATGAAATCCCCGTGTTCCAGTCGCCCATGCTGGCCCGTGCCCTGTACGCGCACGCCGAGATCAATGGCGAAATCCCTTCCGCCCTGTACACCGCGGTGGCCCAGGTGCTGGCCTATGTGTACCGCGTGAAAGCCGCCATGCGCGGCGAGGGCCAGATGCCCGACAGCTTCCCGCAGCCCGATGTTCCGCCCGAGCTGGACCCACTGAGCAACACCATTCTGGCTGAGGCGACCCCATGAACCCCCAGCTCAAATCAGTACAGCAGTGGTTCAACACCAACCGCAAGCTGCTGCAAGGCGTATCGGCCCCGGTGATGGTGGTAATCATCCTGGCCATGATGGTCTTGCCCATACCCGCGTGGCTGCTGGACACGTTTTTTACCATCAATATCGCCGTGGCGCTGATGGTGATGATGGTGGCGGCCTACATGGTGCGGCCTTTGGACTTTGCCGCGTTTCCATCGGTTTTGCTGCTTACCACGCTGATGCGCCTGTCGCTCAACGTGGCCTCTACCCGCGTAGTGCTGCTAGAGGGCCACACCGGCGCAGGTGCTGCGGGTGCGGTGATCGAGGCCTTTGGCCATTTTCTGATCGGCGGCAACTTCGCGGTCGGGTTGATCGTTTTCGCGATTCTGGTGGTCATCAACTTCGTAGTGGTGACCAAGGGTTCCGAGCGGATTGCCGAGGTGTCGGCCCGCTTCACCCTGGATGCCATGCCTGGCAAGCAAATGGCGGTGGATGCCGACCTGAATGCCGGTTTGATCAACGAAAAAGAAGCCAAACGCCGCCGCGCCGAAGTGGGCGAAGAGGCGGACTTTTTTGGATCCATGGACGGTGCCTCCAAGTTTGTGCGCGGCGATGCGATTGCGGGCATTTTGATCTTGCTGATCAATATCGTGGGCGGCTTCACCATCGGCGTGCTGCAGCACGACCTGACCGCATCCAAAGCCGCAGACACCTACATTTTGCTGGCGGTGGGCGATGCGCTGGTGGCACAAATCCCCGGCCTGCTGATCTCCATCGCCGCTGCCATGGTGGTGTCGCGGGTGGGCAAGGACGACGACATCGGCAAGCAAATCATTGGCCAGCTGTTCGACTCTCCCAAGGTGCTGGGTATTACGGCGGGCATCATGGGCGTCATGGGCATCATCCCCAATATGCCGCACTTGGTGTTCTTGTCGATGGCCGCCGTGCTGGGCTACATGGCCTGGGCCATTGCCCACCGGCCCGTGCCGCAAGACTCGGCCCTGATCGTCGGCCCGCCACCCACCGACGGCGAAGCCACCTGGGACGACCTGCAACCAGTCGACCTGCTGGGGCTGGAACTGGGCTACCGCCTCATCACCCTGGTGGACAAAACCCGCCCTGGCGACCTGCTGACCCGTATCAAAGGTGTACGCCGCAAATTTGCCCAGGAAGTGGGCTTTTTGCCCCCACCGGTACACGTGCGCGACAACCTGGACCTCAAGCCCAGCGGCTACCGCATCACCCTGCGTGGCGTGGTAGTGGGCGAAGGCGAGGCTTTCCCCGGCATGTACCTGGCCATCAATCCCGGCGGCATCACCACCCCGCTGATTGGCACGGCCACCACCGACCCGGCTTTTGGCCTGCCCGCCCACTGGATCGACGAGCGGCAGAAGGAAGCGGCACAAATGGCAGGTTTTACCGTGGTTGATTCGGAAACCGTGATGGCCACACATTTGTCACACTTGATGCAAGTGCAGGCGGCCCGTTTATTGAGCCGCACCGAGACACAGCAACTGGTGGAGCATGTCAGCAAACTGGCCCCCAAACTAATCGAAGAAGTGGTTCCCAAAATGGTGTCTATCGCCACGTTCCAGAAAGTCTTGCAGCTCTTGCTGGAAGAGTCTGTGCACATCCGCGACATCCGCACCATCGTCGAATGCCTGGCCGAACACGCCGTGACCACCACCGACCCCGCCGACCTGGCCCGGCGCGTGCGCATTGCACTGGCCCCGGCCATCGTGCAGCAAATTTACGGCCCCACCCGCGAACTCAACGTGATTGCTATCGAGCCCAGCCTGGAGCGCATGCTGGTGCAAGCCCTGGGCAATGCGGCGGGCCCGGCGCTGGACCCCGGCGTGGCCGACCTGCTGACCCGCAATGTGGCCGACGTGGCCCTGCAGCAAGAAGAGCTGGGCGTGCCCGCCTGCCTGCTGGTGCCCGACCAGATCCGCAACGCCATTTCCCGGCTGGTGCGCCGCGTAGCCCCCCGGCTGCAGGTACTGGCGCACAGCGAAATACCTGAAACCCACACTATCCGCATTGGCCCCATCCTCAAAGGTGCACTGACATGAACATCCAACGCTTTCACGCCGCCACGTCCCGCGAAGCTTTGGCCAAGGCCCGTGCGGTCTTTGGTGAGGGGACGCTGATTTTGTCCAACCGCCCCACGCCCAATGGCGTGGAAGTGGTGGCTACCGCAGAAGACTCGCTGTCGTCGCTCGACCGGCCCAGCGTGGCACCGGCACCCGCATCGGCGGCCACTATCGCTATGGCGCAAATCCCGGTGGAAGAAGACACCGAACAACTGGCCATGAGCACGCTGTCGTTCCAGGACTACGTACGCGAACGCATGCTGCGCCGCCGCCACGAAAGCAGCCCCGACCTGCGCGACGAGATTTTTCCGCATAAAACATCGGTACCGGCCTCGGTGCAGGCCGCACCTGCGCCCATGGCTCCGCCCCCCCAGCGCGCCAAACCCGCAGTGCACGCCGTGCCGTTCGCACCATCCGTCGCCCGCGCCAAGCCCGCCCCGGCAGCCGCCACCATCAACTCCAAGGGCATCGTGGACGAGCTGCAGGCCATGAAGGACATGATTGAAGAGCGCTTCAACACCATGGCCTGGCTGGGCAAGACCAAGCAGGACCCGATCCAATCCAACCTGATGCTCAAGCTGATCCGCGCCGGGTATTCACCCGACCTGGCCCGTGCCGTGATGGAACGCATGCCCGAAGAGGCCTCGCCCGCCGAAGCCATCCGCTGGCTGATGGGCGTGCTGGAGCAAAACCTGCGCACCGATGCCGGTAGCAAGCCCATCTTCGAGCAAGGCGGCGTGTTCGCGCTGGTGGGAGCCACCGGCGTGGGCAAAACCACCACCGCCGCCAAGCTGGCCGCGCACTGCGCCCGGGTGCACGGCCCCAACAGCGTCGGCCTGATCACGCTGGACACCTACCGCGTAGCCGCCCACGAGCAACTGCGCGCCTTTGGCCGCATGCTGGGCGTGGTGGCCCACCTGGCCCATGACCGCGCCGCTTTGCAAGACCTGCTGGGCCTGCTGGGCAACAAGCGCATGGTGCTGATCGATACCACCGGCATCGCCCCGAAAGACCCGCGCAAGCGCGACATGATGGACGTACTGGACCTGCCCGGCGTGAACCGCCTGCTGGTGCTCAACGCTGGCAGCCACGGCGACACCATGGACGAAGTGCTGACCTCGTTCAAGACGCGGGGCGTGCAACAGGCCATCCTGTCCAAAATCGACGAAGCCGCCAAGCTCGGCCCGGCGCTGGATGCCATCATCCGCCACCAGCTGGTGCTGCGCGGCGTGTGCAACGGCCAGCGCGTGCCCGAAGACTGGGAACCCGCCGATGCCAAGAAGCTGGTGCGTGCCTCGATGCGCTCCACCACCAAGTCGGCATTCGACCCCAAGGCCGCCGATCTGAACTTCTTCTTTACCCCGGCACCGATGGATTCCAGTCGCCAGGAACGGGCGCATGCTTGACACCGGTACCGGCCACCACGTCCACCAGGGGGAAAGCCTGCGCCGCATCGCGCCGCAAGCCGCCTGGAGCGTGATCGCCATGGTGACCCGGGGCGACACCGCCACCGAGTTGCCGCTGCTCTGGCAGATCTGCGCGGCACTGCAAAGTTTTAGCCTGCGTATCACCGTGCTGGACGCAACGTCAGCAGAAACGGAAGACAATCCAGGTTTACAGAATCTGTTGGACCACGCACACTGGCTAGAAGATGCAGCACCCGACGCGCCCCCCTGGCACATCGTGCCCGCCCGTTTGGGGCTGAGCCGCCTGGCGCTGCAGACCCGCCAAGATTCCCCCATGTCACCCCCACCGCTTCAAGCCCTCAGCCACCTGTTCCGCAGCTGCGACCTGGTCGTGGTGTACGCCGATGCCCAATTGCTGGCCACCCTGATGCCAGGCAGCCAGGTGCGCCCCCTGCTGGCCGTCACGCCGCGCCGCGCCTCCATCATTGGGGCCTACCAAAATTTCAAGAAACTGCTGCTGCAAGCCCGGCTGGTGCCGCTGATTGCCTCGGTCGTCACCGCCCCCTTCAAGAACGCCGAGCTGCTGGCCAAATCCACCGGGCGGGCGCTGCAAAACTGCGCCCACCTGCACCTGGACTGCCAGACCGATTTCATGACCGTGCGCTCGTTCCCACAGCAGCACGCGCGCTGGGACGATGCGCACCAAATCGCCCTGCGCCTGATGGCCAGCGCCATTCCCATGGTCCATGGGGTCGGGGGCCACTGATGTACACCGCCAAAGGCCATATGGACCGCGAGCACATGCTGCGCCAGTATGTGCCGCTGGTGCGTCGGCTGGCGCACCACATGATTGCCAAGCTGCCGCCAAATATCGAATTGGACGACCTGATCCAGGTCGGCATGATTGGCCTGTCCGAGGCGTTGACCCGCTACGAAGTGGCCCAGGGCGTGCAGTTTGAGACCTTTGCCACCCAGCGCATCCGCGGGGCCATGATCGACGAGCTGCGCGAAGGCGACTGGATGTCGCGCGGCTCGCGCAAGAGCCAGAAAGAGATCGAACGCGCGGTGCAGAGGCTGGAGCAAAAGCTGGGCCGTAGCCCACTGGAGTCCGAAATCGCCATCGAACTGGAGATGACCCTGCCCGACTACCAGGAGCTGCTGGGCAAGGTGCGCGGCACGCAACTGGTGTACCTGGAAGACATGAACGGCGGCGCCGACGATGGTGCAGGCTTTCTGGACCGGCATGTGGCCGACGAGACCGCCGACCCGGTCAACCTGCTGCGCGACCACCGGCTGCGCGCATCGCTGGTGGAGGCCATCAAGACCCTGCCCGACCGCGAGCAGTACATCATGAGCATGTACTACGAAAACGACATGAATCTGAAAGAAATCGCGGCCGTGCTGGAGATTACCGAGTCCCGCGTCTGCCAGTTGCACAGCCAGTCGATTGCCCGGTTACGCGCAAAAATGCGGAGCCACTAGCTGGGAACACCCCCAGGCTGTAGTGCTTCGAATCTTTCGCCAACCCCCTTGCAGGAGGCGACTCCAGTGGCCCGGCAAAGCCGGTTCCTCGGAATCTCTGGAAGGGGTGCCTCCAACCAAAATTTATGTCTTTTAGGCCTCTAGCACATACTCTGCCTGCGCAGCAAGCTACTGATTAGATAGCAAATTAATTTGCAGCTGCGGCGTAGATGCGGGCTGCGCCGCCACGGTAGGTGGCGGCTTTGCCGCCGGAATAGGTGGTGGCGGGTTGGACTTGGGGCAGCACGGTGGCCAGGGCACGGTCAACCACTACGGCGCGGCGGGCCAGGTTGGCGCGTTGTTGGGACAGGGTGAGAGACACTTTTTCTAGCCTACGGCGCATGCTTGCGTCCAGCGACTGCAGGCCGGCCGGGGTGCGTCCCCACACCGCCATATCGGCCATGGCCTGGCGCAGCGCGGTGCTTGCGGCCTCCAAAACAAGGGGTTCCCCCGCAATCAGGGCGGCAGAAACTTCTTCAAGCAATTGCTCTACGCGCAGCAAGCTGGATTCCAGGCCGTGGGGGGTTGGGCGGGCCGTCATGCTTGCTTGTCCTGTACGGGGATGGACGGAAGGATCGAAAAAACGTTGGTTAGCGGGTGACGCTGAGCATCTCTTGTGCGTTGTCGAGCATTTTGTCGGCAATCGCTTCGGGGTTGATCTTGAAC
This sequence comes from Rhodoferax sp., assembly GCF_025354435.1. Classification (GTDB taxonomy): domain Bacteria; phylum Pseudomonadota; class Gammaproteobacteria; order Burkholderiales; family Burkholderiaceae_C; genus Rhodoferax_B. Next base: position 11,566 of record NZ_JANXMU010000042.1, read on the forward strand.
GTGCCGTTCTTGATGGCCGCCTTGATGTCGGCAACTTTCTTGCTGTCGAAGTCGGAGCCCACGGCCCGGTCGTTTTGCTCCAGCGTGCGGGCCAGCGTGGATACAGACACCTGCGCACCCGCCGTAGGAATGGCGCGCGCGCCCTTCTCGGCCATGCTTGCAGGCGCGGCTTCCTTGTCCTGATCGGCTTTCTTCAGGAGGGCCGCATTCAGTGCGGCCGGTACATCTATTCCTTGTCCAATTTTCATCACGCTCTCCAGCAGCCTTGACGTTAAGGCATCGTAGCAATGGTTTCGGCCGATTTCTCATTTTCTTAAATCTAATTAGGCTAGATGGGATTAGAAAAACCAGTTGTTACATCTCGACCACAATGGTTCGGGCATCCAGGACCACGCCAGACATCACCCGGCCACTGTCCAGCCGCACTTTGGCGGGCTGGCCCACCACCCCGGAGGTGATGGCCTGCCCATCGGACAGCACCTGGAAACCTACGCCCTGGGCCAGCACCCGGATCTGGGTACCTGCCTGGAAGACCTGGGCCGGTTTGACCATCGCCTGGCGCACGGTTTGCCCGGCCACCCAGGAGCGGGCCGCTACCTGGCCGATCCACTGCTCGGCGTTGGCCACCACAGGCGACGCGTCTTCGGCCCAATCGACTTCGGCCTCCATGGCATCGTCGGCCGTCAGCACGGCACCGGTCATCACATTGGTTTTGGCCACCCAGGCCCGCCCCATGGCCTTGACGGTCACCGGCATGAACACATTCCAGCGGGTGGTACCGGCTAAACAGCGCAGGCCCAACCGGCTTTTGCCCCACAAACGGGTACCCGCCGGCATGTACGGCTCCACCTTGCTACAGGGAGCCAATTGCAAGCGCGGGTCTAGCGCCCCCACCGACACCTCCATGCGCAGCGCCTGGCCCTGCACGGGTGGAGCCTGCACCACGGCAGACTCCAGCCAGCGTTGGCTGCTGGCCTGCATGTCGGCCTCAGCCTGGGCACGCGCTGGCACCGCGCACAGCACGGTAGCCGCGCAGACGAGCCCAGACCAAGTATTTCGTAAAAGTATCTGCATAAAACCTCCGAATCTGAAACGTACCAAGGGCAATGCTTCAGGACACCAGAGACTAAAGCCAGAGCCTGCCGCGCAAAGCCGCGAACTGCGCCGCAATCACCCGCTTCTTCCGGGGCTCAAAAGACTCAAGTTTTTCCATAATTTGCCAAAGCGAGATCCGGGATGGCACCGGAGGTTTCGCCATTGATTACCAAGCGGGGTGTCGCATGTTGGACAAAATGGTCGGTTCGGTGGACTTTCAAAGCAGGGCTCTGGTGCTGCGCGCCGAACGCCAGCGCACCATCGCCAGCAATATTGCCAACGTGGATACCCCCGGCTATGTGGCGCGCGACTTCAACTTCAAGGAAGCCATGAGCGCCGCCACCGCCAGTCAGGGCCTGATTGCCGGCAACAAAACCGACAACCGGCACATGAATTTGCCCGATCTGGACGGCAGCAGCCTAGGCGATGCCCAAAAGCGCGGCTACAGCGTGCAAAGCCAGCCCAACATGGACAACAACACGGTGGATCTAGACCGCGAGCGGGCCAACTTTGTGGACAACGCGGTGCGCTACGAAGCCACCCTGCGCTTCATCAACGGCACAGCCAAAACCATGCTCAGCGCCATCACCGGCCAATAAGAAAGCACACCATGTCCATGTTTTCAATTTTTGGGGTCTCCGGCAGCGCCATCAGTGCCCAGTCGCAGCGCCTGAACGTGGTGGCCAGCAACTTGGCCAACGTGGATGCCGTCGCCGGGCCCGATGGCAATGCCTACAAAGCCCGCCAAGTAGTTTTCCAAACCACGCTGCTGGGGGCCGAGAGCGCCGCCGGGGTGCGGGTGAAAGAAATCACCGAAAGCCAGCAACCGGGCCGCAAAGTGCTCGACCCCAGCAGCCCGTCGGCCGATGCCGATGGCTACGTCACCCATTCCAACGTCAACGCGGTGGACGAAATGGTGAACATGATTTCCGCCTCCCGCTCCTACCAAAACAACGTAGAAGTGATGAACACCGCCAAATCCTTGCTGCTGAAAACGCTGCAAATGGGCCAATAAATTCCCTGAAAGCACGCCATGGACATCAACGCCCTCAACGCCTCCAGCAGCTCGCTGGTGTCATCGACCACCGGTACCAACAGCACGACAGCGGAAGCCTCGCAAGACCGCTTCCTCAAGCTGCTGGTGGCCCAGCTGAACAACCAGGACCCGATGAACCCGATGGACAACGCGCAGATGACCAGCCAGCTCGCGCAGATCAACACCGTGTCGGGCATTCAGACGCTGAACGACACCATGAAAAGCATGGCCACGCAAATTGCCGCCCTACAGTCCCTGCAAGGCAGCTCCACCATCGGCCACGAAGTGTTGACCGAGGGCTCCACCCTCAGCATCACCGACGGCGTGGGCAAGGGCTCATTTGACCTGAGCGGCACCGCCGATGCGGTGAAAGTCGAAGTGCGCACCGCCGGTGGCACCCTGCTGGGCACGGTAGACATGGGCGCACTGAGCACCGGCCGCCAGGCTTTTACCTGGGATGCATCCAAGTACACCAACTCGGGCGACCTGACCTTCAAAGTCACCGCCACCAACAACGGCACCGCCGTGACCACCACCGCGCTGGAGCGCAACAAGGTGGTGTCGGTCAGCAACGAAAACAACGTCCTCAATCTGCAACTGCAAAACGGCGACTCGGTGGCTTACAGCGCCGTCAAGGCCATTCTGTAGTCCCCGCCGCCCACCGCCGTATTTGCCACCGAATTTTTAGGAGCCATCCATGAGCTTTCAACAAGGTCTCTCCGGTCTGAACGCCTCTAGCCAAAACCTGGACGTCATCGGCCACAACATCGCCAACGCCAACACCACCGGCATGAAGGCCTCGCGCGCCGAGTTTGCCGAGCTGTACGCCTCGTCGCTGGGCAGCTCGGGCGGCATCAGCGCGGGTATCGGTGTCGAGGTGCAGACCGTGTCGCAGCAGTTCACCCAGGGCAACATCAGCATCACCGGCAACTCGCTGGACGTGGCCATCAACGGCAACGGCTTCTTCCAGGTCCAACAGCCCAATGGCACCACCGCGTACAGCCGCGACGGTGCCTTCAAGCTGAACAAGGACGGCGAAATCATCACCAACACCGGTGCCCACCTGATGGGCATCACCGCGGCTGCCGATGGCTCTATCCCCACCGGCGGTGCGGTCGGCCCGCTGACCCTGCCTACGGGCGGCGAAATCCCTGCGGTGCAAACCACCAAGCTGGACCTGAGCTTCAACCTGGATGCCCAGGCCGCCGTAGCCACTGGCACCGCCCCATCGGCACTGGTCCCGGTGCTGGCCACCTACGGCACCTCGGTCACGGCCTACGATGCGCAAGGCGTCGGCGTACCCGTCAGCATCTACTTCACCAAAACGGCGGTCAACACCTGGGATGTGTACTCCAGCGTGGACGGTGCCACCCCATCCCTGACCAAAACAGGCCTGACCTTCACCGGCACCGGCAGCACGCCCGCGGCCACCATCGGCAGCCTGACTTTGCCCTCGCCGACCAACCCGTCCAGCACCTTCAGCGTCAACCTCAACGTGGTGGATGCCACCCAGTACGGCTCCAAGTTCTCGATTTCCAAAGCCACCCAAGACGGCCAGGCACCGGGCACCCTGACCGCCATCAGCATTGATGAGTCCGGCATCATCCAGGGCACCTATTCCAACGGTAAATCGCTGGCGGCCGGGCAGATCCAGCTGGCCACCTTCACCAATGTGCAGGGCCTGGCCCCGATTGGCGGCAACGTCTGGCTGTCCACCCCGTCCAGCGGTGACCCGTCGGCCAAAGGCGTGCCGGGCACCGGCAACCTGGGCGGGCTGCGCGCGGGTGCACTGGAAGACTCCAATGTCGACCTGACCAAAGAGCTGGTCAACATGATGACTGCCCAGCGCGCCTACCAAGCCAATGCCCAGACCATCAAAACCCAAGACCAGGTGATGTCCACCCTGGTCAACCTGCGCTAATAAACTAAGCCGCCGCCATGGACCACATCATTTACACCGCGATGACGGGGGCCAACACGGCGGCCAATCGGCAGGCCGTGCTGGCCAACAACCTGGCCAACGTGTCGACCAGTGGCTTTCGGGCCGAGCTGGCCACCTACCGCTCGGTGCCGCTGAACGGCCCGGGCTCCAGCACCCGCGTATTTGCGCTGGAAACCACCTCCGGCCACTCCGAAACCCCCGGTCCGGTGCAGCGTACCGGCCGCAACCTGGATGCCATGGCCCAGGGCAATGCCTGGTTCGCCGTGCAGGGCCTGGACGGTACCGAGGCCTATACCCGCAGCGGCATTTTTGAAATCTCCAGCACCAACACCCTGGTCACGCCCACCGGTCTGCCGGTGCTGTCTGACGGCGGCGCGCCCATCGACGTGCCCCAGGGCTCGGACATCACCCTCGGCACCGACGGCACCATCAGCGCCAAGGTGCCCGGCCAGGCTTCCACCAGCCTGGGGCGGCTGAAGATGGTCACCCCCGATGCCGACAACCCCATCAAGCGCGGCGACGACGGCCTGTTCCGCGGTGCCACCGGCGACCCGCTGCCCAACGATGCCAACGCCAAGCTGCTGGCGGGTGCGGTCGAGGGATCCAACGTCAATGCCGTGGAAACCATGGTCGGCATGATCCAGACTGCCCGCCAGTTCGAGACGCAAATGCGCTTGCTGCAAACCGCCGAAACCAATGACAAAAGCGCCAGCCAGTTGCTCAATGTCCAGGGCTAAATAGAAAGACCGCCATGATTAATTCGCTATGGATCGCCAAGACCGGCATGGAAGCCCAGCAAACCCAGCTGGACGTGATCTCGCACAACCTGGCCAACGTCTCCACCACCGGCTACAAACGCGCCAACGCGGTGTTTGAGGATCTGATTTACCAAAACCTGCGCCAGGTCGGGGCCAATAGCACCGAGCAAAACCAGCTACCCACCGGCCTGCACCTGGGTCTGGGCGTGCGCACCGTGTCCACCACCCGCTCGTTTGCCCAGGGCAGCCTGCAGCAGACCGGCAATACGCTGGACGTAGCCATCAACGGCAATGGCTTCTTCCAGATCAACCAGACCGACGGCTCCATCGGCTACACCCGCGACGGCTCGTTCCAGGTGGATTCACAGGGCCGCCTGGTCACGGCCGAGGGCCTGACCGTGGCCAGCGGCGTGACCATTCCGGTCAACGCCCAAAGCGTCACCATCAGCACCGACGGCACCGTCACAGTGATGCTGCCCGGCAACGCCACGCCGCAACCGGCGGGCAATATCGCCATGGCCAACTTCATCAACCCGGCCGGTCTGGAGCCCAAGGGCGGCAACCTGTACGCCGAAACGGCGGCCTCGGGCCAGCCCACCACCGGCACGCCGGGCGTGAGCGGTATGGGCGTGGTGAAGCAAGGTTTTGTGGAAACCAGCAATGTCAACGTGGTGCAGGAACTGGTGACCATGATCCAGACCCAGCGCGCCTACGAGATGAATTCCAAGGCCGTGCAGACCTCGGACCAAATGCTGCAAAAGCTGGCCCAGCTGTAGGAGAGCCAAGATGCGCATCGCCACCACTGCTGCTGCCGTCGCAGGGCTTTGCCTTCTGGGCCTGCTCAGCGGCTGCGAAACCCTGGCACCCGCGCCCAAGGTGGATTTCGCCGAATCCACCGGGCCCCGCCAATTGCCACCCACCGTGGTGGCCACCAACGCCCGACCCACCGGCAGCCTGTTTGCCTCGGCCGCCTACCGCCCGGTGTTTGAAGACCGCCGCCCGCGTCTGGTGGGCGACAACCTGACCATCCAGATCGTGGAGAACGTCAGCGCCAGCCAAAAATCGACCAGCACCGTGAACCGCACCGCCGCCGAAGCCGCGGGCATCACCGGCATTCCCTTCCTGAAGACCCCGCTGCTCGACAAGTTCGGCATCGGCGCCACCTCCAGCAACGACTTTTCGGGCAAGGGCGGCACCGAAAGCGCCAACACTTTCTCGGGGGCCATCACCGTCACCGTGGTCGAAGTGCTGCCCAACGGCCACCTGGTGGTCACCGGCGAAAAGCAGATCGGCGTGAACCAGAACGTGGATGTGCTGCGCTTCTCTGGCACGGTGGACCCGCGGGCGGTGCAGCCGGGCAGCATCGTCGCCTCCACCCAGGTGGCCAATGCGCGCATCGAGTCCAAGGGCCGCGGCCAACAGGGCGAAGCGCAGGCTATGGGCTGGCTGGGCCGCTTTTTCATGAACGTGATGCCGTTTTAGGTACACCCCCAGGCTACACACTGCGTGTTTTCGCCAACCCCCTTGCAGGGGGCAACAGCAGCGGCCTGGCGGAGCCAGTTCCGCGCTGTTCTGGAAGGGGCTTGGCTGCGCTTGCCTTGGGATAACAGTGGCGGTGATTTCGGCCATTTTTTAAGCCAAATTGGCCTTTAGCATAGGTAGCGTCTACGCTAGTAGCTATTTAAATAATAGCAAATCCAATTGACCGGAAACCACCGCCTTTTCCGCCGTTCTCGCGCACTGACGCACCGCAAAATAATGCTAAAGGTTCCGCCATTTCGGCCGAACCAGACAACGGGTTATTCGCCATGCATGTTCTCCGCCTCCTGTCGACACGCCGTGCCGTGGCATGGGGATGCGGGCTGTGCATGGCTTTGCTGGCGGCTTTGCCCGCGCAGGCGCTGCGCATCAAGGAAGTCGCGTCCATCCAGGGCGTGCGAAGCAACCAGTTGACCGGCTACGGGCTGGTGGTGGGGCTGGACGGCACCGGGGACCAGACCACCCAGATGCCCTACACCTCGCAAAGCCTGTCTAGCTACCTGCAGCAGATGGGCATCACCCTGCCCGCCAGCCTGGCATCGTCGCTGCAGCTGAAGAACGTGGCGGCGGTGATCGTCACCGCACAACTGCCCGCCTTTGCCCAGCCGGGCCAGACGATTGACATCAACGTCGCCAGCATGGGCAACTCCAAGTCGCTCAAGGGCGGCTTGCTGATCGCCACGCCGCTGCGCGGAGCCGACGGCGAAATCTACGCCATGGCCCAGGGCAATATGGTGGTGGCCGGAGCCGGTGCCGCCGCCGGGGGCAGCAAAGTACAGATCAACCACCTCAGCGCCGGCCGCATCCCCAGCGGTGCGCAGGTGGAACGCAGCGTGCCCACACCGCTGCAGGATGGCGACTTCATCACCCTGGACCTGAACGCCAGCGACTTCCAGACCGCCCGCCGCGTGGCCGCCGCCGTCAACAACCGCCTGGGCAGCGGCCTGGCCAACGCCATGGACGGCCGCACCGTGCGGGTCCGCGCACCCAATGACCCGAATGCCCGCGTCAACTTTCTGGCCGACCTGGAAGAGCTGACCATGGAATCCTCGGCCCCCGCGGCCAAGGTGGTGATCAACTCCCGCACCGGCTCCATCGTGTTGAACCAATCGGTCACGCTCGGCCCCTGCGCCATTGCGCACGGCAATTTGTCCATCAGCATCAGCACCACGCCCTCGGTGAGCCAGCCCAACGCCTTGTCGCAAGGGCAGACGGTGGTGACGGAAAAGAGCAACATCCAGATCAAGCAAGAGCCCGGCATCCTGATCCAGGTGCCGCCCGCGCCGCAACTGGCCGACGTGGTGCGCGCCCTGAACGCCCTGGGCGCCACGCCGCAGGATCTGTTGGCCATCCTGCAGGCCATCAAGGCTGCGGGCGCACTGAATGCTGAACTGGAGGTGATCTGATGGCACTGACCCAAACTTCGCAAGTCTCCAGCAATGCGCTGGCCGCCGATGCCCAGTCGCTGAACGCGCTAAAGATGCAGGCGGGCAAAGACGGCGCAGGTGCCATCAAGGAAACCGCCAAACAGCTGGAATCGCTGTTCATGCGCGAGCTGATCAAAAGCATGCGCGAGGCCACCACCAAATCCGGCTTGTTCGACAGCCCCCAGGGCGACCTGGGCAGCGACCTGCTGGACCAGCAGCTGTCGGTCACCATGTCGGGCCAGCCCGGCGGTCTGTCGGCCGCCATTGAGCGCCAGTTGACCCGCCAAACCGTCCCTGCCGACACCAGCGGCACCCTCAAAATGGCCACCCCGCTGGGTGCCCCGACGGCCAAACCGGCCAGCGTCAGCCAGACCGGCTTTGTCGAGCAGCACAACGCCGCCGCCACCGCCGTGGAGCGGGCCACCGGTATCCCTGCCAGCTACATGCTGGGCCAGGCCGGGCACGAAACCGGCTGGGGCCGCAAAGAAATCAAGAACCCCGACGGCAGCACTTCGTTCAACCTGTTCGGCATCAAGGCCGGGAGTGGCTGGACCGGCAAGACCACCACCGTCACCACACACGAAGTAGTCAATGGCGAAACCCGCAAGGTCAGCGCCAAGTTCCGCGCCTACGACTCCTACCAGGACTCGTTCAACGACTACGCCAACATGATCAACAACAGCCCGCGCTACGCCCAGGCGCGCCAGCAGACCGGCTCGTCCCAGGCCTATGCCACCGAGCTCAAACGTGCGGGCTACGCCACCGACCCCGACTACGCCGCCAAGCTGAACCGGGCCATCACCGTGACGCAGCAACTGCGCCGGGCCTACGCCTAAAAGACCGCCATGAGCAACCTCCTCAACGTCGGCTCACGGGCCCTGGTGGCCAATGAAGTAGCCCTGCAAACCATTGGCAACAACATTGCCAACTCCAGCACGGTCGGCTATTCGCGCCAAAACGTGGTGCTGCAAACGGTGGAAGGCCAGTTCACCGGCGGCGGCTACATCGGCAAGGGTGTGGACATCCAGACCATCCAGCGCAACCACGACGAGTACCTAACCCGCCAGGCCGCGCTGTCCAAGTCGGTCGCGGCCTCGGACGTGACCCGGGCCACCAAGCTGCTGCAGCTGGAAGACATTTTCAAAGGCGGCACCAACGGCCTGGGCGCAGCGGTCACGGACATGATGAATGCGTTCTCCGACGTGGCTAGCGCCCCGACCGACCTGACCGCCCGCACCGTGGTACTGACGCGTGCCGACGAGGCCGCCGCCCGCTTCAACGATGCCGCCACCCAGCTGACCAATCTGCAAACCGGCCTGACCACCGAGCTGCAAAACGCCGCAGCCGCGGTCAACACCATCACCACCAACCTGGCGGCGGTGAACGGACAGATCCAGCTGGCCAAGGGCAACGGCCAGTCGCCCAACGACCTGCTGGACAAGCGCGACAACCTGATCAGCCAGCTCAACCAGTACATCCAGACCACCCAGATCGATGCCGACGACGGTACGGTCACGGTGTTTGCCGCCAGCAGCCAGCCGCTGGTGCTGGGTACCAAGGCAACGGCCTTGCAGGTGCAGTCCAACCCGCAGGATGCCTCGCAAAGCCAGATCGCCATGGTGTTTGGCAGCCAGACCGTGGTGCTGTCCGAAGACATGATGGGCGGCGGATCGATCACCGGCATGCTGAAGTTCCAAAACAAGGACCTGGCCGAAGGTGCCAACCTGCTGGGCCGCATCGCCACCAGCATCACCACCGTGGTCAACGCCCAGCACAAGCTCGGGCTGGACCTGGACGGCAATGCCGGGGGCAATCTGTTCAGCCCGGTCAGCATGCCCACCGGCGCAGCCGCCAGTTTCAACACCGGCAGCGGCACGGTGAACATCAGCGTGGATGCGCCCACCGTGGCCAAACTCGCTGCCTCGGACTACAAGGTCACCTTTACCTCGGCCACGGCGTTTACCGTGCAGCGCCTGTCGGACAACACCACCGTTTTGCCCGACCCCACCACCGGCAGCTACGATGGCTTGGCGATTGCGGTGGGTGGCACCCCGGCCACGGGCGACAGCTTTTTGCTCCAGCCCTACCGCACGGCGGCCAGCAAAATCACCACGGCCTTTGGTTCGCCACGCCAACTGGCTGTATCCAGCCCGGTGCAGGCCGCCATGGGCACAGCCAATACCGGCAGCCTGGCCGTGGCCAATCTGGCCGCCAAGTCGGTGCCGATTCCAGCCAACATCACGCTGAATTTCACCGGCAGCAACACCTACACCCGCAGCGACACCGGGGCCACGGTCTACACCTACAGCCCTGGCACGCCGATTGCATTTGACTCTGCCAACCCGTCCTCTGGCTGGTCGCTGACCCTGTCGGGCGCTGCCCAGAATGGCGACAGCATCACGCTAGGCCCGGCCAACCCCAGCTACGCCAAGCTCAATGCCGGCAATGCCGATGCGCTACTGGGCCTGCGCGATGTGGCCCTGTTCGACGGCTCCAGCCTGTCCGATGGCTATGCCGCGCTGATGTCGCAGGTGGGCGTGAAAGTGCAAAGCGTGCAGTACACCGCCGAGGTGTCCAAGTCGATTGCCGACAACCTGGAAACCTCGCGTACCAGCGTCTCGGGCGTGAACCTGGACGAAGAGGCCGCCAAGTTGCTGCAGTACCAGCAGGCCTACCAGGCATCGGCCAAGATGGTCCAGATTGCCCAAACCATTTTTGACAGCCTGATGGCCAGCGTCGGCCGGTAGGCCAGGAGAAGACCATGAGCAATTCATTCACCCGCCTGGCCAGTGCCACCGGCTACGACAACGCGCTTCGCAATCTGACAACCCGGTACGCCACCATGTCTGCGCTGCAAGAAAACATGACCTCGGGCAAAAAAATCCTACGCTCCAGCGACGACCCGACTGGCGCCGCCCAGGCCGAACGCGCCAACACCCGCATCGACCGTATCAAGACCGAGCAGCGCGCGCTGGACACCCAGGTCAGCGCCATCACCCAGGCCGAATCCACGCTGGGCAACGCCAATGACCTGTTGACCGAATTCCGCACCCTGGTAGTGCAGGCAGGCGACGGTGCCAACAGCCCGGTGGAGCGCGACACCATTGCCAAGCAACTGGTCGGTATCCGCGACGAACTGCTGACCCTGGCGAACAAAAAAGACAGCAACGGCATGCCGCTGTTCAACGGCCTGGGCAGCACCTCGGCCCCGTTTGAAACCAGTGCCAACGGCATCGCCCCCGACCCCGACTACAACTACAACGGCCTGCCTGGCCAGACCGCCGCCAGCACCGTGGCGATACCGTTCACGCTGGACGGCCGCGCTGCCTGGATGGACGTACCGCAGGGCAACGGCGTATTCAGCGTCAGCCTGGGCGCGGCCAACACCGGCAAGGCGTTTACCGATATCGGGGTGGTCACCGATGCCTCGCTGATGGGCGCCCAGGGCACCAACTTCACCGTCAATTTCACCGCTCCCGTGGCCCCCGCCACCGGTGCCACCACCTACACGGTGACCAACAACACCACCAACACCACCTCGGCCGCACAGACCTACACCGCAGGCCAGTCCATCGTGATGGGTGGCATCTCGATGGTGGTGCGCGGCGTGCCCGGCAATGGCGATACGCTCAACGTCAACCCCAATGCCACCACTAACCGGCCCAGCATTTTTGACGTGCTCGACCGTAGCATCCGCAGCATGTACGCAGTGGGCTCCACCACCGTGGGGGCCAACAGCAACGACGCCAACTTCAACCAGGAGCAGGCAATTTCGCTGGCCCAGATCGACACCAGCCTGGAAAAAATCAGCGCCAGCCGGGGCAAAGCGGGCGACCTGCTGACCCGTGCCGACCGCATCACCGACACCCAGTCCAGCAACACCATCCAGGCCAAGACCGACAAGTCCAACGCCGAAGACATCGACATGATTGCCGCCGCCGCCGACCAGAGCAACCAGCAAACCGCCTACCAGGCCGCGCTGAAGTCCTACGCCTCGATCCAGAAGCTATCATTGTTTAACTACATCAGTTAACCGCGGACTCCCCGCGCCTACTCCGCGCCCGCAATGGCCACATCTGTCCTTGGCAGCATCACGCTGGGCTACCGCCCGCTGTGGAACGCTGCGCGCAGCCTGGCGGCGGTGCAGTTGTTCATCGAGGGCCGGGCCGATGCCAGCATCGATGCCGAACGCCTGCTGGGCGCTCTACACGACCAGGGCAAACCCAGCGCGCCGCCGCTGCTGCTGTCCCTCAAGTCGCCCGCGCTGCTGCGTGACTTGCTGGACCATGCCCCGGCCCCCACCGCTTTCCCCAACCTGGCCCCGTACTGGATCGAAGTCCGCAGCGAATGGATGGGCAGCCACGCCATGCCACAGCGGGTACAACGCGCCCAACAGCGCGGTTTGCGCCTGGTCTGGCGGGCCGAATCCGACCAGCCCCCCAGCCCCGAGCTGGCCGCCTGCTTTTTCACCCGCCTGCTGCGCCTGTCGCCGCAGGCTGCGTTGGCCGCCCTGCAGGCCGCAGCCCGCAGCCGTGCCGGCACGCCGGGCGGAACCAGTCCGGTACAACCCGGCATGCTGTACGAGGGCATTGCCAGCCGCCTGCTGGTGGAGCACTGCCTGGACCAGCAACACGCCACCGCCCTGCTGGGCTGGCCCGATGAAGACATCCTGCACGCCCTGCAGCGCCAGGCCACCGCCCCCGACCACCGGGCCATGGTGCAGCTGGTGCAGGCGGTGGACGACGATGTGCCGGTGGAAAAAATCGAAGCCCTACTGGGCATGGAGCCCATCCTGACCTTCCGCTTCCTGGCCTACGCCAACTCGGCGGCGGTGGGCTTGCGCAACGAGGTCGAATCGCTGCGCCACGGCCTGATGCTGCTGGGCACCAGCCAGCTCAAGCGTTGGCTGGTCGAGCAACTGCCCCAGGCATCGCGCGACCCCAACCTGCGCCCGGTCAAGGCCGCCATGGTGCTGCGCGCCCGGCTGATGGAAAACCTGATGGACTCCGGGGCCGAGCACCAACTGGCCCGCGAAATCTACCTCTGCGGCCTGTTCTCGCAGATCGACGTGCTGATGGGTGAAGCCCTGGGCAGCGCCCTGCACCGCGTACCTTTGAGCAGCCGCATCTACAACGCCACCGTGCGTAACACCGGCCCCTACGCCCCCCTGCTGCATATCGCCAGCGCTTTGGAAAGCGACAACGGTGCCGCGATCCGCACGCTGTCCTACGAACATGGGATAGGGCTGGAGGAGATTAACCGTGCTTTGCTGCGCACTTTGGCAGATTGAAATTTTTAGGCGTACCAGCTGCTACAGCATCGCCAGCCGAAGCGCCCGACAGCGCCTTAGCCGATGCGCCGCATGCAATCGCGGATGTAGGCGTCGGAGGCGTTCAGCTGCGCACTGATGTAGTCGAGCGACCAGCCATGCGTGCCATGGCACTTGACGCTGGCCGCGCCCGTATAACCCACGCGCTTAAGCGCCGCCAGCGGCACAGCGTGGTCGAGAGTGCCGTCTGCGCGGGGCAATTGTTTTTCGCCGGGGCCAAAGTTTAGACCGTCGACGCCTCGGCGATAAGCGCGGTCAATGTCCCATATGTAGTAATAGTAGAGACGCTTACGCTCGGCCAAAAAGGTAATGGCCTCGGTGATAGTTTCGCCCATCACCCACAAGTGCGGCGGCGCCAGGCAAACGCCGAGATTTGGGTGGTCGATGTCGGTCACCAAACGCTTTATTTGGGCCAAACTGTCCACGCCTTCGTCCCAGCGCTTTTCCTCGTTGCCGCCCGCTTCGAAGTCGGCCGAGAATGGCACTGTCAGGTGGTTTTCCACAGCGATGCGCACACCGCGCTGCTCGGCCCGGTCAACCAGCGGCGGCAGGAACGTAGCGACAAAGTCGCTGTAGTTGGCCTCGCAATCGAATATCACGGTGTCAATGCCCAGCTCGGCGGCAAAGTCGATGCGTTCCAGCATTTCAGCCTGGTTCTTGCCGTACATGGTCAGACCACAAGGCTTCAGGTTGTACTTATCCAGCAGTGCCTTGATGGCCCCAACATCGTCGCCTGGGTTCACATGGTGGGCCAGCGGGGCGGCGCTGGACCAGAGGTTGACTTCGCTGTAGCTGAGTTTGGCGAGTTCCGCCAGTGCAGCTTCAAGCGGATGGTCATGGTAGGGCAGGATTTCGGCGGTATAACGAAACATGGTTTTCTCCAATGGGGGTGCGTTCAGGACAAAGTGACCCAGCTGCTGCCACCCTGGTGGCTACGCAGCACGGCGTCGATAAAAGCCATGCCCTGGCGCCCGTCGCGCACGGTGGGCATGGGGTGGTGCGCGGTGTCGAACGGCAGGCCTGCGACACGGGCCTGCCAGGCGAGCGAAAAGTCGCGGTAGAGCTGCGCAAAGGCTTCGAAATAACCTTCCGGGTGGCCGGCCGGAAGCCGCGTAGCCAGGGCCGCATCGCCTCCTGCGGGTGTGGCGCCGCGGCGCACGATCTGCGTAGCTTCGCCCAGGCCCGTGAATAGCAACTGGTCAGGGCTCTCCTGGTCGAAATGGATAGCGGCGCGGCTGCCGAAGACCCGTAGTTGAAGCCGGTTGGCACTGCCGGTGGCCACTTGGCTGGCCCACAGCATGCCGCGCGCGCCGCCCTGGTAACGCAGCATGACCTGCACATGGTCGTCCAACGCGCGGCCAGGAACGAACGTGGTCAATTCGGCCGCAAGCTGGTCAACCTGTAGCCCGGTAACGAAACCGGCCAGGTGAAAGGCATGCGTGCCGATGTCGCCCAACGCACCGGCCGGACCTGCACGCTTGGGGTCCGCACGCCACTCGGCCTGTTTTTGGCCGGTCAGTTCCAGCGGTTCCGCTAGCCAGTCTTGGGCGTATTCAACCTGCACCACACGGATGTCGCCTAACGCGCCGTTGCGTACCAGTTCCCGGGCATGGCGCGCCATCGGATAGCCCGAATAGGTATGCGTCACCATAAACAGCAGGCCCTGGCGCTCAGCCAGTTCCAGCAATACATCCGCATGGTCGAGCCGCGTCGTCATCGGCTTGTCGCAGATCACATGGATGCCCTGCTCCAGGAAGGCCTGCGCCACCGGGAAGTGCAGGTGGTTCGGGGTAACGATGACCACCGCGTCGATACCGTCGGGACGCTGCGCCTCACGCCGGGCCATGTCAGCGTAGTCGGCATAGCAACGTTCGGGGTCCAGACGCAGTTCAAGCCCACTGGCCAATGCCCGCTGCGGGTCGGACGACAACGCTCCGGCGACCAGTTCATAGCCATCGTCCAGGCGGGCAGCAGCACGGTGTGCCGCGGCGATGAAACTGCCCTGGCCACCGCCAACGAGGCCGATACGTATGCGTCTTTGCATGTCTGCTTCCATCAAGGGTTTACAGCAGGACCTAGGCCCAGCACATGGGCCAGCATCTGCGGGTCGGTGCCGCTGGCGGCAAAGTCATCGAATGCGCGCTCAGCCACCCGGATGGTGTGGCGGCGGATAAATTCGGCGCCTTCACGCGCACCGTCCTCCGGGTGCTTGAGGCAGCACTCCCATTCCAGCACAGCCCAGCCAGCGTAGTTGTATTGCGCCAACTTGGAAAAAATTGCGCCGAAGTCCACCTGTCCGTCGCCCAGGGAACGGAAGCGCCCGGCGCGCTCCAGCCAGTTCTGGTAGCCGCCATACACCCCCTGCCGGCCGTCCGGCCGGAACTCGGCGTCCTTCACGTGGAACGCTTTGATGCGGGCGTGGTAGATGTCAATAAACGCTAAGTAGTCGAGTTGTTGCAGTAGGAAATGGCTTGGGTCGTAAAGAATGTTTGCGCGCGGGTGGTTGTCGACCGCCGCAAGGAAACGCTCAAAGCTGACGCCGTCGTGCAGATCCTCGCCGGGGTGCAGCTCATAGCAGACATCCACCCCAGCCTCGTCAAAGGCATCCAGCACGGGTAGCCAGCGCCGCGCCAGTTCGGCGAATGCCTGTTCAACCAACCCGGTGGGACGCTGTGGCCAAGGATAGAGATAAGGCCAGGCCAACGCGCCAGAGAAGGTCGCATGGGCGCGCAGGCCCAATCGCTTCGACGCCTGCGCAGCCAACAGCAGCTGCTCGCCAGCCCAGGCGCTGCGCGCTGCCGGGTTGCCGCGCAGCGCGGCGGGTGCGAAGCCGTCGAACAATTGGTCGTAGGCCGGGTGCACCGCCAGCAGCTGCCCTTGCAAGTGGGTCGACAGCTCGGTGATCTGCAAGCCGAACTCTGCTACTTGGCCCAGCAATTCATCGCAGTAAGTCTGGCTTTGGGCAGCCTGCTTGAGATCTATAAGGCCAGAGTTGGTAGGCAGCTGAATGCCTTTGTAACCCATGCCCGCCGCCCAGCGCACCAAATTTGGCAGGGTGTCGAAGGGCGCCGTTTCACCTTGAAACTGGGCGAGAAAGATGGCAGGACCTTGGAGTGTTTTCATGGTTTCTAAATGCAGTATGGGAATCAGGCTGAGCCACGGATGTGCAATTTGTGGTCGAGGACGATGCCTTCGATGGCAGCGTCAGGATTGCGGATGCGCTGCAGCAACAGCTTGGCAGCGGTTTCACCCAGCTGGTGCATCGGCTGCGCCACGGTTGTTAGTTCTGGCTGCACCATCGTGCAGAGCTGGATGTTGTCGAAGCCCATCACCGACACATCGCTAGGCACCGAAAGTCCGGCGTTGCGCAAGCCTTGCATGGCACCAATGGCGAGCGTGTCGGAGACGGCAAAAACCGCATCCGGGCGCAGGCCAGTAGCCAAAATATCGGCAATGGCCTCACGGCCGTGGTCGTAGGTCAAACCCGGGGTGGTGACCATCCCCCCGGCGGGTGGCGTCAGTCCGGCAACGTGCAACGCATTCAGGTAGCCCTCGTGGCGCTGCTGCGAATACAGGAAACGCGGGTCGCTGTTGAGAAAGGCGATGCTGCGGCGGCCACGCTGAACCAAATAACTTACTGCATCGAAGGCGGCGCGGGTGTTGTCGATACCGACGAATGGCACGGCCCCCGCGGGGTCAAACTCGCAACACGCTATCCAGCACAGTTCGCCGGTTTCTTGGCTGAGTTCTTGCTGGATAGTGGCGGGGTCGAGACAGATCGCGCCATCGGCCATGCGGTTGCGCAGCAGATCGAAATAGGTGCGGTCAGCCCCCACGCCCGAACTGGTGTCGCACAGCAGCAGGTGGTAGCCCTCTGCACGCGCTACACCGTCTATGCCGCGCACAATCTCGGCATAGAAGGGATTGCCGAAGTCGGGCACCATGGTCAGCAACAGCCGGCTTTGCGCCGTACGCAGATTGCGGCCCAAAAAATTGGCCCGGTAACCCATTTCGGCAATCACGCCCTCTACCTTTTTGCGGGTTTCCGGACGCACGCTGTAGTTGTTATTTACGACCCGTGATACGGTCGCAGTGGACACCCCGGCCCGTCTGGCAATCTCAATGATGGACATTTCAGACTGTCCTCAATCTTGCCGGAGCCGGGTACTGATTCATGCGCAGCAGCATCTTCATTCACTCTGGCACGCGCACCGCTTGCAAAGGCGCGAGCATTTCATAGTGAACAATCTCCACCGGGCGCGACAGCAGCTCGTCCTGGCGCGCGATGAGCGGCTGGATGTAGGGCATAGCAATGTGCTGCTCCAGGATCGCGCGGCTCGCCCAGTTCTCGTAGAACATGAAGGCGTTGGGGTCCTCGGCGCTAACGTGCAATTGGTACTCGATGCAGCCTTCCTCGGCCCGCGTGGGGCCGATGAAGGACTGCAGCAGCGCCAGCAATTCATCGCGCTTTTCCGGCCGTCCGTGGACGTTACCGATGATGGTGCAACCAGGTTTCATGGTGGGTTTGACCTTATGTTTGGGTTTAACGTTTTTGCTGGCTCAAGGCGACCGCAAGAATGATGATGATGCCCCTGGCGATCAACTGCTGGCTGAACTCCAACCCCATCAGGATCAGGCCGTTATTTATCATGCCTATCATGAGCGCGCCCATGATAGTTCCCACCACGGTGCCGGCACCGCCAAACAAACTGGTGCCGCCGAGCACCGCAGCGGCGATCACCGACAGTTCATCGCCTTCGCCGAGCTGGAAGCGCCCCGACTGCAGGCGGCCCGCGTACAACATGCCGGCGACGGCTGCCGACATGCTGGACAGCATCAGCACCCGCATCTTGATCGAGCGAGTGTCGACGCCGCTATAGCGGGCCGCTGTTTCGTTGCCGCCGGTGGCCAGCACGCGGCGGCCAAAACCGGTGCGCCGCAGCGCCAGGTGGCCGAACACGCCGAACAGCAGCATCCACACCAACAGCGTTGGCACCGGGCCAATGTTGCCACCGCCGAAGAGGAAGGAATAGGTGGGCGCCAGGATAGGGATAGCCGCGGTGCCGCTGACCCACATGGCAATGCCCTTGGCAACACCCAGCATGGCCAGCGTGGTCAGGAAAGACGGAATGCCGATCCGAGTCGTCAGCAGGCCGTTGCACACGCCGACCACCAGCCCAGTAGCCAGACCAGCGCAAACGCCCACGAAGGGCCCGGCAACGTCAATCGCCATCGCGGTAGTTACCGTGGCCAGGCCGGCCACCGCGCCAATCGACAAATCGATCTCGCCAGCGCACAGCACAAAGGTCATAGCCACCGCCATCACCGCAATCATCGCGGTCTGCCGAATGATGTTGAGTAGATTGTTCGGGTCCAAAAATCCCTTGTCGAACAGGGTGATTGAGAAAATTATGAAGATCGCGATAAAGCCAAGATAGATGACGTATTTGCGCCAAGAGGTGGTGAACAGCGCGAGCGGGGAAGGACGCGCAGCCAGCGTGGAAGTGGTCATGAAAAATCTCCTTGCGGTGTAATGTGTTCAAAATTTGGGGCGTTATGGCGGTACACGATCTGCCAGGCGTCGCGCACGTTGTCTTTGTCCACCGGCAGCGCCGGCAGTGCAACGAAGGCGGGCGCCGCCTTTCCAAGCAGGCCGTATCCCGCCAGCAGAGCCTCGATTACGCCCTGGTCGTAAACACGCTGGGCCGCTACGCCTCGCACGTTGCCGCCGCGGGCCATGTCGGCGGCCACCTCTTGGCCCAGGTCGATGGTGGTGACCACCAGATCCGGGCGGGCTGCGGCTCGGGCCGCCGCGATGACGCCTTCGGCCGGTACATCCCAGACCGCCCAGATGCCCTTGAGCTGCGGATGCGCGGCCAGCATGGCCTGCGCCGCCAGCCGCGCCTGCGCCGCAAAGTCGGGACCAGAAATACCCTGCTCGGCGACGATACGGATGCCGGGGTACTGTTCGGCCATAGTCTGTTTGAAGGCCTCGTAGCGCTGGCGCGTCACGAAGAAATCGGCCGCATGGAATACCAACCCGATCTCACCCTGGCCACCCAGCGCCTTGGCCATTAGCTGGGCCGAGGCGACGCCGTTGCCGTGGTTGTCAGACGAGACAGCACTCACGTAATCGCGCCCGGCCACATGGCCCTTGGGCACGTTATCCATATAGATTAGTTGCACGCCGCGCTCGGCAGCATGGCGGTAGGCCGCCGCCGTCGCCACCGGGTCGGTCGGTATCGAGACGATGATCTGCGGGTTAAGCGCCAGCGCAGCCTCGATGTCCTTGACCTGCTGCTCGGCCCGGAAGCCCGCGTCGCTGACTGCGACCACCTCAATCCCCATGACAGCGAACTGCGCCTTCAGCCCTTCGACCTGGGCACGCGACCAGTCGTTTCCGACGTAGTGCATCACAATCGCCGCCTTCGCCTGCATGGCCCGTATCCGGGCTAGCTCCTCGTCGCTGAGTTTGACATTCACCGACAGTTCCGGGGTCTCGCCGTTCGGACCGGTGCTGAAAGTCTTGGCATATTGCTGAGCCCGATTTTGCAGCGCCATCTGCAAATAGCGTTCGGCCAGCAACTGGCGCTCGGCCGGTTCACTGGCGGGCGCCATCACTTCCTCTAGCTCGCTGCCGGGAATGTCGCGCACCAGCTGGCCGTTAGACATGACTACGATACGGTCGCTTGCGGCTAGCAGTTCGGCCAGCTCGGACGAAAGAATTAGCACGGCCTTGCCTTGCTTTGCAAGTTCGCGGATCAGCGCCACGATCTCACCCTTGCTGCCAATATCAATGCCCGCCGTCGGTTCGTCGAGCACCAATACGTCCGGGTTGTTGCCCAGCCATTTGGCGATTACCACCTTCTGCGCATTGCCGCCCGACAGCGTGCTGATGGCACTGTCGGCCGAAGCGGTTTTCACGCGCAACCTCTTGATCAGGCCATCGGCATGTTGTTTGGCTTTGTCGTTCAGCATCCAGGAGAACTTGCTGAGCTTGTCGAGTACCGGCAGATGGATATTCTCGGCCACGCTGTGCGCCGCCACGAAGCCCTGGCGCCGGCGGTCTTCAGGAATTAGCGCGATGCCATGGCGGATGGCGTCGCGGGGGCTCTTGATCGACACCAACTGACCCTTGATGCGGATCTCGCCTGCGGCCAGCGGGTCGATGCCGCATAGCACCCGGACCATGGAGCTGCGGCCGCTGCCCAATAGGCCGGCAACGCCAACCACCTCCCCGCGGTGAACTACCAGGTCAACGGTGTTCTGCGGCCGCCGGGTACCGGACACGCCGCGCAACTCGACCAACGGTTCGCCCAGCGCCGTCTGCCGTTCAAAGTCATGGAAACCAGCTGCGCTTCTGCCGACGATATGCTCAATCATTGTCTGCAGTGTGAACTCGCTGATCGGTGCCGTCATCACGTGCCGACCGTCGCGCAGGATGGTGGCCACGTCGGCGATCTTGAAAATTTCATCCATGCGGTGCGAAACGTAGACGATCGCCACGCCCTTGGCCTTGAGCCGCACCACGAAACTGAACAGCCGGTCGGTCTCAATCGACGACAGCGCCGTGGTCGGCTCGTCGAGTATCAAGATACTCGGCTGCTGCGACATGGCCTTGATGATCTCGGTGAGCTGCTGCTGGCCGGCGCTGAGTTCGGACACCAGCAGGCGGGGGTCGATGTCGATCTCCAGCTCGCTAAACAGTTCGCGCGCCTGGCGCTCGGCCTTGGCGTCGTCGATGAGTCCCAGGCCGTCTCGCCGCTCGCGGGTCAAAAATATATTCTGCGCCACGCTCAGCGTGGGCACGAGGCTCATCTCCTGGAAGATCATTGCAATGCCGGCCTTGCGCGCAGCCTCGGGCGTGTTTTCAGTCAGCGACACGCCGCCGACCTCAATCTTGCTGCCCGCATCGGGCGTGTAAACGCCATTGAGTATCTTCAGGAGGGTCGACTTGCCAGCCCCATTGCCGCCGAGCAGCGCATGAATTTGGCCATTGTGGAAACTCAGGTCGACGTTGTCCAGCGCCCGAATACCTCCGAACGACTTGGACACGCCGGTCATACGCACGGCAACGGCATTCGGGGCGCTGGCGTTCATGCAGGAATCTCAGTCCACAGGCCGGTTTGACCCGAATGCAGGATGGCTTCGGCGATCAGCTCAATGCGGTAACCATCGGCAAAGTTGGGCGATGGTTGCTGGCCGCTGACGATGGCCTTGCACAGGTCGTAGCACTCGACAATCTTAGTTTCGGTGTAGCCAATGCCAAGGCCCGGGATCGGCCACAGGCCATCGCCGTAGGGATGCGCTGGGCCGGTGTAGATGGTACGAAAGCCGCGCACTTCGGCTGGGTCGTCGGCAAATACCACTTGCAATTCGTCGCGGCGTTCGTAGTTGAAGACGATGGAACCGCGCTCGCCATGGATTTCAAATGTCAGGAAGTTGTTGCGGCCGTAGGCATTGCGGGTGGCTTCAATCGAGCCCACCGCGCCGTTGGCGAAGCGCAGCATCGTCAGCATTTCGTCGTCGACGTCGACCGCGCCGCGCGGACCGCTGGCGTTTTTATCGGCCGCGCCAAGCTTGTCCACACCACCACTTTGCAGAGGCCGGGTCTTGACGTAGGTGTGGGTCATGGCGTTAACCGCGCTGATGTCGCCCACCAGGTAGCGCGCCAGGTCAACCACGTGGGTGCCGATGTCACCCACCGACCCGGAGCCAGCGATCTTCTTGTTGAAGCGCCAGGACAACGGCGAATCAGGGTCAGCGCTCCAGTCCTGCAGGTAAGTGCCGCGGAAGTTCAGGATCTTGCCGATACGGCCCTCGGTGATAAATTTATGCGCCAGCGCCACGGCCGGGGTACGGCGGTAGTTAAAGGCGACCATATGGATCACGCCGGCAGCATTTACGGCGTCGAGCATGCCTTTGCTTTCAAGCGCGGTACGCGCCAGCGGCTTCTCGCAAATGATGTGCTTGCCGGCCTGGGCTGCGGCGATGGCGATCTCGGCGTGGCTGTCGTTAGGGGTGACGATGTCAACAATGTCGATATCGGGACGAGCAATCACCGCGCGCCAGTCGCTGGATGCTTCTTCAAAGCCAAAGCGCTGGCGGGCGGTTTCGGCCGCAGCCGGGTTGATGTCAACTACCACCTTGCGTACGGGGATGGCGGGCGCGGGCCAAAAGAACATCGGCATCGCGGCATACGCCAGAGCGTGGGCCTTGCCCATAAAGCCGCCGCCAATCATGGCGACATTGAGAGTTTTGGTCATGGTTATTTCCTTATTTAAAGTGTGGGCCGGGGGCGGCAACTGGCGCCCCCCCGTACAAAACGTTGGCTAAAGTTACTTCATGCTTTTGCGGATGTTGTCTGGCGCATCCACGTGGTAGACCTGCTTCCACGAATCCAGCACATTCGCCTTGGTGGTAGGGATGATTGGCCAGGCGACGAAGGTCGGGGCCTTCTTGCCCAGCAGCGCATATCCACCCAGCAAGGCCTCAGTCACCCCCTGGTCGTATGGACGCTGTGCCGAAACGCCCTTGACATAGCCGCCGCGCGCCATGTCGATGGCGACGTTCTGGCCCAAGTCAACGGTAGTGATGATCAAATCATCGCGACCAGCCGCACGGGCGGCCGCGATCACGCCTTCGGCTGGCACATCCCATACGGCCCAAATACCTTTGAGCTTGCGATTCGAGGTCAACATGGCTCCGGCAGCTTTCTCAGCGTCACCCACAAAGTCAGGACCGCCGATACCTTGCTCGGCGACGATCTTGATGTTCGGGTAGAAGTCGGCCATCACCTTTTTAAAGCCGATGTAACGCTGGCGGGTCTGGAAGAAGTCGGTCGCGGCGTGGAACACCATACCAATCTCGCCGCCGTTTGGACCCAAGGCCTGTGCCATCAGATGCGCCGACGCCACGCCATTACCGTAGTCGTTGGGCGACACATTGCTGAAATAATCAACGCCAGCCTCCAGGCCCTTGGGGTCATTGCCCATAAAGATGATCTTTACACCCTGCTTGGCAGCCTTTTGATAGGCAGCCCGGGTAGCCACCGGATCGGTTGGCACCGAGACAATGATGTCGGGTTTTTGCACCAACACCGTTTCGATGTCGGCAACCTGCTTCTCGGACTTAAAGCCCGCATCGGTGACCGCAATGACTTCGATGCCCATCACTTTGAACTGGGCTTTCAGCCCCTCGACCTGGGCACGCGACCAATCGTTGCCACCGTAGTGCATAACGATGGCGGCCTTGGCCTTCTTGGCTTTGACCTGGTCGATCTCGGCCGCAGTCAACTTGATTTCGGACGCTGGGACCGGCTTTTCGCCGCCTGGTCCAGCGGGTGGCAGCATCGTGGCCACGTCTTTCAACGCGCTGGCAGGGTCATAAGCCAAGGCTGGCACAGTAATACCGAGTGCCATGACAAAACCAGCGGTACATAGCGCTGCGCCGAGGCGGGAAACAGAGAAAGTTTTCATGGAAAAATCCAAAAGTGAGGGCATGGTGGTTGCTAGGAACGCTGCACTGGGTAGTACCCGGTGCGTGGGGGGGGATCACATAACGAAGACGGCCTTTTCGGTCTTTCGTTGGTCGAACAAGCTGAAGGCCAGTGGTGCCTCATCTAAGCTGAAGGTATGCGTGGCTAGTTGCTCCAGGTCGATCTTTTTGGAGATCAACAATTCGGCGATCTCGGCGTATTCGGCAATGCCAAAGTACCAAGAACCCATCAAGGTAATCTGCTTGCGGATCAATTGTTCGCTGGGGCGAATGGTGGTCTCCTTGGACTCGCCGATGAAGGCCACCTTGCCAAAGGGCCGCACGGCATCGAGCGCCATGTTCTGCGCCCCCGGATTGCCCGAACAGTCGATGGCCGCACTCAGCCCGTCGCCGTGGCTGAACTCTTTGATCGAGTCCAGCACGTCAACGGCGGTCGGGTCCAGGGCTAAATCGGCACCGAGCTTGAGTGCAAACTCGCGGCGCTCGGCGATAGGGTCGAAGGCGACGACCCGCGCGCCCAGCGCCTTTGCCGCCAGAATGCCGCTCGAACCCATCGGTCCCATGCCCCAGATACCCAGGGTGCTAGCGCCCGACAGTTCGAGCTTCTTGCAAGCGCTGTACAGGGTGCCGAAAGCATCGGTCGAAATCGCCGCAGCGACGAAGCTCATCGCGTCCGGAATGCGCAGGCAATTGCGCTCGGGTACCACCATATAGTTGGCATTGCCGCCGTGGGCCGTAAAACCAATGCATTTCCAGGTTGGGCACAGGTGAAAGATGCCGCGCCGGCAAGCCGGACAGGTGCCACAGCCCAGCGCTAGGTGCACCGCCACGCGGTCGCCGACCTTCAGTGTCGAGACCCCAGGACCGAGTTCTTCAACGAAACCGGCTGGCTCATGGCCGCAGACAAAGCGGCCGGGCTCGGCATCCCCCAATAACGCATTGCCGTAGTACAGGCTCATATCGCTGCGGCAGATGCAGGAAGCCTTGACGGCGATCTGTACCTCTCCGTAGCCGGGCCGAGGGGGATCGAGCTCGCGCACCACCACCTCTTTATTGCCAGGCAAATAGACTGCTTTCATACTGTGGTCGCTCCAAAGGGTCGATTTAAGAACAAGTTCAGCGCAGGCTGCTCTTGATTTTTTCTGTGGCCGGCACGTGGTAGACGGTCTGCCAAGCCTCCAGCACGTTCTGTTTGGTCACTGGTAAGGCCGGCAGGGCCACATAGGCCGGTGCGGTCTTGCCCAGCAGGCCGTAGCCAGCCAGCAAGGCTTCGGTGACGCCCTGGTCGTAGGGGCGCTGTGCACCCAGGCCCTTGATGAAACCGCCGCGCGCCATTTCAATCGCGACTGTTTCACCCAGGTCGACCGTGGTGACGACCAGGTCGTCTCGGCCAGCGGTGCGCGCTGCGGCAATCACGCCTTCGGCAGGGTCGGACCAGACCGCCCAGATACCCTTGATTTTGCGGTTCGAGGTCATCATGGCGCTGGCGGCCTTGTCGCCATCGCCTGTGAAGTCGGGCCCGCCAATGCCCTGCTCGGCAACGATTTTGATCTTCGGGTAGTCGCTGGTGATGGTCTTTTTAAAAGCGTCGAAGCGCTGGCGTGTGACGAAGAAATCGGCCGCGTGGAAGACGATACCAATCTCGCCCTCGCCTTTCAGTGCCTGTGCCATCAAATGGGCTGAGGCCACGCCGTTGCCGTAGTTGTCAGCTGAAACAACGCTGACATAGTCCTTACCCGCCTGCATTCCCTTGGGCACGTTGTCCATAAATACTAGCTTTACGCCCTGGGCCGCTGCCGCCTTGTATGCCGAGGCCGTGGCCGACGGATCCGCCGGAATCGAGACAATGATCGACGGCTTCTGGGTCAGTACGGTTTCGATGTCGGCGACCTGCTTTTCAGGCTTAAAACCAGCATCGGTGACGGCAATCACCTTGATGTTCATCTTGGCGAACTGGTCCTTCAGCCCGGCAATCTGGGCGCGCGACCAGTCGTTGCCGCTGTAATGCAAGACGATGGCCGCGGTGGCGTTCATCGTCTTGATCTTGGCCAACTCGACGTCGCTGAGCTGCACCGCCGAGGCTGGAGCGGGCTTCTCGCCATTGGGGCCCAGACTCTGCACATTGTCTTTCAACGCCGCCAGCGCAGCTGCGGGATCCACCGCAGCTGCAGGAGTGGAAAGGCCGATGAGCACGGCCGACAGGGCCGCAGCCAAAACGGTGGGAATAGAACGTAGCATAAATGTCTCCTTTTGTTGTTGTGATAAACGCCTGGAGGTCCAGGCCTAATTTTTTTGTGTCACCTCGAAGTCCTGAAAAAACTTGCGCGTGCGCTGCGCCGCGGCCGCTGGTTCGGACCATTCGTCAAGCTCGGTAGTGATCCAACCTTCGAACTTCAGTTCCTCCAGCTTGGCCAGGATGGCGTGCGTGTCGAGGTCGCCCTGGTCCAGTGGCGTGAAACGGAAGGGCGTGCGCTGCCATCCCTTCATATGCACATAGGTAATGCGGTCGAAAAACTCTTCGATCAGCGCTGGCACGTCGGCGCCACCGGCGGCCAAGTGGGCGGTATCCGGGCAGAAACCGATATCGGTCTGCGCGAAGATCTTGCGCACCTGCTCGGGGGTTTCGACGATGGTGCTCAGGTGGGGGTGGTAGTGTGCGCTGATGCCATGCTTGCGGGCAACGGCGGCGGCCTGGTTTAGCGCCGCACCCAACAGTGCGTAGTCGCCCTCGCGGATACCCGCGGCGCGCTGGGCTCCACCGCCCAACACAATGTACTTTCCGCCGACTTCGGCGGTGGCCGCAGACACCCGGTCGATGCGCGCCAGCTCTTCCTCTAGCAGGTCGGGAAAGATAAAGTTGCAGCCGCTGTATGACGCTACCAGTTGCACCCCGGACGCATCCAGCAGGCGGCGCAATTCGACCGGTTGGTAGTCGAGCAGGTTACCGTCGAACATCTCGACACCGTCGAAGCCGGCCTCGGCGATTTCGGCAATGGCGCGCCCCATGTCGGCATAGGTGCGATAGGTCAGACGGGTGGCTGATGTGACGCCAACAGCATCACCGCCCATAGGGCCCCAGCAGTTAGTTTGATAACCCAGTTTCCAGCGCTTCATCAGAGATCCTTTTCATTGCACAATCGGTTTTAGTAAACGTTTACTTTTTTGCAACCATCCTTTGCCGTTTAAATGCGGTTTGACAGAATCCGACCCGTTCAGTTTTGATTGCACGTCGCAATCAAAACTGTTCCGAGCCAAAGTAATCGTTTACTTTTTTTACGAAACGGCCGGTCCTGTTTTGCTGCCCTACCTGATTCCTGCAGCCAACCCTTTTCACGACACGCTATTTTCAGTGGCAAAGTTGTTTGGTGAACGGATGGTAATCGTTTACTTTTTTTACTTATATGGGGGTTTTCCCGCCTCCGTGAAGTTAAATTCAGACGCCCCGCAGCAGGGCCAAATCGACATGCGCGGCCATGGCGGCGTAGCCCCGGTCTTGCAGGTGCAAGTGATCCCCCGAATCGAACTCCGGGCGCAGCCGGGTCGGCGACTGCGGGTCGCGCACTGCCGCGTCGAAGTCAATGACCGCATCAAATTGGCCGGACTCACGTATCCATGCGTTGACCTGGCTGCGCAATATCTCCTTTGCTGGGTCGTAAAAATAGGCAAACGGCCCGTCGCATAACGCTCCGGCAAACGGCGTCAACGTTGCGCCGATGGCGCGCAAACCATGGGCATGGGCACGGGCTATCAACTGGCGGTAGGCACCCGTCAGGGCGGCCACCGTTGGCAGGGGTGCGGCCGGGGCAAGCACCCCCCCTGGCCAGCCGATATCGTTGAGGCCCAGCATCAGAATCATGGTGTCAACACCCGGCTGCGCGAGCACATCCCGGTCGAACCGCGCCAACGCATTAACCCCCATGCCGTCAGCCAGCACGCGCCCGCCCGAGATACCTTGGTTCAGCACCGCCACGGGCGCTCCACCGGCTGCCAGCAAGCGTTCGGCCAGCACATCGGGCCAGCGCCGATTGGCATCGGGCGTCGAGCCGTCGCCATCGGCGATCGAATCGCTCAGCACCACCACCGCGCGCGCCGCAGCCTGGGCCTCGACCCACACGGCACTCAGGAAAAGCCGCGAAGTGAAGCTGGTCTCAGTCGTCAGCTCGGCCTGTGAAACCACATCGCCAGCGGCAATGCAGGCGGTCTGGCGGGCATCGAAATGCAGGGTTGCAGTCGGCGTAATCTCAGGCAAGTAGAGGCTGATCGCCAGGCTGGCCAACGGCGCTACGGGCCACGCCAACGGGTCACTGATGGCGATGGCTCCAGGCGGTATTACCGTTCCACGCTGGCCGTCAAAGCGCAGCGTCTGGCTGGATCCAGCGACGATAGCCGCAGGGCTACGGGCCAAGGCAAGTTCAACTGCGCCAACCACCAGCGGCTGGTCACCATAGGCATTGGACACCACGATGCGCACCCGCTCGCCGCCAATGCTGATGCGCGCAGTCTGGCGCACGGTTTGGTTCCAAAGTTGGCGTGGCAAGCCGATGGCAACCGGGAAGTTTGCAGGCCAGACGGGCTGGGGACTTGCGGCCCAAGTGGCCACCCAGGAGCGTCGCGAATGGGAAGTGGAATCAGGCGCCATCAGATCAATACTTTTTTAAATTGAGTAGCCGGGGTTGCATGACGTTGTGACCGCTTCGGCAGAGCTCGAGCCCCGAATACTACGCGCGATGGATGCAGTAATAGCGGCGGCACACAATCCACGCGCAGTTCGCCCACTTCAGCCCCGCACCCGCGCAAACACCTTCCAAAACGCCGCGTCCTGCGTGTTCGCAAAGTTGATGCGCATCAGGCTGCTGGGCTGGCGGCTGGCGTGGAACAAGGCACCGGGGGCCAGCATGTAACCCTCGTCGAGCATGCGCTGGGCCAGGGCATCGGTGTCTACGCCCGTCTCGACCCAGCCGAACAGGCCGGCGGGCTCGGACGCGAACGTGCAGCCTGCGGCCAGGGCCAGCTTGGTGCTGCGGGTGCGGGCCTGGTCGAGGCGGGCGCGCACGCCCTCGGAGTGGCGGCGCAGCTGGCCCTGGTCGATGCACCAGGCCAGGGCTTTTTCCAGCAGGGACGGAGTGGTCAGCGTGGCCAGCAGCTTGGTGTTGGTGAGCCGGTCCACCAGGGCGGTGGGGGCGGCCAGAAAGCCCACCCGCCAGCCGGGGGCCAGGATTTTGGAGAAGCCACTGGCGTACAGGGTGCGCTGCAGGCCGTCCAGCACGCACAGGCGGGTGGCGTGCGCGGGGGCCAGGTGGCTGTAGGTGTCGTCTTCCACGATGTAGAAATCGTGGGCGTTGGCCAGGGTCAGCACCCGGTGCGCGCTGCCGGGGGTGAGGCAAAAGCCGGTAGGGTTGTGCAGCACGCTCACGCTAACAAACAGCTTGGGCGCGTGTTGCTCGCAGTAGCGGGCCATGACCTCCAGGTTCGGCCCGTCGGCATTGCGCGGCACCGGCAGGATGCGCATGCCCATGGCCTCCAGCCGGGCGAATTCCACCGCCCAGCCGGGTTCTTCGACCATCACGCAGTCACCGGCGCGCAACAGGGTGCGGCTGGCGATGTCCAGCGCGTGGGTAGCCCCCACGGTGGTAATGATCTGCTCGGGCGCAGCAGGAACGTGCAGGCCGAGCAGCTTTTTGGACAGGCTTTGGCGCAGGCCCAGGTCGCCCGCCGGATCGCCGTAGCGGCGCGAAAAGTCGGCTGTGCCCGCGGCCACCCGGCGCACCGCGGCGGGCATGAAGCTGTTGGCCAGCCAGTCGGGCGGCAGCACGCCCATGCCGGGCTGGGGGGTGTCGCTGTCACCCTGGAACATGCCGCGCATCAAGGCGGTGGCGTCGATGGGACGGCGCGCCGGATTTGCTATGGATTGTGTAGCTTTTAGCGCATACAGATCCTGCGCTGGAGCCCCATTTTGCATAAGGTCTCGCACATAAAACCCCCGATTCTTGCGGGCCTCTACCAAGCCCAGCGCCAGCAGCCGGTCGTAGGCCGCCACCACGGTGGAGGCACTCACCTGCTGCTGCTGGGCGCACTGGCGCACCGAGGGCAGGCGCGCACCCGCGGCCAGCAGGCGGCTGCGGATGCGTTCGGCGAAATGGCTGGCGAGCTGCTCGGTGAGGGTCTGGTCGGCGGTCTTCATCAACATGGCGGTGGCTCCTGTGTGCTGGCCTTACGGACAGTACAGTTCAAAAACTGATTTGACAAAGTGTACTGCTAGTGTACTGGCATTGGAACTACATTGAATGCCCACTTTGTTCTACACACCGCCATGACCACCCTCCACGCGACCCTCCCCCTGCCGCCGTCCTCGCAAGGCGGTGCCGAACGCCGTGGCCTGTGGCTGGGCTTGCTGGGGGTGGGCATTTTCGCCCTCACCCTGCCGATGACGCGCATGGCCGTGGGCACGCCCGAGCTGCCGCAGATGTCCGGGGTGTTTGTAGCCATGGGCCGGGCCACCGTGGCCGCGGTGCTGTCGGCGCTGTTCTTACTCGCCACCCGCGCGCCCTGGCCACAGCGGCAGGACTGGGTGCCGTTGCTGCTGACCATGGCCGGTGTGGTGTTTGGCTTCCCCCTGCTCACCTCCATCGCCATGCGCCATGTGGAGGCCGTGCATGCCAGTGTGATCATCGGTGTACTGCCGCTGGCCACGGCGGTAGTGGGTGCGCTGATGCACCGCCAGCGCCCATCCACCGGCTTCTGGCTGTGCGCGCTGCTGGGCAGTGCGATGGTGGTGGCGTTTGCCATGCTGCATTCAGGGCAAACCGGTCTGCACCTGCAGCCCGCCGACAGCCTGCTGCTGCTGGCCATGCTGCTGGGCGCGGTGGGCTACGGTTTTGGTGGGCGCCTGGCGCAGCGCATGCGCGGCGAGCACGTGATCTGCTGGGTACTGGTGTTGGCCCTGCCGATCACCTTGCCCGTGGCACTGTGGACGCAGCCCGCGCAGGCGGTGTCCGTCCACGCCTGGGCCGGTTTTGCCTATCTGGCGGTGTTTTCGCAATGGCTGGGCTTTTTTGCCTGGTACCGGGGGCTGGCGCTGGGCGGCACGGTGCGCGTCAGCCAGGTGCAGCTGGTGCAGCCCTTTTTGAGCATGCTGTTTGCCGTGCCCCTGCTGGGCGAAACGCTGGACGCGGTGACTGTGGGCTTTGGCCTGGCCGTCATTGCGACGGTGTTTGCCAGCAAGCGCATGCCGGTCCGTTGATTGTCAGGAGCTTGTATGGATACCCAACTCTTCGCCGCGCTGACCTTGTTTGCCTTCGTCAGCTCCATCACCCCCGGCCCGAACAACCTGATGCTGCTGGCCTCGGGCTTAAACCACGGCTTTCGCGCCACACTGCCGCACATGGCGGGCATTTCCACCGGGTTCTTCATTTTGCTGGCCGCGGTGGGCCTGGGGCTGGGCCTGCTGTTTGCGCAGGTGCCGCAGCTCTACCTGGTGCTGAAATGGCTGGGCGCGGCCTACCTGCTGTATCTGGCCTGGGGCGTGGCCACCGCCGGGGCTCCAAAAGATGCGGATGCCAGCCAGCCGCTAGGCTTTTGGGGCGCGGCGGGCTTCCAGTGGGTGAATCCCAAAGCCTGGGTGATGGCCGTAGGCGCGTTCAGCAGCTATGTGCCCGCCCACAGCGGCGACGCGCTGGTGCTGGGCGCTGTCGCGTGGTTTGCCGTGGTGGGGATTCCGGCCATCAGCCTGTGGGCCCTGTGCGGTAGCCGCCTGCGCCACTGGCTGCGCATCCCGCGCTACCGCCGGTTTTTTAACGGCACCATGGCGGTTTTACTGGTCGCCTCGCTCGCACCCATACTGGCTTAGCTGACAATCTACTTCTACCCCTTTTGCACAAAGATCACTATGAGCAACCCCTGGACCCTCGCCGCCCGCACCGAAAAAATGAACTCCTCGGTCATCCGCGAAATCCTCAAGGTCACCGAGCGCCCCGGCATCATCAGTTTTGCCGGCGGCCTGCCCTCGCCCAAGACCTTCCCGGTGGTCGAATTTGCAGCGGCCTGCGAAAAAGTGCTGCGCGAAGACGGCAAGGGCGCGCTGCAGTACGCCGCCAGCGAAGGCTACGGCCCGCTGCGCGAAATCGTGGCCGCCCAACTGCCCTGGAAGGTAGAGCCCGCCCAGGTGCTGATCACCACCGGCTCGCAGCAGGCGCTGGACCTGATCGGCAAGGTACTGATCGACAAGGACAGCAAAGTGCTGGTGGAAACGCCCACCTACCTGGGCGCGCTGCAGGCCTTTGCACCCATGGAGCCCCAAGTGATGGGCGTAGCCTGCGACGACGAAGGCGTGGACCTGGACGACCTGACCGCCAAAGCCCCCGGCGGTCGTTTTCTGTACGTGCTGCCCAACTTCCAGAACCCCACGGGCCGCACCATGCCCGAAGCCCGCCGCGCTGCGCTGATCGAGCGTGCCGAGCGCCTGGGCCTGCCGCTGGTAGAAGACAACCCCTACGGCGACCTGTGGTTTGACACGCCGCCGCCCGCGC
>NZ_JANXMU010000077.1 GCF_025354435.1 Rhodoferax sp.
GGCCCTTATCAAGATTGCGCACCCACAGCGTGAGGCTATGGCCTTGCGCCAGCAGCATGCGGCACAGCGCCTGGCCTAAAAAACCGGTGCCGCCGGTAACGAGTATGTGGAGGGAAGGCATAGGGTGTTCAGTGTTAAAAATCCATGTTTGAATAGCCAATATGGAACCTACATTCTCTAACAACTACCAGTTTCTCGCCCGCTATAACCATTGGTTCAACCAGCGTTTGTACGCGGCTTGCGACGGGCTCAGCGGTGCGGTGCGCCAGCAGGACAACGGCGCATTCTTTGGCTCCATCCACCGCACGCTAAACCACCTGCTGGTGGCCGACCAAGTTTGGCTGCGGCGCTTTGTGGATTGCGGCATAGCACACGGTGCCGCTTGGCCGGTGCTCACCGATGCCATCCGCATGCCAGCCCAGCACCCGCTGAACCAGCCCCTGCACGCCGACTGGACCGCCCTGCGCGCCCACCGCGAAGCGCTAGACACCGCCATTGAAACCTGGCTGGCCGATGCGCCCGCCGACATGCCGGGCTGGACCATGGTCTACGCCAACTCCAAAGGCACGCAGCGCCAGCATCCGATGTGGCAGGCACTGACGCATTTCTTCAACCACCAGACGCACCACCGCGGGCAGGTGACCACCCTGCTGTCGCAACAGGGCGTGGACGTAGGGGTGACGGATTTGATTGCGCTGGTGTAGACCGCGCTATCACTTTACACAAATACTCTCATTTTGATAGCATAATGTGTAGGCCGAAATTACGCCATCTCCATATCTGCATACAAAACTGAATGTAAAGACCATAGGGCAGCGCGTTACATTGAGAGCCTCCTAACGCTGTTGTCCACCATGACCGAACCGCACTTCGCCGACACCCACCCCATGGCTCTGCCGGCGGCCAGCCCCCAAGCCACCCGCGCCACCCCGCTGGGCATCCGCTTCACCAGCTCGGGCAGCGAATACTTTCGTATCTGGATCGTCAACCTGCTGCTGACCTTGGTGACGCTGGGTATCTACCACCCCTGGGCCAAGGTGCGGCGGCTGCGCTACTTTTATGGCAACACCCTGGTGGACGGCGCGGCGCTGGACTTCCATGGCAACCCCAAGAAGATGCTCAAAGGATCGGCGCTGGTAGCCGTGTTGTTTGGCCTGTATTCCCTGGCAGGCCAGTTTTCGCCGATGGCGGGGCTGATCGCACTGGTGCTCGTGGCAGTGATTGCACCGGCACTGGTGCGCGCGTCCATGCAATTCCGGCTGGCCAATACCAGTTGGCGCGGTCTGCGCTTTCGCTTCACAGGCAGCATGCCCGAGGTCTACCGGGCCGTGTTACCGCTGTACGCGCCCGCTGTGCTGATGGTGGCCCTAGTGACTTTTGCCGCACCGGATGCCGCACACCCCACGATTTCGCTGTGGTTCCTGCAGTTCATACTGGTCATGGTGGTGCTAGCGCTGGCCATCCAACCCTGGACCTTCTGGAAGCTGAAACAGTACCAGCACAACCACTATGCACTGGCCACACAGCAAACCCGCTTCACCGCCACACCCGGCTCTATTTACATACTTGGTTTAAAAATTTTGGGTGTCCTGCTACTG
This sequence comes from Rhodoferax sp., assembly GCF_025354435.1. GTDB lineage: Bacteria > Pseudomonadota > Gammaproteobacteria > Burkholderiales > Burkholderiaceae_C > Rhodoferax_B. Next base: position 1,599 of record NZ_JANXMU010000077.1, read on the forward strand.
GCCATCGCGGTACCTGCGGCGATGACGGTCCAAGCCATCGATAAGCTCGCCCAAACCCGTTCCCTATCTGCAGGAGTGACGGCATTTTTACTGGTTATTTTTATGCTGTTTGTCATGCTGGCAGCGGTAAAACCCTACGCTATTTCGCGCACGCAAAATCTGGTGTGGAACCACACCCGCAGTGCTTCCCTGCAATTTCTCAGCGATTTGCGGTTCAAGCCGCTGCTCTGGTTGACGCTGAAAAACTGGCTGCTGATGCTGGTCACACTGGGCCTGTATTGGCCGTTTGCCGCCGTGGCCATGGCGCGGCTGCGGCTACAGGCCATGTCCATCCAAAGCGACATCGATATGAATACCCTGGTGGGCCAGCACGGCAGCGGCAGCAACGAAGCAGCGGGTGATGCGGCAGGCGATATGCTGGGCTTTGACCTGGGTCTGTAAAAGTGCCCACCCCGCCACTGCCTGCTACCTATTTCGACGGCCTGCAGGCCCGCCCCCACCCGGTCACACTGGACATCGCCGACGGCGCTTTGCACATCCACGGCGACGGCATTGCCCGCAGCGTGCCCCTGCACGGCGTGCGCTGGCCCGAGCGTACACGCCACGGCATGCGGGTCACGCATCTGGCCGACGGCGGCGAGCTGCACTGCGCCGACAGCGCTGCCTGGGATCGCTGGTACCTGTACCATGGCCAAAGCGAGTCGCTGGTGGTGCGCTTGCAGCAAAGCTGGCGCGGTGTGCTGGCCAGCCTGCTGGCCATGGTCGCGCTGCTGGTGGCGGTGCAACAGTGGGGCCTGCCGCTGGCTGCCCAGGCATCGCTGCTGGTACTGCCGCAAAGCGTGGATGTAACCCTGGGCGACACCACTTTGCTGGCAGTAGACCAGGACATGATGCGGCCCAGCCAGCTGCCACGGGCCGAACAAGCCCGCGTACAGGCAGCCTTTGCCCAAGCCGTAGCCCACTTACCGCCCGCCAGCGTGCCCGATTGGCAACTGGTGTTCCGTGCCAGCCACATCGGCCCCAACGCCCTGGCCTTGCCCGGTGGCACCATCATCATGACCGACGAAATGGTCTACCTGGTCGGGCGCGACACCGATGTATTGACCGCGGTGCTGGCCCACGAACTCGGCCACGTACAGCACCGCGACGGCGTGCGCATGCTGGTCCAGGTGACCTTGCTGGGCACCGTGGGCTCGCTGGTGCTGGGCGACTTCAGCACCTTGTTGGCAGGCACTACGGCCCTGCTCGGCCAAGCCGACTACTCTTGCGAAGCCGAGCACGCCGCCGACGTGGCCGCCGTGCAACTGCTGCAAGCCGCCCGCATCGACCCGGCCACCATGGTCACCCTGTTCGACAAACTGGCCGAGGCCCGCAAAGCCAAACATGCCGACACTTCAGAGCACTGGCTGGGGATTGCGTTTGCGTCCCACCCCAACGATGCGGAGCGGGTGCGGTTTTTCCAGCAGGCGGGCAAGGGACATTAGGTTTACAAGGTTTTTAGGCCTCTTGCGCTTATTCCACCTACGCTAGAAGCTATTTATTTCATAGCAAACACAGCTACAGCAACGCAATCCCCTTCAGGCTCAGAAAGCAGCTTTCGCGGGTGATCTGCACAAAGTCTTCCAGGTACGGTTTGGCCCCCTTGCTGCTAGCCGCGTACAGCCGCCCCGTCAGCCCCTGCGGCCCCACCGGACGCGCGACGACGTAGCCGCGGTCCAGATAACCCTGTACCGCCCACAGCGGCAGGGCCGCCAGCCCACGCCCACTGGCCACTAGCTGCAGCATGGCGATGGTCAGCTCGGTGGTGCGGCGGGCCACGCGCACCCCGGCGGGCTCCAGCACCTGGCGCACGATGTCCAGCATCTCGTCGGGCACCGGGTAGGTGATCAGGGTCTGGTCGGCAAAGTCCTCGGCGACCAGGTAGGGCTTGGCGGCCAGCGAGTGGCTGTGGGCCAGCAGCGCGCGGATCTCGAAGCTGAACAGCGGGTGGTAGTCCACCGCCTCGGTCGCGTCCAGCTCGGAGACGATGGCCACGTCGGCGCGGTTCTGGTGGATCAGACCAATGGGGTCGGCGTGGAACCCGGAGACGATGTCCAGCTCTACCTCGGGCCAGCGGTGGCGGAACGCGTCCATGGCGGGCATCAGCCAGTCGAAACAGGTGTGGCATTCCACGGCGATGCGCAACTGGCCGGTCTGGCCGTCCAGCAGGCGGGCCACGTCGCGCTCGGCCTCGGCTATTTGCGGCAACAGCGTATCGGCCAGCGCCAGCAGCCGCAGCCCCGCCGCGCTGAACTGCGGCGGCACAGATTTGCGCTCGAACAGTGCCGCGCCGTAGCGATCTTCCAGCAGCTTGACCTGGTGCGACAGCGCCGATTGGGTGAGGTTGAGCAACTGCGCTGCCCGCACCAGGCTGCCCGCATCGCGTAGCGCCACCAGGGTGCGCAGGTGGCGAAATTCCAAGGGCGACTGCATCATTAGTATTTTTCACGTTAATGTCTAAAAACTTTCGTTTGAATAATAAACGAGATTCCGGGACCATCGCTGTCATTCCCATCCACACAGAAAGACGGCTTCCATGGCGACCCACATCCATACCCTCGGCTTCCCCCGCATGGGCGCACACCGCGAGCTCAAGTTCGCCCTGGAAAGCCACTGGCGTGGCGACAGCAGCGCAGCCGAACTCGAAGCCGTGGGCTCCGAGCTTCGCGCCCGCCACTGGGCGGTGCAGCGCGATGCGGGACTGGACTATGTGACGGTGGGCGACTTCGCCTGCTACGATCACGTGGCCAACCACATCCAGCTGCTGGGCTGCGAACCGGCACGCTTTGGCTTCAGCGGCGCGGAGCCCGAACTGGCCCGCTACTTCGCCATGGCCCGGGGCCTGAACCCCAACCACGACCCCAGCGCAGATTGCAGCTGTGCCCACGCATCCACCCAGGGCCAGCCCGCGCTGGAGATGACCAAGTGGTTTGACACCAACTACCACTACCTGGTGCCCGAGTTTTCCGCCGCCACCCGTTTCCATCTCGCGTCCGAGCGATTGTTTGACGAGGTCGCCCAGGCCAAACAGGCAGGCCACCCGGTCAAGGCCGTGCTGCTCGGCCCCCTGAGCTTTTTGTGGCTGGGCAAGGCTGCCGACTGCGACCGGCTCACTTTGCTGGACGGCATGTTGCCCGTCTATGAAACCATCCTGGCCCGTCTCAAAACCCTGGGTGCCGACTGGGTGCAGATCGACGAGCCCATCCTCGGCCTGGACCTGCCCGATGCCTGGCGCCACGCCTTCGCGCCCGCCTACTGGCAACTGGCGCGCAGCGGTGCGCAACTGCTGCTGGCCACCTACTTCTCGCCCCTGCAAGACAACCTGCGCCTGGCCTGCCAGTTGCCCGTGGCCGGGCTGCACGTAGACGCAATGCGCGCCCCCGAAGAGCTGGTAGGAGTAGCCGACTGGCTGCCCGCGCACAAAGTGCTGTCGGTCGGCATCGTGGATGGCCGCAACATCTGGCGCACCGACCTGGATGCCGCCCTGGCCCGCCTGCGCCCGGTGGCCGACAAGCACCAGGGCCCGCTGTGGCTGGCCCCGTCGTGCTCATTGCTGCACGTGCCCTACAGCCTGGGGGCAGATGCCACGCAAGACGCGGAAGTCGGCACCTGGCTGGCGGGCGCGGTAGAAAAGCTGGCCGAGCTGCGCACCCTGCAAGCCGTGCTGGATGGACAGGATGCCAGCGCAGCACTCGCGGACAACCGCGCCGCCGGCCTGTCGCGCCGCACCAGCCCCCGCGTGCACCGCGCCGACGTGGCCCTGCGCCTGGCCCGCGCCACCGCCGATGACGACCGCCGCACCACGTCCTTCCCCCTGCGCCAAACGCAGCAAAGCCAGCACCTCAATCTACCCCTGCTGCCCACCACCACCATCGGCTCGTTTCCACAGACAGGCGAGATCCGCGCCGCCCGCGCCGCCTTCAAACGAGGTACTTTGGATGCCGCCCACTACCGCGCCCAGATGGAGCTAGAAATCACCCACGCCGTGCGCCAGCAGGAAGCCCTGGGCCTGGACGTATTGGTCCACGGCGAGGCCGAGCGCAACGACATGGTCGAATACTTTGGCGAGCAGTTGGACGGCTTTGCCTTCACCGCCAACGGCTGGGTGCAGTCCTATGGCTCCCGCTGCGTCAAGCCGCCCATCCTGTTTGGCGACGTGGCCCGCCCCGCGCCCATGACGGTAGGCTGGACCGTGTACGCCCAAAGCCTCACCACACGCCCCATGAAAGGCATGCTCACCGGCCCCATCACCATCCTGCAATGGTCGTTTGTGCGCGACGACCAGCCGCGCAGCAGCACCGCCCACCAAATCGCCTGGGCCATCCGCGACGAGGTGCAAGACCTGGAGCGCGCCGGCATCCGCCTGGTGCAGATCGACGAGCCCGCCCTGCGTGAAGGCCTACCCCTGCGCCGCACAGGCTGGGCGGCGTACCTCGACTGGGCCACCCGCGCCTTCCGCACCACCGCCAGCGGCGTGGCGGATGCCACACAAATCCACACCCACATGTGCTACGCCGAGTTCAACGACATCCTGCCCGAGATTGCCGCCATGGATGCCGACGTGATCACCATCGAGACCAGCCGCTCCGGCATGGAGCTGCTGCAAGGCTTTGGCGACTTTGCCTACCCCAACGGCATCGGCCCAGGCGTGTACGACATCCACTCCCCCCGCGTGCCCACGGTAGACGCGATGGTCGCCCTGCTCCGCAAAGCCGCCAGCGTGGTGCCGGTGGAGCGCCTGTGGATCAACCCCGACTGCGGGCTGAAGACCCGCGGCTGGAGCGAGACGCAGGCGGCGCTGGGGAATATGGTGCAGGCGGCGCGGCAACTGCGGGAAGAGCTGACGCAGGTTTGATGGCAAAAATAGCCTCTAGTGTTGGCACATCCATACAGCCACCCACCCGCTGGAGGCCGCCGCCCGCCGCTCCGGTGTGGAATACGCGCTACCGATCACGATTAGCGAGAACACCGTGATGTGCGCGGGCAGCGTGGTCACCAAGGATTTGCCCGCTAATGTGGTGGCGGCGGGGAATCCGTGCCGGGTGATGCGGGCGTTGTAGGAATGCTATCTAAATAGCAGCAGATTACGCTGATTAAATAAGCATTGGCAGCTTCTTTTTATGCGCTCATCAGCGCCAATTGAAATGCATTTTTGCAGTTAGAGTGACTCTTTGAAATCGTAATATTTGCGGGATACATCAGGTCAGATGCAATGAGTAAAAAACTTTCCTCGACACAACTCCTCGGTTCGCAACAAGGGATTGATGAGCGTCTTAAGCTTCTAAAAGCCCCCCATATGGCCCGCTTGGTCCAATTTAGAGAGCAACTTACAGAGGACGCTCCCACACACGTCCCGCACTTCGATCCGCTCGATGGCGGTGTGCGGGCACGCTGCCTACTGCTTCTTGACTCCCCTGGTCGACGTTCAGCAGATTCCGGCTCGACAACGGTCGTAGGGACTGGCTTCGTGTCCCGGGACAACCCCGACCCCACAGCAGACAACCTACGTGCAGCCACGCTTCAAATGGGTTTGCCGCGTGACGCAACTGTTCTATGGAACACGGTACCTTGGTACCTCGGCGACGCGAACAAGCTCGCCCCAACGGTCGCCGCCAACTGGCACGCTGCCATGCCTGCGCTTAGGCAACTCGTTCTTCTACTGCCGGAGTTGCAGGTCGTAATACTGCTTGGCCGGAAAGCCGAACGCGCAGAGAAAAATGCTTCGATCGGAGTTCGCTTCGCTGACCGTTCTGAAGTGCCCACATACAGGGAATCAGGCATACAACCATGCTCACCTGAAGATCAAGGTTCTTGATGAACTAAGCGTAGCCGCACGCCACCTGGGTTTCAAAAGCGTCTAGTCGTCACTAAGCGAATATGCCTACAGTACGTCAGGCACCGTCTGTCCTCTATTTAAAATAGTAGCTACTAGCGTAGGTGGAATATGCGCTAGCGGCACTTTTTTCTTAAATTTATCCTCACCGGCTATCCATAAACAACTCCGCCACCACCCCGCGCAGCCAGCGGCTGGCCGCATCGTGGTGGTAGCGCACATACCAGTACTGCTTCACCGTAAACGGCGGTATCGGCAGCGGGCACGCCTGCACGCGCAGACCGGCGGCCTGGGCCAGGGTTTCACCAATCTGGCGCGGCAACGTGGCGACCAGGTCGTTGTTGGACAGGATGGCGGCCAGGCCCAGAAAGCCGGGCAGCTCCAGCAGCACGCGGCGCTCTACGCCCAGGGCTTTGAGGGTGCTGTCCAGCAACTGGTAGCCGGTGCCCGAGACGATGCCGATGTGCGATTCGGCCAGATAGTCTTGCAGGGTGAAGGTGTTGCCAATGCGCGGGTGGCGGGCATTGCACAGGCAGATCCAGTCCTGGCCGAACAGGCTTTGCTGGTAAAAGCCCGCCTCTTGCCCGGCCTCTAGGCCGCGCACCAGGCCCAGGGCCAGATCGGCCTCGCCGGACTGCAGGGCAGGCACCAGGCTGGCATCGATGGTGGCGGCCTCCAGCCGGACCTGCGGGGCCAGGGCGCGCACGTGCGAAAACAGGCGCAGCAGCAGGGTGACGTGGCTGGCGTCGGTCATGAAGATGCGGAACTCGCGCCGCGAGATGGCGGGGTCGAACACGGCTTCGGATTCGGACAGACGGCGCAGGCCCTCCAGCACCTCGCGCACGGTGGCGATCAGGCCGTCGGTGCGGGGTGTGGGCTGCATGCCATCGGGCGTGCGCACAAACAGCGGGTCATTGAACTGGGTGCGCAGCCGCCCCAGCCAGATGCTGACGGTGGGCTGGCTCTGGCCCAGTTGCTCGGCCGACTTGGTGACGCTGCGCGTGGTGTAGAGCAGGTCCAGCAAGCGCAGCAGCTTGGGCTCCAGCAGGGTGGGATCGGTGTCGGCCATAAAGAATCTAAATGCTGGTTATTGCAGGCATTGCGGTGTAAGTATAGGTATGCAGCGCACGGGATACTGCCAAAATAGCGGCCTAACCACCTACTCCAGCATGCACAACCCATTCAACCGCGCCACCGAAGATGTGGGCAACATTGTCGAATTCGGCCACGTCAACCTGCGCGTGGCCAACCAGCAGCAGGCCATCATCTTCTACGCCATGGGCCTGGGTCTGACCCGCGACCCGTACCAGCGCGTGGGCATTGAAAACGCCTGGATGAACATCGGCAGCAGCCAGTTCCACCTGCCCACCGGCCGCGCCGAAGTACTGCGCGGCGTGGTAGGCCTAGTGATGCCCGACCTGGACGCGCTGCTGGCGCGACTGGGCCAGATTGCGCCGCTGCTCAACGGCACGCAGTTCAGCTTCGAGCGCCACGGCGAGGTGGTGCTGGCCACCTGCCCCTGGGGCAACCGCATCCACGTGCACGCGCCCGACCCGGCGCAGTTTGGCCCGCTGTTGCTGGGCATGCCGTATGTGGAGGTGGACTGCGCGCTTGGCACGGCGGCAGGGATTGCGCGGTTTTACGCCGAGATTCTGGGTGCACCGGGCAGCGTGCGCGAAGACGGGCGCGGCGCGTTTGCACGCATCCCCATGGGCCTGTGGGGCTATCTGGTGTTCCGCGAAACCGCGCGCCCCCTGCCTGCCTACGACGGCCACCATGTACAAATCAGCGTGGCCGATTTCTCTGGCCCGCACCAGCGACTGCTGGCGCGCGGGCTGGTCACCGAAGAAAGCAGCCAGAGCCAGTACCGCTTCCAGGACATTACCGATCTGGATACCGGCCGCGTGCTGGCCACGCTGGAGCACGAGGTGCGCGGCATGCGGCACGCCTCCTTCGCCCGCCCCCTGGTGAACCGCAACCTGGCCAACCACGGCGATGCCTACGTGCCGGGCTGGGAAGATACGGCTTGGCTGCGGCCCCCTAGCCCGTAAAGCCGAACAGGCGGCGCGGCGTGTCCCACTGCATGGCCTGCCTTGCCGCCGCATCGGGCACCAAGCGGTCGAACAGCGCCAGCAGAGGGCCGTAGTCGATGCGCTCGGGTGCCCGCAAAAACGGCCAGTCCGAAGCCCACACCAGCGACTGCGGCGTATACGCACCCACCAGCGCCTGCGCGAACGGCCCGGCATCCGAATACGGAAACGGCTGCACCGAGGTTTTCACCAAGCTGGAAACCTTCACTACCGCACGGCCCGTCTCGGCCAGTCCCAGCAGCGCCTGGAACCCGGCCTGGCCCACGCCCGCTGTGGAGTTGGGGCGGCCACAGTGGTCAAACAGCAGGCGCGCACCGCTGTCGACCAGCAGGGGTTTCAGGGCCACCAGTTCATCGTGCTGCACCTGCACTTGCGCCCACATGTCCAACTGGCGCAAACGCTCCAGCAAGGGACCGGCATCGCGGTAGTAGTCCACGCCCAGCAAAGCCACGTTCAGCGTCACACCCACCACGCCTGCGGCCTGCAGATCCTGCAGTTCCGCCAAGCTGGTGTCCAGCGGCACCACCGCTACGCCCTTGAAGCGACCTGCGCTGTGGACCACCGCGTCGAGCAGGCAACGGTTGTCAAAGCCATAGCCTGAATTGGGGCCAACGATCAGCGCATGGCTCACGCCGTGGGCATCGAGCGTGTGCCCTAGTTGCGCGGCGGTGGCGATCTCGTGCCCAGCGGGCTTGTAGAAGTTGTCTTGCGGGTACGGAAAACGGGCCGGATCGAAGATGTGTACATGGCAGTCGATCTTGGGGTGTACTGGGGTGTCCACAGAATGCTCCTTTGGTTTTGTACCAGATTGTCCATCCTGAATCGACCTGCATCTACATTGCCAAAAGCAATGCAATGTATTGCCTGCATTGCATTTACAGCATGATGACCAAAACCTACGATCTGCCTCCATAGATACGGGAGACGGTAGTGAAAATTTGCATTGTGGGCGCGGGGGCCTTGGGCTGTGCCATCGGTGGCGTGCTGGCGGAAGCCGGGCACGCGGTATGGCTGATCAACCGGGGCCAGGCGCAGGTGGATGCCTTGCGCCACCACGGGCTGACCCTGCGTGAAAACGGTGTGGACCGCCAGGTCGCCGTGCACGCCGCCACCCGCAGCGCCGAGATAGACGGTACGGTGGACCTGGTCATCGTGCTGGTCAAGTCCTTCCACACCTTCGAAGCTATTGACTCTGCACGCTGCATCGTCGGGCCTGACACCGTGGTGCTGTCGCTGCAAAACGGACTGGGCCACGAGGACGTGCTGGCCGAGGTAGTGGGCCGCCAGCATGTGCTGGCCGGTAAAACCTATGCCGGTGGCGTGATGCTAGCCCCCGGCCATGTGCTGGTGGGCACCCAAGGCAAAGAAACCCTGATCGGCGAGCTCGACGGCCAGGTGTCCGACCGGGCCACCGCGATTGCCGCCGCCTTCAACCAGGCCGGGCTAATCACCACCGTCAGCAACAACATCCTGGGCACCATGTGGGACAAGCTGTTGGTCAACGTGGCCACCGGTGCCTTGAGCGGCATCACCCGCCTGACGTACGGCGACCTCTACGCCGTACCCGAAGTCGAAGCCTACGCCGTGGCCGCCGTAGCCGAGGCGATGGCGGTGGCCAAGGCCGCAGGCATCCAACTGACCAGCACCGAGCCGCGCCAGGCCTGGGTGAAAGCCGCCGACGGCCTGCCCGCTGCGTTCAAGGCATCCATGCTGCAAAGCCTGGAAAAAGGCTCGGTCACCGAGATCGATTTTGTGAACGGCGCCGTGGTGCGCTGGGGCGTGAAGTACGGCGTGCCCACCCCTGTCAACCAGGCCCTGGTGGCCTGCATCAAAGGCATTGAGCGTGGATTGCCCCGCTGACCATTTACCAAGAGACAAAACCCATGACCCAAAAATCTTTTGTAGAGCACGTCGCCATGCGCGTCCAAGACATCCAGTGGCACATCCGCTTCTTCTACGAGGTGCTGGGCATGGACGTGCGCGAGATCGACGGCCCCGCCGATGCCCCGAACCAGTACTGGACGCTGGGCGGCATGCAGTTGATGAGCACGCCGGGCTTCACTGCCCCGCCCAGCAACGACGCGGGCTGGCTGGCCCACCTCGGCATCATGGTGCAAGACCTGCCCGCCGCCCTGCAGGCTGCGCAGGCCTGGGGCGTGAATCCCCTGCCCCAGGGCAGCAACTGGCTGCAATTGCCCGACGGCCTGGCGATTGAGCTGATCCAGGCCAGCGGCACGTCCGTCGCCGACGTGCTCGCCATCAACCCCCGCGCAAAACTCTGAGCCCCACCATGATCATCCCCACACTCCACTTTCAGACCCCCGAAAAATATTGGGACGATGCCCAGGTCGGCGACAGCTGCACCAGCCCCACCTACCTCGTGACCGGTGAGCGCATCGATGCCTATGCCGAGATCACCGGCGACTACACCCCCGTGCACGTGGACGAGGCCTACGCCAACGCCTCGCACTTCGGCTGCCGCGTGGCCCATGGGCTGATGGGCCAGTCGGTGGCCGACGGCCTGAAGACGCAGAGCGAATACCGCTTTCTGCCCGGCATGTCGCTGGGCTGGACCTGGGACTTTTTGCTGCCCATCAAGATTGGCGACGTGCTGCACGTGCGCTTCACCGTGGGCAGCATGCGCGCCAGCAAAAGCAAACCCGGCTGGGGCATCGTGGTGCTGCCGTCCGAACTGCTGAACCAGCACGACCAGGTGGTGCAAAAAGGCGAACACCGCCTCATGGTGCCGCGCCGTCCCGCGTGATGGAACAGCCCCAGGCTTGCGCACTGCGTGTCGCAGCGCCCCCCCCTTGCAGGGGGCAGCAGCAGCAGCCTGGCAAAGCCAGCTCTGCGCTGTTCACGAAAAGGCTTCGCTGCGCTCGCCTTCGGACTGCAAAAGCGAACCCTTTGCTTCGACATTCATCGTTACTAATTTCATAGCTACCTGTGTAGGCCGCACCTGCGCTAGAAGGACATTTCATGCCTAAAAACACCCAAGCCCTGCCGTTGGCCGGTTTCCGCGTGGTCGATTACAGCCACTTCCTGGCCGGGCCCTACCTGAGCCGCTGCCTGGCCGCCCTGGGCGCGGACGTGATCAAGGTGGAGCGGCCCAAGGCAGGCGATGCCGGGCGCGCCCACGCTTACTTCATCCAGGGCCAGAGTGGCTACTTTTTGCAGCAGAACATGGGCAAGCAGGGCCTGTGCATCAACCTCAAAGACCCGCGCGGCCTGGCGCTGATGCACAAGCTCACCGACGGTGCCGACGTGTTTGTCGAAAACTACCGCCCCGGCGCGCTGACCAAGCTGGGCCTGGGCTACGACGAGCTGTCCACCCGCAACCCCGGCCTGGTGTACTGCTCCATCTCGGCCTACGGCCACACCGGGCCGGACGCGCACCGCGCCGGATTTGGCCTGATCGCCGAGGCCAAGAGCGGCATCATGGCCATGGTCGGCTCACCGGGCGAGGCACCGCCGCTGCTGCGTGTGTCGCTGGGCGACATGTACACCGGCATCCACGGCGTGGCGGCGGTGTGCGCGGCCCTGCTGGGTCGGGTGAAATCGGGCCGCGGCCAGCATATTGATTTGTCGCTGTACGACTGCCTGGTGTCCATGCACGACTACGCGGTGCAGTGCTACACCTTGTCGGGCGGCAAAGAAATGCCCGAGCAAACCGGCCATGACATGCCGCAAAGCACGCTGTACGGCGTGTTCACCGCCAGCAACGGCTACCTGGTGATTGCCGCACAGGTGGACGATGCCTGGAAGCGTTTTGCACTGTTGATCGGCGGCGAGGCGCTGGCGGCCGACACGCGCTTTCATACCTCCGCCGGGCGCAATGCCCACCGGGTGGAAATCCTGGCCCTAGCCAAGGCCTGGGTGGCCGCCCGCAGCGTGGCCGAAGTGTTGTCGGCGCTGGATGCCATCGACGTGCCGAGCGCCAAGGTGCAAAACATCGAAGAGGTCTTGAACGACCCGCAGATCGTGGCCCGCAACATGGTCATCGAACAAGACCACCCGGTGCTGGGCAAGATCCGCATGCCCAACCTGCCGTTCCGCTTCTCCGACTGCGACACCTTGCCCCAAAGCGTCGCCCCCCGCATGGGCCAGCACAACCGCGAGATCGCTGCGGGCCTGGGCTACAGCGCCGAAGAGATCGACGCGCTGCTGGCGGCAGGCGTGCTCTACGCATCCGAAGACTAAAAGGAAAAACCATGACAGATCAATACGCCGTCATTGGCAACCCTATCAGCCACACCAAGTCGCCGTTCATCCACGGCAGCTTTGCCAGCACCACGGCGCAAGACCTGGTCTACACCGCCATAGAAGGCCCGCTGGACGGCTTTGCCGCCGCCGTGGATGCGTTTCGCGCCGCGGGCGGCCAGGGGATGAACATCACCGCGCCGTTCAAGCTGGATGCCTTCCGCTACGCCACCGAACTGACAGAGCGGGCCCGGCGCGCCGGGGCCGTCAACGCCATGAAGTTTGTGGGCGAGCGCGCCTATGCCGACAACTTTGACGGCGTGGGCCTGGTGCGCGACATCACCCACAACCTGGGCTGTGCCTTGCAAGGCCAGCGCGTGCTGCTGCTGGGCGCAGGCGGCGCGGCACGCGGGGCGCTGCTGCCGTTTCTGGAACAGAACCCGGCCCAGTTGGTCATCGCCAACCGCACCCTGGCCACGGCGCAGGCGATGACTGAGGGCACTTCGGCCACGGTCTGCAACTACGGCGATCTGGCGGGGCAAACCTTCGACATCGTCGTCAACGCTACCTCGGCCAGCCTGCGTGCCGAGTTGCCGCCCGTGCCCGCCAGCGTGTTCGCCCAGGCCCGGCTAGCCTATGAACTGGCCTATGGCAAAGGCCTGACCCCGTTTCTGCGGCTGGCGCACAACGCCGGGGTGGCGCAGCGGGCCGATGGCGTGGGCATGCTGGCCGAGCAAGCCGCCGAGGCCTTTGCCTGGTGGCGCGGCGTGCGGCCGGACACTGCGGTGGTAATTGCCCAACTGACGATTCCGCTGGTGTGATCGCTCCCGGCAACACCGTGCCGAAGGCATGCCCCGCCCGCCGCAAGGGGCTAGGCACGCGCGCCACAATGGCCCACTTTTAACCGTTGGAGACCCCGCGATGGACCTGCATCTACGCCACAAAAACGTACTCATCACCGGCGGCAGCAAGGGCATTGGCCTGGCCTGCGCGCAGTTGTTTCTGCACGAAGGCGCGCGCGTGGCCATCGTGTCGCGTTCGCAGGCCAACCTGGACGCGGCCAAAGCAGTGTTGGGCGACTGCTGGTGCATGGCGGTTGACCTGACAGACGCATCCGCCGCGGCCGCCACGGTGGAACGGGTCGAGGCCGAATTTGGCCCGCTCGACATTCTGGTCAATAGCGCCGGAGCCGCCCAGCGCACCAACGCCACCGACCTGACCCCCGCCGCCTGGCGCGCCGCCATGGATGCCAAGTATTTTTCGTACATCCACGTGATCGACCCGGTCATCAAGCGCATGGCGGCACGCGGCACGGGGGCCATCGTGAATGTGATCGGCAATGGCGGCAAAATTCCCTCGCCCACCCACCTGGCCGGGGGTGCCGCCAATGCTGCCCTGATGCTGGCCACGGCGGGCCTGGCGCTGGCTTATGCGCCCCAGGGCGTGCGCGTGGTGGGGCTGAACCCCGGCCTGACCAACACCAGCCGCGTTGCCGAAGGCATGCAGGCCGAAGCTCAACGTGCCGGGGTGTCCGAGGCCGAGGCCTTGCAGCGCATGGTCGCCAAAATGCCCCTGGGCCGCATGGCCGAGCCCGAGGAGATTGCCGACCTAGTGGTGTTCGCCGCATCCGAGCGCGGCCGCTACCTCACAGGGGCCAACATCACGGTGGATGGTGCCGGTGCGCCCACGGTGGTGTAGCCTTGAATTGCTATTTAAAATATAGCTACTAGTGTAGGTAATATATGCGCTAGATGCATATTTAATGCTTATTCTCAAACTTGCCGCAAGGGTAATCCCTAGGCTCCACATAATTAACCAGTTGGTACATTCACGGGTTTGGGCCTGCTGCGCTAGGCCTAACCGTTTGTATTTCCCCCATTTCAACGTCCAGGAAACCCCATGAAAATCGTCATGCTCCACGGCATCAACCACAACATGTTTGGCAAGCGCGACCCCAAGCAGTACGGCACCATCACGCTGGACGAGATCAACGCAAGCCTGTCGGCCTTGGGCCAGGAACTGGGTGCCACGGTGGAGGCTTTTCAAACCAACAGCGAAGCCGCCATGTGCGAGCGCATCCACCAGGCCTACACCGACGGCGCCGATGCGGTGCTGATCAACGCCGGGGCCTGGACGCACTACAGCTACGGCATCCGCGACGCGCTGGCTATCCTGACCTGCCCCATCGTCGAGCTGCACATGTCCAATATCCACGCCCGCGAAGCCTTCCGCCACGTCTCGGTGTTCGCCGAAATCGTCAAGGGCCAGATCTGCGGCTTTGGCGTGGACAGCTACCTGCTGGGCCTGCGCGCCGGCGTGTCGGCCGCCCAGGCAGCCAAGAGCGCCTAAAGGCCATTTGCTATATAAAAAATAGCTACTTGTGTAGTATTCATATGCGCTAGAAGCCTTTTTTTTATATATTTTCAACCCACATCCAAGAGCACAAAATGATCAGCGGCAAGACAGAAATCATCGCCCACATCGGCTTCCCCACCCACGCCTTCAAGGCGCCGATGATCTACAACCCCTACTTCGACCCGGCCGGTATCGACGCGGTGGTGGTACCCATGGGTTGCAAAACCGAGGACTACCCGGCCTTTTTGAAGGCCGTGTTCAGCCTGCAAAACATCCGCGGCGCGCTGATCACCATGCCGCACAAGGTCACCACCGTGGGCCTGCTGGACGAGGTGTCGCCCACGGCCCGCATTGCCGGTGCCTGCAACGCCGTGCGGCGTAACGCCGACGGCAAGCTCATCGGTGACATGTTCGATGGCGAGGGTTTTGTGCGCGGCGTGCAGCGCAAGGGCTTGCAGGTCACTGGCATCCGCGCGCTGGTGGTGGGCTGTGGCGGCGTGGGCTCGGCCATCGCGGCATCGCTGGCGGCCGCCGGAGTCAGCGCCCTGCAGTTGTTCGATGCCTACACCCCGTCCATGGAAGGCCTGGCCACCCGCCTGCGCGAGCACTACCCCGCGCTGCTGGTCGAAACCGGCTCCAACGACCCCGCAGGCTGCGACCTGGTGGTCAACGGCACGCCCATGGGCATGAACGACGGCGACCCGCTGCCCATGGACGTGGACCGCATCGCGCCCACCACCTTTGTCGGCGAAGTGGTGATGAAGTCCGAAATGACCGCCTTTCTGCGTGCCGCCGTAGCCCGCGGCTGCCCGGTGCAGGTGGGCACCGACATGCTGTTCGAGCAGATTCCGGCCTACCTGGAATTCTTTGACCTGCCCACCACCACGCCCGAAGTGCTGCGCGCGGTGGCCACGCTGAAATACTGATCGACCTGCTCTGGCTCGCTCTCCCCAGCATGGGAAAGGGGCGAGGAAGGGGCTGAACCCCATCCCATGCTCCAAATCCTTGCCATTACCGCGCCCATCTACCTGATCATCGCGGCGGGCTATCTGTCTGTGCGCTACGGCCTGTTCAGCAAACCCGACATGCGGGTGTTGGGCCGCTTTGTCGTCAACTTCTGCCTGCCAGCGCTGATTTTCAACGCCCTGTCCAAACGCCCGCTGGCCGAGGTGCTCAACGGCCCCTACCTGCTGGCCTACGCCGGTGGCTCGCTGGCGGTGGTAACGCTGGCCATGCTGGTGGGGCGGCGGCTGCGCGGGCAAACCATGCCGCTGGCCACCATGCAAAGCCTGGGCATGGCGGCCTCGAACAGCGGCTTTGTGGGCTACCCCATCGTGCTGCAGTTGCTGGGCCCCACAGCCGGCGTGGCGCTGGCGCTGACCATGCTGGTCGAGAACCTGCTCATCCTGCCGCTGTGCTTTGCCATGGCCGACAACGAGGGCCAGGATGCCGCCCGGCGCTGGCACCACACCCTGTTCATCAGCCTGCGCAACCTGCTGAAAAACCCCATGGTGCTGGCCATCCTGGCGGGCTTTGTTTTCGCCCTGCTGGACCTGCACCTGCCTGCCGTGCTGGCGCAGACCGTGCAGATCGTGGCCACTGCGTCCAGCCCTGTAGCACTGTTCGTCATCGGCGGCAGCCTGGTCGGCCTGAAGCTGGCCGGGATGCGCCGCGACCTGGCCTGGGTGGCCACAGGCAAGCTCATCCTGCACCCGCTGGCGGTGTTCACCTTGCTGTGGCTGCTGCCGCCCATTGCCCCGGAGCTGCGCGTCGCCGCCGTGCTGTTTGCCGCCATGCCCATGCTGAGCATCTACCCGGTGGTGGCCCAGAAATACGGGCTGGAAGGCTTCACCGCCGCAGCCCTGCTGGTGACCACCGTGGCCTCGTTTTTCAGCATCAGCACCTTGCTGTGGGCCATGCACCACCTGCTGGGCTGGACGGCTTGAGTTTTTTAATGAAATCGGCTTCTAGCGCATATTCCACATACACTACTAGCTATTAATTAAATAGCATTTTTGCGCCAAGGCTCAGCGGATGCGCAGGGTGTCGCCCAGGTAGGCCAGCAATCCATCGACCTTGGGCAAGGCTTGTCGGCTCAGTAGCCACACCAGATGCAGCGGCAGGCCCTCGGTGGCCCAGTCCGGCAGGATTTGCACCAGCCGACCGTCGCGCAGGGCATCGTCCACCAGCCAGGTCGCCAGCTGCGCAATGCCGAAACCAGCCACCACGGCCGCCACCTGGGCCTCGGCGTGGCTGACCACCACGCGGGCCTGCACGCTGCGGCGCTCGGCCGGGCCCGCGCCCTGGGCAATTCGCCAGGTAATGGCACGGTCATCCGCCCCGCCGTAGGCCACCGCGTCGTGGTCGGCCAACCCGGCCACCGCAGTGGGCGTACCGCGCTGGGCTAGGTAGCTGGGCGCAGCGCAAAAAATCAGCCGCTCGTTACCCAGAAAACGGTGCCCCAGGTTGGTCGGCCAACGGTCTGGCCCGCCGATGCGCACGGCCACGTAGATGCCCTCCTCCACCACGTCCACGAAGCGGTCGGTGAACGAAATATGGGGCTGCAGCCCTGGATGCCGCTCGCAAAAGGCCAGCAGCTACGGCAGCACCTTCAAGCGGCCAAAGGTGGCGGGCACATCCACCCGCAGCCGACCCGAAGGCTCCAGCCGCTCCGCCGCCAGCAGTTGCTCTGCCGTCTCCAGATCGTCCAGCACCCGCACGCAGATGCGGTAGAAGGCGCTGCCCGCGTCCGTCAGCTTCAGGCGGCGGGTGGTGCGCTCGAAGAGCTGGGTTTTCAGGCGGGCCTCTAGCCGCGCCACCGATTTGCCGACGGCGGAATTGGTCTGGTGCAGGCGCAGCGCGGCAGCCGTGAAACTACCCGCGTCGGCGGTAGCCACAAACGCTTCAATGCCCTTGAGACGTTCGGAAGGAAGCATTTTTCTCCGCCTTATTTAAGAAAATTCCTCCAGAGTTTAAAGAAATAGCATCGCAAATAAGAACTTAATTCTCCAATATGCTGCGCGCTTGTTGACTGTATTCCGGAGTTTCTTGCCATGTCCCGCGTCTTATCTAGCACCTTACCCCTCTCGGCCAGCAGCCCCCCGTCAGCGGCCCGTGGCCACAATCTGGCGGTCTTCGTGCTGGCAGTGGCCGCCTTTGTGATCGTGACCACGGAATTTCTCATCGTCGGCCTGCTGCCTGCGCTGGCGCGCGACCTGTCGGTCTCGGTCTCGGCCGCAGGCCAACTGGTGACCTTGTTTGCCCTGGTGGTGATGCTGTTTGGGCCGGTGCTGACGGCCTGGCTGTCGCACATCGAGCGCAAGCGGTTGTTTGTGGCCATTCTGTTGCTGTTCGCAGGCGCAAACGCGCTGGCCGCCCTGGCACCGAATGTGGGCGTGCTGGCGATTGCGCGCTTTGTGCCTGCCCTGGCCTTGCCGGTTTTTTGGGGTACGGCCAGCGAGACGGCGGGGCAGTTGGCCGGGCCTGCGCGCGCGGGCCAGGCGGTGTCGCGGGTCTACCTGGGCATTTCTGCCGCCATGCTGTTTGGCATCCCGCTGGGCACCTTGGCGGCGGATGCCATCGGCTGGCGCGGTGCGTTCTGGGTGCTGGCCGCGCTGTCGCTGGCCATCGCTGCGATGGTGCAGTGGTGCATGCCACGGCTGCAGGCAACGCAGCGGCTGCGCCTGGCAGAGCAGGCGCGCATTCTGCGCGACCCCGTTTTCGTAGCCAATGTGGCGCTCTCGGTGCTCGTATTTACGGCGATGTTCACCGCCTACACCTACCTGGCAGAAACGCTGGAACATGCCGCAGGCATTGCACCGGCGCAGGTGGGTTGGTGGCTGATGGGCTTTGGTGCGGTGGGTTTGGTGGGCAACTGGCTGGGAGGCCGCTGGGTGGGGCGGCATCCTCTGGCCACCACCGCCGCTTTCTGCGCCTTGCTGGCTGTGGGCATGGCGTTGACCATGCTGCTGGCGGGCGCGGCGCGGGTGTGGCTGGGCCTGGCGCTGGCGGTGTGGGGCGTGGCCAATACGGCGCTGTACCCGGTGTGCCAGATCCGGGTGATGCAGGCCGCATCCCACGCGCAGGCATTGGCGGGCACGCTGAATGTGTCGGCAGCCAATGCAGGCATTGCATTCGGTGCCGTCCTGGGCGGCTTGAGCATTCCGGCCTGGGGCGCGGGCAATGTGGGCTATGTGGCGGCGGCTATCGCCCTGCTGGCGGTGGTGGCTGTGCCCGCCGTTGCCTGGCTTAAAAAGCCTTAGCTCAGCGCGTGGCAGCTGTCTGGTGAATCACCACCACCACGGCATCCGGGTGCGACAACATCGCCACGTGGCTGGAGGCTACTTCGGTCACCCGCGCGCCCATCTTGTGCGCCATGGCGCGGCGATGGATTTAAGGAAAGTAGGTCGCTAGCGCTTATCCGCCATGCACTAGTAGCTCTTAATTCAATAGCATTAACCTATTCTGCAGCCTCGTGCTGCCAGCGCGGCAGCACGGCACCGCAGTCGCTGCAAAAGCGCGCACCGGGTGCATGGCCTTCGCTCAGGCATTCGTGGCAGGTGCGGGTGGTGGGCACGCGGGGCATGCGCTGCAGGGTGAATTCGGCGCTGACAATGCCGGTAGGCACGGCCAGCGTGCCCCAGCCCAGCAGCATCATCAACGAGGCGATCACCCGGCCCAGGTCGGTCTTGGGCGTGATGTCGCCAAAGCCCACCGTGGTCATGGTGGTGATGGCCCAGTACACGCCCACCGGGATGCTGGTGTAGCCGTTGGCCGCGCCTTCCACCACGTACATCAGCGTGCCCATCACCACGACCACCACCATCACAAAACTCATAAACACCAGAATCTTGCGCCGCGATGCCGACAGCGCCTGCCCCAGGGCGCGGAACTCCGCCACGTAGGCGGTGAGCTTCAGAATCCGGAAAATCCGCAACAGGCGCAGCACCCGCACATCGATCAGCGCATGCAGCCCCGGCACCAGCACCGCCAGGTAGGTGGGCAGCAAGGCCAGCAGGTCGATGGTGCCAAAGCCACTTTTCGCATAGCGCATGGGCCGCCGCACACAGGCCAGCCGGGCGATGTACTCCACGGTAAACACGGTGGTGAACACCCACTCGAGCACATTGAACACGGCGCTGTAGCGGGCATGCACCTCGGCCATGCTGTCCAGCACCACCACGCCCACGCTGGCCAAAATCACGCCGATCAACAGCAGGTCAAACAGCCTGCCCGCCCGCGTATCTGCCTCGAAAATCACCGTATAAATCTTCAGCCGCCAGCCCGTATCGGGCCGCCCAAACCGTTGTCCATCCAGAGGCTGTAAGGTCGTTTTTTTCGTCATGGCGGGATCTTATGCGGATAGGATGCGCCTGGGACCGAAGTACTTATCCAGGAGAGCACCATGGCCATCCAGCGAGATACCCCCTACAGCGGCATGAACTTCAGCGTGGACCTGGGCGACGGCCAGGAAGATGGCACCGGTGCCGGCCTGCTCGAAGTCGTCTTGCCGCACGCCGCCTTGACCGTGCTGACCTACCGCAACGGCAACGACCGCGACAACGCCGTCAAAAAGCTGCAAACCACCACCCAGTACAGCAACCTGGTCCTCAAACGCGGCGCGCTCGGCGCACTCAACTGGTACAGCTGGTGGAACGGCATGCGCAACGGCGAGCAAGGCATCCAGCGCAACATCACCGTGCGGCTGCTCAGCGAAGACCATGGCGACGTGGTGATGGTCTGGAAATTCCGCAACGCCCGGCCCGTGGGCTACCACTTCTCGCCCCTCAACGCCCTCGGCACCGAGGCGCTGGTCGAAACGCTGGAGCTGGTGGTGGAGCGGATGGAGATGGAATAGACCGGCTATCCTGCCCGGGATGCCCGCCCTGCCCGAAACCCCTGCCCCGCCCGACCACCTCACCGCGTACTTCTACAGCGGCGACACCTTGCGCAGCCGCAGTGTGGGCACCAGGGTGCTGCATGGCACGGTCGATGTGCCCGCGCCCCCGGCCCGGCTGTTGGCCGACTGGGAGCGTGACATCGCCACCCACCTGGGCCTGGAGCCCGGCGATGTAGACACCCTGCCCTTGGCCCGCGCCCGCATGCGCTGGCCCGACTACCCCCGCTGCGTGCAGGCCGTGGCCGACTGGCTGCACACCCTCGGCCTGCCCGACCTGCTGCCATCCTGCGACACCGCCCTCATGGCCTGCCGTGGTGCGCGCTACCACCACGACGGCGCGCAGTACGCGGGTGCCGCGTTTTGCAACCTGTTCCTGAGCGAAGACAAAGGCCTGGACGTGCACTTCCCCGGCACCGGCCAGCGCATCCCCCTGGCCCGGGGCGCCGTGCTGGTCTTCGACACCGGCCAGCCGCATGCCGTCATCCCGCGTGGCAGCAGCGGGTTTGATGCAGCCGACTTCCCGCCCGGGCGCGACTGCAGCCAGGTGTTTTTGACCTGGGAGCTGCCGATTACGCATCCCGGTGTGGGGCGCGTGCTGGGGGTGGAAATGGATACCGACCCGGTGCTGGGGATGGAGCAGGAGCAGGTGTGGTGCAGTGGTGCACCGGCCTGCGTGTGTGCGGAGACCGGGCGGTGGCAGCCAATGGACTGACGGGCAGGCAGAGCTTTCCCGGTGCATTGGCTACCCGGTCAACCGGTAAAACCGTTGTTTACACCCCAAACGCTGCCAACGCAAAATCCCCCCGCTGCAGCTCCTGCACCAGGTAGTCCACGCACACCTTCAGCTTGGCCGAATTGCCCAGCCGCGTGGCCGTCACCGCCCATACATTGGCCTGTTGGTAGTAGACGGGCAGCACGCGCTCCATGCTGCCGTCTTGCAGGCGGGCGGCCACGTCCCAGCTGGACAGCAGCACGATGCCATGGCCGTCTACTGCCCAGTTCTGCACCGCGTCGCTGTGGTTGGAGCCCAGGGTGCTGGTGACCTTGACCGACTCCACGCCCTGCGGGCCCTCCAGCCGCCACACACCGTAAGCCTGGTCGCGGTCGCGGAACAGCAGGCAGTCGTGCTGGGCCAGCTCGGCCAGGGTCTTGGGTGCGCCGCGGCGGGCCAGGTAGGCCGGGGCGGCGCACAACACGCGCACGCTCTGGGCCACGGGGTGGGCCACCAGATACGGCTCTTGCACATCGCCCACGCGAATGTCGATGTCGAAGCCTTCCCCCAGCACGTCCACCCGGCGGTCCACCAGCTCCAGCCAGATGTCCAGCGCCGGGTACTGCAGCTTGAGCCGCGCCAGGATGTGCGCCACGTGGTTGCGGCCCAGGCGCAGGCTGGTGCTGATGCGCAGCGCGCCTGAGGGTGTGGCCCGCGTGCGGCCCACCTCTTGCGTCAGGCTATCTGCGGTGTCCAGCACCTTGCGCGCCCAGAGCAAGGCAGTTTCGCCCTCGTCGGTAATGGACACGCGCCGCGTGGTGCGGTGGAACAGCGCCAGCCCCAGGGCTTTTTCCAGCCCGGCCACCCGCTTGCTCACATAGGCGGGCGAGATGCCCAGCTCCACCGCCGCCGCGTTGAAGCTGCTGCGCCGCGCCACGCAGCAGAAGACCCGCAGGTCGATCAATTCCCATTGATTGTTCACCATCAGCTCATTGTGAATCAGCTTCCGGGCTAATTACAAATCGATTGCTTATGAATACGATGCCGCACCGCAACCCAAAGAGACACCATGACCCAGCTAAAACTCGCCGTGGCAGGCGCAGGCATCATCGGCCAGGCGCATATCGCCATCCTGGCCCAAAGCAGCCGCTGCACCCTGTCGGCCATCGTCGACCCGTCCCCCGCCGCCGTGGCCACCGCCTCCCAGGCCGGGGTGCCGCTGTATACCTCGCTGGCCGCGCTGTTGGCCGCAGGCAAGCCGGACGGTATCGTGCTGGCAACGCCCAACCACCTGCACCTGCCGCAGGCGCTGGAGTGCATAGCGGCGGGCGTGCCCATCCTGCTGGAAAAGCCCATCGCCGCCACCCTGGCAGAGGGGCTGCAGCTGCAAAAAGTGGCAGAGGAAACCAGCGCCCGCGTGCTCATCGGCCACCACCGTGCCCACAGCCCCATCATGGCCAAGGCCCGGGAAATGGTCGGCAGCGGCAAGCTGGGCAAACTCGTCAGCGTGGTGGGCAGCGCCCAGTTCTTCAAGCCCGACGACTACTTTGCCAGCGGCCCCTGGCGCACCCAGCCCGGCGGCGGCCCCATCCTCATCAACCTGATCCACGAGGTGCACAACCTGCGCATGCTGTGCGGCGACATCACCGCCGTGCAGGCCTTTGCCAGCAACGCCACGCGCGGCTTTGCGGTGGAGGACACGGTGGCCATCAACCTGCGCTTTGCCAGCGGCGTGCTGGGCAGCTTCATGCTGAGCGACACCGCCGCCAGCGCCCGCAGCTGGGAGCAGACCAGCCAGGAAAATCCGGCCTACACCAGCTACGCCGACGAAGACTGCTACCTCGTCGCAGGCACCCTGGGAAGCCTGGCCGTGCCCACCATGCGCCTCAAAACCTACCCCCGCGCAGAAGACCGCTCGTGGTGGAAAGCGTTTGAGGTCAGCGTGGTGGGCATGGTGCGCGACGACCCGCTCAAGCGCCAGATGGACCACTTCGCCGATGTCATCGAAGGCAAAGCCGCACCACTGGTGAGCGCACGGGATGGGGTGCAAAACCTGCGGGTGACAGAGGCGATTACCCAGGCGGCGAAGACGGGGTTGGTAGTCACCATTTGAGTGTGAACTAGGCCTTAACCGCCAGGCAGAACCTTGTCCAATGGCAATTGCATGCTGGACTTCAGCCACCCCAGCGTGACCGAGGTGCGAAAGCGCCGTATGTTGTCGTCGCCCTCGAACAGCCGCTTGGTCAGCGCCTCGTAGTCGGCCATCGAGGCTACGGTCAGGATCAACAGGTAGTCGGCCTCGCCGATCACGCTGTAGCACTGCTGCACCGCAGGCTCGGCGGCGATGCGGGCGCGCAGGGGGGCGGTGCGGTCAGGCCGTTCGTTCTCAATGTGCACTTCGGTGATGATGGTCAGCGGCAAGCCGATCTTGGCCGCGTCCAGCACCGCCACATTGGCGCGGATCACACCACTGTCTTGCAACTTGCGGATACGGCGCTGCACCGCCGGAGCCGACAGATGCACGGCCTCGGCAATCGCGCGCTGGGGCACGCTGTTGTCCTTTTGCAAAATCTCCAGAATGGCAATGTCAAACGCGTCGAGGGGCATGGTGGCGGGCATGGTGAAGTCTGACAAGTAAGGTGTTAAGGTGAGCGAATCTTGCGTTTGTGCCCTGAATTTGCAGCGAAAACCAGGCGCTTGGCGATTTATATTTTCACCCATGGCTACGACACATTTTCAACGGGCAATTCCTTTTTTGGCAGTGCTGGGCGCGGTGACCGCGCTGGGTATCGGTACCTCCTGGGCGAAACAGCTGTTTCCGCTGGTAGGCGCGCAGGGCACGACGGCGGTGCGGGTGGGGTTTTCGGCGCTGCTCTTGCTGGCGCTGTGGCGGCCGTGGCGCTGGCATCTGTCGCGTGCCGACGCGATCTCCATCGCCTGCTATGGCGCCACGCTGGGGGCCATGAACCTGATGTTCTACATGTCGCTGCGCACGCTGCCGTTTGGCCTGGCCGTAGCGATCGAATTTGCCGGGCCCTTGACAGTGGCCATTGCCGCGTCCCGCCGCAAGGTGGACTTTGCCTGGCTGGCGCTGGCCGGTTTTGGCCTGCTCATGCTGCTGCCGCTGGGCCTGGGGGGCCGCGATCTGGACCCAATAGGCGTGCTGTACGCGCTGGCAGCGGCGGTGCTGTGGGGCCTGTACATCGTCTTTGGCAAGCGGGTCGGCCATCTGCATGCAGGGCATTCGGTGTCGCTGGGCCTGCTGGTGGCTTCCATCGTGGTGGTCCCGGTGGGCATCGCACACGCTGGTGCCGCGCTGCTGTCACCCACGGTGCTGTGGGTGGGGGTGTGCGTCGCGGCAATCTCCAGCGCGATCCCGATATCGCTGGAGATGGTGGCCATGAAACGGCTACCGAAAGAGGCTTTCGGCATCATGATCAGCATGGAGCCTGCGGTGGCCGCGCTGCTGGCCATGGGCCTGCTGGACGAGCACCTGGACCACCGGCAGTGGCTGGCCATCGCCTGCATCATGGCCGCCTCGATGGGCAGCGCCTCCACGGCGCGGCGGCCGCAGGCCCAGGTGCCGCAGGCAGCCGCCTGCCCTGCCGCCTGACGCAGTCGCTGCCACACGGCGGGGGAATGGACAGCCGAACACCCACCCGGGCTCGCGCCCTAGGCGCGATGGGGCGCTGCGCGCCCCCGATCCCGCTCCCCAGGGTCCCCATCTGTATGCGCCGAGGAGCACAGCTTTGGGCGGATCAGGGCTGGCGTCTGTTTGAGCGCCAGCGAGTTTAGCCAGACCCCGCCCAAAGCGCGCACCGCAGGTTCCCCGGCGCGAGAGCGACGGGGCGCTGGCAGTGGGGGTGGCCTTTCTTTTGGTTCCTTTTCTTTGGCCAAACAAAGAAAAGGGACTGCGCCGCCGGGCGCACATCCCGGCCAGCGGCGACTGAGGCATGTACCGCTATATAAGTCGCCCAAACCTCGACCAAAATATCTAAGGAAAATGTGGCTTCAGTGCTTATTCAAATAGCATAAAACGCTATAAAAATAAGAGCATTTAGTACCTTCAGCAATTAAAAAAAAATAATGTTGCACGAAAATTCTCAAGGTTTCGCCGGGCTATAGCGGTCAGCCGTTTATCTTGTATATCCCGTTGGTGTCAGGAGTTATGCATGGTCGTTTTTGAGATAGTTACCCCTGGAACTTGGCTGGATTACGAGGATAGAGATTGGACAGGGAGGATTCATAACCTACTTCGTTCCCTTGAATCTCATTTCTTTGAAGCAAATTCGGCACTGAATTTGTTTATCAGCACGCAGTCGATTCGCCCATCGTTTGCGGATCGAAACAACTGGGAACACGACTCTCAGCGTCGCTCAGAGATTGAACGCGCTGTAGAAGAAGAGCACAGAGGCTGCATGTCTCCAGAGAACTGGGATGAAATTCATTTTGAAGCCGAGGTCCGTTTTAAGCGCGAAAAATGGTCGAACGGTGGAATTCCTCGCGCGTTCCAACAAGATTTGCCATTTATCTATGCGCGCGCCTTTCTTTACGCACTCGATGCTTTTGAGAAATTTCTTGCCGTTCTCTCGAAGGAGGCTAACGTTTCAAAAGAAGTCGCGAGTTTCTATGCGCAGATGGCCGAAGATTTCCCAGACCTCCGGGGTGTGCGAAACACTGTTCAACATCTCGAAGATCGCTCGCGCGGGCTTGGCGCTGGTAAGAACCCGCAACCGCTTGATCTGAAGCCGATAACGAACAGCCTTATCAATGCTCCGGACGGAGGCGTGCTTGTTCTGAATAGCTTAAACGGAAGTCGGTACGGTTCCACAATGGCGGACGGTCATTATGGGGAGGTAGATGTCTCACTGGATTCAATGGGGCGCTTGCAAAAAATTATTGAAGGAGTCTTACAGTCGTTTAAGTGGCGTGGTGCGAAGCAACACGCGCCGAGTACGTGACCCACAACCATTCATGGAGGGCCATATCGTGCGGCAGCGATAGCCTTGGCTCTGTTGAGACCCGCACTCAGCCCTACCCCCGCCCCAACGCATCCTGCCCCCCCGGCCCCAACACCCCCAACCTTACATACCCCGCCAACCCAAACGACGCAGCATCCCGCAACTTCACCCCCCGCGCACGCAACCGCTGCAGCCGCAACGACAAATCATCCCCCGGCGGCCGGGCGCAAAAGAAGTTCGCCACACTAGGCACACACTCCCACCCCAGCGTGCGGCACAGAATAATCTGCCGCGCCTTCCACTCCCGCAAAGTCCGCAGCGACTGCGCCAACCACACCTGGCTGTCGGGCTGGCACCAAGCCTGCAACATGGCCACGCCGTGCGCGCCCACGGGCCAGGACGGGCACAGGGCCTGCAGCGTCGCGGTGTCAGCCCCCCGCGGCGCAATCGCATACGCGGCGCGGATGCCGGTCAGGCCTAGCGCTTTGTTGGGGGTCCACATCTGCCATACCCGGTCCAGGCGCGCGGCATCCAGGCTGGGTGTGCCTTCCAGGCGCAGCGGGGCGTAGGCACAGTCGAGCACCAGGCTCTGGCCGGGCTGCAATGCGTCCACCAAGGCCGCCAGACCGGGGTGCGCCTGCCCCAGCGGGCTGGACGGCTCACAAGCCCACAGCAATTGCGCGTGCTGGGCATCGGCCGACACCAAACCCCAGGCCTGCGCCGCCTGCGCGTAGTCGCCGTAGTGGTGCTGCGGCAGGCACACGCCCTGGCCCCAGTGGAGCGCGCTGATGCGGTGGATAAACTCGCTGGCGCTGGCCGCCAGCAGCACCCGCGCCGCATCCACACCATGGAACGCGGCCAACTGCGCCCGCAGCGCCGTGTACTGCGGGTCGGGGTAGCGGGTGGCATCGGCTTGCTGCACGGCGGCCAGGGCGTGGGGGCAGGGGCCGCAGGCGTTGCTGTTGGTGGAGAAGTCAAACTGGGGCACGCCCAGCGCATCTGGCCCACCGTGAACCGCCGTCATAACCACCTCTCTATCAAAATCATAGCTACTACCGCATACAGAACCAGCGCCAGTACCGCATTACGCGCATGGAAAATAGCCACAGGCGTATCCCACGATGCGGGCTCGCGGAGCGCCGGGTTCAGCGTGTACACGCCCGGCTTGCCCAGGCGCACGCCCAGGCACAGCGCCATGGCTGCCATCGGCCAGCCGCTGTTGGGGGATGGCGTGAGGCGCGCCTGCTGCCCCAGCGCCCGCCACTCGGTGCGGTAGTCCAGCACCATCAGCAGCACGGCAGTGATGCGCGCGGGCAGCCAGCTCAGCACGTCGTCGGCCCAGGCCGCCCACTTGCCCGCCCATTCCCAGACCCGGCCATTGCGCGTGCCCCGGTAGCCCCACATCGCATCGGCGGTGTTGGCAAAGCGGTACAGCGCCGCGCCGGGCAGGCCCAGCAGCACGAACCAGAAGATGGGGGCGACGACCGAGTCGTTCAGGTTCTCGGCCAGCGACTCGATGGCGCTCTCGCGCACCTGGCCCTCGGTGAGCGCGGCCACGTCGCGGCTGACCAGCCAGGCCAGGCGCTGGCGGCCCGCATCCAGCGATTCACCCAGGGCCGCCTCCACCGCCAGCACTTCGCTCTTCAGCATCGCCCAGGCCAGCAGGGGTTTGAGCAGCAAGCCCAGCAGCAGCACCGCCAGCAGGCTACCGGACCACGCACCCAGGGCTTGGGGGAGCTGCAGAATACTTTTTTGCAAAAACCACGCCGCTACATAAACCGTAGCTGCTCCCGCCCACCACATGAGCGCAGCAAGACTGAAAGACTTGTAATCGGGTGTGGCGGTGGCCGTTGTCGGAGCCACCCGCCGCCCAGCCCAGCCGAGGTAATTGCCCATCCACACCACCGGGTGCCAACGCACGGGTGGTTCGCCCAGCCGCCAGTCGACCAGCACGGCCAGCACCAAGGCGGCAGCCCACAGCACGCCGCTTACACCGGCCGCAGCTGGTCCGCCAGCGAACGCGTCTTGTCGGTGGCCACGTCGCCGGTGTGCAAGGTGGATTTGCGCTCGATCAGCAGGATGTGGCATTCCTCCTCGGCTACCGGGTTGTGCCGCATGCCCTTGGGCACGACATACATCTCACCCTGCACCAGCTCGACCACGGCGGTTTCCAGCTCAATGCGCAAATGGCCTTTGAGGACCAGGAACATCTCGTCCTCATGGTCATGGCTGTGCCAGGCCAGGGAGCCCAGCACCTTGGCAACCTTGATGTACGAGTCGTCCAGCTCGGCGATCACGCGGGGCGACCAGTATTCGGTCAGCGATGCGGCGATGTCGGCAGGGGAACTGATGGGAGTCATGGCGTGTCTGTAGGTTGAAAAATGGGGCTAGTCTGGAATCAAGCGCTTGCCCAGGCCCACGGCCTCGTCTTGCGCGTAGCCCAAGTGGCGGTAGAAATCGAGTACGGCGGTGTTGCTGCTGCGCACCTGCAGGTTCAGCTTGGGGCAGCCCAACGCCAGCAGTTGCTGCTCGATGTGCTGCATCAGGGCCGCACCCAGGCCGTGGCCGCGCTGACTCGGCTCTACCGCCAGGTAGTTGACCCAGCCGCGGTGGCCGTCGTACCCGGCCATGGCCGTGGCGATAAGTTGACCGTCGGCCTCGCCCACCAGGAACAGCTCGCGCTGCACCTGCAGTTTGCGGGCAATGTCCTTGTGCGGGTCGTTCCAGGGGCGGGTCAGGCCGCAGGCCTGCCACAGGGCGACCACGGCGGCTTCGTCGGTTTCTTGGTAGGGGCGTATATGCATGGTGGGGGTATTGTCAGGCCCCGAACAAGCTGGAGGCCTGGCCCCAGGCATCGTCAAACACCAGCCCGGCCAGGGCCTCGCGCCGGGCCCAGTTTTGCTGCTGCAGCATGGGCTGGTCGTAGAACTGTTCGACCGGCCCCAGGCACAGCAAGGCGATGGGTTCGGCCCCCTCGGGCAGGCCCAGCGCATCGGCCAGGGCCAGCGGATCAAACAGCGACACCCAGCCCATGCCCAGCCCCTCGGCGCGGGCGGCCAGCCACAGGTTCTGGATGGCGCAAGCGCTGGAGGCCAGGTCCATCTGCGGCAGGGTGCGGCGGCCAAAAATGTGCTGCTCCCGGCCATTGGGCAGCACCACGGCCAGCACCTCGGCCGCATCCAGCAGGCCTTGCACTTTGAGCCGCATGAAGTCGTCTGCACGCTCGCCCAGTGCCTGGGCGGTCAGCAGGCGCTCGGCCTCTACCAGGGCGTGCAGTTGCTGGCGCAGGGTCGCCTGGGTGATGCGGATAAAGCGCCAGGGCTGCATGAAGCCCACGCTGGGGCCGTGGTGGGCCGCCAGCAACAGGCGTTGCAGCAGCTCGGGGGCCACGCTGCCGCCGCTGAAATGCCGCATGTCGCGGCGCTCGAAAATGGCACGGTAGACGGCAGCGCGCTCGGGGGCGCTGAAGGCGTTGTCGACCATCAGCCGCCACCCCGCTCTAGTTTTGGTAGCGCAACCCACTGCTGGGACAAGCGCTGGATGGTGATTCGGTCATCAAAGACCTGCTCTACTGCCCGGTGGGTGGCGGCATCGGCGCAGGCACCGGCGTGGCACACGCGGCCTTGGGCCAGCACTAGCAGGTCGTCGGCCTGCAGCGCGATCGACAGCTCGTGCAGCACGCTGACCACGGTGTGGCCACGGGCCACCAGCTCGCGCACCAGCAGCAGCCAATCGGTCTGGTGCGGAGGGTCCAGATTGGCCAGGGGTTCGTCCATCAGCAGCACCGGGGCCTGCACGGCCAGGGCGCGGGCCAGCAGCACACGCTGGCGTTCGCCGCCCGAGAGCTGGCCCAAGCTGCGGGCGCGCCAATCCCAGGCCTGGGTGGCGCGCAGGGCCTGTTCCACGGCGGCCAGGTCCTGGGCGCTGGGTGCCGCCAGCCAGGGGCGGTGCGGAATGCGGCCCAAGAGCGCCACATCCCAGACGCTGAGGTCGTCGGCGCTAGCCTCCCCCTGCCCCAGCCAGGCCAGGGTTTGGGCGCGCTGGCGGGCGGGCATGCTGGCCATATTCTGGCCCAGCAGCGTCACCGTGCCAGTGAACGGCAGCAGGCCCGCCAGCACCTTGAGCAACGTGGATTTGCCCGCGCCGTTGGGGCCGACGATGCCGGTCCAGCAGCCCGCTTGGATATCGACGCTGACACCCTGCAATACAGGTACTTTTGACAGGCTGGCGCTTATGGATTCAGCGTGGATAGCTACATTCTTCATAGCACACCGCCCGTGCGCTTGTGCATGCGCCACAGCAGGTAGCTGCCGCCCAGTACCGCCGTGAGCACGCCCACCGGTAGTTCCTGCGGGGCGGTGAGCCAGCGGGCCAGGATGTCGGCGGCCAGCAGCAGCACGCCGCCGGTCAGGCTGGCCAGCAGCATCAAGCGGCTGTGCGTGGTGCGCACCAGCGAGCGGGCCACGTGCGGCGCGGCCAAGCCTACAAAGGCGATCATGCCGGTCTGCGCCACGGCGGTGCCGGTGGCCAGCGCCAGCACCAAGATCAGCGCGGCGCGCATGCGCGGCAGCGGCAGGCCCAGGCTGGCAGCTGTGGCTTCGCCCAGGGTCAGCCCGTCCAGCACCGAGCCGAGCAGCCAGGCCACGGTGGTACACACGGCCCACACGGCCAGCATCAGCAGGCAGGCGGTCCAGCCCACAAAACCGGTGCTGCCCAGGTTGAAGCCCTGTAGGGCGCTGAGGATGTCGGGGATGGCCAGCGTGACCAGGTCCTTGCCCGCGCCCAGCACCACGCCCACGATCACGCCCGCCAGCAGCAGGCGCAGGGTGTGCTGCACGCCCCGGGCCAGCGCCAGCGTCAGCAGCACGCCGCACACGGCCCCGGCAAAGGCCGCACCCGTCAGCCCCACGCGCACCAGCCAGGCGGTGGCAAAGGGCGACACGCCCAGCACGGCCAGCGCCAAAGCCATGGCCAGCGACGCCCCCGAGGCGCTGCCCAGCAAATACGGGTCGGCCAGCGGGTTGCGGAACAGGCCCTGCGCCACCGCGCCCGCCAGCCCCAGCAAGGCCCCGGCCACCCAGGCCCCCAAGGTGCGCGGCAGGCGGATGTCCCAGACGATTTGCAGGGCGATGGGGTCGTGGCGGGCGGGCAGCACGCTGTCGAAACCGGTGCTGCCGATGCTGGTGCCGACCAGCAGCAAGGCGAACGCCAGCAGCAGCAAAACCAGAGCGAGCGCACCGGGGTGGGACTTCACGGAGCCTTCTCCAGCAGGCACGCAGCCATAGCCCGCGCGGCCTCGGCCATGCGCGGGCCGGGGCGCACCAGCACGTCAGACTGCTCAGGCTTGAAGCTGCACACCCGCTGCTCGCGGATGGCGCGGATGCCACCCCAGCCCGGGCGCTGCGCCAGGCCTATGCTGTTGCGGTCGCCGACCATGATCAGGTCGGGGTTGGCGCGCACCACGAACTCGGGGTTCAGCTTGGGGAACGGGCCCAGCGCGGCGGGGACCACGTTCTGCACGCCCAGCCGCGTCAGTGTCTCGCCGATGAAGGACGTGGTGCCAGCGGCGTACGGTGCGGCGTTCACCTCGAAGTAGACCCGGGTGGCTTTGACCCGCGCGGGCAGCGACTGGGCTGCTGCCGACACACCGGCATCGATGCCGCGCCAGATGCGGGCGGCATCGTTGACCGCCAACAATTGCCCCAGCGTGCCCAGCACGCGCTGCACGTCGGCATAGGTTTTGGGCTCCAGCGCCACTACCTTCAGGCCCAGCGCCTCCAGCCGGGCGCTGGCGCGGGAGGCGGTGGCCAGCAGCACCACGTCGGGGTGCAGGGCCACGATGGCCTCGATGTTCGGGTCCAGCCCTCCCCCCACCTGGGGCAAGGCGCGCACGCTGGCCGGAAAGTTGGAATAGCGGTCTACCCCCACCAGGCGCGCGCACTGCTCCAGCGCACAGACGCTTTCGGTCAGCGAGGGCAGCAGGCTGACGATGCGCTGCGGGGTCTGGGCGAACTGCACGGTGGTGCCGCGGTCGTCAGTGACCTGCAGGGCGTGGGCCGACGATGCCAGACACAGCAGCAATGCCCAAAACCTCATGCTGCATCCTTCAAGGTCAACGGCAAACCCGCCGCCATCAACGTCACCCGCTGGCAGCGCTGCGCCACCTGCTGGTTCAGGCTGCCCAGCGCATCCACAAAGGCCCGCACCTCGCGGCCCAGGGGGATCACGCCCAGGCCGATCTCGTTGCCCACCAGCACCAGCGGGCCGGGCGCAGCGCCAATTGCTTCCAAAAATATAGCTACTGGCGTATGCGGAATATGCGCTAGAGGCTGATTTTCTTTAAATTCTGCAGGCATGAGCAAGTTGGTCAGCCACAACGTCAAACAGTCCACCACCACCAGCGTGTCGGGGTGGCTGTGCTGGCGAATAGCCTCGGCCAGCAACAGCGGCTCTTCCACCGTCACTATGCCCGGCACGCGCTCGGCCCGGTCGCGCTGGTGGCGGGCGATGCGCTCCACCATCTCCGCGTCCCAGGGCTGGGCGGTGGCGATGAACACGGCGCGGTGGCCTGGATCGGCCAGCCACGCCGCAGCCAGCTGCTCGGCGCGGCGGGACTTGCCGCTTTTTTGGCCACCGAGGATGAGTTCGCTGCGGGTCATACCGGCCTAGAACTTGTAGCGCAGCGAGGCCGTCACGGCACGGCCTGCTTCGGGGTAGATCGACTGGGTCTCGCCCGCAGTGCAGCCGTAGGCCTGGGTGTAGTACTTGTGGCCGGTGGCATTGGCCACGCCCAAGGCCAGCTCGGCGGCACCGAAGCGGTAGGCGTAGCGCACATCCACCGTGGTGTAGCTGGGCATGGTGCAGGCATTGGCAAAGTCGGGGTTTTGCGAGGCCACCCAGTTCACGCCTGCATCCAGGGTGTGGCCGGGCGCGGGCCGCCAATCGGTGCGCACCGCCAGGGTTTTCTTCGGCACCAAGGCCAGGTTTTTACCAGCGTAGGCACCTTCGGTGAAGGTGGCTTTGCGCAAGGCGGCATTCAGGCGCAAGTCCCAGGCGGCGCTGAGGGCGTGGCGCGACTCCAGCTCCAGCCCCTGGCGCTGGGTCGGGTCAAAGTTGACATTGGCACCGAAGGGGCCGTAAGGGCCCTGGCCCGACGGGTCGTAGCCAATTTCGTGCTGGAGCTTGCTGCGGTACACGCGCACATCCACCTGGCTTTGCTCCAGCGTCCAGCGCGCACCCAGCTCCATGTCGCGCGAGGTTTGGGCCTGCAGCGACACGTTGGGGTTGGTGAAAGAAAACTCGTCGACGTTCGCCAGGCGGAAGCTGCGGCCCACCCGGGCGTAAACGGTCACATCGGCTGCCACCGGCTGGCTCAGCCCCAGATTCCAGGCGTTTTGGCGTTCTTTCAGGGTCGATGCCGACGCAGCCTCGGCCTTTTTCATTTCTTCGGTACGCCAGCCGATACTGAAACGGGTGCCCGTGGCCGCCAGCGTGAAGTCGTCTTTGGCATACAGCGCCGTGCTGCGGGCGGTGGCCACCGTGCCGACCGGAGTGAAGCTGGATTGGGTGGTGGTGCGTTCCCACGCTCCCTTGTCCATACCGATGACGAAAACGTTGTCCGATGCCCCTACTTTGCGCGCATTGCGGGCGCGCACGCTGTAGTTGGACGCGTCCACGTCGTAGCCGTACGGGCTGCCGTAGACCACGCTGGTGTATTTTTTCGTCCGTTGGTTGGCATCGGCAGCCAGTTGCCAGTCGCCCACGGTGGCCTCGGCAAACACACCGGCATTGTCTTTCTTGAACGAGCCGAAGTCGGTTAACGATTGGGCCTGGCGGAGGTTGGCGGCGTACTGCGCTGCCGTCAATGCGCCTGGCAAACCGCTGTCTTGGTCGTTGCGGCCCGCGCGCGCGCCCAGGCGCAGCCATTCGTTGCGCCACTGCCCCGTCACCGCCAGGGCTTGCGTGCTGGAGACGAAGTTGTCGCGGTGGCCGTCGCTGCGGCGGTCGTCGGCCGCCACGTCCAGCGAAAACCCGCCGGAGGCGATTACGGCATTGGCCCGCAGGTCCTTCAAATTATGGCTGCCCACGGCGGCGTACACCTCGGCCGAACTGACCCGTTGCACGCCCATGGCCGCCTTGGTGGTGACCACAATCACACCGCCGGTAGCCCCCTCGCCGTACAGGACCGCACCGGTGCCGCGCAGAATTTCAATGCGGGCGACGGATTCGATCGGGATGGAGGCCAGCCCGGCGGTCGCCATATCGGCCTCGTTCAGGCGCAGGCCGTCCACGATCACCACCTGGTTGCTGTCGGCTGTGACACCAAAGCCGCGCAGGTCCAGGCTGTAGTTGTTGCCGCCCGAGATGTCCAAACGGCCTACTACGCCCAGCAGCTTCATCACGGCTTCGTTCACCGTACTGGCACCCGAGGCCTGGATTTCCTCTGCGGTGATAACGCTTACGCCAAACGGCAGCGGGGCGGCAGGTTCGGCGAAACGGGTCGCGGTGACCACCACCTCTTTGAGCTGTGTCTGGGCCCAAGACGGCAATGCGGCGGCCAAGGCCAAGGGCAGCACGGCCAAGCGTGCAGAGGCGAAAACAGTTTTCATGGAAGGCAATCAATCAGCAATAGGCCCGCACCGGCGTCCCCGCCAGGGCTTGGGCATCAAGGCAATGCGATTTTTTGAAATTAAAAAAGACGCACCACCACCTTGTTGGCCGGTATCCGGGCTGGCGGAGAACTTTCACCGTCTTCCCAGATGCGTGCGCATCCAGTGACTGGGTGGTGAAAGATGAGCATGGGGCTCATCCGCTTTACCGTTGCGGGGGCAGCGCAGGCTTAAAGGTGGTAAATATGTTCCAACACCTCCTCCTGCTTCCCGTTGAACTGCGGCATGTGAACCACGTCGCGAGCACCAACCCACTGATTTTACGGTTGAATCGCGCCCCACTAGAATGTGCAAGCTTATGGCCACCCCCACCCAAATTGAACAAGTTGCAGAACGTACCGAGCGCCTGCTGGTGCGTTACCGCAAATTGCAGCGCGCCAACCAGTTGCTGACCGAACAGGTCGCCGGGCTGGCCTATGAACGCGATTCGCTCAAATCCCGCCTCGGCGCAGCCCGCGCCCGCATCGACGCACTGCTGGAGCGCTTGCCCCAGATCGGCAACCCGCCCGCCATCCGCCCCGCCCCCCGCAAGGACGCAGAATGAAGCAGCTCGACGTGCAGATCCTCGGCCAAAGCTATTTGCTGGGCTGCCCGGAGGGCGGCGAAGCGCGCCTGCTGGAGGCCGTGAAGATGGTCGATACCGCCATGTGCGCCATCCGCGACGGCGGCAAGATCAAGGCCCGCGACCGCATCGCCGTGCTGGCCGCCCTGAATTTGGCCTTCGACCTGACCGACCGGGCCCGAGCGCCCGTGCGCCCTGCGCCCGTGCAGTCCGAGGCCGCCAACGACGACGACCCGGTGCTGACCACGTTGATTGGGCAACTCGACTTGGCTTTAGGCGACGACGGCCACCTGATTTAGCCTAGAATCAAAGCGTCTGCGGTGCATGCCGGGCTTTATATTTCCTTGAACCAATGCTCCATGAGCCCGGGCCTGGAATATCCCCTGGGGAGCGTGATCATCTCGCGTTAGATGAACCCAACTCCAGGGTGACCTAGCCCACCTGAACCCCGGTTCAGGATGCCGGTCCGGTGGCTTCCGCAGACACCTAATTTCTTCTTCGAGCCACTCGGCCTCGACATCCACACTTCCCACCCATTCAGCCAACACCCCACCGGGCGGTGCCGTAGACGCGGGTAACAACTTGTAGTCACGGGGTAAAGCTACGGCGCTTTGCGCGTGGTGTGCCTGGTTGCGCTTATAAACGAACCAGTACATTCAAAAAAAGACCACAATGGACCCCACTGCATCCCCTGTGCCGCGCCGTTTGCTGCTGACCGGTTTGCTGGCCAGCTACAGTTTTTCTATCTTTAACCTGCCCACTGCCTGGGCCACTGGCGACAGCAAAACCGACACCACGCCGATGCCCGAGGCCTTTGTCAAGGTATCACAGTGGCTCACCGGTCGCTCCACACTCGACATGGCGCAGGCCGAGCGCCTGCACACCGCACTGCTAGCCCAGGATGGCACTTTCGACACGCAACTGGCCTTGCTGGCGGCGTTTATCGCGCAAAAAAATCCCGATCTGGCCACGTTGCAAGCCGCGCTGGACACAGAAAAAGCCCGCTTTGCTACTCTGCCCGCCAGCATCCTCACCGCCTGGTATGTGGGCGTGGTGGGCAGTGGTGTGGCGGCGCGCTGCGTTACCTACGAAGCCAGTTTGATGAGCCTGGCCGTGGCCGACCGCCTCAAGCCGCCCAGCTATGCCTACGGCCCGTACGGCAGTTGGAGCCGCAACCCGCTCGCCATCCCCTAAAACCATCAAAAAATACCCCATGAATGAACCACTTTCGGCCGATGTTGTCGTCATCGGCTCGGGCATCGTCGGCGCGCTGGTTGCCCAACGCCTGGCTTTGCAAGGCGCTTCGGTGCTGATCCTGGAATCCGGCCCCCGCGTGGGCCGCGACCGCCTGGTCGCCAACTTTCGCAACTCGCCACGCAAAAGCGACTTCATGTCGCCCTACCCTTTTTCTGCCTGGTCGCCACACCCGGTGTACCAGCCGATGGACAACGACTACCTGGTGCAGGCCGGACCGTACCCCTACAAGGCCGAGTACATCCGCATCGTGGGTGGCACCACCTGGCACTGGGCGGCACAGGCCTGGCGCGTGCTGCCCAACGACCTGCGCATCCACAGCCTGTAAGGCGTGGGCCGCGATTGGCCGATTGCTTACGAGGACCTGGAACCGTTCTACCAGGAAGCCGAGGTAAAAATGGGCGTGTCCGGCGCGCCCAACAACGGCTCGCCACGCGCCAAGCCGTTCCCCATGCAGCCGGTGGCCGAGTCGTTTCTGGAGCAGCGCTTTCGCGAACGGCTGGCGGGCAGCGGGCTGGACGTGATCACCAACACCACGGCACGCAACAGCATCAACTACGACGGCCGCCCGGCCTGCTGCGGCAACAACAACTGCATGCCGATCTGCCCGATCGATGCGCAGTACCATGGCGGCCTGGCGGTGGACGCGGCGGAAAAAGCCGGTGCCAAACTGGTCGAGAACGCCGTGGTCTACCGCATTGAACACGACGCGCAAGACCGCATCGTCGCCGTGCATTACTACGACCCAGACAAGGGCACGCACCGCGTCACCGGCAAGACCTTCATCCTGGCCGCCAACGGCATCGAAAGCCCCAAGCTCTTGCTGCTCTCCAGCAGCGAAAAATTCAAAAATGGCCTGGCCAATAGCTCGGGCAGCGTCGGCCAGAACCTGATGGACCACCCCAGCAACGGCCTGACCTTCGATGCCGAAGAAGAACTGTGGCCTGGCCGCGGCCCGATGAGCCCGGCGTCCATCAACGGGCTGCGCGACGGGGCGTTTAGGTCCGAATCCGCAGCCTTTCGCATCGACATCTCCAATTCGTCCCGGGTGGAATCCATCACCCGGAATTTGATCGCCAAAGGGGTGTACGGCCCGGAGCTAGAGCGCCAGATCCGCTTCTACGCGGCACACGAGGTCAGCCTGAAGAACGTGCTGGAAATCTTACCCAACCCCGACAACAAGGTGGTGCTGAGCGACAAGAAAGACGCGCTCGGCATCCCCCGCCCGCAGGTGCACTACGCCATGAGCGACTACGTGCACAAGGGCATGGCGGCGGCTAAAGCGCAATACATCCGCATTGCCACCATGATGAGCGGCACCAACCTGCGCCATACGCCCGACGGTATTTATGGCAACAACCAGCACATCACCGGCACGGTGAGCATGGGCGCAGACGCCAAAAACTCGGTGGTGGACGGCTTTGGCCGCGCGCACGACCACCCCAACCTCTACATCGCCAGCACCGGCGTGATGCCGACGGCAGCCACTGTCAATTCGACCCTGACCGCCGTGGCCATTGCGCTGCGCTCGGCCGAACACATCCACGCCAACGCTTGAAGATGCCCATGCTCAAAACCCATTTATGCGCCTTGGTTGCGGCTTGTCTCAGCGTGTTCTCGGTAGCCGCCCATGCGGACACTACCGAACTCGTCACCCGCGGCCAGTACCTGGCCACCGCCGGTGACTGCATCGCCTGCCACAGCGCCCCGGGCGGCAAACCGTTTGCGGGTGGGCTGGAGATCACCACGCCGTTGGGCAAGATCGTCTCGACCAACATCACACCCAGCACCACGCATGGCATCGGCAGCTACACGCTGGCCCAGTTTGGCGCTGCGCTGCGCCACGGCGTGCGGGCAGACGGTGCGCATCTTTACCCGGCCATGCCGTACACCGCGTATGCCAAGGTGAATGACGCGGATGTGGCGGCGCTCTACGCCTATTTCCACGAGGGTGTGCAAGCGGTGGATGCAGCGCCGCCACCTACGGCCTTGCCGTTTCCGTTCAATATCCGTTTGTCGATGGCGGCCTGGAACCTGCTATTCCTCGATGACAAGCCGTTTGCACCAGATGCCAAGCAAAGCGCCGAATGGAACCGGGGCGCCTACCTGGCCCTGGGCCTGGCGCATTGCAGCACCTGCCACACGCCGCGCAATCTGCTGATGGCCGAAGACCTGTCGAAAAGCCTGGGCGGTGACGTGCTGGCCAGCTGGTATGCGCCCAACATTAGCAGCGATGCGCTCAGCGGCATTGGCGGCTGGAGCCAGGCCGAACTGGTGGCCTACCTGCGTACCGGGCATGCCGAGGGCAAAGCCCAGGCGGCTGGCCCTATGGCCGAGGCCATCGACAACAGCTTTCGCCACCTGAGCGAAGCCGATGTGAACGCCATGGCGGTGTATTTGAAGTCCACCGCCCCGGTACACAACCCGGCCGATACCCAGGCCGCCTACCGCTGGGGCCAGCCGACCGCCGGGTTTGTGGAGGTGCGCGGGGTCGATCTGCCCGCCGATGCCAACCAATGGGCCGGTGCCCAGCTGTACGACGCACACTGCGCGTCTTGCCACCAGGCCAGCGGCGAAGGCGTGGGCCTGGCTTTCAACGGCGCGCGGCTGCCATCCCTGTTCCACAACACGGCACTCGGCCATGCCAACGCCAACAATCTGGTGTCCGCAATTTTGGAAGGCGTGCAACGCCAAAGTGGTGGGCCCAATGTGCTGATGCCGGCATTTGCCAAGGACCTGTCAGACACGCAAATCGCCACCTTGGGCAACTACCTGCTGCAGCATTTCGGCAACCCGGCAGCCCACGTCACGGCGGAACAGGTCAGCACCTTGCGCAGCGGCGGAGAAGCCAGCGCACTGGTGCTACTGGCGCGCATCGGCATGGGGGTTGGTTTGGTGTTGTTGTTGCTGTTGCTGCTGCTTACCTGGCTGCTGCGTCGCAAAACACGCTAGAACCCGCTCTTAGGCTGCCATCCGCTCCATGGCGTCGGCGATCACCCGGTCCAGATCCTCGCTGGGCACGCCGGGTGCACACAAAAACCCCTGGTACTGGTCGCACAGCAGGCGCTGCAACAGGTCGCGCTGGGCGACGGTTTCCACGCCCTCGGCAATCACCGTGAGCTTGAGTGCCCGGCCCATCTGGATGATGGCGCTGACGATGGCCTGGTCGCTCTCGTCATCGGGCAGGCCGCTGATGAAAGAGCGGTCGATTTTCAGCTTGTGAATGGGGAATTTCTTCAAATACGCCAAGCTGGAATAGCCGGTACCAAAATCGTCGATCGACAAAAATACCCCCAGCCCCGCCAGCGCCCGCAGCCGGGCCAGGGCCTCGTCTGCGTCTTGCACCAGGATGGATTCGGTCAACTCCAGCTCCAGCAGGGCCGGGGCCAGCCCGGAATCGGCCAAGGCACTGGCCACGCGTTCCACAAAATCGCTTTGCTGGAACTGCAGGGCCGACACGTTGACCGACACCCTGCGGTCATAGCCTTGACGTTGCCACACAGCCGCCTGCCGCACCGCCTCGTTGAGCACCCAGGTGCCGATGGTGATGATGTAGCCCGACTCTTCGGCCACCGGGATGAACTGGCCGGGCGACACCGAACCCCGCTCGGGGTCCTGCCAGCGGATCAACGCCTCCACGCCCAGCACCGCACCGGTGGTCAGGCTGACCTGCGGCTGGTAGTGCAGCCGAAAATGCCCGGCCTCCATGGCCTGGCGCAGGCTGTGCTCCATCTTCATGCGCGATAGCAAGGCCACGTTCATCTGCGGCTGGTAGAAGCGGAAATTGCCGCGGCCGCGTTCCTTGACGCGGTTCATGGCCGTGTCGGCCGACTTGATCATGTCGTCCAGCGTTTGTCCATCCACCGGGTACATGGCCACGCCAATACTACAACCCATCGAAAAATCCACCCCATCCATATGGAAAGGCTGGGCCAGGCTTTCCAGTACGCGCTGGGCCACCATCTTGGCCCCCTCGGCATCGGCCTGGTGCAGGTACATCACAAATTCGTCACCGCCCAGGCGGCACAAGGTGTCTACCTGGCGCAGGCAACGCAGCATGCGCTGCCCCACCTCGACCAGTACACGGTCGCCAAACAAATGGCCCAGCGAATCGTTGATATTTTTGAACCGGTCCAGATCGAGAAACAGAACGGCGAACTCGCCCCCGTCCCGCTCGGCCAAGCGCAATGCAAAGTCCACCCGCTGCGACAGCATCAGACGGTTCGGCAGGCCGGTCAGCACATCGGAATAGGCCAGCTGCTCGATGCGCTCGAAGCTGGCTTTCTTTTCGGTCAGGTCTTTGAAGAAACCAATGCTTTGCGTCACCACGCCCTGGGCATCGCGCAAGGCCACCCACGACAGATGCACCACACAGGTGCTGCCATCCCCGCGTTGGTGCAGGGCCTCACCATCCCAATGGCCTTCGCGGTGCCAGCCGCGCTGGACGCTGTTGAACAGCTCGCCGCCGCTGGTGTCCTGGAACAAGGTGGGGGCCAACTGCCCCATGAACTGCGCCTGGCTGGAGCGGCTCAAGCGCTCGCAGCTGGGGTTGACCGCCACAATCTGGTGCTGCGCATCGGCAATAAAAACCGCATCCAGGCTGGACTCGAACACCTTGCCCGCCAGCTGCAATTGCGCCTCGGACTCGACGCGCTCGGTGATGTCGCGAAACGAATACACCCGGCCAATCGACCGCCCCAGGCTGATCTGTGGCCGCGTCACACGCTTCAGAATTCGCCCGCTGCGCAGCAGCAGCATGTCGGTGCCCTGGTACAGCGGCGTGTTGACAATCAAGTCCATGCGCCGCTGGTAGGCTGCAATATTTACCACCACCCGGGCCATATGGGCGTACAACGCGGCATCGTTGTGCGGGTCCAGCAGGGCTTCGGGCAGGTCCCACAGCTCGGCAAACTGGCGGTTGCGCACCGTCACCACGCCGTCCAGGCTGCACACCAGAATGCCGTCTACCGTGGACTCCAGTGTGGCCTGCATTTCGGCCAGCACCAGCTCCAGACGGTCTTCCATCCTGCGCAGCGGGCCCAGGTCGCGCAGGGCCACCACGTACACCAACGCATCGTCGCCCAAGGCCAGCGGGCTGACGCGGCGATCCACCAGCAGGCTGCGGCCATCGGCATGCAAGACCAGGCTTTCGGAATGGATGCGTTGCTCCTGGGGGGCATGGCCTGCTGCCACGTCGGCCCAAAAATACAGGTCTTCGGGGACCGGGCTGAAGTCGGTGACCAACTGGCCCAGCATCGCATCGCGCGGCAGGCCCAGTAACTGGGCGGCTGCAGCGTTGACCATCACAATTCGGCAGTCGCTCGGCGCAACAATCCACACGGCATCGGGCAGGCTATCGATCAATGCCCCCAGCACACCGGTGTTCACCCTAGGCACCAGGCCGGTCGCTGCCGACCACCCGCTCAAAGAAATACGACACCCGCTGTCGGGGCGATAAATAGTCTTGCACCACGCGCGGCAGTTGCGAAGGTTTGAGGCTGCGCCTAATGCCCAGCTCGGGCGCGTGCTCCAGGTCCACCATCAAAGCCTCGTCGCGCGGCACGCTGGCATCGAACACGATCACGTAGGGCTTCAGGGGCCGGGTCGAATTAACCGACACCACCATTGCGTAGCCATCGTTGAGCAACTGCACCACCGAGCCCGGCGGGTACACGCCCATCATGCGGATGAACGCGCCCAATGTGGCGGTATCAAAGCGCGCTTTCATCTGGGCAAAAATCAGCGACAAAGCCTCGTGCGGGGTCATGGCATTGACCAGCCGGGGCGGGTTGCACAGGTTGTCGTAGCGGTTCACCAGCGCCAGAATTTTGCCGCTGGCCGACAGGTTGGCCCCCACCAGACCCGAGGGGAAACCACTGCCGTCGGCCAGTTCGTGGTGCTGGGCAATCGACCGCAAAACGTCTTCCGACAAACCCATGCGCCGCCCCATCACCAGGCTGTGCTCCACATGCTCCTGGTAGACCAACTGCTCGGAGGCCGAAAACCCTGGATCCTGGTAGCGCATACGCTCGGCCATCTGGACCTTGCCCAAGTCGTGCAGCAACGCCGCCAAGCCCAGGTCGGTGAGCGCAGCGGCCGGCAGCCCCAGGGCCTTGCCCAGCAGCAGCGACACGACCATCACATTGACCGGGTGCACCGCGCTGCGCTCGCCCATGGCCTCGGACAACAGGCGGATGGCCGACTCGCCTTCGGCCAGGATGTCGTCGACACACCCGGCCACCAGGGCCGTGCTTTCTTCGCGCATCTGCCCCGCCCGGCTGCTGGCTTGCTCTACGACCCGCCGGTACTGTTGGGTGGCTTCGCCAAACCGGCGTTCGCACACCGCCAGGCTGCGCCGCTGGGCTGCCAGCCGGTCACGGCGCTGCAAACGCAGCATTTCGGCTTCGCTCAAGGCAGGCTGGGGAGCGCTTTCAGGGTCTGGCGCGCTGGGGCTAGAAACCCGGTGGGGCAAGCCTTCGGGCTCGGCCAATGGCGCAGGAGAGCTGTCGGGAGGCGCATCGCTTTGGTCCGGAAAGTACCGCACCTGGCTCACGCCCAAGGACAGAATCGTCTTGATCTGGTCGTCCGAGGTGATTTTGAAGCTGCCCTTGGGAAAAGGATGGTCCATCCAGCCCAGGTCCAGCTGTATGAAGAGTCCACGCCGCAGTTGGGCAACGTCTATCCACCGAGAGGATGTTTCTCCCATGGTTCAGTCGTATACAGCTAAAAAATGCATTTTTTGATTATGCCGCCAGCGGGTGACATTTTGTTACTAAGCGTGAAATAGTTCACAGTAAAGGCATTTACTTTTGGCCTATGAAAATAACAAAACAGTACATAGAACAATGAAAAGTACCCGTAGTTATAACCCGGTGTAATCAGAATATCGTCAAAGCACCCGCAAACTTAAATCAAATCGTCACATTTTGTATATTGTGCGCGCGCTGCCAGGCATACACCAAGAACAGCTAAACCGGCCACAGTCAGGGAGACCTTGGAACCGGTTTTGACGGGCCACTGGATCGCCCCCAGCGAGGGGGTTGACTCAACCTGGGGGGGTTCCATAGATTGCGCGCAAGCTGTTTTTTTGCACTTTGCCCATCGCGTTGCGTGGCAACTCGGCCACTACAAAGCAGTGTTTGGGTACTTTGAAGTTGGCCATGCGGGCCTTCAGTGCCGCCAAAATCTGCACCGGGTCGATTACCGCCCCCGCCTGCGCAATGACTACGGCCACGCCCACTTCGCCAAAGTCGGCATGCGGCACGCCCACCACCGCACTCTCGGCCACGCCGGGCAGTTCATTGATGGCGGCCTCGACCTCGGCGGGATAAACGTTGTAGCCGCCACTGATGATCAGGTCTTTGCTGCGGCCCACGATGTGCACATAGCCCCGTGCATCGATCTGGCCCACGTCGCCGGTTTTGAAGAAGCCATCGACCGTGAACTCTTCGGCCGTCTTCTCGGGCATGCGCCAGTAGCCCTGGAACACGTTCGGCCCACGCACCTGGATGCCGCCGATCTCGCCCGTGGGCAGCGGCTGGTTCGCACCGTCCACCACGCGCAACTGCACGCCAGGCAGTGGGAAACCCACGGTGCCGCCGCGCCGCTCGCCGTCGTCGGCACGGTAGGGGTTGGAGGTCAGCATGGCGGTTTCGCTCATGCCGTAGCGTTCCAAAATGGTGTGGCCGGTTCGCGTTTGCCATTCTTTGAAGGTGTCGATCAGCAGCGGGGCCGACCCGGCGATGAACAAACGCATATTGCGCGCCGCCTCGGGCGTGAGCCCCGGCTCCTGCAGCAGGCGCACGTACAGCGTGGGCACGCCCATGAACACCGTGGCCCGGGGCAGCCATTCCACCACTTTGCGTGCATCAAACTTGGCGCTCCA
Source organism: Rhodoferax sp. (assembly GCF_025354435.1). GTDB lineage: Bacteria > Pseudomonadota > Gammaproteobacteria > Burkholderiales > Burkholderiaceae_C > Rhodoferax_B. Next base: position 46,058 of record NZ_JANXMU010000077.1, read on the forward strand.
CAGCATCTTGCTGCCATTGAGCAGCGCACCGTGGAGGGCTACAAACAGGCCATGCACGTGGAAGATGGGCAAGACATGGATCAGCACATCGCTCGGCTGCCAGCCCCAGTAGTCCTTCAGCGTGGCGGCGTTGCTCAGCAGATTGCCGTGCGACAGCATCGCGCCCTTGCTACGCCCGGTGGTGCCGCTGGTGTACAGAATGGCGGCCAGGTCGTCGGCCTGTTGGTGCGCCACAGTGTGCTGGTCGCTGTGGTGGGCGGCACGGTCCAGCAGGGAGCCGGTGCGGTCGCTATTCAAGGTAAAGACGTATTCGGTGCCCGCCATGAAAGCGATCTTGCTGACCCAGCCAAAGTTGGGGGCACTGCAAACCACCACAGCAGGCTCGGCATTGCCAATGAAGTAGCGGATTTCATCGGCCTGGTAGGCGGTGTTGAGCGGCAAAAACACATAGCCCGCGCGCAAGGTGGCCAGGTACAAGACCATCGCCTCCACCGATTTGTCCACCTGCACGGCAATGCGGGCCCCGGCTGGCAGGCCCAATGAGGCCAGGAGATTGGCCAGCATGGCCGTGCTGCGGTCCAGGTCGCGCCAGGAGTACAACAGGCCGCTGTCGGTCTCTATGGCCACGGCATCCAGATCGGACGGGAAACCGGCCCGCAGCGCCGTAAACAGGTTGTTGTTGCGCTCGGGCATGCCGTGGTCCTTACAAGTCAAATACTATCTATTTCATAGCTACTAGCGTAGGTAGAACATACGCTAAAGGTCATTTTTACTTAAATTTTGTCTTTAACTGCGGCGTGGCGACTTTGCCCGCCCACCACCACATCAGCGCACCGCCCAGGATCATCGGCACGCACAGCCATTGGCCCATGCTCATGCCCAGCGACAGCAGGCCCAGGAAGGCATCGGGCTCGCGGAAGAACTCGGCAATAAAGCGGAACACGCCGTAGCCAAACAGGAATGCCGCCGCCACCTGGCCCGGCGCACGCTCTTTGCGCGCATACAGCCACAGCAACACGTACAGCAGCAAACCTTCCATCAGGAACTGGTAGACCTGCGATGGGTGGCGCGGCAGCGGGCCGCCGTCGCGGAACACCATGCCCCAGGGCAGATCGGGTGCACTCAGCCGTCCCCAGAGTTCGCCGTTGATGAAGTTACCGACCCGACCCGCCGCCAAACCGGTGGGCACGCAGGGCGCCACAAAGTCGGCCACTTGCCAAAACGGCTTTTTGCGCGAGTAGGCAAACCACACCATGGACGCAATCACGCCCAGCAACCCGCCGTGGAAAGACATGCCGCCTTGCCACACATAGAACACCTCCAGCGGATGGCTGAGGTAGTAGCCGGGCTTGTAAAACAGGCAGTAGCCCAGGCGCCCGCCCAGCACCACGCCCATCACGCCCAGGAACAAAATATCCTCCACGTCTTTGGACACCCAAGCCCCCGGCCCGGTGATGTGGACAAACGGCGGATGCCGCAAGCGGCGGATGCCCAGGAACATGAATAGCGCAAATGCGGCCAGATAGGTCAGGCCGTACCAGTGGACCGCGAGGGGCCCGATTTGCAGGGCGATGGGATTGATTACAGGGTGGATCAGCATGGGCGGTATTGTGCCTTCAGCCAAACCAGTTCTTCGCGGGTACCCGCCCGTGGCCGGTACCCGCAACCCACCCAGCGGGTGTAGCCCAGATCGTCCAGCAATTACAGCGACCGCAGCAAATACGGATAGTGCAACTCGCCCCGGTTGGGCTCCTGCCGGTCGGGCACGCCTGCAATTTGCACGTGGATGCGCTTGCAGCCCGTGGCCCGCGCGAGCTGCGGGGCCTCGACACCTTTGAACCCGTCTTCGGCGCATGCCTGGAAGCGGTCCATGAACGGGAATTCGGGATACAGCAACGAGAGGTTGGCGGCAAATTTGGCCATGGTTTACGTTTACGGAGCGCACTGCGCATACGATGTGCCAACTCTTCCAAAGGAGCCCATGCCGCACACCGCACACGTCACAGGCGATGGCAATACCGTGGTGCAGATTACAGGCGACCACAACACAGTGGTGCTGGGCCGCGCCTTCCTGACGCTCACGCGGTTTGACAGCCAGCGCCGCGCCTCCCATTCGCCGAGCCACCCGCTGAACGCCCTGTCGCCCTACTCCCGCTCCACCCGCCTGCTGGGCCGCGACGACGAACTGGCCAGCCTGCGCGCTTTTTTGTCCACCCCCAAACCCATCAGCGTACGCGCCATGGTCGGCAGCGGTGGCAGCGGCAAGACCCGGCTGGCGCTGGAACTCTGCGACCAGATGCAGACCGAGGGCTGGAACGCCGGCTTCGCCACCAGCACCGAGGCCGACCGCTTCCTCCAAGCCCAAAACCTCAGCGCCTGGGGCTGGCAAAAGCCCACTCTGGTGGTGATGGACTACGCTGCCGCCAAAGCCGAGGCACTGGGCCCATGGCTGGACGAACTGGCCGACCGCACCGCGGCAACTCCGCACCCCTTGCGCATTCTGCTGCTGGAACGCAGCGCCGACCCGGCCTCTGGCTGGTGGGCCAGCGTGTTTGGCGGCGGCTGGCGCGCCCTGGGCAAGCTGGCCTTGCTGGACCCCGCCGCGCCCGTACCGATTCGCCCGCTGGCCACGCCAGCGCACCGCGTCGCCTTGCTGCAGGACATGCTGGCCCTCGCCAGCCCCGCCCCACCTGTCGCGCTGCCACTGCACGACCCGGCGTTCGGCCAGCAGCTGATGCAGCTCAGTTGGGGCGGCGATCCGCTGTTTTTAATGCTAGCCGCCATGGCCATGGTTAGCCAAGGCCATGGCGCTCTGGCGCTGGGCCGCACCGACCTAGCCGACTTGGTGGCCCAAGGGGAAATCGACCGCCTCGCCAAACTGGCCCGCGCCCACGGCCTGACAGCCGACCTGGTGCTGCACCTGGCCGTCTGCGCCACACTGGCCCAGGGCCTGGCACGCGCCGCGTTTCTGCCCTTCGCCGCCACAGAACAACAAGCCACCGGTTGGACCCAGCCCGATGCCCCCGCCGCCCTGTTCAAGCTGCTGCAGCAAGCCCTGCCCGGCCCCCAAGGCATCGCCCCGGTGATCCCCGATATGGTGGGCGAAGCCATGGTGGTACGGTTGCTGCAGGGTGACGAAGGTCGGGAGGCTGTACTGCGTTGCTACGCCGCCACGGGCCATCGGGTGGCGGAGACGGTGATCCGGTGCGTGCAGGACTTTGCGGGGGTGGCAACAGGGCCGATAGGGTGGCTTACAGGTATCTTCGAAGCGGTACAAAACGATAAGTTGGCCCTCAACGCACTCGCCACGAGCCTACCGACCCAAAGTATGGCCCTGCGAGAACTCAATCTGCGAGTGATGCACCAGGTTCTGGCGATAAGTCCTGACCAGCCTGCAGCAGAAACCGCCGGTGCCCATGCTTATGCCCTGAATAACCTGGCTCTTGCGCAAAGGGCCCTCGGTCAGCACTTGCTGGCACTGCAGACTGCACAGCGGGCATTGGCAAAGTTTGCGAGCCTGGCGCAGCAATGGCCCACCGTATTTATGCCGGATCTGGCGGCAACCTTTGTCAATACATCCACCATGCACAACGCCTTGGGCCAGCATGTACAGGCCTCGCAAACCGCGCAACTGGCTGTAGACGTATACAAACACCTGGAGCAGCAGCAACCCGGTGTCTTTACGCCAGATTTAGCCAGAGCACTGGGTAACCTGGCCAACCGGCAGAGTGATCTGGGGCAGCTCGTATCAGCCGCGCAATCAGCGCAGTCGGCCGTAGCACTGCTGCGCCCGCTGCAAGCACAACAAATGGACGTATTTACCGCTGATCTGGCGATGGCACTGACCTGCCAGTCCAACGCGCACAGTGATTTGAACCAGCACCAAGCCGCGCTAGCAACCGGGCAAGAGTCTGTGGATTGGTTTCGTACACTGGCAGCGCAAAGACCAGACATCTATTCGCCAGATTTAGCCAAAGCACTCAATAACCTGGCGAACACGCACGGCAATCTCCTGCAACACGCAGAAGCACTCCAGCCAGCGCAGCAAGCGGTCCATATCAACCGCAACCTGGCTGCCCAAAGGCCAAATGTGTTTACACCAGACCTCGCCTTATCGCTCAACAATTTAGCCCTCATACAACGCAAGCTGGGCCAGGACGAGACGGCGTTAACGCTGGCCCACCAGTCTGTCCAGCTGTACTGCGACTTGGCAGAGCAGCTACCCGACGTCCACATAGTCCATCTGGCCAATGCATTAGAAACACGCGCAACCATACAAACCGCGATGGGCCAGCACCCGTCTGCCTTGGCATCCGCACAGCAAGCGGTCGATCTGTACCGCAGCATGGACACCATGCCGAGTGCCGTGCTGGCACCCCTGTTCGCCAGAGCCTTGATGGGTTTAGCCCGCACGAGCAGCCAAGTGTGGGGCGCAGCAGCGGCACTGGCCAGCGCGCGCGAAGCGGTAGCGCTCTTGCGCCCCGAGTTTTTGCTACAGCCAGAAGTCCACCACCAACCGATGGGATATCTTTTAGCCCATTACTGCAGGCTGCACGACGCAGCGGGCGAAGAATTCGATGCCGACTTACTGGAGCCCCTGAACCGCTACTTCAACCCACCACAGGAATAACCATGCTCGACCCTACCGTTCTAAGCACCCTGGCCAGCGCCACCGTGGCCCTGCTTGCACCCCTGGTCGGCAAAGCCTTTGAAAAAGGGGCCGAAGAAGCCGCCAAAGGCACGGCAGGCCTGCTGGTGGAGCGCCTGAAAGCCCGGCTCAGCGGCACCCGCGCCAAAGACGCGCTGGACGATGTGGCCCAGCAGCCGCAGGACACCGACAGCCAGGCGGCATTGCGCGTGCAACTCAAAAAAGCCATCGAGGCCGAGCCCGCGCTGGCGGACTTTTTGCAGCAATGGCTGGAAGATGGCCGCAAACAGGCTGCAGCACTGGGCATCCAGCAAACCGCCACCGTCACCGGGGACCACAACAAAACGGTGCAAATTGCGGGGTCGGGCAATTCGGTGGGTTGACGGGCCACACTGCAGCTTCACTATTGAATTTATAGCTACCTGTGCATATGAAATAAGCGCGAGAACCTACTTTTATATCGTAAAAGTGTTTAGGTTGGGCATGCCCGTGGTCACTGCCGGGTCAACACCACGTGGGTGGCCAGTGGTGAGCTCTCGCACCGGGTGCAGGCGTAGCCCAAGGCGGGAAGGTTCACGCCTTCGAAGAGCCGCTCGCCAGAGCCGAGCAGGACGGGGGAGATGGCGATGTGCATCTCGTCGATCAGGCGCTGGCGAAGGTACTGTTGGATCACGCTGACACCGCCACCCAGACGCACATCCTTGCCTCCGGCTGCTTCTCGCGCACGCTCCAGTGCGACCGCAATGCCTTGCGTCACGAAGTGGAAGGTGGTGCCGCCTTCCATGACCAACGGTGCGCGGGCGTGGTGGGTCAGCACGAACACCGGCACGTGGTAGACCGGGTTATCGCCCCACCATCCGCGCCAGCTCTCGTCCGGCCACGGTCCGCGCACCGGCCCGAACATGTTGCGGCCCAGAATCCAGGCCCCGATGTTCTGAAAGCCCCGCGCGGCAAACTCCTCGTCGACACCTTCCGTCGATCCGCCATCGCCACCAAACACGTGCTGGCGAAACGTGCGCGTGGACATCGCCCAGCCATGCAGCCCGGTGCCGCCCACGCCGAGCGGGTTGTCGAGGTCCTGGTTCGGACCTGCGCCGAAGCCGTCGAGAGAGAGGGTGAAACTTTCTACGCGAAGCTTGGACATGGCATTTCTCCAGGTTGCGAGTGGCGACGAAATTTGTTTGCCCGCCGCACGGAACCATGACTATAGCCCGGCGAAAGCACGCCATGCGCCTGGGGAATCCCCGCAAAGGCATACTCCCGCCATGGCTTCCGGCACACCGCTCAACACCTCTTCCCCCCACCCAACCCGCACCCGCCTGCGCTGGCCGCTGCGGCTGCTGGGCCTGGTGCTGCTTTTGCTCCTCGGCCCCATGGGCGTGCTGGCCTCGGGCACGCTGGATTTGCAGACCCCTTGGAACCAAGCCCGCAGCGACAGCACCGGCCAAACGCCCGACCCGGCAGTAGAGCGGCGCGCGGTGGTGCAGGTGTTTGGGGCGCGCACCGTGCGCTGGCGCGGCTCTTTTGCCATCCATCCGTGGATCGCGGTCAAGCGCCCGGGCGCAGACCACTACACCACCTACCAGGTGGTGGGTTGGCGCGCCCAAAACGGCGAGGAATCGCTGGTCACCGGCAGCAGCAGCCATCCCGATGCCCGCTGGTACGGGGCCTATCCACAGCTGCTGGCAGACCACCGTGGCGCGGACGCAGACGGCATGATCGATGCCATCGAGGCGGCGGTGGCCGACTATCCCTGGGGCCACGAATACCGACTCTGGCCCGGCCCGAACAGCAATACCTTCGTCGCCTGGGTCGCCCGCCGCGTGCCCGCGCTGCACCTGGACCTGCCGCCCACGGCTATCGGCAAGGACTATCTGGGTGCCAGCACCTTCATCGACCATGCCCCCAGTGGCACGGGCTGGCAGGTGTCGCTGCTGGGGCTGGCAGGGGTGACGGTGGCGCGGGAAGAAGGCCTGGAGCTGAACCTGCTGGGGCTGGGCTTCGGCATCGATGTGAACCACCTGCAGCTGCGCCTACCGGGCTTTGGAAAAGTGCCCTCGCGGTAAGCTCTAGATTCAGTAAAAAATAGGCCTCTAGCGATTATTCCACCTACACTAGCAGCTATCAAAAATAGAGCTACTGCGCTACAAAAGCAATAAAGCGCTGCAGCGCCGGGCTGGGCTGGGCCGCCGACCACACCAGGCTGGTTTCGCACCCTGGCAGAGCCACGCCACCTTTGCCCTTTTTGCCCGGCTCCATGCTGCGGTACACCACGCCCGGCCGCTGGAACTGCGTCACGCTGTGCGGCACCCAGGCGCAGCCCAGCCCGGCAGACACCAGGTTGACGATGGTCTGCATCTGGATAGCCTCCTGCGCCACGGTGGGCAGGTGCCCGGCGGCGTGGTAGGCGGCAAAGATCGCGTCATACAGAGACGGCACGATGCGGCGCGGAAAGATCACCAGCGGTGCGTCCAGCACGGCGGCCAGCGTCAGCCGGGGCAGTGCGGCCAGGGCGTGCTGCTCGGGCACGGCCAGCACCAACGGCTCCTGGTGCACGGTGTGGCGCTCCAGCCCGACCGGGGCGAAACCCGGGGCGTGCAACATGAAGCCCGCGTCCATCTCGCCCCGGGCAAAGGCTTCCAGCTGCACATCGCCGGTGGCCTCTACCAGCTCCATCTGCACCTGCGGGTACAGGGCGCGAAAGCCGCGCACCCACTGCGGCAGCAGCGCAAACCCCACCGTGGACACAAAGGCCAGCCGCAGGCGGCCCAGCTCGCCCGCCGCCGCCGCCCGGGCGTGCTCGGGCAAGGCCTGGGCCCGGGCCAGCAGGTCCAGCACCTCGGGCAGCAGCGCCCGCCCGGTGGCGGTGAGCTGCACGCTGCGCTTGGTGCGGTCAAACAGGCGCACGGCCAGGCGCTTTTCCAGCAGGGCGATGGCCTGGGTCAGCGGCGGCTGGGTCATATGCAGGCGCTGGGCGGCGCGGCCAAAGTGCAGCGCGTCGGCCAGCACGGCAAACTGGTTCCACAGTCTTAATTCAATGTCATTCATATGCACAACATATTAATACGCACTTAAAAATAGATTGGACTCGTATTTTCGGGTGGCGGATACTGCAGCCTGCAAAATAGCTTCCCCACGACACAAAGAGACCCCCATGGAAACCAAACCCATCGTTTTGAACCCCCGCTCCAAGAACATCACCGAAGGCAAGTCGCGCGCGCCCAACCGCTCGATGTACTACGCCATGGGCTACGAAGAAGCGGATTTCAAGAAGCCCATGGTCGGCGTGGCCAACGGCCACAGCACCATCACCCCCTGTAACAGCGGCCTGCAAAAGCTCACCGACGCGGCCATCGCGGCGATTGAAGCGGCGGGCGGCAACGCCCAGGTGTTCGGCACGCCCACCATTTCCGACGGCATGGCCATGGGCACCGAGGGCATGAAATACAGCCTGGTCAGCCGCGAAGTCATCAGCGACTGTATTGAGACCTGCGTGCAAGGCCAGTGGATGGACGGCGTGCTGGTGGTGGGCGGCTGCGACAAGAACATGCCCGGCGGCCTGATGGGCATGCTGCGTGCCAACGTGCCCGCCATCTATGTGTACGGCGGCACCATCCTGCCCGGCACCTACAAGGGCAAAGACCTGAACATCGTCAGCGTGTTCGAAGCCGTGGGCGAAAACGCCGCCGGCCGCATGAGCGACGAAGACCTGCTGCAGATCGAGCGCCGCGCCATCCCCGGCACGGGCTCCTGCGGCGGCATGTACACGGCCAACACCATGTCCAGCGCGTTCGAGGCTTTGGGCATCAGCCTGATCTACTCGTCCACCATGGCAAATCCGCACGACGAGAAGCTGAACTCGGCGCAGGAATCGGCCCGTGTGCTGGTCGAGGCCATCAAAAAGGACCTCAAGCCCCGCGACATCGTGACCCGCAAGTCCATCGAAAACGCCGTGGCCGTGATCATGGCCACCGGCGGCTCGACCAATGCCGTGCTGCACTTCTTGGCCATCGCCCACGCGGCCGAAGTCGAATGGACGATTGACGACTTCGAGCGCGTGCGCGTCAAAACCCCGGTGCTGTGCGACCTGAAGCCCAGCGGCAAGTACCTGGCCGTGGACCTGCACCGCGCGGGCGGCATCCCGCAGGTGATGAAGACCCTGCTGGCCGCCGGCCTGCTGCACGGCGACTGCATCACCATCACCGGCCAGACCGTGGCCGAGGTGCTGGCCGACATCCCCGACGTGCCGCGTGCCGACCAGGACGTGATCCGCCCCATCACCAACCCCATGTACGCCCAGGGCCACCTGGCCATCCTCAAAGGCAACCTGTCGCCCGAGGGAGCGGTGGCCAAGATCACCGGCCTGAAGCGCCCGGTGATGACCGGCCCGGCCCGCGTGTTTGACGACGAGCAGTCGGCCCTGAAAGCCATTTTGGCCAACCAAATTGTGGCGGGCGACGTGATGGTACTGCGCTACCTGGGCCCCAAAGGCGGCCCCGGCATGCCCGAAATGCTGGCCCCCACCGGCGCGCTGGTCGGCCAGGGCCTGGGCGAGTCGGTCGGCCTGATCACCGACGGCCGCTTCTCCGGCGGCACCTGGGGCATGGTGGTGGGCCACGTGGCCCCCGAGGCGGCGGTCGGTGGCACCATTGCCTTCATCGAAGAGGGCGACTCCATCACCATCGACGCGCACCAGTTGCTGTTGCAACTCAACGTGGATGACGCCGTGATCGCCCAGCGCCGCGCCGCCTGGACAGCCCCCAAGCCCCGCTACACCCGCGGCGTGCAGGCCAAGTTCGCCTTCAACGCATCCACCGCCAGCAAGGGCGCGGTGCTCGACGCGTATTGAGCTGACGCAGCGATAAAACATGCGCACCGTGCAGTCGGCAGTCGCCCATCCGAAGAATAATTTCGATGCTGTACGGCTGATTGCCGCCCTGTGCGTGCTGTTTTCGCACCAACTAGCGTTGGGAAATCTGCCTGAACCCAGGGTATTGGTGGTTCACACGTTAGGTGGAGTTGGCGTACTGGTTTTCTTCTCCATCAGCGGCTTCTTGGTGGCGCGCAGTTGGAATGCCGATCCGCATATCGGTCGATTTGCTGCGAAGCGCCTGTTGCGCATCTGGCCAGGTTTTGCCGTGGTGATCTTGCTTACAGCATGCGTGTTGGGGCCGTTGGTGAGCCCGCTTTCCATACAAGACTATTTCACCGACATTGGGTTTTGGCGATATTTCAAAAATCTGCTTTTCAAACTGCAAGAAGTTTTGCCGATCAACTTTGACGGCAGTCCTTACCCTCATTCGGCAAATGGTTCGCTGTGGACACTTCCCATGGAACTACAGTGTTATTTGGTTCTCGGCCTATTCGGTATCGTCGACCTGATGCTCCACCGTTGGCGGTGGCTACTTATGGCGGTGATGCTGGCCGTTACCGTGGTGTACATGGTGATTCCAGCCGCGGGAGAGGATTGGAACAACCCATGGAGCTGGTCTAGAGGATGTCGCGACTTCCTGGAGTTCGGCATGTTTTTCATGGCAGGCGGATTGTTTGCGGTGTTTCGCATGCATGAAAGTCCTTGCAAAGCCCGATGGATGCTGGCCGCCTGCTGGGTCTTGGGTGCTGCTGCGGTAGCCGCCAACTGCAACCTGTTGGCATTGTGGCTGGTGGTACCCACTACAGCGGTGATGATCAGCAACGCCAGCACCCCCGGTCTTCGGCGTGCAGGGCGTTTTGGTAATCTGTCTTATGGCATGTATATCTACGCATTCCCTGTGCAACAAACCTTAATCTGGCTGTACCGCGACACACTTTCGTGGCAAACACTACTGGGTCTGGCGTTGGCGATCACATTGACGCTCGCCTTCGCGTCATGGCACTTGGTAGAAAAAAGAGCATTGCAATGGAAACCTCGGCGAGCCTACGTGCCAGCGTAGCGGTCAAGATTCAAATTCAGCGCGGAGGCTTGCGCTTGGTGCCCATGGCTTCCTTGTTTTTGTCGATGCGCGTCTGCTTGCGCGCTTCCTCGCGCTGCATCACTTTGCGCTTGGTATAGCCGGTGGTGTCGGCCCACCACCACCACAGCACGGCCAGCATGAAAGGCGACAGCACGATGGTCCAGCTCCAGCCCACCACGGGGGCGATGGCCAGGTACTTCAGCACGACCAGCAGCAATCCAATTCCCAAAAACAGCATGTTTGCCTCCTGCAGGGAATACCGTCTGCACCGCTGCAGGGTCTGGCACCGCCCGATAAAATTATTCACTGTACCCCACACCATAAGGAAAAAAATGAGACAAGCCCTGATTACTTTGGCACTGGCTGCCGCCTGCTGCACCCCCGCGCTGGCCAGTCTGGACTTGGCCAAGGCCAAGAACTGTCTGGGTTGCCACGCGGTGGACAGCAAACTGGTGGGCCCGGCCTTTAAGGATGTGGCCGAAAAATACCGGGACGACAAGGGTGCGGCCGCGCAACTGGCGCTGAAAATCCGCAAGGGCGGCTCCGGCGTGTGGGGGCCCATGGCCATGCCCGCCAACGCCCAGGTGAACGAGGCCGACTCCAAGAAACTGGCCGCGTGGGTGCTGTCGCTGAAGTAAGCCCACCGCTGCACGCCCACCAAAGCCTGCGTTATTGCCGCAGGCTTTTTTAATAGTCTTTTAGGCCTCTAGCGCAATACACACATACGCTAGTAGCTATATAAAATATAGCGATCAGGTGGCAGTCTGGAAATGGAACAGCTGCACCAGCCGCCCGTTGTCTGGCTGGTTGCCAAACAGCTCGCTCACGGCGTGGAAGTAGTCGCTGCGAAAGACGACCAGGCGGTTGAAGCGCATCGGCACCTCAAACAACCATTCCCAGCGGCCATCGCGCTGCGCACGCCACTGGGCAAACGGCTGGAGCTTGTTGGGCGGCAGGTGGCGTTTTTGGAAATCCAGCAGGCTGGCGAACCCTCCGGCCTGCACGTCGGCGGCTTCCGGGCGGCGCGCCAAGCCGGTGGCGCGCTGGCGGTAAAAGCTGGTGCCGCCCTGGCAATCCTCGGGCAAGCTCAGGTACAGCACGCCGCCAAAAATATGCGGCAGCGTGGGGCTGTCCACATGCACGTCGGCGCGGGCCTCGTCCGTGGCCAGGCTGACGCGCAGGGCCCCGTGGTCGGGCGAATCCCATTTGACAGTGCGGCCCAGCGCGTCGGCAATGCGCTGCATGGTGGCATCGCAGGTCTGGGCGGCGGTTTGCACGCCAGGGAACACGCCATTGGCCAGCAGCTGGGTGCGCTGCAGGCACAGGGCCAGGGCTTGCGCCCGAAAGGCCAACGGGTCCTCTAAAAAATCATCGATGACCAGCAGGTCGCGCTCTAGGCAGGCGGCGGCTAAATCTACGCCAGGCGCGGCGCGCAGTGCATCCAGTGGCGGTGGCACGGGTCGGGTTTCGTGAGGTTCGGCATAGCCCAGGTTCAGGCGCTGTGCCACTTGTTTGTCGCCCAGTGCCAGCGCAAGCTGGCTGCTGGCCAGGGCCTCGGGCAGGCTCCAGCGCTGGTGCTGCAACTGGGCCAGCGCCTCGTGCCAGGTGGCTTGCTGGCCATCCAGCGCCACGGCTGCGGCATAGCGGCGTTCGGCTTCGGCGTAACGGTTGAGCTGGATCTGCAGCGCGCCCAGCTGGGCGAGTGCTTGCGGGCTCACCGGCTCGACAGCGCAGGCAGCCTCCAGCACCGCGCAGGCCTCGTCGGTCTGCCCTTGCTGGGCCAGCACCTGCGCCAATTCCAGGCGGTAGGTAATAGCGGTGGGTTCCAGGGCAATGGCCTGGCGGACCAGTGGCACGCCTAAAACGGCCATGCCCATGGCCACGTAAGCCATGCCCATCAGGTGCAAGGCCTCGGGATGCTGAGGCTGCTCCTGCAGCGCCGACTGGTAGCAGGCAAACGCCTGGTTGGTACGGCCCTGCGCCTGGTGCGCACGGCCCTGGTTGAGCAGCTTGAGCGCCCTCATGCTGCTTGCCCCGAAAGAAAAAACTCTGCTTGTGTGGAAACCACGTCCACTCCCAAAACCCCCATGCGCGACTCCTGTGTGCACAGCGCCCTGCAAGCCTGCAGGAACCACTGAGCGCCCACTGTACCGCGCCGACTTAAGGATTGTGTAAACCGCCCTGCCCCACATGGGCATAGGCAAACGGGTCACCCAACACCGCCAGCGCCACCGCTTGCCCCACCCGCAGGAAACGGTAGTCGTCGGCGCGGGCTCCGAGGCGGCTGCCGTCCGCCAGGCGTACCGTCAGGCGTGTGTCGCCACCCTGGAACAGGATGTCCTCCACCCAGGCTTGCACGGGGGTCGCGCCAGGCAGGGCCGAAGCGCGTATTTGCTCGGGCCGCAGCAAGAGCTGCACCGGGCCGTCTGGCACGGCGTTGGCCAATGGCAGCTGCCCCAGAGCACAGTGCGCATACCCGGCCTGCGCCATGCCGTCCAACCACACCGCCTCGCCCACAAAGTTGGCCACATCGCGGTTGGCGGGCTGGTAGTAAACCTGTTGCGGCGCGGCGGTTTGTAGCATTTCGCCGCCCCACAGAATGGCGACCTGCTGGCCCATCGCAAAAGCTTCGGCCTGGTCGTGCGTGACCAGCAGCGCCGTGGCATGAGCGGCTTGCAATGCAGCTGCCAGCGACTGCCGGGTTTCCACCCGCAAACCCGCATCCAGGCCCGAAAACGGCTCGTCCAGCAACACCAGGGCCGGGTTCGGTGCCAGGGCCCGCGCCAGGGCCACGCGCTGCTGTTCGCCACCCGACAACTGCTGGGGCGAGCGCTGCGCCCAGGCCGGTGGCAGGCCGACCATCTCCAGCAGCTCCGCCACTCGGTAGGCTGCCCGGCGCTGCGCCAGGGGCAGGCCAAAAACGATGTTGTCGGCCACCGACAGGTAGGGAAACAAGGCGCCTTCTTGCGGCACGTAGCCAATGCGCCGCTGCTCGGTCAGCACATGCAGGCCGGTTGCGGACACCCGCACGCCGTCCAGCGTGATCTGCCCCTGGTCGGGCAGGTCAAAGCCGCAAATCAAGCGCAGCAGCGTGGTTTTTCCGCCGCCCGACGGGCCCAAAATGGCGGTCAGGCTGCCCGCCGCCACGGTCAGGCTGACATCGCGCAGCACGGCCCGCCCGGCAAAGGATTTGCCTAGGTTTTCAATCCGCAACTCAGCCATTTTTGTTTCCCAGCAGCGACATCAGCGCCCAGGTCGCCAGCAGCGAAATGCCCACCAGCAGGGCCGCATACGGTGCCGCCGCCGCAAACGCCAGCGTCGAGGTATCAGACCACATCTGGGTGGCCAGTGTCAGGGTGCCAATCGGCGACAGCATCAAGGTGGCGGTGAGTTCGGTCACCACCGCAATGAACACCATGGCCCCCGCCGCGCACAGGCCAGGGGCCGCCAGCGGCAGTACCACGCGCAGCGCCGTGCCCCAGGCCGACAGCCCCAGTGCGCGCGCCACCTCTTCCAGCCGGGGCTGCACCTGCGCATAGGCCGCGTGCACGTTCACCAGCGCCAGCGGCAAAAAAAGTATGGCGTAGCTGACCACCAGCATCGCCGTGCTTTGGTACAGCGGCTGCAGCACGGTGATGCCGATAGACACCACGGCCAGCGCCACCACAATGCCCGGCAGGCCCTGCGCCAGGAACACACAACGCTCCAGCAGGCTGGACCAGCGCCCCGGATAGCGCACCAGCAAGATCGCCAGCGGCAAGGCCAGGGCCGTGGTCAGCAGCGCCGCGGCCAGGCCCAGCTGCACCGAATTGGCGGTGGCCTGCCACAGCAGGGCCGCGGTGGCCAGCACCGGGGTGGTGGCATCGGCTCCGGTCTGGGTCAGCCAATAGCCAATGGCCAGCAGCGGCACGCCCAGCGCCGTGGCCACCAGCAATGCCAACCCGCCCAGCACGGGCAGACGGGTCCAGCCCAGCCGGTACACCAGGGCGGCGCGCCGGGTGCCCCGGTCGGGCTTATGGTAGCGGGCATGGCCGCGCACGCGCGCCTCGGCCAGCAGGCACAGCACGCACAGGCCTATCAGCACACAGGCCAGCAAGGCGGCACCACTGCTGTCAAAGCTGGAGCGGTATTCGGCGTAGATTTCGGTGGTGAAGGTGCGAAAGCGCAACAGCACAAACGCCCCAAATTCGGACAGCACCCCCAGCGCCACCAGCAGCATGCCGCCCAAAATGGCATGGCGCAGCTGCGGTAAGACAACGCGGGTAAAACAGGCCCACGGCCCCAGACCGAGCGCACGGGCGCTCTCCTCCAGCGCCGGATCCATACCGCGCAAGGCGGCCGACACCGGTAAAAACACCAGCGGGTAGTACACGCTGCAGACCACCAGCAGTGCACCGGCAAAGTCTTGCAGATCGGCGCTGATGGACAACCAGGCATAGCTGCTGATGAACGGTGGAATCGCCAGCGGCACCGCCACCAGCAGCGCCCACACGCGGCGAAATCGCAAGGTGGTGCGCTCTACGCACCAAGCTGCCGCCGTGCCCACCAGTGCGCACACCAGCGTGGCCGCCGCCGTGATCGACAAGGTATTGAGCAGCAGCCGGCCCACCAGGGGGCGAAACAGGATTTCGCCCGCTTCCGCCAGGTCAAACTGCGTGGCATCCCAGAGCGTGGAGGCCAGGGGCAAAAACACCAGCAAGGCCGCCAGCACCCCACCGAGCAGCAAGCCCGTGGGGGTGCGACGGCGCATGCTGGCGTTGACGTTGGCGTTAGTCTTCGCGTTGATGAGGGCAACAGCAGCCACAAAGATGCCGCTACAGCAAACCGGCCTGGCGCAGCAGCTTGGGCACTTCGATGGCATTGCCCAGCATCTCGATGCTGACGGCCGGTGGGCTTAGCTGGTCCAGGGGTTTGAGCAAGGGGTCGGCAGCAATGCCAGGGTGCAGCGGGTATTCGAAATCGACCTTGCTTTTAGCCATCAGCTGCTGGGCGCGTTCGCTCACTAGGTAGGTCAGAAACTGCTGCGCACCCTCGGGGTTGTGGGCGGTCTTGAGCACCGCCGCACCCGACACGTTGACCAAAGCCCCCACGTCGCTATTGCCGAAATGGTGCAGCGCACTGCGCGTGGCCTTGTCGCCCAGTTGCACGTGCATGCGGGCCCAGTAGTAGCTATTCAGAATGCCCACCGCCACCGAGCCCCGGTTGACCGCCGCAGCTACGCCCTCGGAATCGTCGTACATCTGGGCGTTGTCGCGCATGCCTTTGAGCCAGTTCAACGTCACGTCATGGCCTTTGAGCGCCAGCATGGCACCGACCAGGGGCAAAAAGTCTGCATCTTCGGGGGCGATGGCAATCTTGCCCTTCCAGGCCGGGCCTGCCAGGTCCAGCATGGACACCGGCAACTGTTTGGCATCCAGGAGAGTGCTGTTGTAGACCAGCACGTTTTCACGCGCCAGCACGCCCAGCCATTGGCCAGATGGTGAGCTGGAGCGGACGGGCACTTCGGCCAGCGCAGCGGGGGCTACCTTGGCAAACATGCCTTTTTGCTCCAGCAGGGTCAGCTCAGGGGAGTTTTCAGTGAAGTACACGTCCGCCGGGGACGCTGCGCCCTCTTTCAGCAACTGGGCGGCCAACTGCGGCCCTTCGCCGTGGCGAACCTTGACCACAACGCCGGACAGTTTTTCAAAGTCCTTGACCAGCAGGTTGACCATTTGCTCATGCTGGGCACTGTACAAAATGACGCTGGGTGCCGCCATCGCCGCCCTCGCACACAGGCTGGCCACAGTGGCCAGCAATAAAACGCGGGCGATTGCAGGGAAGTTCATGGTGATTCTTTCAAGATTAAGCGGAGGCTGCGGCGGCTTCAAACAGAGCCGCGCCAAGGTACGAGCCAGCCTGTACGCCGGGGGGACAGGCAAAAATGCCGCTGCCGTTGTGGGTGGTGAACTGGTTCATGGTGTCCAGCCCCGCCAGGCGGTGGTTGGTCGGAATAAAACTGGTGCGCGGGTCTTTTTGGTAGCAGAAAAACAGCAACCCGGCATCGAACTCGACCGCCTGCTTCCAGGGGGGCCAGCGTTCGGAGTGGAAGTTGCTGCCGTCGTGGTACGAATAACCGCGCCGCAGCATTTGCGTACCGCCGTTATTGGCCGCGGCCGACAACCGGATGTGCGCCGCTTCAGGCACCACCAGTTCGCCATCGGGGTCCACGGCCTCCAGGTCGGCCGCATCGTGCTCGTGCAGCTTACCCAGTGGGGCGCCGCTGGATTTTTTGCGGCCCACCACCTGCTCCTGGAAGTCCAGCGGCATGCGGTCCCAGTGCTCCAGGGCAATGCGCACGCGCCGGACCACCATGTAGCTGCCGTCGCGCATCCAGGCCGGGCCCTCGTTGCCAACCCAGACCACGTTGCGCATCAGCGCGGCCTGGTTGGTGGCCGGGTTGTTGCTGCCGTCCTTGAAACCCATCAGGTTGCGTGGTGTTTCTTTGCGGCTGTCGCCGGTGAAACCCGTCTGGGTCCACTGCAGGCTGGCTTTGCCGTAGGCCGCGCGCGCCAACTGGCGGATGGCGTGAAAGGCCACCTGCGGGTCGTCCGCACAGGCCTGCACGCTCAGGTCACCACCGGTTTTTTCCGTGATCAGCTGGTCGCCGTTGAACTTGGGCAGATCGACCAATGCCGCCGGGCGCTGACCGGCCAGGCCGTAGCGGTCCACACCGTTTTTGCTGAACAGGCCGGGGCCGAATCCAAATGTCAGGGTCAGGTTTTCAGGCGGCAGGCCCATGGTCTCGCCCGAATCGCCGGGCAGTGGGTCGGCGCTGCCGTCCGGGGTATAGCTACCGGGATAAGCCGGTTCACCGCGGGCCAAGCGCGCCGACACCTCGGTCCACTGGCGCAGCAGGGCGATCACGTCCGCGCGCTTGTCGCTGTCCAGCGCGAACACCGCAAAATAGGTGTGCCGCTGCGCAGGCGTGAGGATGCCGCTCTGGTGCGGGCCGTGGAACGGCACGCTGGCCACAGAACCGGAGTGTGCAGCAGGTAATTTGGCAGCCTGCGCCGGACCCAGCGCCCCGGCCGCTACCGCCAGCCCCCCGGCGGTGCCAAAAAAGCCCCGGCGCGACACCTCCGCAGGTGGGTTCACGGGCTTCATTGCGCCAGCACGAGCGTGTTGACGTCGTCTTCCACGTAATAAAAGCTGCCGCCCCCAGCGTGCATGGCCAGGCCAAACAGGTCGCCATTGCCGGGCGGGGTTTGGGCCTTGTTGGCATCGATCCACTTGGCGTAGAGCTGGGTGCCGGTGGCGGGGTCAATCTCAATCACCTTGCCGTTCAGACCGTTGGTCACCAGCAGGTGGCCCTGGGGGGTCATCACCATGGCCAGCGGGCGCGACAGAAAGCCGCCGCGGGTCAGGGTGCGACCGACCCCGGCACTGGTGCTGCGGGTGGTGGCTTCGCGGATCTCGCTGATGCGGTTGCCCAGCGCGTCGGATACGTACAGTTTGTCGTCTGCGCCCAGCGCCAGTCCGGTTGGCCCGACGATAAAGACGCTTTTATCTGCCTGCTCGCCAAAGCCGTGCGCCACCACGGTCTCGTCCACCATCTCGGGCGGCTGCTGGTCGGCCAGTTTCAGCTCGATGCGCAAAATGGTGGACTGGTTGAACACCGGCGGTTCGCCGTCTGGCGAACCTACGCCAAAGCCCACATTGCTGACAAACAGCGTGGCGCTGTCGCCCTTGTCGATCACCGCCATATTGCCCCAGGGGTCGTTGATTTTTTCGTCGGCAAACACCTTGCGCACCGTGCCCTGTGCATCCAGCGCAATCAGGCAGCCAGGGCCTTTGGTGCGCGTGGTGCCGTCGTTGCTGGGCGTGCTGCCAACAATGACCCAACCGGACTTCAGCACTGCCAACGCCGTGCCCAGGCCCACACCACCGGGGCAGCCCGCCAAGTCGTGCGGCAAGGTGGCAAAGGTGCTGAGCTGTTTGGTCGCCGGGCTGTAGCTGACGATGGTGGTACCCGTGCCCTGCAGGTTGGCGGCGTTGTTGAAGTTGGAGATGTACACATCGCCCTGCTGGATGCGACCCACGCTGGTGGGGGCCACAAACACGCCGTAGGGGTTTTGGTCGCCGTTCTCTGGCACGGTGGACACCAGGGTCACGTGCTTGCGGATGGCCGGCAGCAACCCGGGGACGACATCGTCGGCCCAGCTGGCGTTACCCAAACCGAGCACGATCAGAGACAGTGCCGCCGTGGCAAGGCGGGTACGAGAAAAATTCAAGGGCAAAGAAATCATGGAATCAGCTTCTTAATAAAGTGGAGCATCAAAACGTGATGTTGGTACGCAAACCGACCACCACTTCACGGCCAATCAGGCTGGAGCCGCCCAGGCTGCCGGGGTTCAGCACGCCGCCGCCAGGGTGGTTTACCACCTGGATGTCGCTCTGGATCTGCAACCAGGGGTTGACCTGGTACTGGTAGGTGGCTTCGACAAAGGTTTCGTAGTGGCGCACGGGGTAATAGGCCCCGCTGGCCATGGCGGTGTCGCTGTCCAGACCGCGGGCACCGCTGGCCACCTGCACATAGCCAAAGCCCAGGCCAACGGTGTCGTTGTCACGCCCGGCAAACGGGCCTTTCAACGACACCCCGCTGTTCAGGCTAAAGCTGACCAGGTTGCGGTCGCTGGGTGCGCCCATGGCGCGCGCAAACACGGCCAGGCCCTGGCTGGTGTCGGGCACGCTTTCCCACACCAACTGGTCGGCCACGGCATAGAAGCTGTAGTTGCCCTTGTGGTTCAGCGGGGCGCCGCTGCTGGCCGGGTCTGCCAACGACAGGCCGTCGCTGCCGTAGCGCTGGTCGGCAAACTGGGCGTTGTGGTACCACATGCCGACCTTGTAGGTGCCGGGCAGACCTTTGTGGCCGCTGCCGGTTTCCAGCTGGCCCAGGGCGGGCTGGTTGATGGCGTACTGCAGCTCGGCTATCCACAGCGTGCCGCCTTTCAGGCTGAACGCCGTACCGTGGCGGTTGTGGTCGTTGCCCGCTGCCGTGGGGTCGCCATCAAACACCCCGGCCAGCACGGTGATGGCGTCGGTGGGATGGGCCCGCAGCCGCACACCCAGTGCCGACATCGGGTAAGCCGGGCCACCTGCAGGCAGGTCGTAGGATGGCACAGCGGGCCAGCCCATCATGGTGTTCAGAAACAAGCCGGAATAGGTGCTGGTCATGAACTCCTGGTCCACGCTTTGCTGGCCGAGCTTGATGTCAAACCGGTTGTCGTCGGTAGCCTGCTGGTACCACAGCTCCCACAGCTTGGTGTTGCGGTCGCTTTCGATACCGCTGGCGGTTTGCAGGTTGCTGAGCTTGCGTTGGCTGAGGTTCTTGCCGTGGATGTCGATCAGGCTCAGGTTGCCGGTGCCGCCCGCCACACCCCAGGCTTTGGCCGAATCCAGCCCCAGCGTCAGGGTCGTCAGGCCGTCGTAGTCAAAACCATGGCCGGTGCCGCCGCTGACGTTGCCCAAATACTCGCTGGTTTCGGTCAACCCCAGCGAGATGCCGTGGCTGGCCAGGCTGGAGCGCAGGCCGCCCATGTCCCCCAGCGCCGAACTGCGCGACCAAAAGCCCGTCCACTGCCCAATGGGTTGCGCCGCAATCACACGGTTGGCCTCGGGCAGGCTGGCATCGCCACGGGCATCGTCTATCGCTTCGGCCTGCACTGCGCCGTAGCCCAACGCTAGTGCAACGAAAAGGGTGGTGTATCGGATCGGAGTCATGCTGCGCCTGCGGACGGGGTGAAAAAGTACCAGGAATTGATGTCGCGGTAGAGCTCTAAACCGCGTGGCCAATAGAGATCACGAATAGTAATGATTTGCATTTGAAATTTGACCCCACGCCCTCCTTTCAACAGTAAAGCGGGGTAAAGATACAAATACAAACAAATGGGCGGAGATTTTTACAGCCCTCGTTTCGACTTTATATGCTATTTATTTAATAGCTTTTAGTGCATGTTAAATATGGGCTGAAAGCACTTTTAATACCTATTTTTTTGACTAAGCCACAGCCTGTAGATAATGAGACCGACATGACCGACCTCCACGCACTCCCACCGGGCCTCGTTGCCGTCACTGGCGGTGAACGCACCGGCAAAACCAGCCTTTTGCGCCGCCTCAGTGAAGCCGGCGCGCAGTGGCTGGATCTGGCTTTACCCCACCAGGATGACTTGGCTTCGCAAGAGATATGGGCTGCCCTGCAAAAGCGCAGTCCGCATTGGGATGCCGAGGTGCACCAGCATCTGGTGAAGGCCTTGCTGCTGAGCCCACACCAGAGCAAGAAACTTTACATGCTGTCCACAGGCAGCCGACGCAAAGTGGCGCTGGCAGGTTTGCTGGCCTGCGGAGCCACGGTGACGTGTCTGGACCAGCCCTATGCCGCACTGGACGGGGCTTCGATCCGGGTGGTCAACGGTTTTTTGAAGGACGTGGCCGAACACACCTCCCGTACCTGGGTCGTGGCCGACTACGAGGCAGACCCGCAACTGCCATGGCGGCAGGTGATCCCATTGGACTGATCTGGGTGGGCGGCAGACAAACCGACAACGCTATATATTCAATAGCTACTTGCGTAGACTCTATATGCGCTAGAAGCCTAAAAAGCATAAAAAAGAGGGCATAGGCGCCCTCTTTGAGAAACACCGTGGAACCGGTGCTGCCGGGCCACGGGTGTTGTTGCCGTCCAGAACGTAGGCGTTAGTAAGCCTGACCCAATTGGCCCAAAATGGCCGGGTTCTCCAGCGTGGAGGTGTCTTGCGTCACCGCCTCGCCCTTGGCCAGGTTGCGCAACAGGCGACGCATGATCTTGCCGCTGCGGGTTTTGGGCAGGTTCTCACCGAAACGGATGTCCTTGGGCTTGGCGATGGGGCCAATTTCCTTGGCCACCCAGGCGCGCAGCTCGTTGGCGATTTGCTTGGCTTCGTCGCCGGTGGGGCAGCCGCGCTTCAAGACCACAAAGGCGCAGATGGCTTCGCCGGTCAGGTCGTCCGGGCGGCCCACCACGGCGGCTTCGGCCACCAGAGCGGTGTGCGAGACCAGGGCGGATTCGATTTCCATGGTGCCCATGCGGTGGCCCGACACGTTCAGCACATCGTCGATACGGCCGGTGATGCGGAAGTAGCCCCGGTCGGCACTGCGCACTGCGCCATCACCGGCCAAGTAGATGGTGCCGCCCATTTCTTCGGGGAAATAGCTCTTTTTGAAGCGGTCCGGGTCGTTCCAGATGGTACGGATCATGCTGGGCCAGGGGCGTTTGACGACCAGCAGGCCACCGGTGCCATTGGGCAGGTCGTTGCCGACTTCGTCCACGATGGCGGCCATGATGCCGGGCAGCGGCAGCGTGCAGCTACCGGGCACCAGGGGCGTGGCACCGGGCATGGGCGACATCATGTGGCCGCCGGTTTCTGTCTGCCAGAAGGTGTCCACAATCGGGCAGCGCTCGTGGCCGACGTTCTTGTAGTACCACATCCAGGCCTCGGGGTTGATGGGCTCGCCCACCGAACCGAGGATGCGCAGGCTGTCCAGATTGGAGCGGTCGGGGTGGACTTTTTCGTCCGCCTCGGCGGCCTTGATCAGCGAACGGATGGCGGTGGGTGCGGTGTAGAAAATCGTGCACTTGTGGCGCTCGATCATCTGCCAGAAGCGCCCTGCGTTCGGGTAGGTGGGGATGCCTTCAAAAATGATCTGCGTGGCACCAGCCGCCAGCGGGCCGTAGGCTACGTAGGTATGGCCGGTGATCCAGCCGATGTCGGCCGTGCACCAGAACACATCGTCGGGCTTCAAATCGAAGGTCCAGTCCATCGTCAGCTTGGACCACAGCAGGTAGCCGCCGGTGCTGTGCTGCACGCCCTTGGGTTTGCCGGTGGAGCCAGAGGTGTAGAGGATGAACAGCGGATGCTCGGCCCCCACGGGTACGGGCGGGCAGTCGCTGCTTTGGCCTGCCGTCGCCTGGGCAAAGGTCTGGTCGCGCCCGGCCACCATCGCGCAGGCGGTGGCGGTGCGCTCGTACACGAAAACGTTCTTGATCGACTCGCAGCCGCCCATGGCGATACCTTCGTCGACGATGGCCTTCAAGGGCAGCTCTTTGCCGCCGCGCATCTGGTAGTTGGCGGTGATGACGGCCACGGCACCGGCATCGATGATGCGTTCGTTCAGGGCCTTGGACGAAAACCCACCAAACACCACGCTGTGGGTGGCACCGATGCGGGCGCAGGCCTGCATGGCGATCACGCCTTCCAGCGTCATGGGCATGTAGACCAGCACGCGGTCGCCCTTTTGGATGCCCGCGGCCTTAAGCGCATTGGCAAACTGGCTGACCTGTGTGAGTAACTCTTTGTAAGTTGTCTTTTTGACCGTGCCGTCGTCGGCTTCGAAGATCACCGCCGTCTTGTTTTCGGTCGGCGTGCCCATGTGTTTGTCCAGGCAGTTGGCCGAGGCATTGAGCTCGCCGTCGGCAAACCACTGATAGAACGGTGCGTTGGACTCGTCCAGGGTTTGGGTGAAGGGCTTGTTCCACAGCACGTTTTCGCGCGCCAAACGGGCCCAGAAGCCTTCAAAATCGCTTGCCGCCTCGGCGCACAGGGCGTTGTAGCCATCCATGCCACTGATGCGGGCTGATTTTTGCATCGCCTCGCTGGGGTGGAACACGCGGTTTTCAATCAACACGGACTCAATGGCAGAACTCATGGGTTTGTCTCCTCGATGGATGGTTTTACTTTAAAGAACTTTCGTGGTTTCGGGTGCTCTGCACCCAAACACACGAAAGCCCGGTGTTGTCGCTGGCGTTAATGTCGGGCTTGGCTCTTACGTATTGCTGACTTGGAAAAACGGTACGAACCCTGATCCTACAATCCAACTTTGCAATTAACGCACCAAAACCCCAAAAATGTCCGAATCTACCCCGCCAAAACCCAAGCCGCTGCGCCCCCTGCCCCGCTTCATTTTTGCCAGCCGTTGGCTACAGTTACCTCTCTACCTGGGCCTGATAGCAGCACAGGCGGTGTACGTGGTGCATTTCCTGGTGGAGTTGACGCATCTGGTGGAGGCCGCCTTTGGCAACCAGACCGCGCTGGAAGCCTTGGTCAGCAGTATTGGCTACAAGGATGCCGCCGTACCCAGTGCGCTGAACGAAACCATCATTATGCTGGTGGTGCTGGCGCTGATCGACGTGGTGATGATCTCCAACCTGCTGATCATGGTGATCGTGGGCGGCTACGAGACCTTTGTGAGCCGCATGGACCTGGACGGCCACCCCGACCAACCCGAATGGCTGAGCCACGTGAACGCCTCGGTGCTGAAAGTCAAGCTGGCCATGGCCATCATCGGCATTTCGTCTATCCACCTGCTGAAAACCTTCATCAACGCGGCCAATTACGATGCCAAGGTGCTAGTGGCACAAACCGGCATACACGTGGTGTTTTTGCTGAGCGCACTGGCAATTGCCTATACCGACAAACTGCTCACCGCCACCTACAAGGCGGCACGGCACGATTAATCAAGTCGAACCAGATACCGGGTGGATGCGCCGCCGCTCGGGCTGCAGCTTGCGGTCTTGCAGCCAGGGCGCAAAGGCCACGGCCGGCATGGGGCGGGCAAAGTAGTAGCCTTGCAGCTCGTCGCAGGCCAAAGCCTTGAGCTGGCCCGCCACCTCGGCCAGCTCCACCCCTTCGGCCACCACCTTCAGGCCCAGGGTGTGGCCCAAGGCGATGATGGCGCGGATGATGGCCAGATCGGTAGGGTCGGTCAGCATGTCACGCACAAACGACTGGTCGATTTTCAGCTTATCGATGGCAAAGCGCTTAAGGTAGGCCAGGCTGGAATAGCCGGTGCCAAAGTCATCGATCGACAGGTGCACGCCCAGGGCTTTCAGGGCCGCCAGTTGCTCCACGGCCAGGCTGGTGTTGTCCATCAGTACCGACTCGGTGATCTCCAGCTCCAGCGCGGCAGGCACGATGCTGTGGTCTTGCAGGCATTGCTGTATCTGCGATACCAGCCCGGCATCGGCCAACTGCAGGGCCGATAGGTTCACCGATACCGTCAACGCGGTAAACCCTTGCGCATGCCATTGCGCTAGTTGCCCGCAGGCTTGCTGCAGCACCCAGGCACCAATGGGGCGGATCAAACCGGTTTCCTCGGCCACCGGGATGAAGCGGGCCGGCGACACCGAGCCCAGCGCGGGATTGTCCCAGCGCAGCAAGGCCTCAACCCCCACCACCTCCAGCGTCTCGGCGTTGACCTTGGGCTGGAAGTGCAGGCCGAATTCGCCGCGCTCCAGGGCATGGCGCAGTTGCTGCTCCAGCGTCTGTCGCTGCTGGGCCAGTTGCTCGATTTCGGGTTCGTAAAACCGCGCCATATCGCGCCCAGCGTTTTTGGCGGCATACATGGCAGCATCGGCACGGCGCATCAGCAAGGGCAGGTCCAGGCCGTCATCCGGGTACAGCGCAATGCCGACGCTGCACGAGACTTGCAGGTCGTGGCCTTCAACATGGTGGGTCTGGCGGATCAGTGGAATCAGGCGGCGCTCCACCGTCTGCTGCACCTCTTCGGGTCCAGCCACGCCGCGCAGAATAACCACGTATTCGTCACCACCCAGGCGGCTCACGGTGTCATCGCCGCGCACCGCCTGGCTCAAGCGGCTGGCCACCGAGCGTAGTACGCCGTCGCCAATGTGGTGGCCCAGTGTGTCGTTGATGTTTTTGAAGCGATCCAGGTCGATGAACAACACGGCCACCCGCTCGCCGCTGCGCTGCGCGGCCTCGATCGCGGCCTCCAGCCGGATCACGCACAACGCCCGGTTGGGCAGCTCGGTCAGCACATCGTGCTGGGCCAGAAACTGCACCCGCGCCTCGGTGCGCTTGCGGTCGGTGATATCGACCGAGATGCCGATGTACTGCGACACCGCGCCAAAGCGCGAACCGTCGCGCACCGCAGAGATCATCAGCCACGCCGGGTAGGTTTCGCCCGAGCGTTTGCGGAAATGGACCTCACCCTGCCAGGCATCGCGGTCTTGCGACAGGGCATTCAGGCTTTGTTCCACGGTCGCCGCTTCCGTACCTTCCAGCAACACACTCAGCGGCTCGCCAATCACCTCGTAGAAGTCGTACGAGGTGCTGCGGCAAAACGCCCGGTTGACGCTCAGAATCTTTTGCTGCCCGTCCATGATGATGATGCTCTCGCTAGAGGCCTCAAACACCTTGGCCCAGAGCTCCAGGCGGCGCTCCATCACCTTGAGTACATTGATCGGGGTGAAGGCCGTCAGCACCGCATCCCGCCCCTGGAACTGCAGCCTGCGGGCCGACAGCACGGCCCACGAGGGCTCGGCCCCGCCCAGCCAGCGCACCTCGAACTCATCCACCTTGCCCTGGTCCGACAGCTGCTGGAAAAACCGCGCACGTACGCCCGGCTCCAGTCCGGTGCGCCAGGGGTCTCGGGTCTGACCTGCCAGCCACGGCAGTGCCGGGGCGTTGGCGTGCAGTACCTCGTGGTCGGGCACCGAGGTGACCACCAGCGCAATCGGAATCGCCTCCACCAGCGCCTGCTGGGCCTGGGCGGCACGGCTGCGGGCGGCGGCTTCCTGCTCGGCCAGCCGTTGCTGGTCCAGCTGGGCCAGCATGCCGTTGAAGGCGGTGACCAGTTGGCCAATTTCGTCCCGGCTGTGCCACACCGCCCGGCGCGAGTGGTCGCCGGTCTGGCGCACCGCATCGGCCACAGAAGCCAGGTTCTTCAGAGGCCGGGCGATCTGGCGGGCTACCGCGTAGACCAGACTCAAAATGCAGCTGAGCAGCAAAAAGGCCGTGCCCAGGTGCAGCCACATGCGGTTGAACAGCGCATCCACCCGCTCGTGCAGCAGCCGGTCCAGATCGGTGGCGGTGCGGGCCCAGGCCTCGGTCAGCGCCAGCAGCGAATCGCCGTAATGCTGTTGCAGCAGCTCCAGGTTGTGCGGATTGGCATCGCCATCGGCGAGCAGCTGCACCGCCGCCAAAAATTCGCCCAACCGGGCCTCCAGCACGGTACGGCTGGCCTGCAGCGCGGCGCGCTGCGCCGGGGTGCCTGCGGCAAAGGCCTGGTTGTAGTCCGAGCGGATACCCAGCGCCACGGCATCCAGCCGCCCGGCCAAAATCAGAAGTTCGGTGCGCCGGTCTTGCACACCGGACGGAATCGCCACCGCCGACGGGGCTTTGGGCAGGATGCGGATGGTGTCGTTGAGCACCTCCAACAGCTCGGGAAAGCGCAGCACCACCAGCGACATGGCGTAGTAGCTATCCAGATCGGGGTCCAGGATCAGGTTGGACTGGTTGCCCACGGTCGTCAACAACTCGCGGGCTTGGCGCAGCATGGGCCGCAGGGCGTTTTGGTGCTCGACCGGGCGGGTCTCGGTGTCGAGCTGCTGCCAGCTTTCTACAAAGGCCTTACTGGCCTGGGCCGTCTGCAAGGCCTCGTCGTGGCGCATGCGCAAGGCATCCAGACGCAGCAGGGCCACCGACGATGGCAATGCACCAGTTTGGGGCGGTAAAAAGGGCTGCATGAGTACATCACGCACCGCCACGCTGTAGGCTGTGCCGATGATTTCTTTACGGGTGAAATCAATCGACTGGAATTTCTCGTGGATCAGGATGCTCGACACGTAGATCACGGCGGTCAGGTCGAGCAGATAAATCAGCGTAAGTTTGCGCCCCACGCTCAAGCGACCCAGCCAACGGGTGAAGATTTGGGCGGGTTTAAAGCCTACCGGCACAACGTACGCGCACGTGGTTTCATGCCATAAAACGACACCACCCCACAGGCCACCAGGGGCCTGTGGGGTGGTGTTTGTGGGTTGCCGATCCGGAAACCGTCAGCTTGCATCTCAGGTGGTCACCGGCACCAGGAACTCGCGGCTAATGTGCGCGCCCAGCTCGTTCACGCGGTCCAGGAACTGCGTCAGGAAGGCGTGCAGGCCGGTGGCCAGGATTTCGTCGATGCGGGCAAACTGCAGGTCGGCGCGCAGCTTGCCAGCGCGGCGAAGGGTTTCGCTGTAGGGATTGGTGGACACCAGCGACAGGTTGCTCAGCACCTCGTTCAGGCTGCCGTGCAAAGAGCGAGGCATGTCGGCACGCAAGATCAGCAGCTCTGCCACGCGCTCGGGTTTGATCACGTCGCGGTAGACCTTGCGGTACACCTCGAAGCCCGAGACGCTGCGCAAAATCGCGCTCCAGTGGTAGAAGTCGTACTCTTGGTCCTTCTCGCTGGCGGCACCGAAAAAGTCGCTTTGCACGGCGTGAAACTTCACGTCCACCAGGCGCGCGGTGTTGTCGGCCCGCTCCAGAAAGGTGCCCAAGCGCGTGAAGTGGAAAGCCTCGTCCTGCAGCATGGTGCCTAGCGTCACACCGCGCGACAGGTGCGAGCGGAACTTGACCCACTCGAAGAACTGCGCCGGGTCGGTTTCGAAATCGCCCGCCTTGAGCATGCGGTTGACTTCCAGCCAGGTGGTGTTGAGCGTTTCCCAGACTTCGGTGGTCAGGGTGCCGCGCACTGCACGGGCGTTTTCACGGGCTGCACGCAGGCAGGAGATGATGGAAGATGGATTTTCTTCGTCCTTGACCATGAACTCCATCACCTCTTTGGACGTGATTTCGCCATGCTTGGCCATGTAGGGCTGCAGCAGTTCGCTGATGGACAGCAGGCCTTGCAAGCCCACTTGGGCCACAGCGGCCGACTGGGGCAGCAGCGCGGTTTGGTAGTTGATGTCGAGCATACGGGCCGTGTTCTCGGCACGTTCGGTATAGCGGGACATCCAGAAAAGATGGTCGGCAGTGCGTGACAGCATGTTGTTGTTCCTGTGGTCTGTTGTCTACGATTGGGTCTGGATTTGCGTCTCTGCTGGAATAACAGGAACCGTCGCAGGCACTGCGTCGTCTTCCAGAATCCAGGTGTCTTTGGTGCCGCCACCTTGCGATGAGTTAACCACCAGCGAGCCGTCTTTTAGGGCCACGCGGGTCAGGCCACCCGGCACCATCTGCACGGTTTTAGCCGACAGCACATAGGGCCGCAAGTCGATGTGGCGCGGTGCAATGCCGCTCTCCACAAAGGTCGGGCAGCTGGAGAGGCTGAGCGTGGGCTGGGCGATGTAGCCGCTGGGGTTGGCCAGCAGGGCCGCGCGGAATTCTTCGATTTCGGCCTTGGTGGAGGCCGGGCCGACCAGCATGCCATAGCCGCCTGCGCCGTGCACTTCCTTGACCACCAGGTCTTTGAGGTTGGCCAGGGTGTACTTCAGGTCTTCCGGGTTGCGGCACATGAAGGTGGGCACGTTGTTCAAAATCGGCTTTTCGCCGAGGTAGAACTCGATCATCTTGGGCACGTAGGGGTAGATCGACTTGTCGTCGGCCACGCCAGTACCCACACCGTTGCAGATCGACACGTTGCCAGCCCGGTAGGCTGACATCAGGCCGTCGCAGCCCAGGGTGGAGGTAGGGCGGAACACCTGCGGGTCGAGGTAGTCGTCGTCCACGCGGCGATAGATCACATCCACGCGTTTCGGGCCGCGGGTGGTGCGCATGTAGCAGAACTTGTCCTTGACGAACAGGTCTTGCCCTTCGACCAGCTCGACACCCATTTGTTGGGCCAAAAACGCGTGCTCAAAGTAAGCGCTGTTGTACATGCCGGGGGTCAGCACCACCACGGTAGGGTCAGAGGTGGCGGCGGGAGCCGAGGCACGCAGGGTTTCCAGCAGCAAGTCGGGGTAATGCGCCACGGGGGCCACGCGGTGGCTGTTGAACAGGTCGGGGAAGAGCCGCATCATCATCTTGCGGTCTTCCAGCATGTAGCTCACGCCGCTGGGCACACGCAGGTTGTCTTCCAGCACGTAGTACTCGCCATTACCCTGGGCATCCGGGGCGCGGACGATGTCGACACCGGAGATGTGCGAATAGATCTGGTTGGGCAGGTCCACGCCGATCATCTCGGGGCGGAACTGGGCGTTGTTCATGATCTGCTCGGTGGGGATGATCCCCGCCTTCAGAATTTCCTGGTCGTGGTAGACGTCATGCAGGAAGCGGTTCAGAGCAGTGACGCGTTGCACCAGGCCTTTTTCCATGCTGCCCCACTCTTGCGCGGGAATGATGCGAGGGATCAGGTCGAAGGGAATCAGTCGCTCGGTGCCCGAGCCGTCTTCGTCTTTGGCACCGTACACCGCAAAGGTGATACCGACGCGGCGGAAGATCATTTCCGCTTCTTCACGGCGCTTGGCCATCATGTCGCCTGGCTGCTTGGCTAGCCAGGCATCGTAGATTTTGTAGTGGTCCCGGATCTGCTTGCCCTTTGAGAAAAACTCGTAAGGTAGCCCTGTGTACATCTCGTCAAATTTTTGCATAAATAAGTCCATCTCCTGATAACAAAGCATAGCAAGTAGCGCGCCAGGTTGGTGCAAAAACAAGCGACCGATAGGATGTGCGGGCTAATCCATGCCTATGTGGCACATCCACGGTACCCATCGTAGCGCTGTTTGCCGGGCAGTCTCACGGCGGATGGTGCTGCCAGTAACGGGGATCGTCCTGGCGGTCGCAATGCATCTGGGAGGGTGCCGTGGATTGCCAGCTGGCAGCCCCGCAGTGGCTGCTATCCACCACCGCGATGCCACGCTGCTGGTAGCGCTCCAGCACCGGCGGCGCAGGGTGGCCAAAACGGTTGCGGTAACCGGCCTGCACCAGCGCAAAGCGCGGCTGTACCGCATCCAGAAACGCCGGGCTGCTGGAGGTTTTGCTGCCGTGGTGCGGCACCAGCAAGACATCGGCCCGCAGCGGCACCTGGCGGGCAAGCAACGCGGCCTCTTGCGGTTGCTCAATATCGGCCACGAGTAACGCCGTGTAAGTGCCGTTGGAGACGCGCAACACGCAGCTCAAGGCATTGGGCTTTTGCACGCTGTCGTAGTCGGTGGCCTGCGGATGCAGCACATCAAAACGCACGCCATCCCAGGTCCAAGCCTGGCCCGCCGCACAGCGCTGCACGGGGCGTACGGCCTGCAGGAGGTTACCCGCTTCGATAGAGCTCAGCAGAGCGGCCTGCGGTTGGGTTGCCAACAACGAAGCCGCGCCACCGCTGTGGTCGCTGTCGCGGTGGCTGACGATGACCGTGTCTACCGTTTCGCCCAGCGCCCGCAGCAGCGGCACCAGCACGCGCTGGCCCGCATCGCTGTCCAACCCAAAGCGCGGCCCGGTGTCAAACACCAGCGTGTGGGCCGCGGTGCGCACCACCACGGCGTTGCCCTGCCCGATGTCGGCAGCCAGCAGCCCAAAATGCCCAGTGGGTGGGCGCGGGGCTTGCCACAACAGCACCGGCAACAGCAGCGGCACGCCCATCACCCGCCAGCCCCAGGGCAGACGCAGCACCAGCAATACGCCACCCAATATGGCCGTAGCGCCCATCCATAATTCAGGGGCAGCTACAGAAACCGTAGCAAACGGCACACGCACCAACATTTGCAGCAGCCAGCCCAGCGCGTCGATGGCCAGCGCTGCCGCCTGCCACAGCGGCGGCACCAACACGCCCAGCATGCACAGCGGAGTGACCACCAGCGTGACCCACGGAATCGCCAGCAGATTGGCCAACAGCCCCACCACCGACACCTGTTGGAACAACAGCAGCGTCAACGGAGTCAGCGCCAAAGTGATGGTCCACTGCTCACGCAACATCAAGCCAAATCGACTTCTAGCGCTTATGTTACCTTCGCCAGTAGCTCCTAAATCAGTAGCAAACAGCACAGCTACCGCCACAAAGCTCAGCCAGAACCCAGCCTGCAGCAAGGCATACGGGTCGATGGCCAGCACCACCGCGCAGGCCAGCAGACACACCGACGACCAAGGCCATTGCCGCCCACTTACCCGCAGCAGGCCCATGGTGGCCAGCATCCAGATAGTGCGCTGCGACGGCACACCCCAGCCGCTGAACACGGCGTAGACCATCGCCAGCAGTACACCACCGACCAGCGCCACCTGCGGCACGGGCCAGGCTTCGCCCGCGCGCCAACCCAGTGCATCGCTGCGCCGCCACAGCCAGCCCACACACGCAGCGGCCAACCAGGCAAACATGGTGACGTGCAATCCAGAAATGCTCATCAGATGCGCCACGCCGGTGGCCCGGAACAGGTCCCAGTCGGCGCGCTCGATAGCGTTTTGGTCCCCCACCACCAGCGCGGCGATGACCCCGGCCAAATGCCGGTCCACCACATGCAGATAAATGCTGTCGCGCACCGTTTGCCGGGCGCGTTCCACCGGGTGCTGCCAGGTATCGGCCAGTCGCTGTGGCGCTACCTCTTTGGGCCCGGCGCGCACGCTGCCGGTGGCCTGCACGCCCTGCTCCCACAGCCAGAGCTCAAAATCAAAACCGTGGGGATTGCGGCCACCGTGCGGAGCCTTAAGGCGCACCGTCATCTCCCAGCGCTCCCCGGCGCGCACATCACCAGGTTGGCGCTGCAGCTCGAGTTGGGTAGCGCTGCCGCCCGCGCCAAAAGCCAGCATGCCGCTGTACCAAGCCAAGTCGATCAGCGGTGGCACGGCCACGGGGCCGGCATCCAGCCGCGCCGACTCCACATGCAGGCGAAACCGCAGCCCCGCTTCGCTGCGCTGTGGCATCGCCACCACAATACCGACCACACGGATGTCATGCCCCTCCAAATTCGCATCCAGAGAGGTATTGGAAAATGCCACTGCCCGCCCGCCACACAGACCGAAAGCCAGCAATAGCCCACCTAGCAGCGCCACCAGCCAACGCAGCGTGCCCGCACCGACCGCCAACCACAATGCTATTTTATTAATAGCTACCAGCGCAATCAACATAAGCGCCAGCAGCATAAAAACCATATAGACCCAGCCCGGCCACAGCGCGCCCTGGCCCAACTGCAGGCCGGTACCAAGCGCCCAGCCGAGCAAACCCGGGGCCACCAGCGCCACACGTTTGATCTCAGAAGGCCACTGGTTTTGCATAGGGTCATACTCCAATCGCAACACGCCACAGCCAATCCATGGCTCAGGACTTGCTAGTATGCGGGTAGGTTCTGGCGTTGCCGAAACCATCTTTTTTGAAGCCCTAAGAGACGCATCCATGTCCATTCATGCCGCACTGAACCACGTTACGCACTACAAGTACGACCGCCCGGTCAACCTCGGCCCACAGGTCATCCGTTTACGTCCCGCCCCCCACTGCCGCAGCAACGTCATCTCTTATTCGCTCAAGATCGAGCCCGCTGACCACTTTGTGAACTGGCAGCAAGACCCGTTTGCCAACTACCAGGCCCGCCTGGTGTTTCCCGCCAAAACTACCGAATTCAAGGTCACGGTCGATCTGGTCGTCGAAATGGCGGTCTACAACCCATTCGACTACTTCCTGGAGCCCGAGGCGCAGAACTTTCCCTTCAAGTACAGCCCCACGCTGCAAGAAGAACTCTCGCCCTACCTAGTCACCGAGCCCGCCACCCCGCTGGTGCAGGCCTACCTGGACAAGCTGGACCTGAAAACCCAGCCTACCAACGACTTCCTGGTCGCCATCAACCAGCAAATCCAGAGCGACATCAAGTACCTGATCCGTATGGAACCCGGCGTGCAAACGCCCGAAGAAACGCTTGAGAAAGCCAGCGGCTCCTGCCGCGACTCCGGCTGGCTGCTGGTGCAGCTGCTACGCCACTGTGGCTTGGCGGCGCGCTTTGTGTCGGGCTACCTGATCCAGCTCACCCCCGACGTGAAAGCCTTGGACGGCCCTAGCGGCACCACA
This sequence comes from Rhodoferax sp., assembly GCF_025354435.1. Lineage (GTDB taxonomy): Bacteria > Pseudomonadota > Gammaproteobacteria > Burkholderiales > Burkholderiaceae_C > Rhodoferax_B. The sequence goes on from NZ_JANXMU010000077.1 coordinate 79,433, forward strand.
GTCGATTTCACCGACCTGCACGCCTGGTGCGAAGTATTCTTGCCCGGTGCAGGCTGGGTCGGTCTGGATGCGACCTCGGGCCTGTTCGCAGGCGAAGGCCACATCCCACTCGCCTGCACGCCCCAGCCGTCCAGTGCTGCGCCGATTGAAGGCGGCGTAGACGAAGCCGAAGTCGAGTTCGCCCACCACATGGTGGTCACCCGCCTGTACGAATCCCCCCGCGTTACCAAGCCCTACACCGACGAGCAATGGGCCGACATCCTGGCCCTGGGTGAAGAGGTCGATGAAAAGCTGGCCGCGGGCGACGTGCGCCTGACCATGGGCGGTGAGCCCACCTTTGTGGCCGTGAACGACCGCGATGCCGCCGAATGGAACACCGATGCCCTCGGCCCCACGAAGCGCGCCTTTGCCACCGGCCTGACCCACAAGCTGCGCGACCAGTACGGCCAGGGCGGCTTCCTGCACTTCGGCCAAGGCAAGTGGTACCCCGGCGAGCAACTGCCGCGCTGGGCGCTGAATATTTTCTGGCGCACTGATGGCCAGCCCGTGTGGCGCAATCCCGACCTGTTTGCCGACGAGCGCGTGCCCTCGAACTACACCAGCGAAGATGCCCGCCGCTTCACCGAAAAGCTGGCCACCAACCTGGGTGTCACGCCCAAGTTCATCGTCGCCGCACACGAAGACACCTGGTACTACCTGTGGCGTGAACGCCGCCTGCCGGTGAATGTGGACCCGTTCAACTCCAAGCTCGGTGACGAGATGGAACGCGCACGCCTGCGCCGCGTATTCGAGCAAAAACTCGATGCCGTCATCGGCTACGTGCTGCCCGTGAAACCCGCCGACACTTCCCGCGTAGCCGGTCCGGTCTGGACCACCGGCCCCTGGTTTGTGCGCGACGAACGCATGTACCTGATGCCCGGCGACTCGCCCATGGGCCTGCGCCTGCCACTCGACTCCCTGCCCTGGGTCAGCGAAGCCGAGTTCCCCTACATGGTCGAGCAAGACCCCTCCATCCCGCGCGAGCCGCTGCCCGAATCCAGCAGCATGTACGCCCGCTATGCGCAGCGCTCGGCTGCAAAGCCAGGGGTATTCACCACCAACATGACCGCCGTAGGCGGACCGGCCCGTCCCGGCGTGGCCACGCCCACCATCCCGAGCTCATCCAGCAGCATTCCCACGCTGACCGAACGCGCCAACCTGCCCTTCCAGTCCGGAGTCAACCCGGCGCCAGAGGCCACCCGCCAACGCCAGGACCAGGTGGCCAGTGCCTACACCGCCGTGCCGCCCCTGGCCAGCGCCCACAGCCCGCTGCAAACCGAGCCCGCCAGCTTTGCTACCCGCGTGCCCAGCAAGAACGAATCGGCCCACTGGCTGACCCGCACCGCGCTGTGCGTCGAAGTGCGTGACCCGCGCCGCGCCAGCGGCCCCAAGGCCGAAGCCGTGGGCGAAAAGTCTGGCGTGCTGTACATCTTCATGCCCCCGCTGGAGATGCTGGAAGACTACCTGGAACTGTTGGCCGCGATTGAAAACACCGCCGAGCAACTGGGCGTGAAGCTGGTCCTCGAAGGCTACCCGCCCCCACGCGACCCGCGCCTGAAGCTGCTGGCTGTGACCCCCGACCCGGGCGTGATCGAGGTCAACGTGCACCCCGTCGCCACCTGGGGCGAGCTGGTGGCCAACACCGAGTTCCTGTACGAGGCCGCGTTCGAGTCGCGCCTGAGCGCCGAGAAGTTCATGACCGACGGCCGCCACATCGGCACCGGCGGCGGCAACCACTTTGTGATGGGCGGCTCCACGCCTGCCGACAGCCCCTTCCTGCGCAAGCCCGAGCTGCTGACCAGCATGCTGCTGTACTGGCACAACCATCCATCGTTGAGCTATTTGTTCAGCGGCATGTTTGTCGGCCCGACCAGCCAGTCACCACGCGTGGACGAAGCCCGCAACGACCAGTTGTACGAGTTGGAAATCGCCATCGAGCAGGTGGCCATGAACCGCGAAAAATACGGCCAGGAAATGCCACCGTGGATCGTCGACCGTACGCTGCGCAACATCCTTATTGATGCCACCGGCAATACGCACCGCAGCGAATTCTCCATCGACAAGATGTACTCGCCCGACAGCGCGACCGGCCGTCTGGGCCTGCTGGAACTGCGCGCCTTTGAAATGCCGCCGCACGCCCGCATGAGCATCTCGCAACAGCTGCTGCTACGCGCCTTGGTGGCCCGCTTCTGGGACAACCCGTACAAGGCGCCCGCCACCCGCTGGGGCACCGAGCTGCACGACCGCTTCATGCTGCCGACCTTCATCCAGATGGACTTCCACGATGTGATCGACGAAATGGTGGCCGCAGGCTTTGCCTTCGACCGCAGTTGGTTCGCGCCGCACCTGGAATTCCGCTTTCCACTGGTCGGCGACGTGAAGAGCAGCGGTATTGAGATGACGCTGCGCAACGCGCTGGAACCCTGGCACGTACTGGGTGAAGAAAACGGCTCCACCGGCACCGCCCGGTATGTCGATTCCTCGCTGGAGCGCATCGAGGTGAAGGTCACCGGCATGAACCAGAGCCGCTACGTCATCACCTGCAATGGCCGCGCCATGCCCATGCAGTCCACCGGCACCAACGGTGAATTTGTGGCCGGTGTGCGCTACCGCGCCTGGAACCCGCCGTCGGCTCTGCACCCCACCATCGGCATCCACGCCCCGTTGACCTTCGACATCGTGGACACCTGGATGAAGCACTCCATCGGCGGCTGCCAGTACTTCGTGAACCACCCCGGTGGCCTGAGCTACGACACCTTTCCGGTGAACGCCTACACGGCCGAGAGCCGCCGTCTGTCGCGCTTTAGCCGCATGGGCCACACGCCCGGCGTGATGCACATCCCACCCGCGACCATCAACGTCCCGGCCAGCAAAGAGTTCCCGTTCACGCTCGATTTGCGCCGGTAAATAGGGCCTCGTAGCACAGAAGCTGCTCCAAATGGAGCGGCTTCTGTGCTTATGTTTTTATCACATACTTCCCTCCATTTTTGACGTCCTTTAGCGCTCCGTAAGTCCCATTTCTGGTGTGACAATCGGGTGACACGTGGAAAATAAGACCCCCCCCCTTTTTCAAATACCGATGTCAGAAGACCCCCGCGCCCTGGCGTCGGCACTGGCCCGCCCGGCCCTGGCCGGGCACTTCGACGAACTGCGCGGTAAGTCGCGCCCGGCCGATGCAGCTCCACCCAAAAGCTCCGCAGAGCAAACGCCGCTCACGACGGAGTGGAGCGAGTTTTTTGAACAGCTTGGCTCCAATGGCTTTGCCGACCTGAACCACCGTACCGAACAACTCCAGCACCAGATCCACGACAACGGCGTGACCTACAACGTCTATGCCGATGCCGACAATCCACAGCGGCCCTGGTCGCTGGATCTGTTCCCGATGATCGTCTCGCCGGAGAGCTGGAAACAGATCGAAACCGGCGTGCTACAGCGCGTGCGCGTGCTCGACCGCGTGCTGGCCGACATCTATGGCCCGCAGCAACTGCTGGCGCGCGGCTTGCTGCCCCCCGCTTTGGTGCAGGGCCATCCGGGCTACCTGCGCCCCATGCACGGCGTGCAACCACTGGGCGGCACGCATTTGCACATCACCGCATTTGATCTGGCCCGTGGCCCCGACGGCAACTGGTGGGTGGTGTCGCAGCGCACCCAGGCACCCTCAGGCCTGGGTTACTTGCTGGAAAACCGCTTGTCGATTTCGCGGCTGTTTCCGCAGGCCTTCGAGTCCATGCACATCCAGCGGCTGGCCTCCACCTACCGCAGTCTGGTTGATGGCCTCAAACGCATGAGCCCGGCGGGCAAGGACGCGCACATCGCCCTGCTGACCCCCGGCCCGTACAACGAAACCTATTTCGAACACGCCTACCTGGCCCGCTACCTGGGCTTGACCCTGGTAGAAGGCAGCGATCTGACGGTGCGCGACCAGCGCCTGTACCTCAAGACCCTCAAGGGCCTGGAGCCAGTGCACGGCCTACTCAAGCGCCTGGACGACCAGTTTCTGGACCCGCTGGAGCTGCGGCCCGACTCCCGCCTGGGCGTGCCTGGCCTGATGCAGGTGGTGCGCGCCGGCAATCTGGTGATGGCCAACCCACCGGGTTCGGCATTTCTGGAATCACCCGCGCTGCTGGGCTTCTTACCGGCCTTGTCGCGCCACTTGCTGAACCAGGAACTACTGCTGCCCGCCCTGCCTACCTGGTGGTGCGGCGAACGCGCCGCATCGGACGCGGCCCTGCCCGAGCTGGGCAACAGCGTGATCAAACCCACCTACCAGGGCGCGGCCAGCCGCCGGGCCTTTGATGCCGTGCTGGGCCGCAGCCTGTCGCGCCGCGAGCTCGACGAGTGGGCTGGCCGCATCGCCCGCCAGGGCGACGAATACACGGTGCAGGCCTACCTGCCCCTGTCGCAAATGCCGACCTGGAACGCCCACCCCAACCACCCGGCGCGCATCGCACCGCGCTCTATGATGCTGCGCGTGTTTGCCGTGTCCGACGGGCCACAGTCCTGGCGGGTTCTGCCTGGCGGTCTGGCGCGCATGGTCAATTCACGCGACAGCGTGGCCTCCATGCAGCGCGGTGGAAGCAGTGCCGACGTGTGGGTCAAAACCACCGGCGAGGTAGACCGCACCACCCTGCTGCAAACCAGCTTGTCAGTAGAGATGGTGACCCGGCGCAGCCACCGCGTGACCAGCCGCGCTGCCGAAAACCTGTTCTGGCTGGGCCGCTACGCCGAACGCACCGAAAACAGCCTGCGCCTGGCCCGCGTCACGTTGGACAGCCTGGGCGGCGAAGACCAAACTGCCACCCCGCTGCTGGTATGGCTGCATGACATGGCCACCCGCCACGGCCTGGTGCTGGCGGCGGTGCCGTCGCCGCTGCAGGCGCGCCGGGTGTTCGAACGCTCACTGATTGCCGGGCTAGCCGACCCCAGCGCCGTACCCAGCGTGGGCTACAACCTGCGCGCCATCAAACAGGTGGCCTCCAAGCTGCGCGAACGGTTGTCGCAAGAGCACTGGAACGTGATCGTGCGGGCCGAAGACAAGTTCTTCAGCCGCTGCGCCAAAAACGCCAAGGATGGCGACTTTTCCCCTATGGAAGCCCTGCGCGTGCTGGAAGCCACCAGCACCCACCTGGCCGCCATGACCGGCGCCCAGACCGACCGCATGACCCGTGACGACGGCTGGCGCCTGCTCAGCATCGGCCGCCATATCGAGCGCCTTGGCTTTTTGTCCACCGCATTGGCGCGTGGCTTCAAAGCGGGCTCGCTGGCCAACACCGGCGGCTTCGAGGCGATGGTGGCGCTGTTTGACAGCACCATCACCTTCCACTCGCAGTACCAGCAGAGCCGCGATGTGGCAGCCCTGGTCGATTTGCTGGTGCTGGACCGCGACAACCCGCGCTCGCTGGCCTGGGTGGCGCATACCTTGCGTGGCCGCCTGGCCAAACTGGCGGGCAGCCCGGCCGGTGTGCTCAGCGCCATGTCGAACAAAGTCATGTCGCCCGCCGACTGGGACCTGGCCGCGCTGTGCAGCGTGGATGCCCAAGGCCACTACACTGTATTGACCGACCTTTTGGCGCAATGTAGCCAGTGCGCATTTGACGTTTCGGACGAAATCAGCGCCACCTACTTCACCCATTCAAGGGATTCGAAAACCAGCTTGGGAGCTTGATGGAGTACGGCCATGCAACTTGAGATCACCCACGAAACCCATTACGCCTACCAGCCCGCGGTAGAAACGGCGCAGCACGTGGCGCATTTGCGCCCGCCCAGCACCGCCCACCAGCAGTTGCTGAGCCACACCCTGACCATCGGCCCCACGCCCAGCCAACTCACCCAGTCGTTGGACGTGTATGGCAACCTGTGCTCGTTCTTTGCGCTGCAGGCCGTGCACGAAGAGCTCAGCGTAGTGGCCCGCAGCCTAGTGCGCACCAGCGCCCCGGTGTGGCCCACCAGCGCCCTGACCTGGGAGCAGGTGCGCGAGCGCTTTCGCTACCGGGCCGGAGCCCAGTTCAGCGCCGCTTCGGAATTTGTGTTTGCCTCGCCCTACGTGCCGCGCCACCCGGACTTCTTGGCCTACGCCAAGCCCAGCTTCGGCCCCGGTGTGCCCCTGCTGGCCGCCGCGCAGAACCTGATGGAGCGTATCTATGACGACTTCACGTATTCGTCGGAAAGCACCGAGGTCAACACCCCTGCCGTGGAGGCGCTGGCGCTGCGCAAAGGCGTGTGCCAAGACTTCGCCCACATCATGGTGGCCTGCTGCCGCGCCATGGGCCTGCCCGCGCGCTACGTCAGCGGCTACCTGCTGACCCACCCGGCCCCGGGCCAGCCGCGGCTGATCGGCAGCGACGCCTCGCACGCCTGGGCCTCGGTCTACGTACCCGACCAGTCGGGTGACCTGGGCTGGTGCGACTTTGACCCGACCAACAACCGGGCTCCCGGCGACGACTACGTCACCCTTGCCACGGGCCGCGACTACTCCGACGTGTCTCCCATGCGTGGCGTGATCCACGGCGGAGCCAGCCACATCCTCAGCGTGGCTGTCACGGTGATGCCGCTGGAGCCGGTGACCCCGCCGCCACCGCTTCCCGCACGGGCCAGGCAGACCGGCGATGGGTCGTCACAATCCCAATCGCAAAGCCAAAGCAGCATCTGGCTGCCACCCACCCAACAGTGGCAGTAGACACTCGCACTGCATAATTCATAGCTACTCACGTAGGTGCAATATGCGCTAGAGGCTTATTTCATTACCAAAAGGACATACCGTGGACATTTACGCCAAACTGCAAGAACTCAACATCACCTTGCCCCCCATCGCCATTCCGGCGGCCGCCTACGTACCATTTGTGCAAACCGGCAAGCTAGTGTTCCTGAGCGGCCACATCGCCAAGCAAGACGGCAAAGTGTGGGTGGGTCAATTGGGCAAAAACATCGCCACTGCAGAGGGCAAAGATGCTGCGCGGGCCATTGCGATCGACCTGCTGGGCACGCTGCACGCCGCCGTGGGCGACCTGAACAAGGTCACCCGCATCGTCAAGCTGATGTCACTGGTCAACTCCACCCCCGACTTCACCGAGCAGCACTTGGTCACCAACGGTGCCAGCGAACTGCTAGGCGCGGTGTTTGGCCCAGTCATCGGTGCCCACGCCCGCAGCGCGTTCGGCGTGGCGCAGATCCCCATGGGAGCCTGCGTCGAGATCGAGCTGATCGCGGAGATTGGCTAACCCCCAGGCTGCAGAGCTTCGGTTCTTGCACCAACTCCCTTTCAGGGGGCAACACCAGCAGCCTGGCAGAGCCAGTTCTGCGATGTTTCTGGAATAGATGCGTTCTGGCAGAAGCGGGCTTGGTTTTCTTTTAGAAGCTTTCCCAGTCGCCCTCGCCGCCCGCGGGGGCGGCAGCGGGTTTGGCCTTGGGGGCCGCCAAGGAGCGGGCTACGGGGGCGGCAGGAGCCGCCTTGCGTCCGGGAGCCGCCACAGGCTTGTTCGGCAGCTTGGCCGCAGGGGCCCGTGCTGCGGGCGCGGCCACCGGGGTGTGCCGCACGGGCGCAGGCACCGGTGCTGCCGTGTAAGCCATGGCCCGACCACCATGCAGCGACGCATTCACCTTGAACACCGCCACCGCCGTGGCCAACTGGCCTGCCTGCTCGCGCATGCTGGTGGCGGCAGCGGCACTCTCCTCGACCAGGGCAGAGTTTTGCTGCGTCATCTGGTCCAGGTTGACCACTGCACGGTTGATCTCGTTGATGCCGGTGCTCTGCTCGGTGGCTGCCGCGGTGATCTCGCCGACGATATCGGTCACCCGCTTGACCGACTGCACGATGTCGCTCATGGTGCTGCCCGCCTCGGCCACCAACCGCGCACCGGACTCAACTTTCTCCACCGAGGTGCCGATCAGGCCCTTGATTTCCTTGGCCGCCTGGGCGCTACGTTGCGCCAGGCTGCGCACTTCGCTGGCCACCACGGCAAATCCCCGGCCCTGCTCACCCGCGCGGGCCGCTTCCACGGCGGCGTTCAGCGCCAGGATGTTGGTCTGGAAGGCGATGCCGTCGATCACGCCGATGATGTCGGAGATCTTCTTGCTGCTGGCGTTGATCTCCTCCATCGTCACCACCACCTGCTTGACCACCTCGCCGCCCTTTTGCGCCACGCTGGACGCGCTGGCCGCCAGCGAGCTGGCCTGGTTGGCGTTATCGGCGCTTTGGCGCACAGTCTGGGTCAGGTGGTCCATGGAGGCCGCGGTTTGCTGCAGGTTGCTAGCGGTCTGCTCGGTGCGGGCCGCCAGGTCGTTGTTGCCACTGGCGATTTCGGAGCTAGCGGTGGCTATGCTGTCGGTGCTTTGGCGCACCTGGTGGACCATACGGCCCAGCGACAGGCTCATGGTGCTCAGCGAGCGCAGCAGGTCCCCAAACTCGTCCTTGCGCGCTGAATCCAGTGACATGCTGAGGTCGCCCTCAGCGATGCGGGCCGCCGCCTGGTTGGCCACGCCCAAAGGCTGCTGGATGCTGCGGATCAGCCAGAAGGCGCCTGCCAGCAGGCCCAGCACCAGCACGGCCAGGCACACGCAGACAATATTGAACAGCACCGCACGCTCGGATTTGGCATCGGCCTCGGACTGCGCCAGCGCCTGCTCCTGCATTTCGACAAACTTGCGCTGGTCGCCTAAATAGGCGCTGACGGCGGCCTTAACTTCGCCTTGCAGCAGCGCCAGGGCTTCGTCGGTCTTGCCGTCTTTTTTCAGCTGCTGCGCGCGGGCCCGGCTGTCGAGCACCTTGGTCCGGGCAGCGGCAATGGTGTCGAGCTGGGCTTTGTCCGCCGGGCTCAAATCCATCGCGGAAATGCTTTTCTGGATCTCGGTAATCTGCGCGCTGGTGGCCGTGGTGGGCTCTTTGAAGGCCGCCGCCACGCCGGGATCGGTGCTCAGCAAGGAAGCCTCGGCACGTACCGCATTCAGGTTCGTCAAGCCCGCCCAGCGGGTGGACTGGAGCACGCGCTGGTCCATGGCGAGCTGGGCCGCCTGGGTTTGGGCCTGCAATGCCATGGAACGGTAACCGGTGACCCCGGCCAATACCAGCAGTGCAGCCACGATAGCCCCCACGGCCAGCCAGAGTTTTGCTGCTACGCGCAAATTGCTGAAGTTCATGATGTCTCCTAGTTATGCGGGTTTTTCTACTTCACAAATTGTGACAGATTCACCCCCCTCGGAAACAGCTTGAACAGCCTTATTCCACCCGCACCACACTGCTCGGTTTAAAGCCCAGATCGGCCAGCTTGCCCTTGCGCCCACGCACCGCCCGCGCGTTGTTCAAACTGCGGATTTCCAGCGTTTCAGAGCGTGGCTTGGCACCGCGCCCCATACCGTCGATGCGGATGCTGCGGATGTAGGCCGCGGCACCGGCCAGGGTGTCGGCATCTTCCAGCGCAATCAGCATCAGGCCGCGCCCACCCTTGGGCTGGAGCTTCAAATCGGCGATCTCAAAGGTCAGAATCCGCCCACCCGTGGAGGCGCAGGCTACATGGGTGGCGGGCACCACCGGCTGGCTGCCGCTGGAGCCGCTGGCGTGCGATGGCGGATTCACTGCCTCGCCCTCGCCCACAGTGATGAAGGCCTTGCCGCTCTTGTTGCGGGCCTGCATGTCGTCCACGGTGGCTAAAAAGCCGTAACCGCCCGAGCTGGACAGCAGCAGCGTGGCGCTGCCCGGCCCGGCAAAGTAGTGAGCCACCTGGGTGCCGGATTCAAGCTCGATCAGTGTGGTGACGGGCTGACCGTCACCACGTGCGCCGGGCAGCGAGGCCACGGGCACGGTGTAGACCCGGCCTACCTTGTCTTTCGCCGTACCGAACACCAGCAGGGTGTCCACACTGCGGCATTCAAAGGTGCCGTACAGCGCGTCGCCGGATTTGAAGCTGTATTCGGGCTGGCCGTTCGGGTCTTTGGCCCAGCCTTTTTGAGCCCGTACCCAGCCTTTTTGCGAAACCACCACGGTCACAGGCTCATCCACCACCTTGACTTCAACCACGGCCCGCTTCTCGGCCTGGATCAGGGTGCGGCGCAGGTCGGCAAAAATCTTCGCGTCGGCTTCGATCTCTTTCACCATCAAACGGCGCAGCACGGCGGGGTTGGCCAGCAGCTCTTCCAACTTGGCCTGCTCGTCGCGCAGGGTTTTCAGCTCTTGCTCGATCTTGATGGCTTCCAGCCGGGCCAGTTGGCGCAGGCGGATTTCCAGGATGTCTTCGGCCTGCCGGTCGCTCAAGTTAAAGCGCGCAATCAATGCCGCCTTGGGCTCGTCGGCCTGGCGGATGATGGCGATCACCTCGTCGATATTGAGCAGCACAATCTGCCGCCCCTCCAGAATGTGGATGCGCTCCAGCACCTTGTCCAGCCGGTGCTGGCTGCGGCGCTGCAGCGTGGTCTGGCGAAAGGCAATCCACTCCTGCAGCATCTGGCGCAGCGACTTTTGCATCGGCCGCCCGTCCAGCCCGATCATGGTCAGGTTGATGGGCGAAGAAGTTTCCAGGCTGGTATGGGCCAGCAGCGCGGTGATCAGCTCCTGCTGTTCGATGCGGCTGGTTTTGGGCTCGAACACCAGGCGCACCGCCGCGTCTTTGTTCGATTCGTCGCGCACCACGTCCAGCACCGACAGCACCGAGGCTTTCAGTTGGGTCTGCTCCAGGCTCAGGGCCTTTTTACCGGCCTTGATGCGCGGATTGGTGAGTTCTTCGATCTCTTCCAGCACGCGCTGGGTGCTGACACCGGGCGGCAGCTCATTGACCACCAGCTGCCACTGGCCGCGTGCCAGCTCTTCGATCTTCCAGCGCGCCCGCACCTTGAGCGAGCCACGGCCTGTGCGATAAGCATCGGCAATGTCGGTGCTGCTGCTGATGATCTGGCCGCCGCCGGGGTAATCCGGGCCGGGCACGATGGCAAACAGCTCTTCTTCGCTGAGCTGTGGGGTCTTGATCAGTGCCACGCAGGCATCGGCAATCTCGCGCAGGTTGTGGCTGGGGATCTCGGTGGCCAAGCCCACGGCGATGCCGCTGGCACCGTTGAGCAGGTTGAATGGCAGGCGGGCGGGCAACTGCTGCGGCTCCTGGGTGGAACCGTCGTAGTTCGGCACAAAGTCCACCGTGCCTTCGTCAATTTCGTCCAGCAGCAGGCTGGTGATACGGGCCAGTCGCGCCTCGGTGTAGCGCATGGCCGCTGCGCCGTCGCCGTCGCGGCTGCCGAAGTTGCCCTGGCCGTCGATCAGCGGGTAGCGCTGGCTGAAGTCTTGCGCCATGCGCACCAGTGCGTCGTAGGCGGCCTGGTCGCCGTGCGGGTGGAAGCGACCCAGCACATCACCCACCACGCGGGCGCATTTGACCGGCTTGGCCCCGGTGGCCCCATTGGCCCCGCCAAAACCCAGACCCATGCGCGACATGGAATACAAAATCCGCCGCTGCACCGGCTTCTGGCCGTCGGTCACATCGGGAATGGCACGGCCCTTGACCACGCTCAGGGCGTATTCCAGGTAAGCGCGCTGCGCGTAGCTGGCCAGACTCAGGCCGTCGTCGTCGATAGCGGGCTCAGAGGTGGCGTCCGGCGGCAGCAAAGGCGGATCTTCGGGCAGGTCCAGTTCGGGTTGGTCGGTCATGGGGAGTGGAGAAAGAGAGAAAAGACGCGGCTAGGGGTGCCGCAAAGACGACAGATATCAGGGCAATCCGGCCACCGGAGGCAGATTGCCACGGCCTACGGCACCGCCAGAAAGCTCCATACGGATACGCGATGGCAGGCGGCGCTGCTCGGCCACGGCTGCGGGCGGCTTCAGGCCGTTGTAGAGCTGGAGCACGGTTTTCACGTAGGCCTGGGTTTCCTTGTAATTGGGAATGCGGTTGCCCGCCCTTTGTACCGCGCCCTCGCCTGCGTTGTACGAGGCCACCGCCAAGTCGAGCTGGCCGGGGAACATATTGATCAGATCGCTGAGGTAGCGCGCGCCAATGCGGATATTGGTTTTAGGGTCGGTCAGCTTTTGCTCGATGCTGTTTTTGGGGTCACCCACCAGCCCGTAGCGTTCGGCCGTGGCCGGCATGATCTGCATCAGACCGACAGCGCCCTTGGGCGACACAGCCGTGCTGTTGAAGCCCGACTCGGCCACGATCAGGGCCTGCAGCAGTTCGTAGTCGATGCTCAGCTTGGTGGAGGCCTCACGCAGATGGTGTTTGACCAATTTGTAACTGGGCGAAATATCAAAAAACGCCAGCAGCTTGGCCGGAGCCGTGGGCACATCCACCGGCCGGGCCGTGCTGGCAGCCTTGAGTCCCTGGGTGGTGTCAAAGCTTTCATCGCCCTTGTAGAAGAGCTCGTAGCGGTCGTCCGTGCGCTCGGTGGCAAAGTGCGCCACGCCCTGCGGGTCGATATAACCCCACACGTCGGCCAGGGCGACATGCTGCGTTATCAATAGCGCAATGCCTATACAGAATCTACGCCAAAGGCCTATTTTGTTCATAAGTTTGTTAAACGTCCAGCTCGACGGTGTCGCCATGCAACTCCATCAATTCACGCCGGGAAGCGGCTTCGCCTTTGCCCATCAGCTTGGTGATCAGGCTTTCGGTCTGGGCGAAGTTAACACTGCCCAGCTGTACCGGCAAGAGGCGGCGTGTATCCGGATTTAACGTGGTGTCCCACAGTTGCTCGGCATTCATCTCGCCCAGGCCTTTGAAGCGGCTGATGCTCCAGGCCCCTTCACGCACGCCTTCCTTGCGGAGCTTATCTAGGATGGCGCTGCGTTCGCCTTCGTCCAACGCATAGGCTTTACTGGCTGGTTTTTTGCCGCGGGCGGGCGCATCCACACGGTACAGCGGCGGCCGGGCGACAAATACGTGGCCGGTTTCGATCAGCTTGGGGAAGTGGCGGAAGAACAGGGTCAGCAGCAGCACCTGGATGTGCGAGCCGTCTACGTCCGCGTCGCTGAGGATGCAGATCTTGCCGTAGCGCAGGCCGCTCAGGTCGGGCGTGTCGTTGGGACCGTGCGGGTCCACGCCGATGGCTACCGAGATATCGTGGATTTCGGTGTTGGCAAACAGCCGGTCGCGCTCCACCTCCCAGGTGTTGAGCACCTTGCCGCGCAGGGGCAGGATGGCCTGGCTGGCCTTGTCGCGGCCCATTTTGGCGCTGCCACCGGCGGAGTCGCCCTCGACCAGAAACACCTCGTTTTGCGCCAAATCTTTGCTTTCACAGTCGGTCAACTTGCCGGGTAGCACGGCCACGCCGGAACCCTTGCGCTTTTCGACCTTTTGCCCGGCTTTCTGGCGGTACTGGGCGGCCTTGATGGCCAATTCGGCCAGCTTTTTGCCGTAATCCACGTGCTGGTTCAGCCATAACTCCAGGGTGGGCCGCACAAAGCTGGACACCAGGCGCACCGCGTCGCGCGAATTCAGCCGTTCCTTGATCTGGCCCTGGAACTGCGGGTCCAGCACCTTGGCGCTGAGTACAAAGCTGGCGCAGGCAAACACGTCTTCGGGCAGCAGCTTCACGCCCTTGGGCAGCAGGGAATGCAGCTCGATGAAGCTTTTGACCGCCGTGAACAGGCCGTCGCGCAGGCCGGATTCATGGGTACCCCCCACGCTGGTGGGGATCAGGTTGACGTAGCTCTCGCGCATGGGCGCGCCGTCTTCGGTAAAGGCCACGCACCACTGCGCGCCCTCGCCTTCGGCAAAGGTGTCGTGGCCGCTGTCGGCAAAGCCTTCACCTTCGAAGAGCGGAATCACCGGCTCGCCGTTCAGGGTTTGCGTCAGGTAGTCGCGCAGGCCGCCCTTGTAGGCCCAGGTCTGCACGTCCTTGGTTTTCTCAATGGTCAGGGTGACCGTGACACCGGGCATGAGCACGGCTTTGCTGCGCAGCAAATGGGTCAGCTCGGCCATGGGCAGGGCCGAAGATTCGAAGTATTTGGGGTCAGGCCAGACGCGCACGCTGGTACCAGATTTACGGTCGCCCGCCTCGGCCTTGCGGATCTGCAAGGGCTCAACCACGTCACCGGCAGCAAACACCAAATTGGCCACCGAGCCTTCGCGGTACGAAGTGGCTTCCAGCCGCAGCGCCAGGGCGTTGGTCACGCTGACCCCCACGCCGTGCAGGCCGCCCGAAAAGCTGTAGGCCCCGCCTTTGCCCTTGTCGAACTTGCCGCCCGCGTGCAAGCGGGTGAACACCAGCTCGATCACCGGGGCGTTTTCTTCCGGGTGCATGCCAAACGGGATGCCGCGGCCATCGTCGTCGATGCCGACCGAACCGTCGGCAAACAGCGTGACGCGGATCTTTTTGCCGTGGCCCGCCAGCGCCTCGTCGGCCGCGTTGTCCAGCACTTCCTGGATGACGTGCAAGGGGTTGTCGGTGCGGGTGTACATGCCCGGGCGCTGCTTGACGGGCTCCAGGCCTTTGAGGACACGGATCGAGCTTTCGGAATAGGCGGGGATTGCGGGGTTTTGGGTAGCCATAATTTTGGATTGTAGAGCACTGGATGCAACCACAGCATCCTAGAATCTTCGCTTGAATGTCAGTTGCCCGCCACCCAGCGACGTGCAAAACGCGGGCCCGCCAGAAACACCGCAGAACTGGCTTTGCCAGGCTGCTGGTGTTGTCCCCTGCAAGGGGGTTGGCGAAAGATGCGCAGCACTGCAGCCTGGAGGTGTGCCACGATCTCTGTACAGTCACGCCATGCAAAGTTCCAAAGCCCCTCTTTCTCTCACCCAACTCCTCATCTGCGGCGGTGCCATCGTTACGCTGTCCATGGGCATCCGCCATGGCTTTGGCCTGTGGCTGCAGCCCATCACCCAGGCCCAGGGCTGGACCCGCGAAACCTTTGCCTTTGCCATCGCTATCCAGAACCTGACCTGGGGTGTCAGTGGCGTATTTGCGGGCATGCTGGCCGACAAGCTGGGGGCAGTGAAGGTAATTATGGTGGGCACGCTGTGCTACGCGCTGGGGCTGATCGGTATGGCGCACGCGCCCACGCCGCTGCTGTTCACGCTGAGCGCCGGGGTACTGATCGGCATTGCCCAGGCGGGCACCACCTACGCGGTGATTTACGGCGTGATCGGGCGTAATGTGGCGGCCAACAGGCGCTCGTGGGCCATGGGGATTGCGGCGGCTGCGGGCTCGTTTGGCCAGTTTCTGATGGTGCCGACCGAAGGGCTGCTGATCAGCCACCTGGGCTGGCAGCAGGCGCTGGTGGTGCTGGGGGGCGCGGCCTGTCTGATCATTCCGCTGTCTTGGGGCCTGCGCGAGCCGGGTTTTGGCGGTGCCCAGGCGGTGCCACGCGACCAGACGATTGGCGAAGCGCTCAAAGAGGCTTTCAAATACCCCAGCTTCCAACTGCTGATGGCGGGCTATTTTGTCTGTGGCTTCCAGGTGGTATTCATCGGCGTACACATGCCCAGCTATTTGCGCGACAAGGGCTTGTCGCCCCAGGTGGCCAGCTACGCGTTGGCGCTGATCGGCCTGTTCAATGTGTTTGGCACCTACGCAGCGGGCACGCTGGGGCAGCGCATGCAGAAAAAGACCATCCTGTCCTTCATCTACTTTGCCCGGGCCGTGACCATCAGCATCTTCTTGCTGGCCCCGTTGTCGCCCACCAGCGTCTACATTTTTGCGGCCGTGATGGGCGTGCTGTGGCTGTCTACCGTGCCACCAACGAATGCTGCACTGGCGCAGATTTTTGGTATCCAGCACATGTCAATGCTGAGCGGATTTGTGTTTTTAAGCCACCAGATCGGCTCCTTCCTGGGCGTGTGGCTAGGCGGCGTTCTGTACGACCGCAATGGCAACTACGACCTAGTTTGGTACATCGCCATCGCCCTGGGCGTGTTTGCCGGGCTGGTGAACCTGCCGGTCAAGGAAGCGCCGATACGCCGCGCGGACGCGCTGGCGCAGGGGGCCTGAAACCATGGCAAAAACACTAGGCTGGTGGTGTGCCGCCTTGGCAGCGCTGACAGGGGTGTTCGCCCTGTACACGCGGCCCGAGTTCCTGGTAACCCTGGCCGACCAGCTCTGGGCCTGTTTTTGAACAAAATTGGCCTCTAGCGCATATTGCACCTATGCTAGCAGCTATGCAAACAATAGCAAATCGTTTTTCCCAACGGCAAATTTGCCTTACACGCCCTCGTTAGAATGGCGATTTTCCCGTTTGAGACTGCGGACATGACACCCATTACTGGCAGCATCGTGGCACTGGTGACCCCGATGCTTGAAGACGGCAGCGTGGACTACCCCACCCTGCGCACACTGATCGACTGGCATATTGCGGAGGGAACGGACTGCATTGGCGTGGTCGGTACCACC
The DNA here is from genome assembly GCF_025354435.1 of Rhodoferax sp. Taxonomy (GTDB): domain Bacteria; phylum Pseudomonadota; class Gammaproteobacteria; order Burkholderiales; family Burkholderiaceae_C; genus Rhodoferax_B. The sequence continues at coordinate 95,774 of NZ_JANXMU010000077.1, forward strand.
GGCGAATCGCCCACGGTCACCGTGGAAGAGCACTGCGAGATCATCCGCGTGTCGGTCGAGCAGGCCAAAGGCCGGGTGCCGATCATGGCGGGCTGCGGGGCCAATTCCACGGCGGAAGCCATCCAGCTGACTCGCTTTGCCAAAAAGGTCGGTGCCGACTGCCATCTGCAGGTCGTGCCTTACTACAACAAACCCACCCAAGAAGGCCAGTACCAGCACTTCAAGGCTATCGCCGAAGCGGTGGATTTGCCCATGGTGCTGTACAACGTACCCGGCCGCTCGGTCGCCGATATGCTGCACGACACCGTGCTGCGCCTGGCCCAGGTGCCGGGCATCATCGGCATCAAGGAAGCCACCGGCAACATCGAACGCGCCCAGTGGCTGATCCGCGATGTCCCCCCAGGCTTTGCCGTGTACTCGGGCGACGACCCGACCGCCGTGGCTTTGATGCTGTGCGGCGGCCAGGGCAACATCAGCGTGACGGCCAACGTAGCCCCGCGCCTGATGCACGAACTCTGTGTGGCAGCCATGGCAGGCGACAACCGCCGGGCCATGGAGATCCAACGCCAGCTCATGCCGGTGCACAAGCACCTGTTTGTCGAAGCCAACCCGATTCCCGTGAAATGGGCCATGGCCGAGATTGGCCTGTGCGGGCCTACTTTGCGCCTGCCCATGACACCCTTGTCGACCTCTTTCCACACCACTGTAAAAGACGCGCTGCGCAGCGGCGGCTTGCTGTAAACCCTTTTAGGAACGATACGTGAACCATATTGCCAAAGCTGGATTGAAAGTTGGAGTGTTGGGGATGACATTGGCGCTGGGTGCCTGCTCGGTGCTGCAAAGCGAAAAGATCGACTACAAAAGCGCGGGCACGGTAGGCCCGGCGCTGGACGTGCCGCCCGACCTGTCGCAATTAAGCCGTGACTCCAAGTACGTGGTGCCTGGCGCTGCCGTCACCGCCAGCAACTACAAAGTCGGCCAGGTTGCCGCTGCCGCCCCCACCGCCGCCACCTCGCTGGGCGACATCCGTGTGGAGCGCGCGGGCACGCAGCGCTGGCTGGTGGTGAACCGCCCCGCCGACAAATTGTGGGTGCCGGTGCGCGACTTCTGGCAGCAAAACGGCTTTCTGCTGACCGAAGACAACCCCGGCCTGGGCATCATGGAAACCGATTGGGCCGAAAACCGCGCCAAGTTGCCGCAGGACATTATCCGCAGCACCTTGGGTAAAGTATTTGAGTCGCTCTACTCCACCGGCGAACGCGACAAATACCGCACCCGCCTGGAGCGTACGGCCACCGGCGGTACCGAAATCTACATCAGCCACCGCGGCATGGTCGAGGTGTACACCAGCCAGGCCAAAGACCAGACCATCTGGCAGCCCCGCCCCACCGATCCCGAGCTGGAAGTTGAATTCCTGCGCCGCCTGATGCTGAAACTGGGTGCCAACGACGAGCAGGTCAAAACCGCGCTGGAGCCCGAAGCCGCCAAGGCCAATGCCCGTATCGCCACGGTCAACAACCAGCCGGTGGTGCAACTAGACGACGGTTTTGACCGTGCCTGGCGCCGCGTCGGTCTGACGCTGGACCGCACCGGCTTCACCGTCGAAGACCGCGACCGCAGCAAAGGCACCTACTTTGTGCGCTACGTGGCCCCGAATGCCACCAAGACCCAGCCTGGCTTCTTCACCAAGTTGTTCAGCAAAGACAGCACCTCGCCACCGCTGCAGTACCGCATTGCCGTGGTCACCGAAGGCACGACCACCACCGTCTCGGTGCTGAACGCAGCGGGCGTACCCGAAGTGTCCGACAACGCCAAGAAGATCGTCCAGATCATTGCGGACGACCTGAAATAAGCACCTTACGCTTCAAAAGCCTGGGCAGCGGCAGCGCAGGCAACGGCACCATCGTCGAAGCCAGCCGCGGGGCCCACACCACCCGCGTGCTGGTCGATTGCGGCTTTGGCCAAAAGCAGCTCGACCAGCGGCTGGCGCTCGCGGGCCTGCAGGCCGGGCAGATCGACGCGATCTTCATCACCCACGAGCACGGCGACCATGTGGGCTGCGCGCCGCAGTGGGCCGTGCGCCACCGCATCCCGGTGTGGATGAGCCACGGCACCCATGCCGCCATCGTCCACCCCGATCTGCCAGACCTGGACGGCCTGCTGCGTATCGCCCGCGACACCGAAACCATCGACCTGGGCAACTTGCAGCTCACGCCCTTTACCGTACCGCACGATGCCCGTGAGCCCTTGCAACTGCGCTGCAGCCAGGGCGATGCACACCTGGGCATCCTGACCGATCTAGGCCATGCCACGCCGCACGTGCTGGAGCAGCTGATGGGCTGCCAGGCCCTGCTGCTGGAATGCAACCACGATCCCGATCTGCTGGCCGCGTCGCGCTACCCACCGTTTCTAAAGCAGCGCGTAGGCGGCATGTACGGCCACCTGGCCAATTACGCCGCCGCCGCGATTGCCCAGGCCCTGGCCGTGGGCGGTCTGCGCCGCATCATGGCCGCGCATTTAAGCGAACAAAACAACCGACCCGAGCTGGCGTTGGCAGCCTTGGCCGGAGCCGAAGGTTGCGCCGATGTTACACTGGACGTCGCGCAGGCGACTTTTGGCTGCGATTGGGTCACCGTATAAGGAATTACCCTGGTGCGTCGGGTAAGATCGCAGGGTTCATTGGGGAGTAGCCGCCCACTCTTATGTGGGGCTTGCGTCAACATACTTAGCCGTTCGGCTATGGTGCAAGCGGTTGATGTCTAAACCAGTTTTAGGCAAATTCTTAGCAAGACCTTTGACCATGTCACCTCGGTTTGGCCGGGAGGGGATGTGGTCATTCGTCTTAGATCCGGCCAAGGAAAATAATACCCATGGAAGCATTTCTCATCTCCACAGGCATCGTCGCTCTCGCGGAAATCGGCGATAAAACCCAACTCCTCGCCTTCATTCTGGCGGCCAAATTCAAAAAGCCCTGGCCCATCATTGCGGCCATCTTGGTATCCACCATTGCCAACCACGCCTTTGCGGGTGCGGTCGGCTCCTGGGTGACCTCCTTGGTCGGGCCCGAAACCCTGCGCTGGGTGCTGGGCATTTCTTTCATCGGTATGGCAGGCTGGACACTGGTGCCCGACAAGTTTGAAGAAGAAGATGCCAAGCTGGCCCGCTTTGGCGTGTTCGGCACCACCTTGATTGCCTTCTTCCTGGCCGAAATGGGCGACAAAACCCAGTTTGCCACCATCGCCCTGGCGGCCAAATACCACAACTTTGTAGCCGTGGTGTCGGGCACCACGCTGGGCATGATGCTGGCCAACGTGCCCGCCGTACTGCTGGGCAATAAGATTGCCGAACGCATGCCAACCAAGATCGTCCACCGCATTGCCGCCGCTATTTTTCTGGTCATGGGAATCTTGACCTTAATGGGCGTTGGCGCTGGTGTAGGTTTGTAGAACAGCTACACAATCAGGAGCACACATGCTGCACCCATTTCCGCCAGAAGACGAACACGACAGCGCCCAGCAAATGGCCCTGAAAGCCGCTGCCGCATCCAAAAGTACCTGGATCAGCGTGGCCGTCAATATCGCCCTGAGCACGGTGCAGATCCTGGTGGGCATTTTCGCCAAATCGCAGGGGCTGATCGCCGACGGCGTGCATTCGCTGTCCGACCTGGTGGCCGACTTTGCCGTGCTCCTGGCCAACCACCACAGCCGCAAAGATGCCGATACCGAGCACCCTTACGGCCACCAACGCTTTGAAACTGGGGCCTCGCTGGTACTGGGTTTGCTGTTGCTGGCGGTGGGCCTGGGCATGGTGTGGACGGCGGTACTCAAGCTGGAGCAGCCCAGCACCATCCCTAGCGTGCACCTGTCGGCGCTGTGGGTGGCGCTGGCCGCGCTGGTGGCCAAGGAGTGCCTGTTCCGCTACATGCTGCGGGTGGCAACGAAGGTCAAATCCGGCATGCTGGTGGCCAACGCCTGGCACGCCCGATCGGACGCAGCCTCGTCCCTGGTGGTGGCCTGCGGCATCGGTGGCAACCTGCTGGGCTACCCGCTGCTGGACCCGATTGCGGCGCTGGTCGTGGGCTTTATGGTGGGCAAGATGGGCTGGTCGTTTGGTTGGGACGCGCTGAACGACCTGATGGACCGGGGTGCCGACGAACAAGAGGTAGAAGCCATCCAGCGCACCATCGCCCAGACCCCCGGCGTGCTGGGCGTGCACGACCTGAAAACCCGCCGCATGGGCGACATGCTGGTGGCCGACGCGCACATCGTGGTGGCCGCCGACATCACGGTGGAAGCCGGGCACGGCATTGCGGTGGAAGCCCGCCGCCGGGTGCTGCAGCAGCACGCGGTGCTGAACCTGATGACCCACATCGACCCAGCCGACCGGCCCGATGGGGACCACCCCGGCACGCTGGCATAATCCAGGGTCTTTTAGGCCTCTCGTGCTCATTTTTATTGCACGAGCAGCTACACATTCCATAGCACACACTCCAAGGAACACACATGGCTTTCACCACCACCGCCTCCGGCCTGCAGTTTGAAGACACCATCCAGGGCTCGGGCGATGTCGCCACCAAGGGCAAGAGCGTTACCGTGCACTACACCGGCTGGCTGTTCAACGACGGCGTGCAAGGTGCCAAGTTCGACTCCAGCAAGGACCGCAAAGACCCCTTCGTGTTCTCGCTGGGCGCTGGCATGGTCATCAAGGGCTGGGACGAAGGCGTGGCCGGTATGCAAATCGGCGGTGCCCGCACCCTGATCATCCCCGCCGCCCTGGGCTATGGCGCACGCGGTGCGGGTGGTGTGATTCCGCCCAACGCCACGCTGAAATTTGACGTGGAACTGCTGGCCATCAAGGGCTGAAACCTCCCTGGGCGGGGCCTGTGGCTCCGCAGTGCCAGCCCATTTTTTCGACGCCGCCCCCTTGCAAAAGGCCAGGGCGGCACAAGTTTGCGTAGCTGGTTCACTCCATTCACCCTCCAGAACATGTCTGAAAACAACTCCAATCCCGACCACCAGCCCATGGACGGCATGGCCCCCGCCGATGAGCAAGCGACCAGCGACGTGGAAGCACTGGCCATGGCCCAGGCCGAACTGGCTGCCCTGAAGGCCAAAAGCGCCGATCTGGCCGACCAGTTCCTGCGCGCCAAGGCGGATGCCGAAAACGCCCGCCGCCGCGCCGAAGACGACATCGCCAAGGCCCGTAAATTCAGCCTGGAAAGCTTTGCCGAAAGCCTGCTGCCCGTGGCCGACAGCCTGGAAGCCGGTCTGGCCATCAAGGACGGCACGCCCGCCCAGATCCGCGAAGGCGCCGAAGCCACCCTGCGCCAGCTCAAAAGCGCGCTGGAACGCAACAAGGTCATCGAGATCGCCCCCGCCGCGGGCACCAAGTTCGACCCGCACCAGCACCAGGCCATCAGCGTGGTGCCTGCCGAGCAGGAAGCCAACACCGTGGTCAGCGTGCTGCAAAAGGGCTATTTGATCTCGGAGCGCGTGCTGCGCCCGGCCCTGGTCACGGTTACCGCACCTAAATAAATAAAAAGCGCAGGGATTTCAATCACCCCACTCTTGAAGTGGCGAAAGTAATCCGCACCTTGAACGCAACAGGGCTTTGCTTGAAGCCCGCACCATTTACACAAATCGAAGGACGAAATCATGGGAAGAATTATTGGTATTGACTTGGGCACCACCAACAGCTGCGTTTCCGTTATGGAAGGCAATGTGCCCCGCGTGATCGAAAACGCCGAAGGCGCACGCACCACCCCCTCCATCGTGGCGTACCAAGAAGACGGCGAAGTACTGGTCGGCGCATCCGCTAAGCGCCAAGCGGTCACCAACCCACGCAATACGCTGTACGCCGTCAAGCGTTTGATCGGCCGCAAGTTCACCGAAAAAGAAGTCCAGAAAGACATCGATCTGATGCCTTACTCCATCGTGGCGGCCGACAACGGCGATGCCTGGGTGGAAGTGCGCGGCAACAAGATTTCGGCCCAACAGGTCAGCGCCGACATTCTGCGCAAGATGAAGAAGACCGCCGAAGACTACCTGGGCGAAGCCGTCACCGAAGCCGTGATCACCGTGCCTGCGTACTTCAACGACGCACAACGCCAAGCCACCAAGGACGCAGGCCGCATCGCCGGTCTGGACGTGAAGCGCATCATCAACGAACCCACCGCAGCAGCCCTGGCCTTTGGCCTAGACAAGCACGAAAAGGGCGATCGCAAGATTGCGGTGTATGACTTGGGCGGCGGCACGTTCGACGTGTCCATCATCGAAATCGCCGATGTCGATGGCGAAAAGCAATTCGAAGTGCTGTCTACCAACGGCGACACCTTCCTGGGCGGCGAAGACTTTGACCAACGCATCATCGACTTCATCATTGCCGAGTTCAAGAAAGAGTCCGGTGTCGACCTGTCCAAGGACGTGCTGGCCCTGCAGCGCCTAAAAGAAGCCGCTGAAAAGGCCAAGATCGAGCTGTCCAACAGCGCATCGACCGACATCAACCTGCCCTACGTGACAGCCGATGCCTCCGGCCCCAAGCACCTGAACATCAAGCTCAGCCGCTCCAAGCTGGAAGCGCTGGTCGAAGAATTGATCGAGCGCACCATCGCGCCTTGCCGCACCGCCATCAAGGATGCGGGTGTGAGCGTGGCCGACATCCATGACGTGATTTTGGTCGGCGGCATGACCCGCATGCCCAAGGTGCAAGAGAAGGTGAAGGAATTCTTCGGCAAGGAACCCCGCAAGGACGTGAACCCTGACGAAGCCGTAGCCGTTGGCGCAGCCATCCAGGGCCAGGTGTTGAGCGGCGACCGCAAGGACGTGCTGCTGCTGGACGTGACCCCTCTGTCGCTGGGTATCGAAACCCTGGGCGGCGTGATGACCAAGATGATCGTCAAGAACACGACCATCCCGACCAAGTTTGCGCAGACCTTCTCTACCGCCGACGACAACCAGCCCGCCGTGACCATCAAGGTGTTCCAGGGCGAGCGCGAAATCGCCAACGTCAACAAGCTGCTGGGTGAGTTCAACCTCGAGGGCATCCCACCGGCAGCGCGTGGTACGCCACAGATCGAAGTGTCGTTCGACATCGATGCCAACGGCATCTTGCACGTCGGCGCGAAAGACAAGGGCACCGGCAAGGAAAACAAGGTCACCATCAAGGCCAACTCGGGTCTGTCGGAAGCCGAAATCCAGCAAATGGTGAAAGATGCCGAGCTGAACGCCGCCGACGACAAGAAGAAGCTGGAACTGGTGCAAGCCCGTAACCAGGGCGAAGCCAGCGTGCACAGCGTCAAGAAGAGCCTGACCGAGTACGGCGACAAGATCGAAGCGGCAGAAAAGGAAAGCATCGAAGCCGCCATCAAGGCGCTGGAAGAAGTCTTGAAGGGCGAAGACAAAGCCGCCATCGAAGAGAAGAACACCGCTCTGATGACTGTGAGCCAGAAGCTGGGCGAGAAGATGTACGCCGACATGCAAGCCAAGCAAGCCGCCGACGAAGCCGGTGCTGCTGCGCCGGGTGCCGAAGCCGCCAAAGCCGCTGACGACAACGTGGTCGATGCCGAAGTGAAAGAAGTCAAGAAGGGCTAACTGAGCAGCCGCAGGCTTGATCAGACCCGCGCCGCGCCTGGACAGTCCCGATGGGACTTTCGGCGCGGCTTTTTGCGTAACGAGCTATCCGGCTCCTCCCCGATCGCCGTAGTGAGAAAGTGATTGCAGCATGAGCAAACGAGATTATTACGAAGCCCTCGGCGTTCCCAAGAATGCCTCCGAGGAAGAAATCAAGAAGGCCTATCGCAAACTGGCGATGAAGCACCATCCTGACCGCAACCAGGGTGATTCGGCCAAGGGTGCCGAAGACAAGTTCAAGGAAATCAAGGAAGCCTACGAAATGCTGAGCGACGCGCAAAAGCGCGCCGCCTACGACCAGCACGGCTTTGCCGGTGTCGACCCGAACATGCGCGGCGGCCCCGGGGCCGACGGCTTTGCAGGCGGTGGCTTTGCCGAGGCCTTTGGCGATATTTTTGGCGACATGTTCGGCCAAAGCCGCGGTGGACGCGGCGGTGGCCGCCAGGTGTTCCGCGGAGCCGACCTCAGCTACGCCATGGAAGTCACGCTGGAAGAAGCCGCACGCGGCAAGGAAGCGCAGATCCGCATTCCCACCTGGGAAGCCTGCGACACCTGCCACGGCAGCGGTGCCAAACCCGGCACCCAGGCCAAGACCTGCGGCACCTGCGCGGGCCAGGGCACGGTGCAGATGCGCCAGGGGTTCTTCAGCGTGCAGCAAACCTGCCCCACCTGCCGCGGCACGGGCAAGGTCATTCCCGACCCCTGCACCGTCTGCAGCGGCCAGGGCAAGGTCAAGAAGCAAAAGACGCTGGAAGTCAAAATCCCCGCCGGTATCGACGACGGCATGCGCATCCGCAGCGTGGGCAATGGCGAGCCGGGCTCGAACGGCGGACCCTCGGGCGACCTGTACATCGAGATCCGCACCAAGAAGCACGACATCTTCGAGCGCGACGGCGGCGACCTGCACTGCTCGGTGCCGGTGAGCTTCATCACCGCCGCCCTGGGTGGCGAGATCGAAGTGCCCACCCTGTCCGGTAAGGCCGCCATCGACATCCCCGAAGGCACGCAAGCGGGCAAGCAGTTCCGCCTGCGCGGCAAGGGCATCAAAGGTGTGCGCGACAGCTCGCCCGGCGACCTGTACTGCCACATCACGGTGGAAACCCCGGTCAAGCTCACCGAACACCAGCGCAAGCTGATGCGCGAGCTCGACGAGTCCTTCAAAAAGGGCGGCGGCAAGCATTCGCCCACCGGAGACAGCTGGACGGACAAGCTGAAGAAGTTCTTCGCATGAACTGTTGAACACCCCCAGGCTGCAGCGCTTCGCGTCTTTCGCCACCCCCCTCGTATCGGTTTGAAAAACCGATACGACACGCAGAGGGCAAAAGCAGCGGCCTGGCGGAGCCAATTCCGCGCTGTTCTGGAAAGGGCTTTACTGCGCTTGCCCTGGTTTGATTCAAAGCCCCTTGGTGCCTGCACCCTGGGGCTTTTTTCATAGACGGGCTAAAACCATGCTCGCTATAGTGTTGATAGCTACTCACGTATGTAGCACCTACGCCAGAGGCACTTTTATTATAAAAATAGCACTGCAAACTGATGGGAATTGATGCTATCCGCTTATAGTTGAAGTTTTGCCAACAGCAAGGACATTGCCATGAAAACCAAAGCCGCCGTCGCCTGGAAAGCAGGTGCCCCGCTTACCATCGAAACCGTGGACCTGGAAGGCCCCAAGTTCGGCGAAGTGCTGGTCGAAATTAAGGCCACCGGCATCTGCCATACCGACTACTACACCCTCAGCGGCGCCGACCCCGAAGGCATCTTCCCCGCCATCCTGGGCCATGAAGGCGCAGGCATCGTGGTGGACGTGGGCCCCGGTGTCACCACCTTGCAAAAGGGTGACCACGTCATCCCTCTCTACACCCCCGAATGCCGCCAGTGCAAGTTCTGCCTGAGCCGTAAGACGAATCTGTGCCAACTGATCCGTGGCACCCAGGGCAAAGGCCTGATGCCCGATGCCACCAGCCGCTTCAGCCTGGACGGTAAACCCATCTTCCACTACATGGGCACCAGCACCTTCAGCAACTACACCGTCGCCCCCGAGATATCCCTGGCCAAGATCCGCAAGGATGCTCCGTTTGACAAGGTCTGCTACATCGGCTGCGGTGTCACCACCGGTATTGGTGCCGTGCTGTTCACCGCCAAGGTCGAAGCCGGTGCAAATGTGGTCGTGTTCGGGTTGGGTGGCATCGGCCTGAACGTGATCCAGGGTGCCAAGATGGTTGGTGCCGACAAGATCATCGGTGTCGATCTGAACCCGGCCCGCGAAGCCATGGCCCGCAGCTTCGGTATGACCCACTTCCTGAACCCGAAGGACATTGAGGCTGCAGGCGGCAATATCGTGGACGCCATCGTCCAGCTGACCGACGGCGGCGCCGACTACAGTTTCGAGTGCATAGGCAACACCAAAGTCATGCGCCAGGCGCTGGAATGCACCCACAAAGGCTGGGGCCGCAGCATCATCATCGGCGTGGCTGAAGCGGGGGCAGAGATTTCCACCCGGCCCTTCCAACTGGTCACTGGCCGCAAATGGGAAGGCTCGGCCTTCGGCGGAGCCCGTGGGCGCACCGATGTGCCGAAGATTGTGGACTGGTACATGGAGGGCAAGATCAGCATCGACCCGCTGATCACCCACACCATGCCGTTGGAGGACATTAACAAGGGGTTTGAGTTGATGAAGCGCGGGGAATCCATTCGCGGCGTGGTGCTGTTCTGATGGGCGCGCTCACCACCCTCTCAGAGCACGCATGCTTTGACGGCATCCAGACCTTCTACCAACACGATTCCTCGGAAATCGGCCTGCCCATGCGCTTTGCGGTGTACATGCCGCCGAACACGTCCGGTCCGGTGCCCGCCCTGCTCTACCTGGCAGGCCTGACCTGCAACGAAGAGACCTTCATGGCCAAGGCTGGGGCGCAGCAGTACGCTGCGCAACTAGGCATTGCCTTGATCGCACCCGATACCGGACCGCGCGGTGCCAATGTGCCGGGCGAGGCCGATAGTTGGGACTTTGGCCTGGCGGCCAGCTTCTACATCGACGCGACCGAAGCACCCTGGTCTACCCACTACCGCATGGAAAGTTACCTCGTCAAAGAGCTGCTGCCTTTGGTGGTCGAAGAACTCTTGATCGACCCCAACCGTATTGGCATCTTCGGCCATTCGATGGGTGGGCATGGCGCGCTGACGCTGGCGCTGAAACACCCCGGTCTGTTCAAGTCGGTATCGGCCTTTGCGCCCATCTGCGCCCCCACCCAGTGCGCCTGGGGGCAAAAGGCGTTTACCGGCTACCTGGGTGCCGACAAAACGCCCTGGACCGCACACGATGCCGTGTTTTTGATGGCCGCCAAGACCGCTGCACCCTACCCCCAGGGCATCCTGATCGACCAAGGCTTGGCCGACAAGTTTTTGGCCCCCCAGCTCAACCCGCATATTTTTGAAGCTGCCTGCCAGGCCGTGAGCCAACCACTGCTGCTGCGCCGCCATATCGGCTACGACCATGGTTACTACTTCATCGGCAGCTTCATGGCCGACCACATGGCACACCACGCAAACGCTTTACAGGCCGCCATTACAGTCTCGCCCTGACTCCACTTACTCGATGATCTGATGCCCTTGTACGACAGCGCCCGCACGGGCCGCACCCGCCACCCCACCTGGCTGGTGCTGATATTTAGCCTGTGGATTGCCACGGTTTGCAACATCCCCCTGTGGCGTGAATGGAGCCGCATGCCCGAGCTGCAGAATCTGCGCGGCTTGGCCGTAGGCGCAGGGTTTGCCGTCACGATTGCTGCGGCCATGGCACTGCTGTTCAGTCTGCTGAACTGGCGCTGGACGCTCAAACCCGCCATCACGCTATCGCTGTTTGCAGCCGCGTTTGGCGCGCATTTCATGCTGTCGTACGGCGTGGTGATTGACACCACCATGCTGGTCAATGCGCTGGAAACCGACATGCGCGAAACCCGCGACCTGATGAACCTGCAAATGCTGGTCACGGTGCTCATCATGGCCGTACTGCCCAGCATCTGGCTGTGGCGGCAGCGCACACCGCGCCGCTCGGCCCTGCGCCAGATCGGCGGCAACCTGCTGACCGCCGTGCTGGCCCTGGGGATGCTGGTGGGCAGCTTGCTGCTGATTTTTCAAGACTTTTCATCGCTGATGCGCAACCACACCGAGCAGCGCTACCTGATCAACCCACTGAACTCTTTTTACGCGCTGGGCGATATTGCCGCCAAACCCTTCAAGCGTGACGAGCGCACGACTCTGCCGATTGGCCAGGATGCCCAGTTGACCGCCGCACCCGGCAAGCCGCCCCTGCTGTTGCTGGTGGTGGGCGAAACTGGGCGTGCAGGCCAGTTCGCATTGAACGGCTATGCCCGCCCCACTACGCCCGAGCTGGCCAAAGAACACATTGCCAGCTACCGCAACGCCTGGTCGTGCGGCACCAACACCGCCGCCTCGGTGCCCTGCATGTTCTCGCACCTGGGTAAGCAAGCCTATGAGGGCCGCACAGCCAACTATGAGGGCCTGCTGGACGTGCTGCAACGCAGCGGTCTGGGCGTGGTATGGATCGACAACCAGGCCGGCTGCAAAGGCGTGTGCGACCGCGTACCCAACACCAGCACCACCCAGCTCAAAGACAAAGACCTGTGTGTGGACGGCGAATGCTTTGACGAAATCATGCTGCGCCAGCTTGATGCCCGCATTGCCGAACTGCCCGCCGAGCGCCGCGCCAAAGGGGTGGTCGTGCTGCTGCACCAGATGGGTGGCCACGGCCCCGCCTACTACAAGCGCACCCCGGCTGCCTTCAAGAAGTTTTTGCCTGAATGCACCAGCAACAACCTGCAAGACTGCAGCCAGTCCCTGCTGATCAACGCCTACGACAACACTATCGTCTACACCGACCACGTGCTGGCCAGCGCCATCGCATGGCTGAAAAGCAAAGAAGCCACCAGCACCCCGGCCATGGTCTACGTGGCCGACCACGGCGAGTCGCTGGGTGAAAACAACATCTACCTGCACGGCCTGCCCTACGACATCGCACCCGATGTGCAAAAGCGCGTGCCCTGGATTACCTGGCTGTCCCCCGCTTTCGAGCAGCGCAGCCATGTGGCCACCGGGTGCCTGCAAAAGCAGCAAGACGTGCGCATCAGCCACGACAACTACTTCCATTCGGTGCTGGGCCTGCTGGGTGTAAAAACCAGCGTGTACCAGCCCGCGCTAGATATCTTTCAACCTTGCGTAGGGGTCAAGTAATTAATGTGAAACAACTTTCATGGCTTGGGGTGCATTGCACCCAAGTCCATGAAAGTCAGGCCAAACCGCCATTGGCCCGCAGCACCTGGCCATTGACCCAGCCAGCCTGAGGCCCCACCAGGAAAGACACCACCTGGGCGATGTCCTCGGGCTGGCCCAACCGCTCCAGCGGCGGCATTTTGGCAAAGGTGGCGATCTGCTCCGGAGTTTTGCCGTTCAAAAACAGTCCGGTAGCTACCGGGCCGGGGGCCACCACGTTCACCGTGATGTTGCGGCCGCGCAGCTCTTTGGCAAACACCTGGGTCAGCGCCTCCACCGCCGCCTTGCTGGCGTTGTAAATCGCGTAGCCGGGCAGCTTGAGCACCAGCGCGGTGCTGGAGAAGTTGACGATGCGCCCGCCATCGTTCAGGCGCTGGGCGGCTTCGCGCAAGGTATTGAAAGTGCCCCGGGTGTTGGTGTTGAAGGTCTGGTCGAACAGCGCGTCGCTGGTGTCGGCCAGCGGCGCGGGCTTCAAGATACCCGCGTTGTTGACCAGCACGTCCACCCGGCCCAGAGCCGATTCCACCGCCTCGAACATCGCGCGCACCTGCGCCGCATCCGCTACATCGGCCTGCACCGCCATGGCTTGGTGGCCCTGGTCATGGAGCACAGCCACCAGCGCGTCGGCCTCGGCCTGGCTGTGGGCGTAGTTGATGGCGACTGCAAAACCGTCTGAGGCCAGCTGCTGGGCAATGGCTGCGCCGATACCGCGCGATGCGCCGGTGACGAGGGCAATTTTGGGGGGTGTCATGGTTGATTCCTTGGGGTTGGGTAGGGGATAGCTGGATCATGCCCAGATCACCTACAAAGATAATCACCCTAAAATCGCCATTACTATTCGATATAAGCCAACAATATGGACCGGTTTGAAGAAATGAAGGTGTTTGTGCGCATCGTCGAGCGGCGCAGCTTTACCCAGGCGGCCGACGATCTGCAACTGCCCCGCGCCACCGTCACCAACGCCATCCAGCGGCTGGAAACCCGGCTGGGCACCCGCCTGCTGGAGCGCACCACCCGCCAGGTCAGCCCCACGCTGGACGGCGATGGCTACTACCAGCGCTGCCTGCGCCTGCTGGCCGACATGGAGGAGGCCGAGGACGCATTTCGCAACACGGCACCCAAGGGCTTGCTGCGGGTGAACCTGCAAGGCACGCTGGCGCGCAGGTTTGTGTTGCCCGCCCTGCCCGTTTTTTTGGCGCGCTACCCCGGGCTGGAGCTGCACATCGGCGAAGGCGACCGGCTGGTGGACCTGGTGCGCGAGGGCGTAGATTGCGTGCTACGCGCGGGCACGCTACAAGACTCGTCCATGGTGGCGCGCAGGGTGGCGAACCTGCCGCAGGTCACCTGCGCCAGCCCGGCCTACCTGGTCCAGTTCGGCATGCCCGCCGATCTGGCGGCGCTGGCTACGCACCGGGCGGTGAACTACCTGTCCAGCGCCACCGGGCGGGCGCTGCCGCTGGAATTCATGCTGAACGGCACACTCCAGACGCTGGAGCTGCCGGGCACGGTATCGGTCACCGGGGCGGATGTGTATGCTGCTTCGGCCCTCGCCGGGCTGGGCCTAGTGCAGGTGCCGCGCTACCGGGTTCAGGCCCGGCTGGACGATGGCAGCCTGCAGGAGGTACTGGCTCACCTGCCGCCGCCCGCCCTGCCGGTCAGCGTGTTGTATCCGCAGAGCCGGCAGCTATCAGCCCGGGTGCGGCTGTTTGCCGACTGGCTTCAGGCGCTTTTTGTCTCGTCAAACCCATAACGTGTATGCGCCAGGGCCATCACCTCGCGCGGCGGCGTGGCCTTGAGACGGTGGTCGCTCCACACCTGGCGCCAGCGCCGCGCACCCGGCAGTCCGTGGCGCAGACCCAGCATGTGGCGGGCAATGCTGTACCAGCCCGTGCCCTGCTCCACCGCCATGCGTTCCATGTACACCACCATCTGCTCCTCAATGCTTTCGCGCGTGGCCTCCACCGGTGCCGCGCCGAAAAACGCCGCATCCCAACCGGCCAGAAACCAGGGGTTGTGGTAGGCCTCGCGCCCGACCATCACGCCATCCAATTGGGTGAGCTGCTCGGCAATCTGCTCTTCGGTGGTGAAGCCGCCATTGATGGAGAAAGTGAGTGCCGGGAAGTCCTGTTTCAGGCGGTGCACCAGCTCGTAGCGCAAGGGCGGGATTTCGCGGTTCTCTTTGGGCGACAGGCCTTTAAGCCAGGCATTGCGGGCGTGCACGATGAACGTGGTACAGCCGCCTTCAGCCACGGTACCCACAAAGTCGCGTACAAAATCATAGCTCTCGGTCTTGTCCACACCAATGCGGTGCTTCACCGTCACCGGAATGTCCACCGCGTCGCGCATGGCCCGCACGCAGTCGGCCACCAGCTGCGGCTCGGCCATCAGACAGGCCCCGAACGCGCCACGCTGCACCCGCTCGCTGGGGCAGCCGCAGTTGATGTTGATCTCGTCGTAGCCCCATTCTTCGCCTAGCTGGGCGCAGCGGGCCAAATCCGCCGGTTCGCTGCCACCCAGTTGCAGGGCCACAGGGTGCTCTTCGGCATTGAAACGCAGGTGCCGCGGGACGTCGCCATGCAGCAACGCGCCCGTGGTCACCATCTCGGTGTAGAGCAAAGTGTGGCGCGACAGCAAGCGGTGCAGGTAGCGACAGTGGGCATCGGTCCAGTCCATCATGGGCGCAACGCTGACACGGTGGGAAGGCAAAGTCATCATGGCTTGAAATGTCCGTTCAGCTGGTAGCGCGCCCCAGGATGCACCTGGCGCGCCAGGGTGATGGGCACGTCGGCGTTGGCGGTTTTGCGCACCACCACCAGGCAGGGGGCGCTGGGTGGGATGCCCAGCAGTGCAGCCTCTTGCGCGGTGGGCAGGCTGGCCTCGACCGAGTACTGCGCTTCCCACAGCGGGGCTACGGTGCGCAGATAGTAGGTAGGCGAGAGCTGGGTAAAGTCGTTCTGCAGGTAGTCGGGCGCGCAGGCGGGGTTCACAAAACGGTCTTCGCACTGCATGGGCTCGTCATTTTCAAAATGCACCAGCAGCGTGTGGAAGACGCGTGTGCCGGGGGCCAGTCGAAACTGCTGGGCAATGGCCTCGGGGCAGGCTTCTTCTTGCGCCAGATGCACCACGGCGTGGTGGCGGTGGCCGCGCGCGGCAATTTCCTGCTGCAGGTCGTGGATGGTCAGGTTCGACGATACCGAGCCCAGGTGCGCGGCGAAGGTACCCACGCCTTGCAAGCGGGTAACCAAGCCTTCCGATTGCAGCTCGCGCAGGGCGCGACTGACAGTCATACGGCTGACCTGGAACTGCGCCACCAGTTCGGGCTCGGACGGCATCAGGCTGCCCGGCGGCCAGCGGCCTTGCGACAACTCTTTTTTTAAATGCGCCTTGACCCGGGCGAACGGTGCCTGGTTGGCGGGTTCCGTGGATGCCAGCGGCGATTGTCGTAAAAAAACCATACGCAAATTGTAGTTGTATGTAGTTGACTAGTCATGTCTACTCAATTACAGTCAGCCACCATTTGACGAAAGCGAGATTCCCATGCTGATCACCCCCGGCCTCCTCACCCTAGAGCAACTCCAACGTATCCATGCCAGCGTCACACTGCTAGAGCTGGACCCGACTTACCGCGACGGCATCCGTGCCAGCGCGGCCCTGGTGCAGGCCGCCGCCGATGGCGATGCCCCTGTGTACGGGGTTAACACCGGCTTTGGCAAACTGGCCAACCAGCGCATCAGCAAGGCGCAACTGGCCACGCTGCAACTCAACCTGATCCGCTCGCACAGCGTAGGTGTGGGCGAGCCACTGGCCGCGCCCATCGTGCGGCTGATGCTGGCCACCAAGGCCGCTAGCCTGGCGCGCGGCCATTCCGGCGTGCGCGAGGTAGTGGTGGACACCCTGCTGGCGGTGCACAACGCCGGGCTGGTGCCGCATGTACCGTCTCAGGGTTCGGTGGGCGCATCGGGCGACTTGGCCCCGCTGGCACACATGACGCTGGCACTGCTAGGTGAAGGCGAAATGTGGGTCGATGGCCAGCGCATGGCCGCGGCAGATGCCTTGGCACGGGCTGGTATCGCACCGCTCACGCTCGGCCCCAAGGAAGGCCTAGCGCTGATCAACGGCACCCAGACCTCGGCGGCATTGGCGCTGCACGGCCTGTTCATCTTTGAGCCGGTGCTGGAAGCGGCCTTGCTGGTCGGAGCCCTATCGGTAGAGGCCGCACGCGGTAGCGACGGCCCGTTCGACCCGCGTATCCACGCGCTGCGCGGCCAGCCCGGCCAGATCGACGTGGCTCGCTATTACCGTGCGCTGCTGGCGGGTAGCGCCATCCGCGAATCCCACGCCACCGGCGACGACCGGGTGCAAGACCCCTATTCGCTGCGCTGCCAGCCTCAAGTGGTGGGTGCCTGCCTGGACCAATTGCGCCACGCCAGCCGCATCTTGCTGATCGAAGCCAACGCGGTGACCGACAACCCACTGGTGTTTGCCAAAGACGGCGTGATGGTGTCGGGCGGCAACTTCCACGCCGAACCCGTCGCCCTGGCCGCCGACGGCATGGCTCTGGCGATTGCCGAAGTGGGCGCGATTGCCGAGCGCCGCATCGCCATGCTGATCGACAGCAGCGTCTCGCGCCTGCCGCCGTTTTTGACGGCCGATGCCGGGCTGCACAGCGGCTTCATGATCATGCACGTCACCGCTGCCTCGCTGGCCTCGGAAAACAAGTCCCTGGCCCACCCCGCCAGCGTGGACAGCCTGCCCACCAGCGCCAACCAGGAAGACCATGTGTCTATGGCCACCTTCGCCGCGCGCCGCCTGCAGGCTATGGTGAGCAACACGGCGCACATTCTGGCGATCGAATGGCTGGCCGCAGCCCAGGGTATCGACTTCTTGCGCCCCTTGACCAGCTCTGCCCCGCTGGAGCTGCTGCACGCCGCGCTGCGCGCCGACATCCCCCGCATGGACCACGACCGCTACTTCGGGCCCGATATTGCCCACGCCACCGAGATGGTGCGCAGCGGGGCTATCAGCAGCATCTTCCGCACCCTGCCCGGCCTGCCCGCGCTGTGGACGGCAATTTAAGGTAACGCGCTGAACAAGTCCCTCGCGGGGACTTGTTCAGCGTCGCCGTCAGCCACCGGCTGCCAAGGCGCGGGTAACATGTCGGAACCCAAAGATGGAGGAGCATCCGCACCATGGTTTCCAGCAACGGCCCACGGCCCACATATCCTCTCGCTACGCCCTTGAAACTCTTCCGGCAGGCGGCCAACGCCGCCACGGTCCTGGCGCTTGCAGCCTGCAGTTCGACACCGCTACCGCCCTGGCATCCTGCCGCCGCGGTGCCACCCCGGCCTGCGGTGGCGGCCAAGCCCGCAGCCCCTGTGGCCCAAGCGCTTACCGATACCCCGGCTGTCGCCCAGCCGGTAGCCCGTGCCAGCATCACCGAAACCGATGCATCCCATACCGCCGCCCCGGACAGCGCGCCCTACAGCGCCGCCGTAGCCGCACGCTTCCCCGACCCGGCCATCGCCTACAGCACGCCGGGCCTGCTGCCAGGGCGCACCAGTTTCAGCAGCAATACCGAGGTGGCCGATTGGCTGGCCACCCTGAGCGACAAACCCAGCCGCGGTGTCCACCCCAGTGTGTTGCGCATCGGCCTGTCGCAGCAGGGCGTGCCCCTGGAAGCCCTGCTGCTGACCCGCGCCAGCAGTCCCGATGCGCCCACGGTGATCGCCACCGGGCGGCCCACGGTGCTGATCGTGGCGCAACAGCACGGCAACGAACCTGCCGGCAGCGAAGCCGCGCTGGTGGTGGCGCGCGAGCTGGCGCAGGGCCTGCTGGAGCCGCTACTAGACAAGATCAACGTGCTCATCGTGCCGCGTGCCAACCCCGACGGAGCCGCCGCCAACCAGCGCGTCACTGCCAACGGCATCGACATGAACCGCGACCACCTGCTGCTCAACAGCCCCGAGGCCCGCGCCTTGGCCCAGCTGGGCCACGACTACCAGCCCACGGTGGTGCTAGACGCGCACGAGTACACGGTGGTGGGCCGCTATCTGGAAAAGTTTGCGGCGATCCAAAAATTTGACGCCCTGCTGCAGTACGCCATGACCGCCAACATGCCCGAGTTTTTGACCCGTGCATCCGAAGAGTGGTACCGCCGCCCGGTGGTTTCTGCGCTCAAGTCGCAGGGCCTGACCAGCGAGTGGTACTACACCACCTCTACCGACATCGACGACCACGTGGTGTCCATGGGCGGCACCGAGCCCGACACCGGGCGCAACGTCAACGGCCTGAAAAACACCGTCAGCATGCTGATCGAAACCCGCGGGGTCGGCATCGGCCGCCTGCATATCCAGCGCCGCGTGCACACCCAGGTCACCGCCATGGTCAGCATGCTGCAAAGCACCGCCACCCGCGCCGAGCAATTGGGCCAACTGCGCTCCTATATCGACCGCGAAGTCAGCAGCCAAGCATGTGGTCGCACAGGCAGCAAAGCCATCGTGGCCGCAGGCCCCACCAGCGCCCAGTACGAGCTAACCATGCTCAACCCCAGCACTGGGGCCGATAAAAAGGTCTCGGTCGATTGGAATTCTGCGCTGGAGCTGCAAACCCTGAAGTCCCGTACCCGGCCCTGTGGCTACTGGCTATCGGCCGCGTCCACGGCTGCGGTGGACCGGCTGCAGCTATTGGGCGTACAAGTCATGCGGGTGGTGGATGCTGGCACTGTTTTGGGTGACCTGTACCGCGCCACCAGCCACAGCACCGGTGTGCGGCAAGACGTGCGTGGCAGCATTGCCGATGCCCAGCCCGTCAATCTGACCGAGGTGGAGTTGGTGCGCGGCTTGGTCGATACACCGCAAGGGAGTTTTTATGTGCCGCTAGGCCAACCCCTGGCCAACCTGGTGCTGGCCGCGCTGGAGCCCGACACGCAAAACAGCTACTTTGCCAACCACATCCTGCCCAACCTGAGCGATACCGCCCGCATCATGGCCGAACCCACCGGGGCACTGGAAAAGTTACCGTAGATTTCTTTAGGTTTTAGGGGCTATTTTCAAGCATGAAATAGCCCTCTAGCGTAAATAAAATTTACGCTAGGTGCTCCTATTTTTGAATACAAAAATAGGAGCATTTGTATTTAGGGCGCAGGTTCCGGCAAGGGCGCGGATTTGGCCTTGGTTTTGGCCGCATTGCGCTCGACGGTCTCGGCCTTGTGGTCGGCGGCTTCTTGCAGCTTTTTGGCGTAGCGGGCGGGTTCGTTGGCGGCTGCTACGTCGGCTGCACGGCGGGCGCGCGTGGCTTGGTTTTCCTGGTGGTTGCGGGCCTTGTTGTCGGCCGTGGCTTTGCGCGCAGCCTGGGCCTTCGCGGCCTCAGTCGGGTCATAAGGTTTGCGCGGCTCGGTAAGCGCATGGGGGCGGGTAGATCCGGTACCGCGCGGGGTGGCGGTGCCCACGGCAGCCGGTGGCTCGTCTTTGGCGGCAGCACTTTGCTCCATGCGCTGCATTTGCTCTGCGCCCTTGCGTTTGCGCTCCGCGTCGTTGAGCGAGATTTCCTGGCGGCGCAAGTCAGCCATCTCGACCCGGCGGCGGGCGCGACTGGCATCGCGGCAGTCGTTGACGGCAAATTTCTGGAAGCAGCCCGCCTCCTCGTCGGCAAAGCGCTTTTCAATCTGCTGGCGCTCGGCATTGATACGGGCATGCTCGGCAGCGACTTCCAGGCCGCCGTCGGCGATTTGTGCCAGCGCCGAGGCACTGCCCAGCACAGCCAGCAGGCACAACAGGCTTATCCGGTATTTTTTCATGTCAGATGGGTGTCCACAATGCGCCGTTCCAGCGCCAAAAATTCTGCCGACTGCATCTCGTGCAGGCGCGACACGGTGCGCGGAAACTCGTGCGCCATCGGGCCTTCGGTGTACAACTCTTCAGGCGGCACGGCGGCCGACATGATGAGCTTGACCCGGCGGTCGTACAGCACGTCCACCAGCCAGGTAAAGCGCCGCGCGGGCGATGCCATGTTGACCCCCATCGCGGGCACATTGCTCAGCAGCACGGTATGGAACTGGCTGGCCATTTCCAGGTAGTCGTTTTGCGATCGTGGCCCGCCGCACAGGGTTTGGAAGTCGAACCAGACCACGCCACCAGCCTTGCGCCGAGCCTGGATCTCGCGGGCTTCGATGTGCAGCACCGGGTCTTCGTCCTGGGTTTCGGCCAGCCGGGTGAAGGCCTCGGCCATCTCCAGATCGGCCTGCGGGCCCAGCGGCGTGTGGTAAATCTTGACCTGCTCCAGCGTGCGTTGCCGGTAGTCGGTGCCGTTGTCCACGCTCAGCACTTCCAGCTTTTCATTCAGCAGCGCAATGGCGGGCAGGATGCGGTCGCGGTGCAGGCCATTGGGGTAGAGGTCGTCGGGCTTGAAGTTGGAGGTGGTGACAAAGCCCACGCCGTTGGCAAACAGCGCGTCCAGCAGCCGGTGCAGAATCATCGCGTCGGTGATGTCGGCCACATGGAATTCGTCGAAACAGATCAACCGGTAGCGCTTGGCCATGCGCTTGCCCAGCTCGTCCAATGGGTTCACCGTGCCCTGCAGGTCGGCCAGCTCGCGGTGCACTTCGCGCATGAATTCATGGAAGTGCAGCCGGGTTTTGCGCTTCAAGGGCACAGCGTTGAAGAAACAGTCCATCAAAAAGCTCTTGCCCCGCCCTACCCCGCCGTACATGTACACGCCACGCGGAATCTCGGGCCGAAAGATCAGCTTTTTGAAACTGTTGGAGCGCTTTTCTTTGTACGCAGCCCACTCGGTGGCGCAACGTTCGAGCGCCTCGACGGCGCGCAACTGAGCAGGGTCGGCGGTGTAACCGCGCTGGGCCAGTTCGGCCTCATAGGCTTGTTTAACGCTCAAAGAAAAGAACTCCCGTTACTACAAATTAAATAGCTGCTAGTGCAGGCAGTACCTACGCTAGCAGCCATTTTCTTCTAAAACTGCAGGATGTACGCAAGTCCCTGTGCATGCCCATAGGGCGGCACAGGGACACTGCGCATGTCCTCACCCATCTAGAAGTTCAGCGTACGCTTGTCCACCGCCAAAGCGGCTTCCTTGGTGGATTCGCTCAACGAAGGATGGGCGTGGCAGATGCGGGCAATGTCCTCGGCGCTGGCGCGGAATTCCATGGCCATCACGCACTCGGCGATCAGTTCGCTGGCCTGCGGGCCGACGATATGCACGCCCAGGATTTCATCGGTAACGGCATCGGCCAGCATCTTCACCATGCCGGTGGTGTCGCCCAAAGCCCGTGCCCGGCCATTGGCCAGGAATGGGAAGGTACCCGCCTTGTAGGCCTTGCCCGCGGCTTTGAGTTGCTGCTCGGTCTGACCGACCCAGGCGATTTCGGGGTTGGTGTAGATCACCCAGGGCACGGTGTTGAAGTTGACATGGCCGTGCTGGCCGGCAATGCGCTCGGCCACTGCCACGCCTTCTTCCTCGGCCTTGTGCGCCAACATCGGGCCACGTACCACGTCGCCAATGGCCCAGATATTGGCCAGATTGGTTTTGCAGTCACCGTCCACAATGATGGCACCGCGGTCATCGAGCAGCAAGCCGATGGTGTCCACATCCAAACCGATGGTGTTGGGCACGCGGCCAATGGAAACGATGAGCTTGTCCACGTCCAGCGTCTGGGCTTCGCCCTTGGCATCGGTGTAGGCAATGCTCACGCCCTTCTTGGACTTCTTGATCTCGCCAACCTTCACGCCCAGGTTGATCTTCAGGCCTTGCTTGTCGAAGGCCTTTTTGGCTTCCTTGGCGATCTGTTCGTCCACCGCGCCCAGGAAAGTCGGCAGACCTTCCAGGATGGTGACTTCAGAGCCCAGGCGGCGCCAGACCGAACCCATTTCCAGGCCGATCACGCCGGAGCCGATCAGGCCCAGCTTCTTCGGCACCGCACCGATGCGCAGCGCGCCGTCGTTGGACAGGATGGTTTCCTCGTCAAACGGGGTGCCGGGCAGTGGGCGGGCGTTGGAGCCGGTGGCGATCACGATGTGCTTGCCGACCAGCGATTCCTCGCCAACCTTGATGGCATAGCCGCCGTCTACCGCTGCCACGAACGAGCCGCGGCCATGGAAGAAGGTGACCTTGTTTTTCTTGAACAGGTACTGGATGCCGTCGTTGTTCTGCTTGACCACGGTGTCCTTGCGGGCCACCATTTTGGCCAGGTCCAGGCCCAGGCCTTTGACCTCGATACCGTGGTCGGCAAAGTGGTGACCTGCCTGGTCATAGTGCTCGCTGGACTGCAGTAGCGCCTTGGACGGGATGCAGCCGACGTTGGTGCAGGTGCCGCCCAGTGCCGGGCCGCCCTTGGCGTTCTTCCACTCGTCGACACAGGCCACGTTGAAGCCCAGTTGGGCTGCGCGGATGGCGGCAATGTAGCCACCGGGGCCGCCGCCGATAACGATCACGTCAAATTGTTTGGACATGCTGCGTCTCCTTAGATGTCAAACAACAGGCGGGCTGGGTCTTCGAGCGCTTCCTTCATGGCAACCAAGCCCAGCACGGCTTCGCGGCCGTCGATGATGCGGTGGTCATAGCTCATGGCGAAGTAGTTCATCGGGCGCACCACGACCTGGCCGTTTTCGACTACGGCGCGGTCCTTGGTGGCATGGATGCCCAAAATTGCCGATTGTGGTGGGTTGATGATGGGCGTGGACAGCATGGAGCCGAAGGTGCCACCGTTGGAGATGGAGAAGGTGCCGCCGGTCATGTCGTCCATGCCCAGCTTGCCTTCGGATGCCTTCTTGCCAAATTCGGCAATCTTCTTCTCGATGTCGGCAAAGCTCATCTGGTCGGCGTTGCGCAAAATGGGCACCACCAGGCCACGGGGCGAGCCCACGGCGATACCGATGTCAAAGTAGCCGTGGTAGACGATGTCGTTGCCGTCTACGCTGGCGTTCAGCACCGGGAACTTCTTCAGCGCGTGCACCGCGGCCTTGACGAAGAAGCTCATGAAGCCCAGCTTGCAGCCGTGTTCTTTTTCGAACTTCTCCTGGAAACGCTTGCGCATGTCCATCACCGGGGCCATATTGATCTCGTTGAACGTGGTCAGGATGGCATTGGTGGATTGCGATTGCAGCAGACGCTCGGCCACACGGGCGCGCAAGCGGCTCATGGGCACGCGCTGCTCGGGGCGGTCGCCCAGGTCCGGAGCCACGGTAGCCACCTGGGCCAGCGACTTGGTGGGTACGCCGGTAGGGATCACCGAAGCCGTCACTTTGGGAGCGGCCACAGCGGCCAGCACATCACCCTTGGTGACGCGGCCATCTTTGCCGGAACCAGCCACCGAACCGGCAGCCAGAGCGTTGTCGGCCATGAGCTTGGCGGCGGCAGGCATGGGCACACCGGCCATCGAGGTGCTGGCCGCCGCAGGGGCGGGAGCAGGTGCCGTAGCCGCGGCCACAGTAGCCGCAGCCGCCGCCACGGAACCGGGCACGGGTGCCGCAGCACCGGCCTTGGCTTCAGTATCGATACGGGCAATCAGTTGCTCGGCCAGCACGGTGCTGCCGTCGCCCATCAGCAGCTCGGTGATGACACCTGCGGCGGGTGCGGGCACTTCCAGCACGACTTTGTCGGTCTCGACTTCGATCAAAATTTCGTCGATGGCCACTGCGTCGCCAACTTTTTTCTTCCACTGCAACAGGGTGGCTTCCGCCACGGACTCGGACAGTTGCGGAACCTTCACTTCTACGATAGCCATTTAATATTCTCCAAATCTTCCAACGGGGGGCGCGGCCACTGCAGCACGGTGCAGTGGCGGATGCAGCCGATTTATTTTGTCAAGACAAAGCCTTTGAGCTTGCCGAAGGCGCCGTCTACCAGCGACTTCTGCTGCTCCTGGTGCAGGTGCGAGTAACCGGCTGCAGGGGATGCCGAGGCCGCGCGGCCCGAGTAACCCAGCTTCTGGCCTTCGACCATGTTTTCATGCAGGTAGTGCTGCACGAAGAACCAGGCGCCCTGGTTTTGCGGCTCGTCCTGGCACCAGACCATTTCGGTCACGTTGGGGTACTTTTTGACTTCGGCGGCAAAGGCCTTGTGCGGGAACGGGTAGAGCTGTTCCACGCGCAAGATCACCACGTCGTCCGCGCCCTTTTCTTCGCGCTTCTTGGCCAGGTCGTAATAGACCTTGCCCGAGCAGGCGACGATGCGCTTGACCTTGTCCGCCTTGACATCCTTGTTCTCCGGAATGACGGTTTGGAAACCACCCTTGGTGAACTCGCTCAAGGGAGACGCCGCATCCTTGGCGCGCAGCAGCGACTTGGGCGTCATGATGACCAGCGGCTTGCGCAGGTTGCGCACCATCTGGCGGCGCAACAGGTGGAAGATCTGGCTGGCAGTGGTGGGCTGCACCACTTGCATATTGGTGTCGGCGCTCAGTTGCATGAAGCGCTCCAGGCGGGCCGAGCTGTGCTCGGGGCCCTGACCTTCGTAGCCGTGCGGCAGCATCAAAGTAATGCCGTTGACACGACCCCACTTGACTTCGCCGGAAGCAATGAACTGGTCGATCACCACCTGGGCACCGTTGGCGAAATCGCCAAACTGGGCTTCCCAGATCACGAAGGTGTTCGGGTCGTTCGACGCGTAGCCGTATTCGAACGCTAGCACGGCTTCTTCGGACAGGATGGAGTCGATCACGGTGAACGGTGCCTGGCCGTCGGCCACGTTTTGCAACGGGGTGTAGGTGCCTTCATCGAACTTTTCACGGTCCTGGTCATGGATGACAGCATGGCGATGGGTAAAGGTGCCACGGCCGCAGTCTTCACCGCTCAAACGCACCGGGTAGCCGCTGGCCACCAGAGACGCAAAAGCCATGTGCTCGCCCATGCCCCAGTCCACCGGAATGTCACCCCGGCCCATCGCGGCGCGGTCGTCGTAGACCTTTTTCACCAGGGGGTGGGGGGTGATGTTGGCGGGAATGGCCGTCATCTTCTCGGCCAGACGTTTCCACTCGGCCAGAGGAATGGCGGTGTCGCCTGCGTCGGTCCACTTGCGGTTCAGGTACGGTGACCAATCGACCGCGTACTTGCTCTTGAAGTTGGTGATGACCGGGTTGAAGGTGTTGATACCAGCATCGAGTGCCGCGCGCATGGCCTTGACCATGTCGTCGCCCAGCGTCTCGCCCATGCCCTGAGCGGTCAGCTTGTCGGCGTACAGCTTGCGGGTACCGGGGTGCTTGGCAATCTTGCGGTACATCAGCGGCTGGGTCATGGCCGGGGTGTCTTGCTCGTTGTGGCCGAGTTTGCGGAAGCAGATGATGTCCACCACCACGTCACGTTGGAACTCCATACGGTAGTCCAGCGCGATTTGTGTGGCCAGCACCACGGCTTCGGGATCGTCACCGTTGACGTGCAGCACCGGTGCTTCGATCATCTTGACCACGTCGGAGCAGTACAGCGTGGAGCGGCTGTCGCGCGGGTCGCTGGTGGTGAAGCCAATCTGGTTGTTGATCACGATGTGCACCGTACCGCCCGTGAAGTAGCCACGGGTTTCGGCCAGCGCCAGGGTTTCCATCACCACGCCTTGGCCGGCAAAGGCCGCGTCGCCGTGCACCAGCACGGGCAGCACCTGCTTGCCCAGCGGGTCGGCGCGGCGGTCCATGCGCGAACGCACCGAGCCTTCAACCACGGGGTTGACGATTTCCAGGTGCGATGGGTTGAAGGCCAGCGTCAAATGCACCGGGCCGCCAGGGGTGGATACGTCGGAGCTGAAGCCCTGGTGGTATTTCACGTCGCCAGAAGGCAGGTCTTCGGGGGCGGTGTGGTCGAATTCGGCGAACAGGTCGGCAGGTACTTTGCCCAGCGAGTTGACCAGCACGTTCAAACGGCCACGGTGGGCCATACCGATGACGATTTCCTGCAGGCCCTTGGTGCCGCCGGTCTGGATCAGTTCGTCCATCGAGGCGATAAAGCTTTCGCCGCCTTCGAGCGAGAAGCGCTTTTGGCCGACAAACTTGGTGTGCAGGAAGCGCTCCAGGCCTTCAGCGGCCGTGATGCGGTCCAGAATGTGGAGCTTTTTCTCTTTGGAGAAATTGGGTTTGCTGCGGATGCTTTCCAGCTTTTGTTGCCACCAGCGCTTCTTGCCCTGGTCGCTGGTGTACATGTACTCGGCGCCAATGGTGCCGCAGTAGGTTTCACGCAAAGCGTTCATCAGGTCGCGCAGCGACATGGTTTCTTTGCCGAAGAACGTGTTGCTGGTGTTGAACACGGTTTCCTGGTCGGCATCGGTGAAGCCGTAGAACGCGGGGTCCAGCTCAGGGATGTTTTCGCGTTCGGTGCGTTTCAGCGGGTCCAGATCGGCCCAGCGCACACCGACGTTGCGGTAGGCGGCGATCAGCTGCTGTACAGCGGTGCGCTTGCGGCCCATTTCGGAGTCGGCGCTGGCCACCACGACCTTGGTCTGGCCTTGCTTGGCGCGTTCGGCAAAGGCATTGACCACCGGCAGGTGCGGCACGTCTTTGGCGTTGCTGCCGTCCACGGCGGGCACATTCTGGAGCGCGTCAAAGTAGTCGCGCCAGTTGTCGGGCACGCTGCCGGGATTGTTCAGGTAGTTTTCGTAAAGCTCTTCGACATAGGGCGCATTGCCGCCGAAGAGATAGGTGTTGCCTTGATAGGCGTTGTACACCGAAGACACTGGATCACTCATATTCCGCTGACCTCCGTTTCCCTGAAGGAAACATAAGCTGGTTAAAGCTGGGTTTAATTAACCTTCCGCGACACGGCTGGACCGGTTGGCGGATGCGACTGTGGCAGGAAGGGCCTAGTTCGGTGTGGATTATCTACCCATTGCGTGTGGGAACCGCCGAGTTACGGGCAAAGAACAGGTAAACGTTATTATTTTGATAGCTACCAGCGCAGATGGAATATGCGCTGGAGCCTGTTTTTATTTAAATCCGCGTGTGGTGCAGGTAAAACAACGCTTGAACTTACTTCACCAAAGCCTGGATGGCCTTGAAATCGGCATGCTCGGCGGTGCGCAGCCACTCGAACAGCACCATCTCGGTGGTCACCAGCTCGGCACCCGCCCCGGCCAGGCGGTCAAACGCCGCGTCGCGGTTGCGCTCGGTGCGCGAACTGCAGGCATCGGTGACCACCCAGACCTCGAACTCGTCTTCCAGCAAATCGAGTGCGGTCTGCAGCAGGCAGATGTGGGCCTCCAGGCCCGCAATAACGATGGTGTTGCGCTCTTCCCCGGCGCTGGACTTTTGCAGATGCTTGGGCAGGCTGCGGGCATTGCCCTGCACCGGTTTGGCGGGCGGGCGCAGCCATTCGCCCAGGCCCTCTTCCACGCCGCTGAACTGCATCTTGCTCAGGGTGTTGCGGCACAAGGCGCGCAGCTCGGGCGGGTTCTCGCCCAGCTTGGACGGGTTTTGCTCGGTGCCCCAGGTGGGTACGTCCAGCAAGTCGGCGGCCTGCGCCAGCCGCAGGGCGTTGGCGACGACGGTCGCGCTGTCAAAAATGGCGGGCAGCAGGCGGGTTTGGTAATCGACCAGCACCAGCTGGGATTCGGAGGCATCGAGCAACATGGGATTCCTAAGGACAAAGCAGCCCCCAATTAAACCGCAGTTGCCAGCGCCTCCTTGGGTTGTAGGGCCTGTCCTGTCAATGAAGCCAGCAAAGCCAAGCCCAGCGGCCAGTCGCCGTGGCCAGACGCAATATTGATGTGCCCGGCATCTGGCATGCGCACCAGCTCGCTGCCCCAAGCGCGCGCGCAGGCCCCGGCCAGCCGCACCGGGCAATACGGGTCGTTGCTGCTGGCCACCAGCACGCTGCGGTAGGGCAACCGGGCGTAGGGCACGGGGGCGAAGTCGCTCAGTACGGCCCGGCGCTCCGGGTCGGCTGGAGCCACCAGCAAAGCCCCATGGATGCGCTCCACCGCCTCGGGCGGCAAATGCGTGGCTGCTATGCAGCCCAGGCTGTGGGCCACCACCACCACCGGGCCAGGGCGGGCCAGGATGGCGTGGCTGATGGAGGTGATCCAGGCAGCGCGGGACGGGGTGATCCAGTCGTCCTGGTCCACCCGCTCCACCCCGGCAAACTGCTCAGCCCACAGGCTTTGCCAATGGCCAGGGCCGGAGTTGCGCCAGCCGGGGATGATGAGGATACGGGGCGTAGTCATGGCCCGGATTGTGGGCAAGATGGCTGCAGATTCAAACGACGGAATCGTGGTTTGTTTATGCGCATGAACTCACAGCTAAAAAGTCTATGCCAGCCATGCGGAAATTTATAAAAAAAGAGCCGCTAGCGCAGATAACACCTGCACTAGCAGCTCTTAATTTGATACTACTAGCCCTTACTTCAGTTCCGCCGTGCGGAAGCCAGGCGCTTCACCACCGCCACCATCTGGTCGATCTCGGCAAAGGTGTTGTAGAACGCCAGCGAAGGGCGCACGGTGGTCTCCACGCCCATGCGGCGCAGGATGGGTTGGGCGCAATGGTGGCCGGTGCGCACCGCAATGCCCTCCTCGTTCAGCGCCTTGCCCACTTCTTCGGTGCTGTAACCGGCCAGCACAAAGGACATGACGCTGGCCTTGTCTGCCGCCGTGCCAACCAGACGCACGCCGGGGATGGCACCCAAGGCTTGCATGCCGTAGACCACCAGCTCGTGTTCGTAGCGGGCGATGTTCTCGATACCCACCTTGTTCACGTAGTCGATGGCCGCGCCCAGGCCTACCGCGTCGGCGATATTGCCAGTACCCGCCTCGAACTTGTTCGGGATAGGCTGGAACACGGTTTTCTCAAAGGTCACGTCGGCAATCATGTTGCCGCCGCCCTGCCACGGAGGCATGTCTTCCAGCACCTCGCGCTTGCCCCAGACCACGCCGATACCGGTGGGACCAAAGACCTTATGGCCCGAGAAGACGAAGAAGTCGGCCCCGATGTCTTGCACGTCCACCCGCATGTGCGAGATGGATTGCGCGCCGTCCACCAGCGCCTTGGCACCGGCACGGTGGGCCAACGCGACGATTTCCTTCACCGGAACCACGGTGCCCAGGGCGTTGGAGACCTGGGTCACGGCCAAAATCTTGGTGCGGTCATTGAGCAGCTTGCGGTACTCGTCCAGCAGCACCTGGCCCGAATCGTCCACCGGGATCACGCGCAGCTTGGCACCTTTGGCGGCAGCCAGCTGCTGCCAGGGCACGATGTTGGCGTGGTGTTCCAGGTGGCTGACTATTATTTCGTCGCCCTCGCCCACGTGCTGGCCGCCCCAGCTCTTGGCCACCAGGTTGATGGCCTCGGTGGTGCCGCGCACAAAGATCACTTCGTTCACGTCTGGCGCGTTGATGAACTTTTTCACCCGCTCCCGTGCGCCTTCGTAGGCATCGGTGGCGCGGGCAGCCAGGTCATGGGCGGCGCGGTGGATATTGGAGTTTTCATGCGCGTAAAAGTAGGCGATGCGGTCGATTACCGATTGCGGCTTGTGCGGGGTGGCCGCGTTGTCAAACCACACCAGTTGCTTGCCTTTTACCCGCTCCTGCAGGATGGGGAAGTCACGGCGCACGGCATGCACGTCGAACGCGGGATGGGCACCACCCTGGTAGGCAGGCACCGCATCGGCGGACGGGCGCGCGCCGGGCGTGGCCGGTGTCACATAGCCGTTGGGCAGCGTGACGGCATCCACAAAGTAGAACGCGGGCGTGCTTTGCGGCACGGGCGGAGCTTTGGAGGCACTGGCCGTGGGCACGGCGGGCGACTGGAACGGTTGGCTGCTCAGGGCATCGAGGCTGGAGGGCGCAGGGCTCCCTTGCGGTGGCCCCAGTTTTTCCGCCACAAAGTAAAACGGTGAGCCCGCACCGGCGGCTTCCGGCACGCCTTGCAGCACGCCGCCCACGCGCGAATCGTAGCCGGGCACAGCGCTGATTGCGGTGTCGGGCACGCCGTTACCGGCCTGGGCGTGGGGCAGCTGCGCGGGGGCGCGGTTGCCCAGGTTCAGCACCTGGCTGGGCGACGCAGGCAGCAGATTCGTGCCAGGGATCTGCCCCTGCGGAATCGGCGTGCCGGGCACGTTGGGGCCAAAGCCCGCCGGGCTGGACAGCGGCGAACCCGGTGGCGCGATGTTGGCCGGGAACTGTGCCCCCGGCGCTGCCGAACCAGGCAGGGCCTGGAACAGTGCACTGGCCATGGCCGCCAACGCCGCCGGGTCGGGCAAGCCCGCTGGCAAGTTGGGTTGTGGAAAGTTCGCCATGGCTTACTTGTAGGTGTCGGTATAGTCGTGGTACTTGTCGATTTCCACGTCGTCCAGCACGGCCAGCGCGTCGGTGGTCAGCACCGCCAGCAAGCAATACAGCGAGATCAGGTAGGAGGCAATCGCCTGGTCGTTGATGGCCATGAAGCGCACCGACAGGCCGGGCGCTTGCTCACCGGGCAGGCCGGGCTGGAACAGGCCGACGACACCCTGGCGCTTGTCGCCTACGCGCAGCAGCAAAATCTTGCTCTTACCGTCGGCCACCGGTACTTTGTCCGAGGGGATCAGCGGCACACCGCGCCAGGTGATGAACTGCGAACCAAACAGGCTCACGGTGGGCGGCGGCGTGCCGCGGCGGGTGGCTTCGCGGCCAAAAGCGGCGATGGCCAGCGGGTGTGCCAGGAAGAAGGCGGGCTCTTTCCATACCTTGGTCAGCAGCTCGTCCAGGTCGTCTGGCGTGGGCGCGCCGGTCAGCGGGAAGATGCGCTGCTCGTCGGTCACCTGAGCCAGCAGGCCGTAGTCCGGGTTGTTGATCAGCTCGCTTTCCTGGTTCTCCTTGATGGTCTCGATGGTCAGGCGCAGTTGCTCCTTGATCTGGTCGTGCGGGCTGCTGTACAGGTCAGAGATGCGGGTGTGCACGTCCAGGATGGTGCTGACCGCGTTCAGGAAGTATTCGCGTGGCTGCTCTTCATAGTCCACAAAGGTGCGGGGCAGCTGGTTCTCGGTCTGGCGGGCGGTGCAGGTGACCTTAATGGACTCGGGGTTCTTCACCTTGTTCAGGCGGTAAATGCCCGCCTCGACTGGCACCCACTGCAGCAGGTGCGTGTGCCAACGGGGCGAAATGGTTTCTAGTTGGGGCGCGGTCTTGGTCGCGTTGGCTAACTAGCGTGCGGCGCTGTCGCCGAGGGTGGTGATTTGGCTGCTCATGGAAAACTCCCTGGGATTAAAAGAAAAGAAAACGGATGGGGGCGGCGCGCGGCCGATGGAACTTTGCGCGCCGCGTTCAAGAGGTCAGAACGGCCCGCAGTGTCTGGTGCCTGGAGGCATCTTTCAACATGCTATAGCCGCCAAATAGATGCGTTGGGCGGTGCGCCGCTGGGCGAACTGGTCGCAATGCGCCAGCAACACCGACAGCGAAACCCCAAGCGCGCGGGCCAGCTTGTCGGCGGTGACGATGGACGCAATGGCCCGCCCGCGCTCGATTTCGCCCACGTAGGATCGGTTCAGGTCCGAGTGCTCGGCCAGTTGCTCCTGCGACCAGCCCTGGGCTTCACGCAACTGGCGCACCACCACACCCAGGCTCTCCACAATCGCACTCATGCAGGCACAGGTTCCGACGGTGTGGACGATGTGGGCGCTGCAGGCCGCGGCTCCTGGCGCGAGGTGGCCTGGGTCACATGGGCCCCCGGTGCCACATCGTGGGTCAGCCACACATTGCCGCCGATGCTCGCGCCCTGCCCCAGCGTCACCCGGCCCAGCACGGTGGCCCCGGCGTAGATAACTACGTCGTCTTCCACGATGGGGTGGCGCGGCTGGCCTTTTTCCAGGTGGCCCTGGGCATCGGTACTGAAGCGCTTGGCCCCCAGCGTGACGTTCTGGTAGATACGCACCCGCTGGCCGATGCGCGCGGTCTCGCCGATCACCACGCCTGTGCCGTGGTCGATGAAAAAGCCTGGGCCGATGCTTGCACCGGGGTGGATATCTATGCCGGTGGCGCTGTGCGCCAGCTCGGCCACAATGCGCGCCAGCAGCGGCAGGCCCTGGCGGTACAGCTGGTGGGCGAGGCGGTGGTGCAGCATGGCCAGAATGCCGGGGTAGCACAGCAGCACCTCGTCCACACTACGCGCTGCCGGATCGCCATGGAAGGCGGCCAGCACATCGCTGTCGAGCAGGCGGCGGATGCCGGGCAAGGCCTGGGCAAACTGCTGCACCACCTGGGTCGGCTGGGTGCCTACCGGCACGTCCTCCACTAGGCGCAGCTCCAGCCGCACCTGGGCCAGCAGACCATGTAGGGCTGCATCCAGCGTGTAACCCACGTAGAAATCTTCGCTTTCCTGGCGCAGGTCCACCGGACCCAGGCGCATGGGAAACAGTACGCCCTTAAGCGATTCGACAATACCCGCCAGCGCGTTGCGCAACGGAAACTCACGGCCACCGGGCTCGGTGGATCGCCCTTGCGCCGCGCGCCACTCAGCCCGCACGCCGTGCAAAGCCTGCACCACATGCCCGATGTCAAAAACCGGCGTAGCCATCAGTCTTGCACCCACGGCAGGCTGTGGAAGCGCCAGCCATCCGCGCCACCGCGGTGCTGCTGGCCGTCGATCTCGCCTTCAAAACCTTCGAGCACGTTGAAGACGCGCGTCAGCCCGGCCTTGGCTGCTACTTCGGCCGCCAGCGCCGAGCGTTTAGCGGAGCGCGAGCAGCAGGCGGAGCACCTGGCGCGCAAAGCCGCCTGAGTGGGGTTGTCATGAATGCCTCGCTCAACCCCGGCCAGTTGGCCCGCACCCTGGCCGTGGAGTTCGCGGCCCGGGCCTATGCCCACGACCGCGATGCCAGCTTTCCGTTCGACAACTTCGCCGAACTCCAACAGGCCGGTCTGCTGGCCCTGGCCGCGCCGCGCCACCTGGGTGGCCAGGGGGCCACGCTGGCGCAGCTGGGCGAAGTGATTGGCGCGGTGGGCTACGGCTGCCCGGCCACCGCCCTGGTGCTGGTGATGCAGTACATCCAGCACCGCAGCATGGGCCAGACCAGCAAGGCGGGCCGCACCTGGCCACCTCACCTGGCCGAGCGGCTGGTGCGCGAATCGGTCAGCAGCGTGTCGCTCATCAACGCCTTGCGGGTCGAGCCCGAGCTGGGTTCGCCTGCCCGCGGTGGCCTGCCCAGCACCACCGCGCGCTGGACCCCCGACGGCTGGCGCGTATCGGGCCACAAGCTGTATTCCACTGGCGCGCCCATCCTGCGCTGGTACGCGGTATGGGTGCGTACCGACGAGCCCGCGCCACGTGTCGGCACGCTGCGGGTGCCCGCCGGTCTGCCCGGCACCCGCATCGTGGAAACCTGGGACCACCTGGGCCTGCGCGCCAGTGGCAGCCACGACGTGGTGTTTGACGATGTGCTGGTCGATCTGGACAACGCCATCGACCTGCGCGAACCCCAGGCATGGGGCGGCGTGGATGCCGGATTGCAGGCCGACATGGCGGTGCTGCTGGGCGCGCTGTACACCGGCATCGCCCGCGCCGCGCGCGACGTGGACACGGGCACGCCGGTATCCGCCACCGACAGCGGCCTCCTCAAATCCCTGCTGACCAACCACGCCGTGCAGGCGGTGGAAGCCGCCCTGTCGCTGGCCGGCAACCACGGCCTGTCGCGCCACCACCCGCTGCAACGCCACCTGCGCGATGTGCTGTGCGGGCGCATCCACACCCCACAAGACGACAGCGCCCGCATTGCCGCAGGCCGCCAGATCCTGATTTCTTAACGACACCCTCCACACCATGCAAAGACGTACCTTCCAACAATTCCTGTCGGCTGCGGCCTTCCTTTCCCCCGTACTCGGCCACAGCCAAACCAAGGTGCTGCTGCGCGCGGGCGACCAAAAAGGCGGCCTGCGTGCCCTGCTGGATGCCGCAGGCGAGCTCAAAACCCTGCCCTACGACATCCAGTGGACCGAATCCCCGGCGGCCGCGCCGCTGGCCGAGGCGCTGAACGCCGACGCGGTGGACTTCGGCCCCATCGGCGATGCCCCCCTGCTGTTCACCCTGGCCGCAGGCAGCCGCGTCAAGGCCTTTGCCGCGAACCGGTCCGATGCGTATGGCACGGCGGTGCTGGTAGCCCCTAACTCGCCACTCAAAGATGCCAGCAGCCTGAAAGGCAAAAGCGTGGCCACCAACCGCGGCTCCATCGGCCACTTCGTCACGCTCAAAGCCCTGGCCTCGGTGGGCCTGAAGCCCGACGACATCAACCTGCGCTTTCTGGCCCCACCGGATGCCAAACTGGCCCTGACCCAGGGCTCGGTCGATGCCTGGGCCACCTGGGAACCGTACACCGCGCTGGCCGAAACCGGCGGCCATGCC
This sequence comes from Rhodoferax sp., assembly GCF_025354435.1. Taxonomy (GTDB): domain Bacteria; phylum Pseudomonadota; class Gammaproteobacteria; order Burkholderiales; family Burkholderiaceae_C; genus Rhodoferax_B. The sequence continues at coordinate 130,976 of NZ_JANXMU010000077.1, forward strand.
CGTGTGCTGGTGAACGGGCGCGGCCTGTCCACCGGCCTGAGCTTTCTGGCCGCCACCGACAACGCCCTGCGCGACAAGCGTGCTGCGCTGAAAGACATCCACCAGCGCCTGGTGCGCGCCCAGACCTAGGCCACCCAGCACCCGGCCGAATTCAGCGCCAGCCTGGCCCGCATCATCGGCATCCCCGCCGATGCCGCCCGCCTGCAGTTCGAACGCCGCCAAACCCGCTGGCAGGCCATCGACGCACCCGTACTGGCCGACCAGCAGCGCACGGCCGACTTCTACCTGGAGGCGGGACTGCTCAAACAGCGGCTGGATGTGCGGGAGACGTTTGACACCGGTTTTCCCATCACCGCCTGAACGCTATCAAATAAAGAGCTACTTGCGTAGGTGTAATTTACGCAAGAAGCCTTTTTTATATAAAAAATAGACCTACCCTCAAAACCCCGCCAGCACCGCGCCCTTGAACTCGGTCTCTGGATGTACTTGCGGACTTCGTCCGAGTGGTAGGCCGCCACCAGCTTGGCTACCCAGGGCTTGTCTTTGTCCTGGTCGCGTACGGCGAGCACGTTCACATAGGGGCTCTTGGCGCTTTCCTGGGCAATGGCGTCTTTGGGGTTGAGCCCGGCGGACAGCGCGTAGTTGGTGTTGACGGCCGAGGCATCCAGATCGTCCAGCGTGCGGGCCAATTGGGCCGCGTCCACTTCCACAAACTTGATCTTTTTGGGGTTGTCGACCACGTCCAGCGGCGTGGCTTTCAGGCCCGCCTCGGGGCGCAGCTTGACCAAGCCCTTGTCTTGGAACACCAGCAGCACACGGCCGCCGTTGGTCGGGTCGTTGGGGATGCCGACACGTGCCCCCTCCTTCAGGTCTGCCAGGCTCTTGACCTTCTTGGAGTAGATGCCGATGGGGAAGTTGACGGTGTAGCCCACCGGCACGATCTTGTAGCCCCGGTCCTTCACCTGTTGGTCCAGGTAGGGCTTGTGCTGGTAGCTGTTGGCATCCAGGTCGCCCGCAGCCAGGGCGGCGTTGGGCTGCACGTAGTCGCTGAACTCAACGATCTGGATTTTCAGTCCGTCTTTTTCGACGATCTTTTTGACCTGCTCGAAGATCTGGGCGTGTGGCCCGGCGGTCACGCCGATCTTCAAAGGCTTGTCTTGCGCCCACACGCTGCCCGACAGCGCGGCCAGCAAAGCCAGGGACAAGGTGGAGTGGAGGAATGTGCGTTTGTACATAGAAAAATTTCTGGAAAATAGAACCACTTACCTATGGCTTAGGCGGCGCACCAGCCAGTCGCCCAGGCTTTGTACGGCCTGCACGAAGACAATCAGCACCAGCACCACGGCCAGCATCACCTCGGGCAGAAAGCGCTGGTAGCCGTAGTGGATCCCCAGGTCGCCCAGGCCACCGCCACCAATCGCACCGGCCATGGCCGAATAACCGGTCAGGCTCACCAGGGTGATGGTCAAACCGGCCACGATGCCCGGCAGGGCTTCGGGCAGCAAGATCTTGAAGACGATCTGCCGGGTACTGGCACCCATGGCCTGTGCCGCTTCGACCAGGCCGTGGTCCACCTCGCGCAGCGCGGTTTCCACCAGCCGGGCGATGAAGGGCGCAGCAGAAATGGACAGGGGCACCACGGCCGCCATCGTGCCGATGGACGAACCTGTCAGCAGCCGGGTGAGCGGAATGATGGCCACCAGCAGGATGATGAAAGGTGTGGAACGCAGCGCGTTGACGATGCCGCCCACCGTGCGGTTCAGTGCCGGTTTATGCAGCACGCCACCCGCATCGGTGAGGCGCAGAAACACACCCAGCGGCACGCCGATCAGCGCGCCCACCACTCCCGAGATGCCCACCATCACCAGCGTCTCCCAGAAAGAAGACGCAAACAGCTCAATAAGTTGAGGAGTGAAAGTATCAAACATGGCAACTACTCCGCCGCTGATTCAGACTGGACGTGCAGTCCCAGGGATGCTGGCCCCGGCTTTGCCGGGCCATTGGTATTGCCCCCTGCAAGGGGGTGGCGAAGACTTGCGTTCTCGGCTTTTCAAGCCGAGCCCGGGGCAGTGCGTAGCCTGGGGGTGAGTAATGACTAAACATGGGCGACCTCCTGTACTTGGACACCGGCGTGGCGCAGATGCGCTACCGCCGCTACCAGTTGCTCGCGTGCACCGCGCACATGGACGGCCAGCGAACCAAACGGTTGGCCCTGGATCTCGTCCACCTGGCCGTGCAAGATGTTCAGGTCCAGCCCGAAGCGGCGGATCACGTCCGACAGCACCGGCCGGTCGGCATCGCCACCGGCAAACGCCAGCCGCAGCAGTTGCCCGCGGTGGGCGGGCTCGGTGGCCATCAGGCCGCGGATGCGCGCCAGCACGCTGTCGGGCAAATCCTGCGGCACGATCTCGGCCACCAGGCTGCGGGTGGTGGCGTGTTGCGGGCGGGTGAACACGTCGATCACCGCGCCCTGCTCCACGATGCGGCCTGCATCGATCACGGCCACCCGGTCGGCCACCTGCTTGATGACCTGCATCTGGTGGGTGATGAGCACGATGGTCAGGCCGAAGTCGCGGTTGATCTGGCGCAGCAGACCCAGGATGGAGCGGGTGGTTTCGGGGTCGAGGGCCGAGGTGGCCTCGTCCGAGAGTAAAACTTTGGGGTTGCTGGCCAGCGCCCGGGCAATGCCCACACGCTGCTTTTGCCCGCCGCTGATCTGCGCCGGGTAGCGGTCGCGCAGGGCCGACAGCCCGACCAGCTCCAGCAGGTCATCGACCCGCGCCTTGATGATCGCGGGCCGGGTGCCGGTCAGCTCCAGTGGCAGCGCCACGTTGTCAAAAATCGTGCGACTGGAGAGCAGGTTGAAGTGCTGGAAGACCATGCCGATCTGGTGCCGGGCGGCGCGCAGCGCGGCGGTACCCAGCGCCGTCAGGTCCTGCCCGTCGACCCGGACCTGGCCCTGCGAGGGGCGGTTCAACAGGTTGATCACGCGCACCAACGAGCTTTTGCCCGCGCCGCTGCGCCCGATCACCCCGAAAATTTCACCCGCCTGGATCTGCAGGTCGATACCCTGCAATGCCTGCACCGGGCCTTGTGGGCTGGGGTAGGTCTGGTGGATGTTGTGCAATGCAATCATGTCGTGGCAGCGCCGGTCCTCAGAGTTTGGCAATCGACACTTCGGTGGACTTCACCAAAGCGACCACTTCGCTGCCGATCTTCAGCTCCAGGTCATTGACCGAGCGGGTGGTGATGACCGAGGTGACGATGCCCCAGGGGGTTTCGACGTCGATTTCAGAGACCACGTCGCCGCGGATGATTTCTTTGATCTTGCCGCGGAACTGGTTGCGGACGTTGATGGCTTGGATGGTCATAGGAATACTCCTGGTGGTTTAAAAAAATAGAAATTCAGACGATTTGGGCGACTTCGTCAAACGCTAGACGGGGCCCGCGCGGGTGGGTGGCCTGGTGGTCGGCCACACCCAGGTTGACCAGAAAATTGGCTTGCCAGCGGCCATCGGGAAAGAAGGCCTGGTTCACGGCTGCCGCATCGAAGCCCGACTGCGCACCCACGTCCAGTCCCAAAGCCCGCGCTGCCAGGATCAGGTAAGCCCCTTGCAGGCTGGCGTTGCGGAAGGCCGTGGATTCGGCGGCCTGGACGTTGGCCTCGAACATGGGCTTGGCGTTGTAGGCCGGGAACTGGCTGGGCAGGTGCTCGTAGAACTGCGGGTCTTGCGCCACGATCACCGTGACACCTGCCGCTGCGGTCTGTGCCCGGTTGCCCGAGGACACGGCCGGTAGTAGCTTGGCTTTGGCCTCGGCACCGCGCATAAACACATAGCGCGCGGGCTGGGCATTGAAAGCCGTAGGGCCCCACTTGAGCAGTTCGTACAGCTGGTGGATGGTGCCATCGGTGACCGGCACGGGCTGAAAGGCATGGACCGTGCGGGCTGTGCGGAACAGCTGGTCCAGCGACGGATCGGGCAATGCATGGAGGGTGGTCATAAAAATGGGGTTTGCTATTAAATAAAGAGCTGCCTGCGCAGATAGCACCTGCGCTAGAGACATATTTCTTATAAATTTCCAATCACACCGCGTCCAGCGCTTGGTCGAGGTCGGCCAACAGGTCGTCGATGTGCTCGATGCCCACCGACAGGCGCACCGTGTCTTCGCCCACACCCGCCTTGGCCAGCTCGGCCGGGTTGAGCTGGCGGTGCGTGGTGGACGCGGGATGGGTAGCCAGCGAGCGCACGTCGCCAATATTGACCAGCCGGGTGAAGAGCTGTGTCCTGGTCTAATGAATTCGCACACTCCGATGGGTGAAAATCAGTTGGACAGTAAACGTGACGAAATCAACCCGAAGAGTCTTTGACGCGAGCTTCAAGCTGCAAGTCGTTCAGATGATCCGCGTCCAGGGGCTCGGTAT
>NZ_JANXMU010000048.1 GCF_025354435.1 Rhodoferax sp.
GCGATGTTGACGTCGCCAAAGCGTTGCTGCGGATGGAAGACGAATATAGAAAAAACAACGTCCGTGCGTTCATGGCGAATTCAGTTATGTCAGATCGTCAATGGTCAATATTCGTTGGGCTGAAGCGGGAGCTTGCAACCCGTGGACTGGCAATACTGTCCGGTGTGCCGCTGACAGCAATAATTGATCCAAGACTTCATCCAATGCCAGCCGCGCTCTGGCGAAGTTCGGTCCTTTTTGCAGTTGTGACAATGGCTCCACGGGGCGCGGTGCGGCTATTGGTCTTGGACACTGCGGAGGAAACTATGGAGCGGTGCCTGGACCGACTTGAAGTTCCACATATTGCATACAACGCGCTATTGGACGATGAGGACTTTGCAAAAGTAATTCTCGACGAAATTGATTTCCAGTTTCAATCGTCTGCATCAGCAAAATCCCTTATTAATCCCTCTGAAAATGATGTTGCAGAGTCGCTGCGCAACGGCGTTCGGATCATCGAATACGAACGGTTGTTCGCTGATGAACCCTCAAAGAAGGAGATGCGTCGGCATTTTGAAAGTAAAAGCATGAAGCTCTTACACGAAGTCGCACTTCACAGAATTTGTACCAGCGATTTGATCGGCAGCCTGCTCACATCTGAGGAAGAACACATTCGGTCGACCTCATCGGTCGATATTTTGGTGCATGCGCCGCCGCCACTAAGCCAACCGCTGTTGGCGGTTGAGTTCGATGGACCGCACCATGATGATCCAAAGCAGCAACGGAAGGACCGTCTGAAAGACGCTGTCCTTGCGCACTTTGGCATTCCGCTCATTCGCATTTCACATGCCGACGCAGCCTTTGGCAGTCTTTTCAGGTATAGAAAGACTGATTGGCACCGACTGTACGTTCGGGGGCTGACCGAGTTGGTCGGCACAGTGGTTTGGCAAACGCAATTTGAAGCTGATTTTGCTATCCGTGCAGACAAGGCCGATAAGGCGCTTCACAAACTGGAGGATCATCTTGCAGTGTCCATATTCGGCAAGCCTTATGTCGAGCTGAGTGACGATCAAAAACGGCGGATCGATGACTCAACTTTCTGCTCAAAGGAAGAGGAAGAATGCAGGTTTGAAAACTCCCTGTTCAACTATGAACGGGACAAAGCAATGGACAGAGCGAAGGAAGAAACTGAGTGGCCCGAGGAACTCCTTCCATATTCTTCGTGCCCAGCGATATACGGTGACCAGCTAACCGGATTTTGGGCAGCGTTCAAGGTGAATTTTCCGAATAGGGAATGTCTTGAAGTCTCGCTTCCCAAGATTTGGGTACAAGCCAAGAGCCTTGATGACGAGCTTTTGAAGGCGCGTGTTACAGCCGACCTAATTCAGATCGCTGCTGACTTGGTACGGCAGGTTATTCGGATGAATACACCAGCAGTCCGCCGATGATGCCGCATTGGCATTATCTGAAGGCGAGGGGCTACAGGCCGTTAGGCCTGTAGCCCCTAAATTCCGTGCGTGACCAGCTACCAAACCTGTAGCAAAAGCCAAAAAGCAAAGGCGCGCGGGCTGAGGGAGCCCCCACGGGGGGCGGACGGGCAGACCAGCGCGCAAGGCTGATGCGGCGCAGCGGCGAAGCACAAGGGTGGGCGGGGGCACACACCAAATAACTGGCCGTAGGCCACTGATCAAAACACGGCGCGCAGCGCCTGACTAATGCCCAGGTGCCACCGCGATCACAAGGGCGTACTGCCGGCGGCGCGTAGGGCGCGAATGCGACCGGGGAGCGCCGACGGCTGACGCGCCCGCTGCTAGCGAAGGCCACTTTACATAACGCCTGTTTTGGAAACCCGTGAGGGCGCGAAGCGGTGGGCGGCACCAAGTGGAGCTTTAGCGCAGCGACTGGCGAGCACTTTCCAAAATGCGGCGTTATGTAAAAGCGCAGCGGGTGGCCGTAGCGGGAGTGCAGCACCAAACGTCGATCAGTGCCCAGGCCGTGCCGCAGGCGATGGCTGTACCAGCACGAGGCGCAAGCGAGGCGACACCCTATCTGCGCTCCAGCGCACTGGCAAACACTTACGAAGCACTGGCGATGTAACTCCCCGGCAACTGTGCGGGGCGCAGCAGCGCCGCGCGCACTGACTGACACCAAAGCGCTGGCAAAACGAAAGCGGTGATGCTGAGTGGACTGGCCCACAGCGCGCAGCGCAGCTCAATCAAAAAACAGGCCGCCCAGCATGACCGCGCTGCTGGCCGAAGCTACGCGACAGCCTGGTGCTGCCTGGCCATTGCGGTACTCCGCATTGGCCACTGACCAGAACTACAGACTCACGCAATAGCAAAGCGGTGAGGTTGGGTGCGCTGCCACCAGCGCGCAGTGCAATTCAACAGGCAGCGCGCCCGGCATGACCGCGCTGTTGGAGATCACACGTCAACTGCGAGTGCCGAAGGTTCGTCACTGTCTGCCGCCATCGCGGTAGCTGATCAAACCCTTGCGCAACACTGTCTATATACAAAATCAGCCTCTAGCCTTAGTACTCATTGCGTAAGAAGCTATCAAAATAGTAGCAAATGGATACGATGTGTATTTGATACGACTGCGTCATCCCCAGCTTTGCCCGCAGTTGGGACAACGGTTGGGACAATAGATGATTCTGGAGCCACAAAGAAGAAAGGACTCAGCCCCTTTCGAAGCTAAGTCCTTGATTTATATGGTCGGTGTGAAAGGATTCGAACCTTCGACCCCTTGCACCCCATGCAAGTGCGCTACCAGGCTGCGCCACACACCGATCAAGCCTCGAATTATAGCCTGCGTTTAGAGCACTTCTGAGAGCATGTCACGAATTTCGAATAATTCTTGGCGCACCGACAGAAGGTGCTGGGTGGTGGCCTCATCATAGTCCAACGTGACCACATCTTCCAGGCGCTCAAACGACGTGTCCCCGTCGTCCAGCGCATGCATGCCATCCAACACCACATCCCCCAGACGCTGCTTGTCGCGTTCGCCCTGCACCAGTTCCTGCAGTTTGTTGCGCGCGCCGCTGATGGTGAAGCCCTGGTCGTATAGCAGGTCGCGGATGCGGCGGATCATCAGCACCTCATGGTGCTGGTAGTAACGCCGGTTGCCACGCCGCTTCATGGGCCGTAACTGGGTAAATTCTTGCTCCCAATAACGCAGCACGTGCGGTTTCACGCCGCACAGGTCCGCTACTTCGCCGATGGTGAAGTAGCGTTTGGCGGGGATGGGCGGGAGGGAATTTCCCATAAAAATCAATATGGTCCTGTGGAATACGTGAGCAACCGATGAGGTTACCCGAAGTAACACATGGACGGAAAATTACTTCGCAGCACCTAGGCTGCCCGTGTGACAAATATCACACGGGCACTGGCGTTAAGAAGAGTCTTTCAACCCTGGATTTGCTCTTTGAGCTTGTGGCTGGCGTGGAAGGTCACGACCCGGCGCGCGTCGATGGGGATGGCTTCGCCGGTACGCGGGTTGCGCCCAGGCCGGGGAGCCTTGATGCGGATTTGAAAGTTGCCAAAACCAGAAATCTTGACATCTGTACCCTCGACTAGGCTGGTACTCACCAGGTCAAAAAATGCATCCACCATGTCTTTGGACTCGCGCTTGTTCAGGCCGATTTGCTCAAACAGCAAATCGGCCAGTTGGGCCTTGGTCAGGGCTGGGGTTTCCAGACTTTCAACCGCAATTTCCACGGCTTTCTCCAGGTTGTCGTGTGGGGTCAAAAACGCGGGACTCAAGCGCGCAGACGCGCACCGCATTGCGTGCTGAGCTGGGCCAGTATCTCCTGCACCGCAGACTCGATCTGCGGCTCAGTCAGCGTGGCATCCGTGCTGTTGAGCGTGAGGCGCAAGGCCACGCTCTTCTCGCCTTGCGCCAAGCCACTAGTGGACACTGGCTCCGTACCTTTGGTTACGGGCTTGGGGCGGTAGATATCAAACACCACGGTGTCGCGCAGCAAACCATTCGTGGCTGCAGCTTGTGTAGCCGCCAGCAGCGCGTCATGGCCCACTGATTCCTCCACGATGACGGCAATATCGCGCTCGACCGCTTGGTGCTTGGCCACCGGGGCAAACACCGGCACGGGACGTTGCAACACCGCATCCAGTTCCAGCTCGAACAGCACCGGTGCCAGCGCCAAGTCATAGCCCTGTCGCCATTGCGGATGCAACTCACCGATAAAACCAATCGCCTGCCCGGCCACCAGCACCCGAGCGCAGCGGCCAGGGTGCAAAGCGGGATGCTCAGCCGCCTCAAACTGAACGGCCAACGGGGCCAGCAGTGCCTCCACGTCGCCCTTCATGTCAAAGAAGTCGGCAGCCTGTTCGCTACGGCCCCATTGCAAGCGGTCGGCCGCGCCGAAGCTGATACCCGCCACCCGCATGGGCTGGTGGAAACCTGCCACGGTGGTGTCGGAATTCACGGCATTGGCATCACGCAAAAACACTCGGCCCAGTTCGAACACCCGCACCCGGTTGGCCTTGCGGTCCAGGTTGAACTTCAAAACCTGTAGCAAGGAACCCATGAGGGACGAGCGCATAACGCTCATTTTGCTTGCAATCGGATTGAGAAGCTGAATGGGGTTGGGATTGCCCGCAAGCTCCTTCTCCCAGCGTTCTTCGACAAAGCTGAAGTTGATGGTTTCCTGGTAGCCCGAACCGGCTAGCGCACGACGCACCGCAAACGGGCTGCGTTGCGCTTCGGACCGGATTTTGGCGGTGATGGGGGCCAACGGTGGCGTGGTGGGCAACTGGTTGTAGCCCACCATGCGTACCACTTCTTCGATCAGGTCTTCTTCGATGGTCAGGTCGAAGCGATGCGACGGCGGGGTGACGATTAGCACGCCATCGCCCTCCACCACCGGCAAGCCGAGGCGGGTCAAGGCATCGGCGCACTGCGCCTGGGTCAGCGGCATGCCGATGACTTTGACGGCGCGTGCCACGCGCAAAGTGACGGGCACAGCTTGCGGCACGTTGACCTGGGTGTCGTCCATCGGACCGGCTTCGCCGCCGCAAATATCCAGAATCAGCTGGGTGATGCGCTCCAGGTGCTCCACCGTGTAGCTGGCATCCACGCCGCGCTCGAAGCGGTGGCCTGCGTCGGTAGAGAAGTTGTAGCGACGCGAACGGCCCGCAATCGACTTGGGCCACCAAAAGGCGGCTTCAGCGTAGATGTTGACCGTGTCGTCCGACACCGCCGTCGCATCGCCGCCCATGATGCCGGCCAGCGATTCGACCTGGCGGTCATCGGCGATGATGCCGACTTTTTCATCGATGGTGACGGTATTACCGTTGAGTAGCTTGAGCTGTTCACCAGACTGGCCCCAGCGCACGTCGAGCCCGCCATGGATCTTGTCCAAGTCAAAGATGTGCGACGGGCGGCCCAGTTCGAACATCACGTAGTTGGAGATGTCCACCAGCGCTGTCACGCTGCGCTGGCCGCAGCGTGACAGGCGGTCCACCATCCACTGCGGGGTGGCGGCTTTGGGGTTGACTTTGCGCACCACACGGCCCGAAAAACGGCCACACAGATCGGGGGCACTGATCTTGACCGGCACGCGGTCGGTAATCTTGACAGGCACCGCAGGGAAGCTGGGCTGCAGCAGAGGCGCACCGGTCAGCGCGGCGACTTCGCGGGCCACACCATAGACGCTCAGGCAATGGGCCAAATTGGGCGTGAGCTTGAGAGTGAACAAGGTGTCGTCGAGCGCCAGGTGTTCGCGGATGTTCTGGCCCAGGGGGGCATCGGCTGCCAACTCCAGCAGGCCGCCGTGGTCTTCGGACAGCTTGAGTTCGCGGGCCGAGCACAGCATGCCCTGGCTTTCCACGCCGCGCAGCTTGCCGACCTTGATCAGGAAAGGTTTGCCGTCTTCGCCGGGAGGCAACTCGGCACCGACCAGCGCGCAGGGTATGCGGATACCCACACGGGCATTCGGTGCGCCGCACACGATGTTGAGCAGCTCGGGCTGGCCGACATCCACGGTGCAGACGCGCAGGCGGTCCGCATTGGGGTGTTGTTCAGCGGTTTTGATTTCGCCCACGACGATGCCGGTGAACGGCGGGGCCACGGGTTTGAGTTCTTCGACTTCCAGCCCGGCCATGGTCAAGGTCTCGGCCAGTTGCTCGGTGGTCAGGTCGGGGTTGCAGAAAGCGCGCAACCAGGATTCAGGAAATTGCATGGTTTGGTCTATCTAGTACGGCTGAAGAATCATTGAAACTGGCTGAGGAAACGGATGTCGCCATCAAAAAACAGTCGCAGGTCGTTCACGCCGTAGCGCAGCATGGTCAGACGGTCGGGGCCCATGCCAAAGGCAAAGCCGATGTATTTTTCGGGGTCCAGACCCATATTGCGCACCACGTTCGGGTGCACCTGGCCGGAGCCCGCCACTTCCAGCCAACGGCCCGACAGGGGGCCGCTCTGGAACTGGATGTCGATCTCGGCGCTGGGCTCGGTGAACGGGAAGAAGCTGGGGCGGAAACGCAGCACCAGGTCGTCCGATTCAAAGAAGGTGCGGCAGAAATCGGTGAAGACCACTTTCAGGTCTTTGAAGCTGACGTTCTCGCCGATCCACAGGCCTTCACACTGGTGGAACATCGGCGAGTGGGTGGCATCGCTGTCAACGCGGTAAGTACGGCCGGGCGCGATCACGCGAATCTCGGGCATCACCTGGCTCGCATCGATCGCAGCGCGGTGTTTCTTGACATGCGTGACCGCATGGCGGATCTGCATCGGGCTGGTGTGGGTCCGCAGCAGGTTGGGCGCAGTGGCTGTGCCGCCTTCGACGTAAAACGTGTCGTGCATGGAGCGCGCGGGATGGTCTTCGGGCGTGTTCAGTGCGGTGAAGTTGAACCAGTCGGACTCAATCTCGGGGCCCTGGGCCACTTCAAAACCCATGGAGCCGAAGATGGCCTCGATGCGCTCCAGCGTCAAAGACACAGGATGCAAACCGCCCTGCCCGCGCTGGCGGCCTGGCAAGGTCACGTCGAGTGCTTCAGCCTTGAGTTGCTGCTCCAGCTCGGCATCGGCCAAGGCTTTGCGGCGCGCAGTCAAGGCGGCTTCGATGGCTTGTTTGGCCAGGTTGATGGAGGCACCGCGTGATTTTTTTTCTTCTACGCTCAGGGCCCCCATGCCCTTCATCAGTTCGGTGATGCGGCCGGATTTACCTAAAAACTGGGCTTTGGCATTCTCCAGATCGGCGGGCGTGCTGGCCCCCTGGAAACTGCTGTGTGCTGCACTGACAATCGCGTCCAACTCGTTCATAAGATCTCTTGGAAATGACAAAGGGCTAGCGCTTTTTCAAGCTCTAGCCCTTGGTTTACTTGCACAGAATGCTACTCAAAGAATAGCAAACTAGCGTGGGGAATCAAGCAGCCAGACGGGCCTTGACTTGCTCCACGATGCTGGCAAAAGCCGCCTTGTCGTGCACAGCGATATCGGACAGCACTTTGCGGTCGATCTCGATGGCTGCCTTCTTCAGGCCATTGGCGAACTGGCTGTAGGTCAGACCGCATTCACGCGCAGCGGCGTTGATACGGGCAATCCACAGCTGACGGAACACTCGCTTGCGGGTCCGACGGTCACGGTAGGCATATTGCCCAGCCTTCATTACCGCTTCTTTGGCGACGCGGTAAACATTACCGCGGCGACCGCGGAAACCTTTTGCAAGGGCGAGAACTTTTTTGTGGCGGGCGCGAGCCGTTACACCACGTTTGACGCGAGGCATGTATTTACTCCTTGTTCGTCGTTAAATTAAATACCACGGCCGGGCAGCATCTGCGCCATGTGACCCATGTTGGTCTCATGAACTGCAGTCGTACCGCGCAACTGGCGTTTATTTTTGGTGGTCTTCTTGGTCAAGATGTGACGTTTGAAGGCGTGGCCGCGTTTAACGGTACCACCTGGACGAACGCGAAAGCGTTTTTTCGCCGCGCTCTTGGTCTTCATTTTGGGCATTTCAATGCTCCTGTTCATTGTGCTCGTGAGGCGCTGGAAACCGATCCCAGACTTGTTGGCCCCGAGCCACTTCTTAGTGAATTGCTCGCGCTTTTCACTTTCAAAACAGCGGTTTGACCCGCTATTTTGGGCAGGGAAACTTGCGTTTCTCTGCATTTACAACCCACAAGCCGAAGCCTGTGGGCTGAAATTCTTACGATGCCGTGACAGGCGCTGGCGCGGCTTCCGCTGCAGGCTTGCTGGACGCTGGCTTTTTCTTGCCGGGCGCGATCATCATGATCATCTGGCGGCCTTCCAACTTAGGGAACTGCTCCACGATGATCAGGTCTTGCAAGTCGTTGCGGATGCGTTGCAGCAAGGCCATACCGATTTCCTGGTGGGTGATTTCTCGCCCCCGAAAACGCAGAGTGATCTTGCACTTGTCGCCGTCGGCCAGGAAACGCTTGATATTGCGCATCTTGATGTTGTAGTCGCCATCGTCAGTACCGGGACGGAATTTGATTTCCTTGATCTCTATCACCGTCTGCTTGGACTTCGCGTCGGCCGCTTTCTTTTGTTCCTGGTATTTGAACTTGCCGTAGTCCATCAAACGACAGACCGGCGGGTTCGCCGTGGCAACAATTTCAACCAGATCCACATCGTATTCACCGGCCAAACGCAAAGCCTCCATCAGGCTGACGATGCCTAAGGGCTCATTTTCCGGGCCGGAAAGACGAACTTCCGGGGCCATGATTTCACGGTTCAGACGGTGTTTGCGTTCTTCGCGGTGACGGCGGTCACGAAATTCAGTAGCGATGGCTCAAATCCTTAAAAATCAGAATGCTATAATAAATATAGCAACTACCGCAGACAGGGCGTGCACTAAAGCCTAGGTTTATTTAAAAACTACAGTTTCAGAGCGATGTCACTGGCAATTTTGGACTGGAAGTCCTGTAGCGACATCACACCAAGGTCAATATTGCCCCGGGCGCGCACTGCGACGGACCCAGCTTCTTTTTCTTTGTCACCAATGACCAAGATGTAAGGAAGCTTTTGCATCGAATGCTCACGTATTTTACGCGTTATTTTTTCATTGCGTAAATCCAATTGCACCCTAAGCCCTTGATCTTGCAGCGTTTTGGCAATTTCACGACAGTATGCGTCCTGTGACTCGGAGATATTGAGGATGGAAACCTGCGCCGGAGCCAGCCAAGTAGGCAGCGCGCCCGCATGTTGCTCGATCAAAATGCCGATGAAACGCTCCAAGCTGCCAAGGATGGCGCGGTGCAGCATGACCGGGCGATGGCGGGCACCGTCCTCCCCCACAAACTCGGCATCCAGGCGCTCGGGCATAGAGAAATCGACCTGCATGGTGCCGCACTGCCACTGGCGGCCAATCGCGTCTTTCAGGGTGTATTCGATCTTGGGGCCGTAGAAGGCACCGTCGCCGGGAGAAATTTCAAACTCTACCCCGGAGGCGCGCAGGCATTCCATCAAGGCATGCTCGGCCTTGTCCCAGCTCTCGTCCGAGCCAATGCGCTTTTCAGGGCGCGTGGCCACCTTGTAGATGATGTTGCTGAAACCGAAATCGGCATAGACCTTTTGCAGCAACGTGGTGTAGTTCACGCACTCTTGCAAAATCTGGTCTTCGGTACAGAAGATATGGCCGTCATCCTGCGTGAAACCGCGCACGCGCATGATGCCGTGCAGGCCGCCCGATGGCTCGTTGCGGTGGCACTGGCCGAATTCGCCGTAACGCAATGGCAGGTCACGGTAGCTCTTGATGCCCTGCTTGAAGATCAGAATGTGGCCGGGGCAGTTCATCGGTTTTAGGGCGTATTCGCGCTTTTCCGATTCCGTGGTGAACATGTTTTCGCGGTACTTATCCCAGTGGCCAGTTTTCTCCCACAGCGTCTTGTCGATCACCTGCGGGCCTTTGACTTCCTGGTAGCCGTTGTCCTGGTACACCTTGCGCATGTACTGCTCCACGCCCTGCCAGACGGTCCAGCCCTTGGGGTGCCAGAACACCAGGCCGGGGGCGTGGTCATCGATATGGAACAGGTCCAGCTCACGGCCCAGCTTGCGGTGGTCACGCTTTTCGGCTTCTTCCAACTGCGTCAGATAGTTTTGCAGATCGTCTTTGCTGGCCCAGGCCGTGCCGTAGACGCGTTGCAGCATTTCGTTGTTATGGTCGCCGCGCCAGTAGGCACCGGCCAGCTTCATCAGCTTGAAAAACTTGAGCTTGCCGGTGCTGGGCACGTGGGGGCCGCGGCACAGATCCTCGAACGCGCCTTCGCGGTACAGCGAGACATCCTGGTCGGCCGGGATGCTGGCGATGATCTCGGCCTTGTAGTACTCACCCAGGCTTTTGAAGTAAGCCACAGCCTCGTCGCGTGGCAATACGCGGCGGGTCACGGGCTCGTCTTTGGCGGCCAGGGCGGTCATCTTCTTCTCGATGGCGACCAGATCGTCGGGCGTGAACGGGCGCTTGTACGAGAAGTCGTAGAAAAAGCCGTTTTCGATCACCGGGCCGATGGTGACTTGCGCGTCGGGGAACAGATCCTTGACGGCGTAGGCCAGCAAGTGGGCGGTGGAATGGCGAATCACGTCGAGGCCATCCGCATCCTTGGCGGTGATGATGGCCAGCGGGCTGTCCACCGTGATCTGGTGGCTGGTGTCGACGACCGTGCCGTTGATCTTGCCAGCCAGCGCGGCCTTGGCCAAACCACTGCCGATGGAAGCAGCCACTTCGGCCACCGTCACCGGGCCAGGAAATTCGCGGACGGAGCCATCGGGAAGCGTGATGTGGATCATGGTGTGGGAATTCTTTAAATGCCGGAACTGCAGAAAGCAAAAAGCGCGGTACACAGACCACGCTTGCTCACAATTAAATAGCTTGATGCACTCAAGGTGCGCGGACTACGACCTGATAGTGCTTGTAACCAAAGAGGTTGTAGTTCGCGGTGTCATAACCTGGAATGCCTTTCTAGCTCTTGTAAAAGGAATCGGGCCCTGATTTTAACCACGGATCAGTGCGCGCCCGCCGCCGCCGCCGCCGCCGCCTTGCCCATGGCTGCCGGGCGCTGGGTGATCCACACCAACGGGATCAGCAACAGGAACAGGATGGACGAGGCAAAGAACACATCATTAGCCGCCAAAGTCGCTGCTTGCTGGCCGATCAGGCGGTTCACTGTTTCCAGCGCCTGCTGCGGC
The DNA here is from genome assembly GCF_025354435.1 of Rhodoferax sp. GTDB lineage: Bacteria > Pseudomonadota > Gammaproteobacteria > Burkholderiales > Burkholderiaceae_C > Rhodoferax_B. The sequence goes on from NZ_JANXMU010000048.1 coordinate 11,146, forward strand.
TCCATGCCCGCGCTGGCCAGGCCGTTCAACGCGCCGGTAGCGGTTTGCCGCCCCACGTTGATGTACTCGGTCAACTGGGCGTGGTGCAAGGTGGTGCGGCTTTCCCACACCGTGGTGACCAGGGATGTACCCATGGCACCGGCGGTGATCCGCACGAAATTGGTCAGGCCCGAAGCCGCCGGAATACGGTCTGGCGTCAGACCGGACAGCGTCAGGATGCTCAGCGGGATGAAGAAGCACGCCATCGCAATACCCTGGATGATGGTGGGCACCATCAGCGTGGCCTCGTCGGCCTGCACGTTGAAGCGCGATCGCATCCACAGCACGATGCCAAACACGATGAAGGCCATGGTGGCAAACAGGCGCGGGTCAAACTTGGCAATGTTCTTGCCCACCACCGGCGACAAAATGATCGCCAACAGCCCCACCGGTGCCAGGATGAAGCCGGCCTGCGTGGCGGTATAGCCCATGTACTGCTGCAACCACAGCGGCAGCAGCACCACGTTGCCAAAGAACAAGCCGTAACCCACCGACGTGGCCAGCGTACCCGCCCAGAAGTTGCGCCGGGCAAACAGCCGTAGATCGGTCACCGGGTGCTTATCGGTCAGCTCCCAGGCCACAAAGAACAAGAAGCCCACCAGCGCCACCGCGGCCAGAATCTGCACCTCGGTGGAGTTGAACCAGTCCAGCTCCTTACCCTTGTCCAGCATGATCTGCAGCGCGCCCACCCAGACCACCAACAGGGCCAGGCCTACGCTGTCGATCGGCAGCTTTTGGGTCGGCGACTCGCGCTTGTGGTACAGGCTCCAGGCGGCCCCGGCGGCCAGGAAGCCGACCGGGATGTTGATGTAGAAAATCCACGGCCAAGAAATGTTGTCGGTGATCCAGCCGCCCAGCAGCGGGCCCATCACGGGCGCAACCAAGGTGGTCATGGCCCACATGGCCATCGCCGTGCCCGCCAGCGCCTTGGGGTAGCTGGAGAGCAACAGCGCCTGCGAAAGCGGAATCATCGGCCCGGCCACAAAGCCCTGCAAGATGCGGAAAGCGATCAGCGTGCTCATGTTGGGGGCCAGTCCGCACATCCACGAAGCCAGCACGAACAGCAAAATGCTGATGACGAACAGCCGCACCTGGCCGAAGCGCTGCGACAGCCAGCCGGTAAGTGGCACCGAGATGGCGTTGGCCACGGCAAAGCTGGTAATCACCCAGGTGCCCTGGTTGGGGCTGACGCCCAGGTCCCCGGCGATAGCCGACAGGGACACGTTGGCAATCGACGAGTCCAGCACGTTCATGAACGTGGCGGTGGACAAGGCGATGGTGCCCCACATGCGGGCCGAACCCTCTAGCGGGGGCGGCGGCGTGTAGGCAAATGCAGAAGGTGCAGTGGACATGGGAGGGCAATCCGTCCGGAAGGTTTACTGCGCTTGCGCCACGGCGGCGAGCGGGACGGCTGCCAGCTTGGCCGGTGCGTCCATCACCTTGCCGCTGCTCTTGGCCAGGGCGTGGCCGAGGTTGGCGGTGATCACGCGCTGCACGTCGGCATCGGCACCGCTCTCTGGCGTGGCCCCCACCTGCATGGTGGACAAGGCGGCGGTGCGCGGCGCTTCCGCCAGCATCTGGCCATCTTGCTTGGTTACGTCAATCGTGGCATCCATTGACAGGCCGACGCGCAGCGGATGGCTGACCAGCTGCGCCGGGTCCAGGGCGATGCGCACCGGCACGCGCTGCACCACCTTGATCCAGTTGCCGGTGGCGTTTTGTGCCGGCAGCAACGCAAAGGCCGCGCCCGTGCCTACGCCCAACCCGGCTACCGTGCCGGTGTACTCCATCTTTTTGCCATACAAGTCGGCGGTCAGCTTGACGCTTTGGCCGATGCGGATGTTGCGCAGTTGCACTTCCTTGTAGTTGGCATCCACCCACACCTGGCTCAGCGGGATGATGGACATCAGGGGCGCGCCTGCAGCGATGCGCTGACCGAGCTGCACGGTGCGCTTGGCCACATAGCCGTCCACCGGGGCCAGGATGGCCGCACGCTGGCTGGCCAGGTAGGCCTCGCGGACCTTGGCCGCAGCGGCCAGCACGCTGGGGTGCTGGTCGATGCTGGTGCCGTCGGTCATGGCCTGGTTGCTGGTGAGCTGCTCTTTGGCAGCAGCCACACCGGCCTGGGCCGCGGCTACGCTGGCCTGCACGGTGGACAGGCCGCTTTGGGCATTGGCCAACTGGGTTTGGGCGTGGCTGAGTTCTTCTTTAGAGACCGCGCCGTTGCCGGTCAGGGCCTGGCGGCGGCGCAAATCATCCTGGGCACGGGCCACCTCGGCCTGGGCGCGGGCGATGTCGGTCTGGGTGCGCGTCACGTCGGCGGTGCGCAGGGCGATCTGGGCGGTCAGCGTGCCGTTGTTGGCGTACAGGGTGCGCACCTGGCGCACGGCCTGGGCCAGGTTGGCCTCGGCCTGGTCCAGGGCCAGCTTGGAGTCGGCTGGGTCGAGCTTGACCAGCGGCTGGCCAGCCTTCACGAAGTCGGTGTCGTCGGCCAGGATGGCCATCACGGTGCCGCCGACCTGCGGGGTGATCTGGATCACATTGCCCTGCACGTAGGCGTTGTCGGTGTCTTCGTAATGGCTGGCGATGACGGCATCGTAGGCAATCCAGCCCAGCCCGGCCAGCACCACCACGGCGGCGATGGTGATCAGGGATTTTTTACGCTGGGGATTGGCGGAAGTGGCGGCAGCAGGGGCGTTGTTTGTGGAGTCAGACATGGTGTTCACCTCAGATAAATTTATAAGAAATTGGGCTCTAGCGTATATTCAATATGCACTAGAAGCTATGGATTCAGTAGCAGATGCGCTATAGCCGCCACCCAAGGAGCGCACCAGCGCCACCTGGGTATCCAGCGCGCGGGCGGCCAGATCGACCTGCAAACGGCGTTGGGCCAGCACGGCGGTCTCGGATGTCAGCACGTTGAGGTAGTTGCCCAGCCCGGCGCTGTAGCGCTGCACGGCAATCTCGTACGCGGCTTCAGCGGCCTGCTGCGCAGCGCGCTGCTCGGTTTGCTGGCGGACGATGGACTGCTGCGAAGTGAGCTGGTCGGCCACGTCGCGCACGGCATCGATCAGCGCGGCGTTGTAGCTCTCGACCGCGGCATCTAGGTCGGCAGTCTTGACCTTTAAACCGGCGCGCAAACGGCCTGCATCAAAGATCGGCAGATGGATGGCCGGGCCAATGCCCCACTGCTCGCTACCCGCATGCAGCAGGTTGCCCAGGCCGATGCTGGAGAAACCGGCAAAGCCGACCAGGTTGATGTCGGGATAGAACTGCGCCTTGGCGCTGCTGACATCGGCACCAGCGGCGGCTACGCGCCAGCGGGCGGCAGCGATGTCGGCCCGGCGGCCCAGCAGATCGGCCGGAATGGCCTGCGCATTTGCTGCGGCTTTAATAGCTGACAGCGCAGGCAGTACCAGCGCATCCGCCGCATTCGGTTGCCCAACCAAGGCCGACAGGCCATTGCGGGCCAGAGCGATTTGCTCGTTCAGGGCTTCGATCTGTTGGCGGGCCTCGGGCAGGCTGCCCTGGCTTTGGTTCAGCTCCAGGCGGGTGTCCAGCCCGGCGTTGACGCGGTCGCGCACCAGCGACAGCAGTTCGCTGCGCTGGGCCAGGGTGCGGTTGGCCAGCTCCAGCTGGCCGTTCAGACGCAACAGCTGGAAGTAGCTACGCGCCACCTGGCTGACCAGCAGCACGCGGGCAGCCTGGGTGTCGGCCTGGGCGGCTTTGGCCTGACCCAGGGCTGCATCGAGTGCCGCGCGGTTTTTACCGAAGAAATCAAGCTCCCAACCGGCGGTGAGCTGGGCCGTGCCGCTGTTGTAAATCCCGCCACCCAAAGGGGCCGGGTACAGGCCGTTGGCGGTGTAGAGCTGGCGCATGCCTTCCACATCGGCACCCACTTGGGGCAATGTGGCCGAGCGGGCACCGTCGGTGGCGGCTTGGGCGCGGCGCAGGCGGGCCTGCGCCAGCTTCAGGCTGGGACTGCCGTCCAGTGCCTGGGTGACTAGGCGGTCGAGCTGCGGGTCGGCAAACCCGTGCCACCACTCGGCATCGACCGCGGCCACATCCGACGCACCGGCCACGGTGGCGGGCTGCATCTGGGCCTGTGGCGTGATGCCCGAGAAATTGGCGCAGGCCGCCAAACTGGCCAGCGCGACGGCGGCCAAGGCCAGGCGCGGCACATGCAGGAAAGCCACGCGGGGCATGGCGGAGATAGATTTAAGAGGCATTGTTTTCTCCGGCAGCGGATGTTGTTTGTTGGGCTTGTTGGAAATCGTTGGCGTTGTCGAGCATGCGGCGCAGGTAGCTTTTCAGAGCCTCCCACTCCTCGACCGAGAAGCCTGCGAGGTAGGCGTTTTGCACCCGGCTGAGCACTTCGGGGATGACCTTGGCGGCATCGCGCCCGGCTTCGGTGATCTCCAGGTTAACCACCCGGCGGTCTTCGCTGGAGCGCACCCGATGGCACAGGCCTTTGGCCTCCAGGCGGTCGAGCATGCGGGTCATACCACCGGCATCCAGCGTGCACACACGGGCCAGCTCGGCCACGGTGGACACCTCGCCAGTGGACAGCTTAAACAGTGGTTTCCACTGCGCATTGGTCAGGCCGCTGGGCTCGAACTGACGCTCCAGCTCCTGGGTGAGCATGTTGAAGACGCGCGCCAGCAGGTGACCGACTCCGGTGCCGCCGGCAACATAGTTGTCTGCGGCGTAGAACACCAGCGCAGGTTCCGGCATGGGGGTTGGGCGTGTAGTCATGGGCCAGAATATTAATTGCCTAAGCAATTACTGTCAAGTCTTTGTTTGTTTGATCATTTGATTTGGCTACACTTATGGGATGGTTACCTCTGCACTCCCCTCATCACCCTCCCCGACCTCTGCGTCCGCTTCCACCGCGGCCGGGGCCAAGGGGTCCCCGCGCTCGCTGTCGGGCCTGCTACCGTTCCTGCTGCCCTACCGCTTCCGTATCGGGCTGGCCATCGTGTTCCTGGTGCTGGCGGCAGCGGCCACGCTGGCGTTTCCACTGGCCTTGCGCACGCTGATCGACCAGGGGCTGGTGCACACCGGTGCCGACGGCAGCGTGGACCGGGGCGCGCAGGTGCTGGCGTTGCGCGACCATTTCTTCGAGTTGTTTGCGGTGGCGGCAGCATTGGGCCTGTTTTCGGCAGCGCGCTTCTACACCGTGAGCTGGCTGGGCGAACGCGTCACCGCCGACATCCGCAATGCCGTCTACGCCCACGTACTGCGCCAGAGCCCGGAGTTTTTTGAAACTACCCAGACCGGCGAAGTGCTGTCGCGCCTGACGGTGGACACCACGCTGGTGCAAACCGTAGTGGGCTCGTCGCTGAGCATGGGCCTGCGCAATGCAGTGATGGGCCTGGGCGCGCTGGGTGTGCTGGTGTGGACGAATCCGGTGGTGATGACCCAGGTGTTTGGCATCCTGGTGCTGATCGTGCTGCCCAGCGCCTGGTTTGGCCGCCGGGTGCGCAAACTGTCGCGCGCCAGCCAGGACCGGGTGGCCGACAGCAGCGCCATCGCCGCCGAGGTGCTGAACGCCATTCCCGTGGTGCAGAGCTACACCGCCGAGGGGCGCGAAGCGACGCGTTTCAACGCCTCCACCGCCGCGGCCTTCCAGACCGCCGTGGGGCGCAGCAAGGCGCGCTCGGTGCTGGTGGCCTTCATCATCATCGCCACGTCTGCCGCGCTGCTGTGGGGCCTGTACCAGGGCACGCAGGCCGTTTTGCAGGGCAGCATTACCGCCGGGCACCTGGGGCAGACGGTGGTGTACGTGATCATCCTGGCCAGCGCCACCGCGGTGCTGGGCGAGGTGTATGGCGACGTGCTGCGGGCAGCGGGTGCCAGCGAGCGGCTAATGGAGCTGCTGGCCACCGAGTCACCGATAAAATCTGCACAAAATCCGACTCCAGCGCTTATTACGTCTGCAGGTAGCGCTATCGTTTTTGAAAATATCAACTTCAACTACCCGTCGCGCCCGCTGCAGCCCGCCCTCGCCGATTTCAGCCTGGCCGTGGCCCCCGGCGAAACCGTGGCCCTGGTGGGGGCCAGCGGTGCGGGCAAGAGCACGGTGTTCCAGCTGCTGCTGCGCTTTTATGACCCGCAAAACGGCAGCATCCGGCTAGACGGCGTGGCCACACCCGACCTGGCCCTCAACGACCTGCGCCAGCACATTGGCATCGTGCCGCAGGACGCGGTGATGTTCTCGACCAGCGCCATGGAAAACATCCGCTATGGCCGCCCCGACGCGACCGATGCCGAGGTGATGGCCGCTGCCGAGTCGGCCTTTGCCCACGCCTTCATCACCGCCCTGCCAGAGGGCTACAACACCTTCTTGGGCGAGCGCGGTGTGCGCTTGAGCGGTGGCCAGCGCCAGCGCGTGGCGATTGCCCGCGCCATGCTGAAAAACGCCCCGCTGCTACTGCTGGACGAAGCCACCAGCGCGCTGGACGCAGAAAGCGAACGCATGGTGCAGGCCGCCCTGGAATCCGCCATGCGTGGCCGTACCACCCTGGTGATTGCCCACCGCCTAGCCACCGTACAGCAGGCCAACCGCATCGTGGTGCTGGAGCATGGCCGCATCGTCGAACAGGGCACGCACGCGGCGCTGGTGGCGCAGGATGGGGTGTACGCGCGGCTGGCAGCGCTGCAATTTACCGTCTAGGATTTGGCATGGTTTGTGCATAAAATAGGCTGCTAGCGCAGATTGCACCTACGCTAGCAGCTATATTTTTAATAGTACACAACGCCCGCATGCCCTTCCTTCCCCTTTCCCAGTCCCTGCGCCGCCTGTGGGCGCTGGACACTTTTCCCTACAGCCTGCGCATCTTCATCGCGCTGAGCACCACCATGGTGGTGGGCTGGGTGAACGACCAGATGGCGCTGGTGATGCCGGTGTTTTTGGGCACCATTGCCTGCGCCCTGGCCGAGACCGACGACAACTGGCGCGGGCGGCTGCGAGCCCTGCTGGTCACGCTGCTGTGCTTTGCGCTGGCGGCCTTTGCGGTGCAGACGCTGTTTCCCCACCCCGTGCTGTTCCCTATCAGCCTGGTGCTGGCCACGTTTTGCCTGACCATGCTGGGCGCCATCAGCCCGCGCTACCAGGCGATTGCCTACGGTACGCTGATCTTGTCGATCTACACCACCATCGGCATGGACCAGCGCAGCGGCATGGGCAACGCGCTGTGGCTGGAGCCCGCACTGCTGCTGACCGGGGCGACCTGGTACGGGCTGCTTTCGGTGCTGTGGTGCGTACTGTTCACCCACCAGCCGGTGCAGCAAAACCTGGCGGCCCTGTACCGGGTGCTGGGCGGTTATTTGACGCTGAAGGCATCCCTGTTCGAGCCGGTGCGCGGCGTGGACCAGGAGGTCAAACGCCTAGCTCTGGCGCAGCGCAACGGCGCGGTGGTGACGGCGTTGAACGTTACCAAGGAAAGCATCCTGAACCGGCTGGAGGCCGTGCCCAGCCACCGCATGCAGTACTACCTGCGGCTGTATTTCATCGCCCAAGAGGTGCATGAACGGGCCAGCTCGTCGCACTCGCCGTACAGCGAGCTGACCGAGACGTTTTTCCACAGCGATGTGCTGTTCCGCTGCCAGCGGCTGTTGAAACTGCAAGGCCATGCCTGCGAGCGGCTGGCGCGGGCGATTTTGCTGCGCGTGGCGGTGATTCCCGACACGGTAAGCGCACAGGCCCAGCAGGACTTGCAAGACGCGCTGGCGCACCTGGAGGGCCTGCAGCAGCCGCACTGGCAACGCCTGCTCGCCACGCTGACGGCGCTGGCCAAGAACCTGGGCACGCTGCAAACCCGCCTGACCAGCGCCAGCCTGCCCGCACCCGAAGCCGAGGTGCAAGACCACGCGCTGCTGGACCGTTCGCCCCAGTCGCTGCGCGATGCGTTTGACCGCGTGTGGCGGCAGCTCACCCCGGCCACGCCGCTGTTTCGCCACGCGGTGCGCCTGAGCATTGCGTTAGCGGTGGGCTACGGGCTGCTGCACTGGCTGCATGCGCGCCAGGGCTACTGGATCTTGCTGACCACGGTGTTTGTCTGCCAGCAGAGCTTTGGCGCCACCCGCCGCCGCATGGTGCAGCGGGTGGTGGGTACCATGGCCGGGCTGGTGGTGGGCTGGGCGCTGTTTCGGCTGTTCCCCAGCCTGCTGCTGCAGGCCATGTTTGCGGTGGCGGCAGGGGTGGTGTTCTTTGGCAACCGCACCCGGCACTACGCGGTGGCCACGGGCTCGATGACGCTGCTGGTGATGCTGAGCTTCAACCAGATTGGCGACGGCTACGGCCTGATCGTGCCGCGCATGGTGGACACCGTGGTGGGCAGCCTGATCGCCGGGCTGGCGGTGTTTTTGATCCTGCCCGACTGGCAGGGCCGCCGCATGCACGAAGTGGCAGCCCGCACCCTGGCCACCTGCAACCTGTACCTGCGCCAGATCATGGCGCAGTACAAAAGCGGCCAAGGCGGCCAGCGCGACGACCTGGCCTACCGCACGGCCCGGCGCAACGCGCACAACGCCGATGCGGCCCTGTCCACCGCGCTGTCCAACCTGTTCCAGGAGCCCGGCTTTTTGCAGGGCCGCAGCGACAGCGGCTTGCGGTTTTTGCTGCTGTCGCACACCTTGCTGAACTACCTGTCGGGCCTGGGCGCGCACCGCGAGGCTTTGCAAAACGCCCCGGGCGATGCGTCTACCGAGCAGGCCACGGCCTTGGTCAGCAAGGTGCTGGACGAACTGGCCACCAGTCTGGCCGCTAGCCAGCCCGTGCCGCCCGCCAAACCCGACGAAGAGGCTGTGCTGGAGGCCTTGTGCGCCGCACCCACCGATGCAGCCCACCGGGTAGTGCAAAGCCAACTGGCGCAGATCGGCCAGTTGCTGCCGCCGCTACGGGTGCAAGCCGGGCGGCTGCTGGCGGTGGACACGGTGGGCTGAAACGGCCCCTCATCCCCATACATTTTTTGCATAGATGGCCTTAAAGCTGGCCTTGGACAGATGGTGGTGCGGGTTTTAAGCTTCGGCTTTCTGTCACCATAAGGGATTTATTCCATGTCCAACCAAGCGCCTACTGTGCACGCCCTGCCCTCGTACCTGAACCCGGACCATGTAGGTCCGTGGGGCATTTTTCTCCAGCAAGTGGACCGGGTCGAACCATATCTGGGCAACCTGGCACGCTGGGTCGAAACCCTGAAGCGCCCCAAGCGCATTTTGGTGGTTGATGTGCCAATCCACCTGGACGACGGCTCGGTGGCCCACTTTGAAGGCTACCGCGTGCAGCACAACACCTCGCGCGGCCCGGGCAAGGGCGGCGTGCGCTTCCACCAGGACGTAACCCTGTCGGAAGTGATGGCGCTGTCGGCCTGGATGTCGATCAAGAACGCGGCCGTCAACGTTCCCTACGGCGGTGCCAAGGGCGGCATCCGCGTCGACCCGAAAACCCTGTCGCGTGGCGAACTGGAGCGCATGACGCGCCGCTACACCAGCGAGATCGGCATCATCATCGGCCCGAACAAGGACATTCCGGCGCCCGACGTGAACACCAACGAGCAGATCATGGCCTGGATGATGGACACCTATTCCATGAACCAGGGCTCCACCGCCACCGGCGTGGTCACCGGCAAGCCGGTCGATCTGGGTGGCTCGTTGGGCCGACGTGAAGCCACGGGCCGCGGCGTGTTCACCGTGGGCGTGGAAGCGGCCAAACACATCGGTCTGGACGTATCCACCGCCCGCCTCGCAGTGCAAGGTTTCGGCAATGTGGGTGGCGTGGCAGCCAAGCTGTTTGCCGAAGCCGGTGCCCGCGTGGTGGCCGTGCAGGACCACAGCGGCACCATCTTCTGTGAAGCCGGGTTCAACGTGCCCGCCCTGCTGCAGCATGTAAAAGAGACGGGCGGCGTAGGCGGCTTTGCTGGTGGCGAGGTGATTGCCAAAGACGCGTTCTGGGACGTGCCCTGCGACATCCTGATCCCCGCTGCGCTGGAGCAGCAAATCACCAAAGAAAACGCCGGGCGCATCACGGCCCGCATGGTGATCGAGGGCGCCAACGGCCCGACCACCCCCGAGGCGGATGACATCCTGCAAGAACGCAACATCCTGGTGCTGCCCGACGTGATCGCCAATGCGGGTGGCGTGACGGTGAGCTACTTTGAATGGGTGCAGGACTTTTCGAGCTTCTTCTGGGACGAAGACGAAATCAACGCCCGCCTGGTGCGCATCATGAAAGAAGCCTTCAACGCCGTCTGGCTGGTGGCGCAAGAGAACAAGGTGACCTTGCGCACCGCCACCTTCATTGTGGCCTGCAAGCGGATTCTGCACACCCGCGAACTGCGCGGTTTGTACCCCTAAGCCCTATGGCAGCAGTGGGCCGGCGCTGACCAGTCTGCTGCGGTTCGGGAAAGGCCTGGAAACGCTGAATAAGCAGTTTTCAGGCATTTTTTTGGCATCGAATCAGCAGCATGTGCATATTCTGCATGCGTGGCGTGCTATCTTTATTTTTGCAAAAAATATAGCACGGCCGTCCAGCCGTGTTTGGCTACTGCAGCGGCCTTTTTAGTGCTGCAGGAATCGGCAGCGGCAGCACGTCAATTCCTTCGTCCAGCAAGGCTTCGGTTTCTTCCGCTGTGGCCTCGCCGCGGATATTGCGCTCCTTGCGCTCGCCGTAATGGATCTTGCGGGCCTCTTCGGCAAACTGGCTGCCGACATCTTCGGTGTTGGCGATGACATGGCGGACCATCTTCATCCAGGCGGCTTGGGCTTCGGGTGATGGTGCCGGGGCGGCTATGGCAGAGTTGGGCTCGGCCACCAGTGCACCATCGGTCTTGGCGGACACTTGCACGGCACCCAGATTCAGGCGCGGGGCACTGAGTTTTTTGACAATTTGACTGTTGCCGCACAGCGGGCATTCCACCAGGCCGCGGACAAGTTGGCTCTGGAAATCGTCCTCTGACCCGAACCAGCCTTCAAAGGTGTGCTGGTGGGCACATTGGAGGTCCAGGACTTTCATATGGTTAGGCTACTACAGACGCAGTGGGTTGCCAATCCAGCGACCAGGCACCCGAGGCCAGGTTTTGCAGCCACAAGGCAGCTGTGAGGGTTTTGCTATCGGTTACCTGGCCATGGCGGCACCAGTCCAGCAGCTCGGGCAAGGTGGCGGTAAATACATCCAGAAATTCGCCTGCGTCGAGCTTGCGTTCACCCAAGCTCAAGCCCCTGGCAAACCAGATATCGATAAATTCGGTGGAGTAGGCAATCACCGGGTGCAGCATGCCGGCACGCGCCCATTCGGTAGCGGAATAACCGGTTTCTTCAAGCAACTCCCGCTGGGCGCAGGTGAAGGTGGACTCCCCCGCATCCAGCTTACCCGCCGGAAATTCAACCATCACCCTTTGCAGCGGGTAGCGGTATTGGCGCTCCAGCACCAGACGGCCATCGTCCAGCATGGGGATGACCATCACCGCGCCGGGGTGCTTGATGAATTCACGGGTGGAGCTGCTGCCATCGGGCAGTTGCACAGTATCGCGAAAGGCGTGCAGGAAACGACCCTTGAGCAGCTCTTCACTACCGGTCTTGTGCTCAACGAGGTGCTGGTCGGGGGTAGGCATGGAGGGCATTCGGAAGAACCGACAGCGTTGCTGGCGGTAGTTCAGCAGAGCTTAAGTGCGCTGCTTGAGCAGATACCGGGCAATAAAGCCAGGAAACGCCAGGGTGATGAACAGGGTGCCGGTGATGGCGTAGAACTCCCATCCCTGGGGAGCGATCTGCCCGCCGTGGTTTTCCAGCAGCAAGCCCAGGCCACCCACCGCAAAATAGTACGCCACCAGCTCACCCAGCCGTATGGCCAAAGACTTGGGCTGGGCCAGCTTGAACACGAGACACAGGCGACGGCTCAGGAACGGCAGATTGGCAGCACACACGGCCGCCAACAGCACCAACCACACGGAAACTGTCTGGGTCACTTAAACCACCCGCCTGCCACCCAGCTCGCACCCATCTGTCAGGTGCCCAACGTCAACACGATTGCCCGTGCGCACAAGGTCATCAGGCCGCCAGGCACGATGCCCAGAATCAGCACCAGCGCGCCGTTGATCGATAACACGGCCCGCACATCCAAAGGTGCGGACACGGTGGTCGCAGTAATAGGCGCATCGAAGTACATGACCTTGACCACGCGCAGGTAGTAAAAGGCACCAATCAGCGACATCATCACTGCGAACACCGCCAGCGCGATGTAGCCGGTGTAGCCCGAGGCGATCAACGCCTGCAGCACCGACAGCTTGGCGTAGAAACCGACCATGGGCGGAATCCCGGCCATGGAGAACAGGCAGATCGCCATCACCGCGGCATACAAGGGACTGCGTTCGTTCAAACCAGCCAGATCGGAGATTTCTTCGCTCTCAAAACCTTCGCGGGCCAGCAGCAGGATCACGCCGAAACTGGCCAGGGTGGTCAGCACATAGGTGATGACGTAAAACATGGACGAACTGTAAGCATTGGCAGCCGACAAGGTGTTGCCGTTGACCACGCCCGACAACAGGCCCAACAACACAAAGCCCATCTGCGAAATGGTGGAGTAGGCCAGCATACGCTTCAGATTGGTTTGGGCGATGGCCGCCAGATTACCCAGCGCCAAGGAGCCTACCGACAAGACCACCAGCATCTGCTGCCAGTCGATCGCCAGCGGCAGCATGCCTTCGACCAGCAAACGGATGCAGATGGCAAACGCCGCCAGCTTGGGGGCACCACCAATCATCAGCGTTACGGCGGTCGGTGCGCCTTGATACACGTCGGGAATCCACATGTGGAATGGCACCACACCCAGCTTGAAAGCCAAACCGGCCACCACAAACACCAAACCAAACACCAGTACTTGGTGCTTGACCTGGCCGGAGGCGATAACCTTGAAGACCTGACCGACTTCCAGCGTGCCGGTGGCACCGTACATCATGGACAAGCCGTAAAGCAGGAAGCCCGAAGCCAGAGCACCCAGCACAAAGTACTTCATGGCTGCTTCACTAGCGGTGGCGTTGTCGCGGCGCAGAGCCACCAAGGCGTAGCTCGACAAGGTCAACAGCTCCAGGCCCATGTAAATGACCAGGAAGTTGTTGCCCGAAATCATCACCGACATGCCCAGCAGCGCAAACATGCTCAGGGTGAACATTTCGCCGCCTTGCAGCATGCCGCGGTCGCCTGCATACGGCCGACCGTACACCAGAGTAATCATGACTGCGATGGTGGCAAAGCATTTGAGCCAATTGCCCATCGGGTCGCTGACGACCATATTTCCAAAGCCGTACAAGGTGGTGTTGCCGCTGGCGTACAGACCTTGCAGAATAGCCACCACACCCAGCGACAGCAAGGTCAAGGCATAGGTGCCGGTGCGGCGTGGGCTTTTCACCCCCAGGTCGACCAGCGCAATGATGCAGGCCATCGCCAACAGCACGATTTCAGGGTAAACCGTGATCCAACTGATTGTGTCAATCATCTTTTCGTTCTCAATCCAGTGGGGTCAGTTGAGCTTGGAAACTGCAACGTGTTTGATCAAATCGGCCACCGAGGCGTCCATCACATCGGTGAAAGGCTTGGGGTACAGGCCCATGGCCAATACCGCGATCGCCAGCAAGAGCAGCATGAAGAACTCGCGTCCGTTAATGTCCTTCAGCTCTTTCACGTGGTCATTCGTCACCGGGCCCAGGTAAACGCGCTTGTACATCCACAGGGTGTAGGCGGCACCGAAAATCAGTGCGGTGGCGGCAGCGAAACCGACCCAGAAGTTGAACTTGACTGCACCCAAAATCACCATCCACTCACCCACGAAGCCAGCCGTGGCGGGCAAGCCGCAATTGGCCATGGCGAACAGCAAGGCAAAGGCCGCAAACTTGGGCATGGTGTTGACCACGCCGCCATAGCTGGCAATTTCACGCGAATGCATGCGGTCGTACAGCACGCCGATCGACAAGAACATGGCGGCGGACACAAAACCGTGGGCGATCATCTGCACGATGCCGCCCGCAATGCCCAGCGGGTTAAAGATGAAGAAACCCAAGGTCACAAAACCCATGTGGGCGACCGACGAATAGGCCACCAGCTTCTTCATGTCTTCCTGCACCATCGCCACTAAACCGACATACACCACCGCAGTGAGTGACAGACCGATCATCAAGCCGGACCATTCATGGGCCGCGTCGGGGGCAATCGGCAAGGAAAAACGCAGAAAACCATACGCACCCAACTTCAGCATGATGGCCGCCAGCACGGCAGAACCACCAGTGGGGGCTTCCACGTGCACATCTGGCAACCAAGTGTGCACCGGCCACATCGGCACCTTGACCGCAAACGCCGATAAGAAGGCGAAGAACAGCAGGGCCTGGGTGCGACTATCCAAAGGCAACTGGTGCCAACTGGCGATATCAAAACTGCCACCCGACTTGACGTACAGGAAGATCAGCGCAACCAGCATCAACAAGGAACCCAGCAGCGTGTACAAGAAGAACTTGAAAGCTGCATATATCTTGTTGGGCCCACCCCAAATACCGATGATCAGGTACATCGGGATGAGGGTGGCTTCAAAGAAGACGTAAAACAAAATCCCGTCCAGCGCACAAAAGACACCAATCATCAATCCGCTGAGGATCAAGAAGGCTCCCATGTACTGGTTGACCTTGTGGGTAATGGCTTCCCAACCGGCGATGACCACGATGACATTGATAAATGCCGTCAGGATCACAAACCAAACCGATATGCCGTCTACGCCCAGGTGGTAGTTCACATTGAAGCGTTCAATCCAGCTAGTGTTCTCCACAAACTGCATTACGGAAGTGCCCAGCTTGAAACCGCTGTACAGCGGCAAAGTCACCAGGAAACTCACTACAGAACCTACCAGAGCGACCCAACGGACGGCCCCGGCCTGTTCATCACGGCCTAAGGCCAAAAGTACAACGCCAAAAAAGATAGGTATCCAGATGGCAAGGCTCAACAATCCCATTTTTCTTATTCCTCTACTGGTTGAGCCAAACGAAATACGTCATCAGCGCAAAAACACCCACAATCATGGCAAACGCATAGTCGTAAATGAATCCGGTTTGGACCCAACGCACCATGCCCGAAATCCAACCCACGATTTTCCAGGAACCGTTCACCACACCACCATCAATAATGGTGCGGTCACCCACCTGCCACAGACCAGTACCCAGACCACGGGCACCCCGTGCCAATACGTTTTCATTGAACCAATCTAAGTAGTACTTGTTTTCCAACAGGGTGTAGATCGGCTGGCAAGCGCGTTTGATAGCAGCTGGCAGAGCCGGGTTGACTAGGTACATGTAATAGGAAGTGGCCACACCGGCAACAGCCAAGATAAATGGCATGGATGTCAGAGCGTGCACAGCCATCGCCCATGCGCCGTGGAACTCATGTGCCAACTCTTCCATCGCAGCATGCTTTTCAAGGTCGATAAAAATAGCGCCCTTGAAGAAGTCACCGTACAGCATAGGATCGATGGTGAAGTAACCCAGCACCACCGAGGGAATCGCCAACAAGATCAGTGGCAGCGTCACCACCCAAGGCGACTCATGCGGCTTGCTTTCGCCATGGCCATGGTCACCGTGGTGGTCGTCATGACCATGGTGTGCGTCCGGATTCTGGTCAAACCGCTCTTTGCCGTGGAACACCAGGAAATACATACGGAACGAATAAAAAGCCGTCACAAACACACCGGCCAACACCGCAAAGCTTGCGAAGCCTGCACCGGGCAAATGGCTAGCTTGAACCGCTTCAATAATGCTGTCTTTAGAGTAAAAACCGGAAAATAGCGGCGTACCAATCAGGGCCAGCGAACCCAATAAAGAGGTAATCCAGGTGATCGGCATGTACTTGCGCAGTCCGCCCATCCAGCGAATATCCTGGTTGTGGTGGACACCCATGATGACCGAGCCGGCAGCAAGGAACAACAAAGCTTTGAAGAACGCGTGGGTCATCAGATGGAACACAGCGACCGAGTAGGCCGAGGCACCCAAGGCCACCGTCATGTAACCCAACTGCGACAGCGTGGAATACGCCACCACGCGCTTGATGTCGTTCTGGATAATGCCCAAAAAGCCCATGAACAGTGCTGTGATAGCACCAATCACCATGACGAAATTCAAGGCGGTTTCACTCAGCTCAAACAGGGGCGACATGCGCGCCACCATAAAGATACCTGCGGTCACCATGGTGGCCGCGTGGATAAGGGCCGAAATAGGTGTAGGGCCTTCCATGGAGTCGGGTAGCCACACATGCAGCGGAAACTGTGCCGACTTGCCCATGGCACCAATGAACAGGCAGATGCAGATCACCGTCACCAGCATCCAGTTGGTGCCTGGCAGCAGCAGTTGCGCCAATTCTTCCTTCTTCGCAAACGCTTCGGTGTAGTTCAAAGTACCGGCGTAGGCGGCTATCAAGCCAATGCCCAGAATGAACCCGAAGTCACCCACACGGTTAACCAAAAAGGCCTTCATGTTGGCAAAAATAGCGGTAGGACGGTTGAACCAAAAACCGATCAGCAGATAGGATACCAAGCCCACCGCCTCCCAGCCGAAGAACAACTGCAGCATGTTGTTGCTCATCACCAGCATTAACATTGAGAAGGTAAACAACGATATGTACGCAAAGAAACGGTTGTAGCCCGCATCTTCTTCCATGTAGCCAATGGTGTAGATATGCACCATCAGCGACACAAAGGTCACCACGCACATCATCATGGCGGTCAAGCCGTCCACCATGAAACCAATCTCCATGCGAAGACCGCCTACATCCATCCAGGTGTAGAGCGTTTCATTGAAGCGGGCACCGTCATTAACTACGCTATTGAGCGTCATGGCCGACAAAACGAAGGCAATGAACACACCCAAAATGGTCAGTGTATGGCTGGCGCGTCGGCCAATCACGTTACCGCCGAACGCGGTACCTAAAACACCGGCAAGCAAAGCACCCGCCAGGGGTGCCAGCGGAACAGCCAGTAAAGTAGAAGCTACGAGGGTTTGACTCATTTTTTATTAACCATTGAGCGTATTGAGTTCATCCACATTGATGCTGGACTTATTACGGAACAGGAGCACCAAGATAGCCAAGCCAATGGCCGACTCGGCTGCGGCCACCGTGAGAATAAAGAAGACAAATATCTGGCCGCGCATATCGTTCAGGTAGTACGAGAACGCCACAAAATTCATATTCACCGCCAACAGCATCAACTCGATTGCCATCAACAAGACGATAAGGTTTTTGCGGTTCAGAAAAATGCCGATCACCGACAAGGCAAACAAAATGGCCCCGAGTGAAAGAAAATGTCCAAGCGTCAAGGTCATGCTTTTTTCTCCACAACCGCAGCTGCTTGGGCAACAGGCGCAGGAATTTCCACCGCAGGCTGGGTTACCTTCATTTTGATGATCTCCACCCGGTCACGGGCTTTGACACGCACTTGGTCGGATGGATTCGCGTGCTTACTGTCTTTACGCTGGCGCAGGGTCAGCGCGATGGCAGCCACAATGGCTACCAACAAAATAACCGCAGCAATTTCGAGCGGATAAAGATATTCGGTGTAAAGCAACTTGCCCAGCTCCTTGGTGTTGGATACCTGGGCCCCAATATTCGCACCGCCAGTGAGGACGCGTGAATCTTCATTGGTGCGGAAGCCGCCCATCAGCACCATCGCCATTTCGAGCGCGAGCAAAACCCCACCGCCTGCAGCCAATGGAAAGTGCTTCCAGAAGCCTTGCCGCAACGCATCAACGTTGATATCCAACATCATCACCACAAACAAGAAGAGCACCATCACCGCGCCCACATAGACCAGCACCAAGGTGATTGCCAAGAATTCTGCCTTGAGCAAAATCCAAATAGCGGCGGCCTGGAAAAATGCTAGGACCAGATACAGCGCTGCATACACAGGGTTGCGTGAAGTAATCACCCGAAACCCGGCAAACAGTAGCACTGTGGCGAAGAGATAAAAGAGGCCTGTCTTAACGTCCATGGAGCAGTTCTTATTGTGTTGAATCGGAGGCAGCAGCCAGTAGCTGAGAACGAGATTTAGCGGTATTTGGCATCGGCAGCACGTGCCGCTGCAATTTCTTTTTCGTAACGGTCACCCACTGCCAACAACATGTCTTTGGTGAAGTACAGATCGCCGCGTTTTTCGCCGTGGTACTCAAACACATGGGTTTCCACAATGGAGTCCACCGGGCAGCTTTCTTCGCAGAAGCCACAAAAAATACATTTGGTCAGGTCGATGTCATACCGGCTGGTACGACGCGAACCATCGGCCCGCACATCCGATTCGATGGTGATCGCCATCGCAGGACATACGGCCTCGCACAATTTGCAGGCAATACAACGTTCTTCGCCATTTTCATAACGGCGCAGAGCATGCAGGCCACGGAAACGGGGGGACAACGGCGTTTTTTCTTCTGGAAACTGCACCGTGATCTTGCGCCGAAACGCGTGCTTACCGGTCAGTGCCAAGCCTTTGAACAACTCTGCCAACATGAAGCTGGAGAGAAAATCTTTGAGCGAAAAGGCAGGAGTAGCCAACGTGGACATAAGTGACTCTCTTTACTTCCAGATATTAAATGGGGTCTGCATCCAGCCACCCACCACCACCAACCACACCAGGGTGACAGGGATAAAAATCTTCCAGCCCAGACGCATGATCTGGTCATAACGGAAACGTGGGAAGCTAGCACGCACCCACAAGAACATGGTGACGACGGCGAAGGTCTTGAGCCCGAGCCAAATCCAGCCCGGAATCCAGTTGAATAGCACGCTGTCAATCGGCGACAACCAGCCACCGAGGAACATGAGCACCGTCATGATCGATACGAGCCACATATTGGCGTACTCGGCCAAAAAGAACATGGCAAAGCTCATACCGGAATACTCCACCATGTGGCCGGCCACAATTTCCGATTCGCCTTCCACCACGTCAAACGGGTGGCGGTTGGTCTCGGCCAGCCCCGAAATGAAATAAACCAGAAACACTGGCAACAAAGGCAGCCAGTTCCAGGACAAAAAGGTAAGCCCTTTTTCAGCAAACATACCCTTAGCTTGGCCCATGACGATATCCGTCAGGTTCAAGCTGGCAGACACCATCAATACAATTACCAGGCAAAAACCCATGGCGATCTCATAGCTCACCATCTGCGCAGAGGCCCGCAGCGCACCCAGGAAAGCGTACTTGGAATTGGAAGCCCAACCCGCAATGATGACCCCATAGACTTCCATCGAGGTGATCGCCATCAGAAACAGCAGACCTGCGTTGATGTTCGATAGCGCAATTTCAGGGCCGAAGGGGATCACTGCCCATGCCGCCAAAGCGGGCATGATGGTCATGATGGGGCCGAGAAAGAAAAGGCCTTTGTTCGCCACCGTAGGAAGAATAATTTCCTTGGTGAGCAGTTTCAACGCATCGGCAATGGGCTGCAACAAACCCAAAGGACCAACGCGGTTAGGGCCAATACGGATCTGGGTCCAACCGATGGCTTTGCGCTCCCACAGCGTCAGGTAGGCCACACAGCCCATCAACGGCAAAAGTACCAGCACAATCTTGATCAAATTCCAGATCACGGGCCAAGCACCACTGGACCACCAGCTAGCACCCACAAGACCTTGTCCGAAGGCAAAAATTGCATCAATCATGCGACCACCTCTTGCGCGACATTCGCTTGGCGGGCATCTGCCGTCATCTGCAAAGCGCTGGCACGGCGCACGATGCCATCCAACTGGTACAGGCTTGCCACTACAGGCACCGACGAAGCATGTGCTCCCGTATCGATGCCTGCTTGTGTCTTGTTGCCCAACTTGTCAGCTAGAACGTGTGTCGCCCCTTCAGACAAGTCAGCGTGCAAAGTTGACAGCACGTCTTGCGAAGATTCAAAGTCGAAACCAGGCAGACCCAGCACATTGGCCAGCACGCGCAGCACCTTCCATGCGGGACGGGTATCGCCCAAAGGTTTTACAACCGCATGGAAGCCTTGCACACGCCCTTCGGCATTAACGAAACTGCCGGAAGTTTCCGAAAACGGAGCGATCGGCAGCAGCACATCGCTGAACGCCATGTTCGACTTAAATGGGCTCATGGTGACCACCATTTCAGCGCGCCCCACGTTGTGTGCAGCGCCCGCCACCGAATCAAACTCTGGCTCGTTGTTCAGCAGCAAAACAGCCTTGAGTCCACCAGCCAGCATTAGCCCGGCATTCAAGCCGCCTTGGGCAGGCTGGGCATGTGCTAGTTGGGCGCCTACCGTATTGGCAGCTTCGGTCAGGTAACCGACCGTAGCACCCGTTTGCTCGCCAATCCAGTTCGCCAATGCCAGCAGACTGGAGGCTTGGGCGTGGTGCGCAGCCGCGTTACCTAACAAAATCGCCTTGCGTTCACCGCCCAACAACGACTTGGCAATCGCCTTTGCCGCATCCGTGACAGAACCTGCTACCGGAGCAGCAGCAGACGTAGCTTCCGCCACTGCAGCAGCAACATCTGCCAAGGTATGCAACCATTGGTCTGCCGGACTTTGTACAAAATTTGCAACAGGAATGGCCCAGGCATCGGCCTTTGCCAATTCCACTACAGAATTAATAGAACTCACCACACAACCCTTGCGCGCAGCCTGCCGAATACGTTGTGCAAACAAGGGGTGGTCTTTGCGCAGATTCGAGCCGACCACCAGCACACGTTGCAGTTGGCTCAAGGAAGCGATAGACGAACCCAAGTAACGGATACCTTCAGCTCGCGGGAACTCCGCATTGCGCAACCGGTAGTCAATGTTTTCACTGCCTAGGCCGCGTACCAGCGCTCCCGCCAGAACCAGCTCTTCGAGCGTGCTATGCGGACTGACCAAAGCGCCAATACTGGCAGCGCCATGCTGGGTCTTGATCTGCTTCAGGCCATTGGCAATGTATTCAAGCGCAACCTGCCAATCAACGGCTTTCCACTCTCCGCCCTGCTTGAGCATAGGAGTGGTCAAGCGCTCAGGGCTGTTCAGTGCTTCGTAGGAAAAACGATCACGGTCGGCAATCCAGCATTCATTCACCGCTTCGTTTTCGAGCGGTACCACGCGCATGACTTTGTTGTTTTTGACCTGCACAACCAAATTCGCGCCGGTCGAGTCATGGGGACTGACCGATTTGCGGCGCGACAGCTCCCAGGTACGGGCGCTGTAACGGAAAGGCTTGCTCGTCAAAGCACCCACCGGGCAAATATCGATCATGTTGCCCGAGAGCTCGGAGTCAATGGTTTCGCCCAACACGGTGGTGATCTCGGAATGCTCACCGCGGTGGATCATGCCTAGCTCCATCACGCCTGCCACCTCTTGGCCAAATCGCACACAGCGGGTGCAATGTATGCAACGGCTCATTTCTTCCATGGACACCAGAGGACCCACATCCTTGTGGAAAACCACCCTCTTTTCTTCCTCATAGCGTGAAGAACCACCACCATAGCCCACAGCCAAATCCTGCAACTGGCATTCACCGCCCTGGTCGCAAATCGGGCAGTCCAACGGATGGTTAATGAGTAGAAACTCCATCACCGACTGCTGAGCCTTGATGGCTTTTTCGCTCTTGGTGCGAACAATCATGCCTTGCGTGACAGGCGTAGCGCATGCGGGCATGGGCTTGGGCGCTTTTTCCACATCCACTAGGCACATGCGGCAGTTGGCCGCAATGCTCAGCTTCTTGTGGTAACAAAAATGGGGAATATAGGTTCCCGCCTTTTCAGCCGCATGCATGATCATGCTGCCTTCAAGAATGTCTACCTTCTTACCGTCGAGTTCGATTTCTACCATGTGCTCTTACCTCAATCAGGCGTGCGCCGCAGCCTGGGGTTTTTTGTTCTGGATCAACGCCTCGAATTCAGGGCGGAAATGCTTGATCATGGCGCGCACCGGCATGGCCGCTGCATCGCCCAGCGCGCAAATCGTGCGGCCTTGTATATTGTCTGCAACCGAGTTGAGCAAATCCAAATCTGTCGCACGGCCTTCCCCGCGCCAGATACGGTCGATCACCCGCCACATCCAGCCCGTACCCTCACGGCAAGGCGTGCATTGCCCGCACGATTCGTGGGAATAAAAGTAGGACAAGCGCAGCAGGCTCTCGACCATGTTGCGTGAATCGTCCATGACAATCACCGCCCCGGAACCCAGCATGGAACCAGCCTTGGCAATCGAGTCATAGTCCATGGTGCATTGCATCATGGTGTCGGCGGGCAGAACCGGTGCGGAAGAGCCACCAGGGATCACCGCCTTGAGGGTACGCCCCTTGCGTACGCCGCCAGCCAATTCGAGCAACTTGGAGAACGGTGTTCCCATCGGAATCTCGTAATTACCAGGCCGCTCCACGTCTCCGCTGACCGAGTAGATCTTGGTGCCACCGTTGTTGGGCTTGCCACATTCCAGATACGCTAGCCCACCATTGCGGATGATCCACGGCACTGCCGCGAAAGTTTCCGTATTGTTGATGGTTGTGGGTTTGCCATACAAACCAAAGCTGGCTGGAAACGGTGGTTTGAAGCGTGGCTGGCCTTTTTTGCCCTCCAGTGATTCGAGCAAGGCGGTTTCTTCACCGCAGATATAGGCACCAAACCCATGCGACGCATGCAATTGGAACGAGTAGTTGCTGCCCAGGATGTTGTTACCCAACAAACCGGCTGTACGGGCTTCTTCCAGCGCCTCTTCAAAGCGCTCGTAGGTGCCGAAAATCTCACCATGGATATAGTTATAACCCACCGAAATACCCATGGCATACGCCGCAATCGCCATGCCTTCGATGACGATATGCGGGTTGTACTGCATGATGTCGCGGTCTTTGCACGTACCCGGCTCACCTTCGTCCGAATTGCAGACCAGGTACTTTTGCCCGGGGAACTGGCGGGGCATGAAACTCCACTTCAAGCCCGTGGGAAAACCTGCACCGCCTCGGCCGCGCAATGCCGACTCTTTGACGGTTGCAATGACCTGGTCTTGGGTAAGGCCCTCGCCTCCGTCTTTACCCAAAATTTTGCGCAAGGCCTGGTAGCCACCGCGGGCTTCGTAATCCTTGAGATGCCAGTTTGTGCCATCCAGGTCCGCCATGATTTGCGGATTGATATGGCGGCCATGGAAACTGGTTTGGACCCCAGTTGCCTTGAACTGGGAAAGAATCTGTTCTGCTGACATTACTTAGCCTCCGCAGACGGGGTACCAGACGCACGCAATCCATCCACCAACTGGTCCAACTTGTCATTGCTCATAAAGCTGCACATGGTGCGGTCATTGACCAGCATCACCGGAGAGTCCGCACAGGCACCCAGGCACTCGCTTTGCTGCAAGGTGAACAAGCCATCTGCCGTGGTCTCGTTCATGGAAATACCCAGCTTGTGCTCCAGATGCCTCAAGGCCTTGACACCATCACGCAACTGACATGGCAAATTGGTACAAACGTTCAGCTTGAAACGCCCCACCGGAGCCTGGTTGTACATGTTGTAGAAGGTCGTGACCTCATGCACCGCAATGGGTGGCATGCCCAGAATCTCCGCAACGACGTTTTCACTCTCTGCACTCACATAACCCAGCTCTTGCTGGACGATGGAGAGGCAGGCCATCACGGCAGATTGCTTTTGGTCAGCGGGAAACTTGGCCACTTCGCGGGCGAAACGGGCTTTGGTGGATTCAGAAATCATGCGTGCATTACCTGTCAATTTCGCCAAACACGATGTCCATCGTGCCGATCACCGCTACGGCATCCGCAATCATGTGGCCGCGAGACAACTCGTCCATCGCAGCCAAATGGGCAAAGCCCGGAGCACGGATTTTTAAGCGGTAGGGCTTGTTGGCACCATCACTGACCAAATAAATACCGAACTCACCTTTGGGGTGCTCGACAGCCGCATAAGCCTCGCCCAGCGGCACGTGGAAGCCTTCCGTGAAGAGTTTGAAATGGTGGATCAACTCCTCCATGTTCGCCTTCATCAATTCGCGAGCAGGAGCCGCCACTTTGTGGTTATCGGTAATGACAGGGCCAGGGTTCACGCGTAACCAATCCACGCACTGCTTGATGATACGATTGGACTCACGCATTTCTTGCACGCGCACCAGATAACGGTCGTAGCAATCGCCGGTTTTACCCACTGGGATATCAAAATCCATCTTGTCATAGGCATCGTAGGGTTGCTTCTTGCGCAAATCCCAAGCAATACCCGAGCCACGCAACATGGGGCCGGTGAAACCCAGATTGAGCGCGCGCTCGGGCGTGACCACAGCAATCCCTACCGTACGCTGTTTCCAGATACGGTTTTCCGTGAGCAAGGTTTCGTATTCGTCTACACACTTGGGGAAGCGCGCAGAGAAGTCATCTATGAAGTCGAGCAAGCTGCCTTGGCGGTTTTCATTCAACTGCGCCATGGCCTTGGCATTCTTGATGCGGCTGACCTTGTACTGGGGCATTGCATCGGGCAGATCGCGGTACACGCCACCAGGACGGAAATAGGCGGCGTGCATACGCGCACCACTCACCGCCTCGTACATGTCAAACAGATCTTCCCGCTCACGGAAGCAGTAGATCAGCACATTCATGGCGCCGCAATCGAGCCCGTGCGCGCCCAACCACAGCAAATGGTTCAGCAGCCGGGTGATTTCCGCAAACATGACGCGGATGTACTGGGCCCGGATGGGCACCTCGATACCCATCATCTTTTCGATGGCGAGGCAATAAGCCTGCTCATTGGCCATCATGGACACGTAGTCCAGACGGTCCATGTAGGGCAACGATTGGATGAAGGTCTTGGTTTCAGCCAGCTTTTCGGTGGCACGGTGCAACAAGCCAATATGCGGATCAGCCCGCTGGATCACTTCGCCGTCCAGCTCCAACACCAGACGCAAAACACCGTGTGCAGCAGGGTGCTGCGGCCCAAAATTGAGCGTGTAATTTTTGATTTCAGCCATGAGACATCCTGCGCTTAATGCAGGCCCCCGTAATTATCTTCCCGGATGATGCGGGGTGTAATTTCGCGCGGTTCAATCGATACAGGTTGGTAGACGACACGTTTTTGCTCAGGGTCGTAGCGCATTTCGACATGGCCCGACGTCGGGAAGTCTTTGCGAAACGGATGGCCGGTGAAGCCGTAATCCGTCAGGATACGGCGCAGATCATTGTGGCCCTCAAAGATGATGCCGAACAGGTCAAACGCTTCGCGCTCAAACCAGTTGGCGGCATTCCAGACACCGTTGATGGAATCAACCACCGGAAAATCATCATCCGGACACAGCACCTTGAGGCGCACGCGCTGGTTCAGACTAACGGACAACAACTGCAACACAACACCGTAGCGCGGGCCTTCGTAAGCTCCGTCCCGAAACGAAGAATAGTCCATGCCACAAAGGTCGATCAACTGCTCAAACTTGCAACCAGGAGCATCACGCAAAAGCGTTGCAACCGACATATAGTCCGGTGCAAGCACCACGACTTCCACCTCACCCAAAGCCACGCTGACACGGCTTGCCTGGGCACCTAGGATCTGAACCAAGGTGTCTTTCAAAGCTTCGGGCTGAACAGCAAATACAGTCATCTCAGACCCTCGCAATCGTGTTTGTGCGACGGATCTTCTGCTGCAACTGAATCACACCATACAGCAAAGCTTCTGCGGTAGGCGGGCAGCCAGGTACATACACATCCACAGGCACGATACGATCACAGCCACGCACCACCGAATAGCTGTAGTGGTAGTAGCCACCCCCATTGGCGCAAGAACCCATGGACAACACCCAGCGTGGCTCGGGCATCTGGTCGTACACCTTGCGCAAAGCAGGCGCCATCTTGTTGCAAAGCGTACCGGCAACAATCATCAAATCGCTCTGGCGCGGGCTAGGGCGGAACAACATGCCAAAACGGTCCATGTCGTAGCGCGCAGCACCAGCATGCATCATTTCGACCGCACAGCAAGCCAAGCCAAACGTCATAGGCCACAACGACCCCGTCTTTGCCCAGTTCACCACCGAGTCGTAAGACGTGGTGACAAACCCTTCTTTCATGACACCTTCAATCATCGTGCTACTCCCAGTCAAGGGCCCCTTTTTTCCACTCGTAGACAAAGCCTACAACAAGAATACCCAGAAAGAGAATGACGGCCCAGAAACCCACAATACCCACCTCTTTGAGCGCGACCGCCCAAGGGAAAAGGAATGCAATTTCCAAGTCGAACAATATAAAAAGAATGGCTACAAGGTAGTAGCGCACGTCAAATTTCATGCGTGCATCTTCGAATGCTTCAAAGCCACATTCGTAAGGGGAGTTTTTGGCCGCATCGGGCCTGTTGGGGCCAAATATATGACCGAGCACCTGAGGTGCTACGCCGACACCTATGCCGACTAAGATGAACAAAAGGACTGGGAGGTACTGATCTAAGTTCATCTTGAGGTTCTGATCACCGCTATGACCTGCCGAACACAGGTTCGACAAGTCTTTTTGTTGGTGCCGTCGGCGAGACTCGAACTCGCACAGCTTTCGCCACTACCCCCTCAAGATAGCGTGTCTACCAATTTCACCACGACGGCGGTTTTTCTGTACAGATGGCATGAGGAACCTTGCGGTTTGTGGCTTTCTGCACAGCTATGAATTTTACTCGATTACCCTGACGTTCTTAGGGTGACCGAGAAATTCAACCCATATTATTTAGTCGGAATTTGCCCCGCGCCGGAAGCTGCAACTGCGGGTGCAGCAGGCACCGCTCCAGGTGTCGAGCCAGGAATTTGCCCTGCTACACCCGAGGCTGCGACTTCAGGTGCAGAGACAGCCGCACGTTCCAGAACACTGCCAGAGCTAACGGTACGCGCGCCGTTGAAGTACGCCAATGCCAAAGTGCAGGCAAAAAACACTGCGGCCAAAATGCCAGTGGTGCGCGACAAGAAATTGGCGCTTCCGCTGGCACCGAACAAACTGCCCGAGCTACCGCTGCCAAACGCTGCACCCATATCGGCACCCTTGCCGTGCTGGACCAGGATCAGGCCAATCATGCCGATCGCGGCCAACATCTGGACCGCCAGTAACAGGGTCAACAAAAAATTCATCTCAATACTCCTAAATCAAACTCGAAAATATGAAAACGATGCGTCCAACTTATTGGGCCGCCGACACAATCGCCAAAAAATCTGCCGCCTTGAGCGATGCGCCGCCGACCAGGCCACCGTCGATATCCACCTGGGCCAGCAATTGCGCGGCATTGGCTGCGTTCATGCTGCCGCCATACAAAATCTGGATCCGATCGGCTTGGTTGGTGGCAGAATGGAGCTGGGCACGGAGTAAAGCGTGCACTTGCTGGGCTTGCTCGGGGGTGGCCGTCAAGCCTGTACCAATCGCCCACACCGGCTCGTACGCCAGCACAATTTCGCTGATGCAGTGGCCGTTGGTATGCACTACTGCGGCCAACTGACGCTTCACGACTTCTTCGGTTTTACCCGCTTCGCGCTCTGCCAAGGTTTCGCCCACGCAAACGATGGGTGTGATGCCTGCGGCCAAGGCGCTTTGGGTTTTCAAGGCCACCACAGCATCGGTTTCACCATGGTACTGGCGGCGCTCCGAATGACCGACGATGGCATAGCGCACGCCAAACTCCTTCAGCATGGCTGTTGACACTTCACCCGTGAATGCGCCTACTGCATGCTGCGAAACGTCTTGCGCTCCCAAATCAATAGCGCCAGATACCAGTAGAACCTGCGCCTGGGCCCAATAAGGCGCAGGAACGCAAACGGCTACACCACATGCCGACTGGCCCACGCCCGCCAGCAGCGCCTGCAGCAAAGCCTGGTTCGCAGCCAGGCCGCCATTCATCTTCCAATTACCAACAATCAGTTTTTTCTTCATAGCATCACCATGTCAAAACGATTTTTCCAATGTTTGCACCCGACTCCATCAGCGCATGCGCTTGGGGGGCCCCACCCTCTTCTGCAGCAAATACCTGGTAGACCACCGGCTTGATACGCGCATCAGCCAGCATCGGCCACACCTGTTGGCGCAGAGCCTTCGCAATCGCCGCCTTGAACGCAATCGAGCGGACACGCAAGGTCGATCCGGTAATGGTCAGGCGCTTGCGCAAGACCACACCGGCGTGGATCTCGCTGTGGGTGCCCCCTTGCACGGCGATGATGACCAGTCGGCCATCTTCAGCCAGGCAGTGGATTTCCCGGGCCACATAGCTGCCAGCCACCATGTCGAGTACCACGTCCACACCCGCACCCTGGGTGATGCGCTGCACTTCTTCCACAAAGTCGTGGGTCTTGTAGTTGATGGCGTAGTCCGCCCCCAGGGCGAGACAGGCCGCACATTTTGCATCGCTGCCTGCCGTCACTAGCACCTTGGCACCCATGGCCTTGGCGAGCTGGATAGCCGTGATACCGATGCCGCTGGAACCACCCTGCACCAACAGCGTCTCACCTGCTTGCAAACGGGCCCGGTCAAACACATTGCTCCACACCGTGAAGAAGGTCTCAGGCAGGGATGCCGCTTCAATATCGCTCAAACCTTGCGGGGTGGGCAAGCACTGCGCCACCGGAGCGACGCACATTTGCGCATAGCCACCACCGGCCACCAGCGCACACACGCGGTCGCCGATCTGCAACCCGGCCTGCGCCATCGCATCGGCATCGCCCGACACCACCACACCCGCCACCTCCAGACCGGGAATATCTGAAGCCCCCGCAGGCACGGAGTAGTTGCCCGTGCGCTGGAGCACGTCAGGCCGGTTCACACCGCTGGCAGACACACGAATCAGCAATTCACCCACGCCCGGCACGGGCACGGGACGCTCTGCCACACGC
Source organism: Rhodoferax sp. (assembly GCF_025354435.1). Taxonomy (GTDB): domain Bacteria; phylum Pseudomonadota; class Gammaproteobacteria; order Burkholderiales; family Burkholderiaceae_C; genus Rhodoferax_B. Next base: position 40,002 of record NZ_JANXMU010000048.1, read on the forward strand.
AGCACATCCGGCGCGCCGTACGCGGTGATTTCAATGGCTTTCATAGGAGGGCGGTTTCCATGCGCGCAGCTGCGTTGCCACAGCCGCTGAACGCTGGATTTAGCGCTGGGCTTCCGGGTTGTACGCTGGGCGGTCCAGCAAGGCCTTCATGGACAGCTTGATACGACCCTTTTCATCCGTCTCCATGACCTTGACCTTGACGATCTGGCCTTCGGACAGGTAGTCGGTGACCTTCTCGACACGCTCGTGAGCGATCTGGCTGATATGCAGCAAACCGTCCTTGCCGGGCAGCAGGTTAACCAGTGCACCGAAGTCCAGTATCTTGGTGATCGCGCCTTCGTAGACCTTGCCAATTTCGACTTCTGCGGTGATCTGCTCAATGCGGCGCTTGGCTTCTTCGGCCTTGGCAGGGTCGCTCGAAGCGATGGTGATGGTGCCGTCTTCTTCGATGTTGATCTGCGTGCCGGTTTCTTCGGTCAGCGCACGGATGACCGCGCCGCCCTTGCCGATCACGTCACGGATTTTGTCCGGATTGATCTTCATGGTGAACAGGCGGGGCGCGAAGGTAGACACTTCGGTCTTGGCTTCGGACATGGCTTCCATCATCTTGTCGAGGATGTGCAAGCGGGCCTCCTTGGCCTGGGCTAGTGCAACCTGCATGATCTCTTTGGTGATGCCCTGGATTTTGATGTCCATTTGCAGCGCGGTAATACCGTTGGTGGTACCGGCCACCTTGAAGTCCATGTCACCCAGGTGGTCTTCGTCACCCAGGATGTCGGTCAGTACGGCGAAACGGTTGCCATCCTTGATCAGGCCCATGGCGATGCCGGCCACGTGGGCTTTCATCGGCACGCCAGCGTCCATCAACGACAGGCAGCCGCCGCAGACCGAAGCCATCGACGAGGAACCATTCGATTCGGTTATTTCCGACACCACACGCATGGTGTAGGGAAAGTCTTCCTTGCTAGGCAAAACAGCCACCAGGGCACGCTTGGCCAGACGGCCGTGACCGATTTCGCGGCGCTTGGGCGTACCTACGCGGCCGGTTTCGCCGGTGGCGAACGGAGGCATGTTGTAGTGCAACATGAAGCGGTCTTCGTACTCGCCAGCCAATGCGTCAATGCGCTGGGCATCGCGCTCGGTGCCCAGGGTGGTGACCACCAAAGCCTGGGTTTCGCCACGGGTGAACAGGGCCGAACCGTGGGTACGGGGCAGCACGCTGTTGCGGATTTCGATGGCACGCACGGTGCGGGTGTCGCGGCCGTCGATACGGGGCTCACCGGCCAGAATCTGGCTGCGCACAATCTTGGCTTCGATGTCGAACAGCATGCCTTCAACCGCTACGGGGTCGAACTCCACGCCTTCGGCCTTCAAGCCCATCTTCACCCAGGTGTAGGCTTCACGGGTGGCGTGCGTACGCGCTTGCTTGTTGCGGTTCTGGTAGGCGGCAGCCAACTTTTCTTCGGCCAAGGCCACAACTTTAGCGATCAGCACTTCGTCTTTGGCAGGTGCAGTCCAGTCCCACACGGGCTTGCCAGCGTCACGCACCAGTTCGTGGATGGCGTTGATGGCAATGACGCCCTGCTCGTGGCCGAACATGACACCGCCCAACATGATTTCTTCGGACAGTTGCTGGGCTTCCGATTCCACCATCAGCACGGCGGTTTCGGTACCAGCTACCACCAGATCCATGATGGAATCCTTGCGGGCAGTCTGGCCAGGGTTCAGCACGTATTCGCCGTTGATGTAACCCACGCGGGATGCACCGATGGGGCCGCTGAAGGGGATACCGCTGACCGACAAGGCGGCACTGGTAGCGATCAGGGCGGCGATGTCGGCATCGACTTCAGGATTCAGCGACAGGGTGTGGATGACCACATGCACTTCGTTGAAGAAACCTTCGGGGAACAGCGGGCGGATCGGGCGGTCGATCAAGCGGCTGGTCAGTGTTTCAAATTCGCTAGGGCGGCCTTCGCGCTTGAAAAAGCTACCGGGGATCTTGCCCGCAGCGTAGGTCTTTTCCAGGTAATCGACGGTCAGCGGGAAAAAGTCTTGGCCGGGCTTGCCGACAGTCTTGGCTACCACGGTGGCCAGCACCACGGTGCCGTCCATGTCCAACAGCACAGCGCCGGTGGATTGGCGGGCCATTTCGCCGGTTTCCATGGTGACGGTGTTGGCACCCCACTGGAAGGTCTTGCTTACTTTATTGAACATAGTCATTTGGGGTCTCCTGGGAGGGTTTGCAGTCCACACGGACTGGCGGGGGACAAAGAGGGTTCGGCCATACGATGCCATTCCATAAATCACCCTTGGGTGACTTATGGAATGACACAGCGCGTACGGGGTAAATCGCCTCTCAACGGGAAAACAAACAAAAACGCCTGAGCTAGTGAACTAACTCAGGCGCTTGTGCATTGGGAACTGGGATTACTTACGCAGGCCGAGTTTCGCGATCAGAGCGACGTAACGCTCGTGGTCCTTGGAGTTCAGGTAATCCAACAACTTGCGGCGACGGCTCACCATACGCAGCAGACCGCGGCGACCGTGGTGGTCTTTGGCGTGCAACTTGAAGTGGGGGGTGAGTTCGTTGATACGGGCGGTCAGCAGTGCAACTTGCACTTCTGGGCTGCCGGTGTCGGTGGCGCTGCGCGCGTTGTCCTTGACGACTTCGGCCTTGATAGAGGATGCGATCATGTTTTATCCGTTAAATGTGACTTGCGTTGGCAGGGGAAATACTCACCAACGTGCGCTTTGCACTGTGCAAAGCCTTGAAATTATAGCCCGGAACGGCGCGAGGCTCAGAGCTGGCGTGCGCTGAAGGTGTCGCAGGACTTCACCACACCCGTCTGGTAGCCCATATTGAACCAGCGCTGGCGCTGGGCGCTGGTGCCGTGGGTGAAGCTGTCGGGCACCACTTCGCCACCGCTGGCGCGCTGCAAAGCGTCGTCGCCAATCTTGGCCGCGGCATTCATGGCCGACTCGATATCGCCGTTTTCCAGAATCTGGCGCGCATTCTGCGCATGCTTGGCCCACAAACCCGCAAAACAGTCGGCCTGCAGCTCCAGGCGCACGCTCAGGGCGTTGGACTGGGCTTTGCTGGCGCGGCTGCGCATGCCTTCGACCTTCTCGCTGATGCCCATCAGGTTTTGCACATGGTGGCCCACCTCGTGGGCAATCACATACGCCTCGGCAAACTCACCGGGGGCACCTAACTGGTTTTTCAACGTGTCGTAAAACCCGAGGTCGATATAGACCTTCTGGTCACCCGGGCAGTAAAACGGCCCCATGGCCGCCTGGCCCTGGCCGCACGCTGTGCGGGTGGCGCCACGAAACAGCACCAGGGTCGGATCTTTGTAGGTACCACCGGCCTTGGCGAACACATCGGTCCAGACGTCTTCGGTATCGGCCAGCACGGTGGATACAAACTTCGCCAATTGGTCGTCTTTAGGTGGCCGGTGCGCGGGTGCCTGCTGTTGCTGCACCTGGGGGGCGCTGCCGCCGCTCATCAGGCTGATGATGGTCATGGGGTTGATACCAAAAATCCACCCGCCCACCAAAGCCACCACGATGGTGCCGATGCCAATGCTGCGCCCGCCCATGATGCCGCCACCCGACGAGCCGCCGCCGTCGTCGCCATCCCGTCGGTCTTCCACGTTGCTGGATTCACGATTACCTTCCCATTTCATAGCCACACTCCCATTGATCTAGACCGGCATGGTACAGCGCCGCCAAAGCACACAAAATGTCACATTCGACACGGCCGGCGGTGTACGATTCTGCGAGCCACCGACCCGCGTGTTGTATGCGTCCGGGCTGGCATTCGGAAGACACTGTATGAAAATGTTGGGCTTCGCCGAAAAACCCACCGTGCTGGTGGTGGACGACACTGCCGACAACCTGACACTGATGGCTGCGCTGCTCAAAGACACCTACCGGGTCAAGGTAGTCAACAATGGTAAAAAAGGGCTGGCAGTGGTCGCCTCCAGCACGCCACCCGACCTGATCCTGCTTGACATCATGATGCCGCAGATCGACGGCTACGAGGTCTGCCGCCGCCTCAAGGCCAATCCGGCCACACGCGATATTCCGGTGATCTTTCTTACCGCCAAATCCGACAACGAAGCCGAGGAGAAAGGCTTTGAACTGGGCGCGGTGGACTACATCACCAAGCCGATTTGCCCCCCCATCCTGCTGGCCCGGGTGCACAACCACATTGCCCTGAACGTGCGTACGGCAATGCTGCATTCGCTGTCTAACAAGCTCTCGCGCTACCTCTCGCCGCAGGTCTACAAAACCATTTTCGAAGGTGACCAGGACGTGTCCATCCAGGCCGTGCGCAAGAAGCTCACCATCTTCTTTTCGGACATCAAGGATTTCACCAAGACATCGGAAGGCATGCAGCCCGAGGACCTGACCTATTTTTTGAACAGCTACTTCTCAGAGATGTCGAAGATTGCGCTGGAATATGGCACCACCATCGACAAATTCGTGGGCGATGCCATCCTGGTCTTTTTTGGCGACCCCGAGACGCGTGGCGTGCAGGAAGATGCCTTGCAGTGTGTACGCATGGCCATGGCGATGCAGCGTCGCATGCACGCCCTGCGCGAAATCTGGCGGGACAAGGGCGACCGCCAGCCGTTCCACATCCGCATCGGCATCAACACCGGGTTTTGCCATGTGGGCAACTTTGGCAGCGACCAGCGCATGGACTACACCGTCATTGGCAGCGAGGTGAATCTGGCCGCGCGGTTGGAGCAGAACGGCGAACCCGACGGCATCATCATGTCGTACGAAACCTACGCTCTGGTGAAAGACGAATTTGATGCCCTCGAGCGTGAGCCCCTCACGGCCAAGGGCGTGTCGCGCGAGATCCGCTGCTTTGTACTGCGCGACATCCACGCTACCGACGTGCCACCTGACAACTTGAACCAGCGCTACCCCGGCCTGCGCCTGTCGGTAGACCTGGACAAACTCAGCGACGAAAACCGTAGTCGGGCCGTGACCGACCTGCAAAAGGTCATTGACAGCATCCAGGCCGCCCCGAAGTGATTGCTATCTAAAAAATAGCTACTTGTGATTATAGGATATACGCTAGAGGTCTAAAAAGCACTAAATTAATTGTCCAATTTTGGATCTAGCGCATCGCGCAGGCCGTCGCCCAGCAGGTTGAAAGCCAGCACGGTGAAGAAAATGGCCAGGCTGGGGAACAGCGCAATATGCGGCGCGCTCATCATGTCGGCGCGGGCTTCGTTCAACATGGCACCCCACTCTGGTGTAGGCGGCTGCGCACCCAGGCCCAGGAAGGACAGGCTGGCAGCAGTGATGATCGAGGTGCCAATGCGCATGGTGAAGTACACCACCACCGAGGAAATGGTGGCCGGAAAGATGTGCCGGGTGATGATGGTACAGTCAGACGCGCCAATCGAACGCACGGCCTCGATGTAAGTCAGGTTCTTCACCACCAGGGTGTTGCCGCGCACCAACCGGGCGAAGGCGGGCACGCTGAACACAGCCACCGCAAAAATCACGTTGACCATGCCGTTGCCCAGAATGGCCACGATACCAATCGCCAGGAGGATGCCGGGAAAGGCAAACAGCACGTCCGAGATGCGCATCACAATGCGGTCCCACCAGCCCTCGTAGTACCCGGCCAGCAGGCCCAGCACCGTGCCGATCACCGCCCCCACCGCCACCGAGATGAAGCCCGCCGCCAGCGAGATACGTGCGCCCATCAGGATGCGGCTGAAGATGTCGCGGCCCAGCGCATCCACACCGAACCAGTGCGTGGTCGAGGGCGAGGCATTCAACGCGTCGTAGTCAAAGAAGTTCTCGGCATCGAAAGGCACCAGCCACGGGGCCGCCACCGCCACCACGACCAGCAGCAACACAAAGAACCCGGCCACCAGGGCGACGCGCTGGCTTTGAAACTTGCGCCAGAACTCGCTCCAGGGCGTGCGCATTTTTTCCATGGTCAAAACAGGCTCTAGCGTAGGTTTAATATGCATAAGCAGCTATTTTATTTGTAGCGAATGGTGGGATTGATGACGGCGTACAGCACATCGACGACCAGGTTGATCAGGATGAATTCCAGCGAGAAAAGCAGTACCTCGGCCTGGATCACCGGGAAGTCGCGCATTTCCACAGCATCCACCAGCAGGCGGCCCATACCCGGCCAGTTGAACACCTTCTCCACCACGATGGAGCCGCCCAGCAAGAAACCAAACTGCAGGCCCATCATGGTGACCACCGGAATCAGTGCGTTGCGCAGACCGTGCTTGACCACCACCACAAACTCGTTCAGTCCCTTGGCACGGGCGGTGCGCACATAGTCTTCTTTCAGGATGTCGATGAACGACGAGCGGGTAAACCGCGCCATCACCGCCGCCACGCCCGCACCCAAAGTGAGCGAGGGCAGCACGTAATGCCTCCAGGTGTCGGCCCCCACCGTGGGCAACCAGCCCAGTTGCACCGAAAACACCTCCATCAGCACCATGCCCAGCGCAAAGGATGGAAACGAGATACCGGTAATGGCCAGCGTCATGCCCAGACGGTCAGGCCATTGGTTACGCCACACGGCCGACACCGTGCCAATCACCAGCCCCAGCAGCACCGACCAGCCCATGGCCGCCACAGTGAGCCAGAAGGTGGGCATGAAGCGCTCGGCAATCTCGGTGGATACCGGGCGTTTGTTGCGCAGCGACTGGCCGAAGTCGCCCTGCACCGCATGGCTGATAAAGCGCCAGAACTGCTGGTGCATCGGCAAATCCAGCCCCAAGTCGCGCCGGATGGTCTGCACGGTTTCAAAATCCGCATCCTGCCCCGCGGCCAGCCGCGCCGGGTCGCCCGGCAGCAGATGGACGAACAGAAACACCAGCCCCGCCACAATCAGCAAGGTTGGCAGCAGGCCCAGCAGCCGCTTGAGGATGTAATTCAGCATGCGGGCCGGGTGCTACTTCAGTTCGATTTCGTCAAAGTTGAACGAACGGTCGGGCATCACGTAGAAGCCGCTGAAGTTCTTGGTGCGTGCCGACACCAGTTGCAGTGTGGCCAGGTTGATCCAGGGCGCATCTTTCCAGACGCGCTGTTGCACGTCGGCGTAAATCTGCGCCTTGACCTCCGGGTCGGTGGTCACCAGCGCCTTGGCGATACCGGCTTCCACCGCATCGTTTTTGTAGTAAGCCACGTTGTACGACTTGGGTGGAAAGGACTCGGCGGCCAACAACGGACGGATAGCCCAGTCAGCCTCGCCGGTAGAAGCGGACCAGCCCACGTAGTACATGCGCACCGGGGCGGTGGCGGCATCGGGTGCGCTTTCGACACGCTCGGCACGCTGCCCGGCCTCCAGGGCCAGCACCTGCAAATTCACGCCCACCACGCGCAGTTGCTGCTGGATGAACTGGATGGCCTTGAGCGAGGTGGAATCGGTAAAGGCCGACCACAGAGTGCTCTCAAAACCGTTGGGGTAGCCCGCCTCTTTCAGCAGTTCGCGGGCCTTGACCGGGTTGTACGGCCAGGGGCCCAGTTTGGTGGAGAACTGCACGTCCTTGGGGATCACGCCTTCGGCAGGGATGGCGTAGCCGCCGTACACCACCTTGATCAAAGCATCTTTGTTAATGGCGTAGTTCAGGGCTTCGCGCACCTTGAGGTTGTCAAACGGCTTCTGCTGGGTGTTGAGGGTCACAAAGCGGTGGACGATCGACGGCGACACCGTGATCTCCAGGTTGGGCTTGCCCTTGAGCAACTCGACCTGCTCGGGCGGCACCGGGAAGGTGAAGTTGGCCTCGCCCGTCTGCATGATGGCGCTGCGCGAATTGTTGTCTACCACCGGGCGCCAGGTGATGCTGTCCACCTTGGGGTAGCCCTTGCGCCAGTAGCCGTCGAATTTCTCAACCTTCACAAAGTCGGTCTGCTTCCACTCGACAAACTTGAAGGGACCGGTGCCTACCGGATTCTGGCCGATGGCCTTGCCGTACTTGGCGATGGCGGCAGGCGAAATCATCACAGCCGACGGATGGGCCAGCGAGTTAATGAAGGGCGAAAACGGCTCTTTGAGCACAATGCGCACGGTATTGGCATCGAGCACTTCGGTCTTGGCGATGTTCTTGTACAAGGTGTAGCGTTTGAGCTTGTTATCGGGGTTGGTGACCCGGTCAAAGTTGGCCTTGACGGCTTCGGCGTTGAAGTCGGTGCCGTCCTGGAATTTGATGCCTTTTTTGAGGACAAAGGTGTAGTTCAGGCCGTCTTTGCTGGCCTTGTAGCTCTCGGCCAGCACCGGCACCATCTTCATGCTTTTGTCAAAGCCCAGCAGGCCCTGGTAGAACGACTTTGCCACCGCTTGCGACAAGGTGTCGTTGGCATCGTACGGGTCCAGGGTGGTGAAAGTCGAATCCACCGCGATCACCACGTTTTTGGCGGCAAAAGCAGAAGAAGCGGTAAAGGCCAGCGCCGCCGCCACGGCCAGCGCGGCAGACAATTTAGACAGCGATAAAGCGTATTGCATGCTCAAAACTCCAGAGTTACAAAAAATCCCGATAAACGAAAGACTAAAACTAGTAAATACCACCGACCGCGTGGCGCGCCACAAAATGGCCGGGGCCCACCTCGACCAGCGGGGCCACCTGCGGCAGGTCGTTCAGGGCACGGATCGGACTGGGGATGTCACCCGTCAACAGTTCGCGCCGGTTGTGGCGGCGTGCCGGGTCGGCCACCGGCACGGCGGCCATCAGGCGGCGGGTGTAGGCGTGCTGCGGGTTCTCGAACACCGCACGGCGCGGGCCGATCTCGACAATCTGGCCCAGGTACATCACCGCAACCCGGTGGCTGATGCGCTCCACCACCGCCATGTCGTGCGAGATGAATAAAAAAGCGATGCCGAATTCGCGCTGCAAGTCCAGCATCAGGTTGACGATCTGGGCGCGGATGGACACGTCGAGTGCCGATACCGCCTCGTCGGCAATCACCACCTTGGGGTTCAATGCCAGCGCCCGGGCAATCGCAATCCGCTGGCGCTGCCCTCCCGAGAATTCATGCGGGTAGCGTTGGGCGGCGTTGGCGGGCAGGCCCACGCGATAGAGCAGAGCAGCCACCCGCTTTTCGGCCTCCGCGCCTTTGACCACGCCATGCACCAACAGCGGCTCCATGATGGCAAAGCCCACCGTCAAACGCGGATCTAGCGAGGCAAACGGGTCCTGGAAAATAAACTGCACATCGCGCCGCAGGGTTTGCAAAGCCTGGCCTTTTAACGGCGCAATCGCCCGTCCATTCACGTCCACGCTGCCTGCGTTGAACTCCACCAACCGCGCCAGCGAGCGCCCGGTGGTGGACTTGCCGCAACCCGACTCACCCACCAGGGCCAGCGTCTCGCCCCGCCGCAGGCTGAAACTGACCTGCTCCACCGCACACACCTGGCGTGTGATGCGCCCCAGCACTCCGGTACGCACCGGAAAACGGGTGGTCAAACCCTGCACACTCAGCACCGGCGGCATATCGTATTTAACCGTATCGCGCTCCGGCCAAGCCACGGCATGCGCCGCGTCCAGCAGCGGAAATTTGGCCGGGCTGTCGGTGCCGCGCATGGCCCCCAGCGTGGGTACGGCCGCCAGCAGCGCTTGGGTGTAGGGGTGTTGGGGAGCGGAAAACAGGCGGGCGCAGTCGTTTTCTTCGACCTTGTCGCCGCGCAACATGACCAGCACGCGGTCGGCCATCTCGGCTACCACGCCCATGTCGTGGGTGATGAAGACCACGCCCATCTGCATCTCGTCTTGCAGTAGGCGGATGAGAGACAGCACCTGGGCCTGGATAGTCACGTCCAGCGCGGTAGTGGGCTCGTCGGCGATCAGCAGGCGAGGCTTGCAGGCCAGGGCCATGGCAATCATTACCCGCTGGCGCATGCCGCCAGACAGCTGGTGCGGAAAGCGGCCCAGCACATTCTTCGCCTCTGGGATGCGCACCAGGTCCAGCATGCGCAGGGCCTCGGCCAGGGCGGCAGCGCGGCCCAGCCCCTGGTGCAGGCGGATAGATTCGGCAATCTGCTCGCCCACGGGGAACACCGGATTCAGCGAAGTCATGGGCTCCTGGAACACCATGGCCATCTCTGCCCCGCGGATGCCGCGCATGGTGGCCGGGCTGGCCTGGGCCAGGTCCAGGCTGCTGCCGTCGCGCCGGTGGAACTGCATGCTGCCGCCGAGGATGCGCCCGCCGCCGTTTTCCACCAGCCGCATCAGCGCCAGGGACGATACCGACTTGCCCGAGCCCGATTCGCCCACAATCGCCAGGGTTTCGCCCGCGTTGACGTAAAAAGACAGGTCACGCACGGCATCCACCACGCGCTCCTTGGTTTCAAACCGCACGCTCAAATGCTGCACATCCAGCACCCGGCGACTGTCCTCCCCTGTGGGAGCAGTCACGCAGGCGCTCCCAGGCTGGCACGCACGGCAACCAGCTTGGGCGGCACGGCCCGAGCGGCTTTCACAGCCTTCACGGGTTTGGGTGGCAGGCTGGTGCTGCTCCAGACCTGGGCACCGTCGACAAACACCTTGAGTTCGCCCGGGGCGAAGCTGTCCCAGGGTTCGTCGGCGGTCAAGGGTTCAGTGGCCACCAGCACCATGCGGTCGCTTTCGCCGTTAGCCTGGCGCAGGTCCAGTGTCATGTCGCAGTCGATCAACTTGGCGGTTTGGAACGGGTGCTGGCGCGATACCCAGCTGAGTTGGGTGGAGCAATGTGCGTACATGGCCTCGCCGTTGGACAGCAGGAAGTTGAAGGTGCCGTGGCTGGCGATGCGGCGCGACAGCTCGGCCAGCACCGGGGCCACCTGCTTCCAGCTGGGCGGGCAGGCCCCTTTGAATGCGCTGCGCAGCTCTTGCAGCATCCAGCAAAAGGCTTTTTCGCTGTCGGTGGTGCCCACCGGCAGGTAGTTGCCGCGCAGGTTGGGGTGGTAGTTTTTGAGGTCGCCGTTGTGGCAGAACACCCAGTGCTGGCCCAGCCATTCGCGCTGGAACGGGTGGCAGTTGGACAAAGTGACCGCGCCCTGGGTGGCTTTGCGGATGTGCGCCAGCACCGACTTGGATTTGATCGGGTAGCTGCGCACAAAGTCGGCCAGGGCCGAGTCGCTGGCCCGTCCGTCGTCGATGAACACCCGGCAGCCGGTGCGCTCGTGGAAGGCAATGCCCCAGCCGTCGGCGTGTTCGCCGGTCTGCCCACCGCGGGCCGAAAAACCGGCAAACGAGAAGTTGATGCTGGCGCTACTGTTGCAGTTCATGGCGAGCATTTGGCACATGGTATTTCCTTGGAGTCGCCCTGCGCAGTTGCAAGAATCAGGCCTTTTCGACTGTTATTCCGGCTGATACCTGGTTTAGGCTCGTGGCAAAGTCACGCCCACCTGGCCCTGGTATTTGCCACCACGGTCCTTGTAGCTGACCTCGCAAACCTCGTCGCTTTCAAAGAACAGCACCTGGGCGCAGCCCTCGCCCGCGTAAATTTTGGCGGGCAGCGGCGTGGTGTTGCTGAACTCCAGGGTCACGTAACCCTCCCACTCGGGTTCGAACGGGGTCACGTTGACGATGATGCCGCAGCGGGCGTAGGTGCTTTTGCCCAGGCAGATGGTCAGCACATTGCGCGGAATGCGGAAATATTCGACCGTGCGGGCCAGCGCAAAGCTGTTGGGCGGGATGATGCAGCTGTCGCCCGAAAAATCCACAAAGCTCTTTTCGTCGAAGTTTTTCGGATCGACCACGGTGCTGTGGATGTTGGTGAACACCTTGAATTCGGGCGCGCAGCGGATGTCGTAGCCATAGCTGCTGGTGCCGTAGCTGATGATCTTGTTGCCGTCGCGTTCGCGGATCTGGCCGGGCTCAAACGGCTCGATCATCCCGGTTTGCTCGGCCATGCGGCGAATCCACTTGTCGCTTTTGATAGTCATTGGGCAGTCTCTGAGGTTGGCCACGATTGTACCGCGCAGACACCCCATCGCTACCAAAGTAATAGCTATATGCACATGCGTTACATGCGCTAACGGTCTATTTGGCTTGGGATATCACCGTGCGTTCAACGGCCCGGTCGTCGGCCAGGATGATCAGGCCAAACAACAGCTCGTCCAGGCTCTGCGCCCGTGCCGTCTTGCGCGCCAGCAAGGGCGTGGCCTGCGGGTTGAGCACCAGAAAGTCGGCCTCGCAGCCTACCGCCAGGTTGCCCACCACGCCGCCCAGGCCCAGTGCCTGCGCTGCGCCTGCCGTGTGCTGCCACCACAGATTTTGCGGACTGAGCGACAGGCCGGGTTTGGTTTGGCCCTCTCGCCCCACGTAATAAGCCGCACGCATGGTGTGGAAGGGGCTGAAGCTGGTGCCGCCGCCCACATCGCTGGCCAGGCCGTAGCCAAAGCCGATGCGGTCTGCGCCCTCGTAGTCAAAAAAGCCGCTGCCCAGAAACAGGTTGCTGGTCGGGCTGATGGCGGCCACGGTGCCACTGTCGCGCATCAGGGCGCGGTCGATATCGTCGAAATGGATGCAGTGGGCGTACACCGCGCGCGGACGCAGCAGGCCAAAGTCCTGGTATACGCTGAGGTAGCTGCGCGCATCGGGATAGAGCTCGCGCACCCAGGCGATTTCGCCCAGGTTTTCGGCCACGTGGGACTGCACCCACACATCGGGGTACTTGGCGGCCAGCGCGCCTGCACCGCGCAACTGGGCGGGCGTGCTGGTGGGTACAAAGCGCGGGGTGATAGCGTAGCCCAGGCGGTCCACGCCGTGCCAGCGCTGGATCAGCGCCTCGGTGTCGAGCAGGCTTTGCTCGGTGTCGTCGCGCACGCCGTCGGGCGAGTTCTGGTCTTGCAGCACCTTGCCGGTGATCAAGCGCATGTGGTTCTTCTGCGCCTCGGCAAACAATGCATTGACGGAGGCCGGGTGCGAGGTTGCAAAGGCCAGCGCCGTGGTCACGCCGTTGCGCAGCAGCTCCGCTACAAAAAAACTAGCTACTTCCGCAGCATGATCGGGCGCTGAGAACTGTTTTTCCGCAGGAAAAGTGTAGTTCTCCAGCCAGGGCAGCAGGCCGTCGGCGGGCGCGCCAATGATGTCGGTCTGCGGGTAGTGGATGTGCATGTCCACAAAACCCGGTGCCAGGATGCGACCCGGCAGGTGCTCCACCGGCAGGCCGGGGTATTTGGGCCCCAGAGTTCGGTACGGCCCCACGGCTTGCACCCGCCGGGTGCCCGACGCATCAGGACCGACCACCAGCAGGCCATCTTCTTCAAAAATAGCCGAGTGGTCGGGGGCAAAACGGAGGATGGCGGCGCGGTAAGCTTTCATAGGACCATAGCTTACGCATAATTCGGACCAATTCTTATCTGTCTCATCTGTCTCATTTGTACTGCCCATGACCGCCCTGCCCCCGCTTCCTCCCATTTCCCCCGCCCCCACCCAAGCCGAATGGACCGCCGTGCTGGCCAGCCCGCCCGCGCAGGCCCTGCCCTGGGTACAAACCGCCGCCGCCCAGGGTAATGCCGACGCGCAAGCCGTGCTGGGCCAGTGGCTGCTGGACGGCCACGGCATGGAACGCAACCCCGCCCAGGCCCTGCACTGGTTTTTGCAAGCCGCCGCACACAGCCACGCCATGGGCATGAACATGGCCGGGCGCTGCCTGGAAAACGGCTGGGGCGCACCCATTGACCTGTTTGCCGCCGTGGCCTGGTACAAAAAAGCCGCCAGCCTGGGCCTGGATGCCGGCTTGTACAACCTGGCCAACCAGCTCGCCGAGGGCAAAAGCGTGCCGCAAGACCACGCCGCCGCGCTGCAGCTGTACCGCCAGGCCGCCGACCTGGGCCACGCCAAGTCCATGACCAAGATTGGCCGCTACTACGAGAACGGGCTGGTGGTGGAAAAAGACGAGGAGACCGCCTTCTTTTGCTACCAGGAAGGTGCCCAGGGCGGCGACTTTCGTGGCCAGTTCAACTATGCCGGCATGCTGGCCGCGCGCGGGCGGCTGCCGGAAGCACTGCAGTGGCTGAACAAGGTGCCGCTGACCGCCACCCCGGCGTATTTACAGAAGGTAGGCTCGGTGCTGCTGGAATCGGGCCACCCGGAGTTTCGGCGCGTGGGCCAGCAAATGCTCGACAAAACCACCTAAACCTCAGCGCATTTCGCTGGGTGTGAGCCCGGTCCAGGCCTTGAATGCGCGCGAAAAGCTCTTTTCGTTCAAAAAACCCACGGTGTGCGCAATCTGCTTCACCGGCCAGTCGGTGCGGCGCAGCAGGTCCAGGGCGACTTCGCGTCGCACCTCGTCGCGCAGGGCCTGCAGCGACACGCCCTCCAACTGCAACTGCCGGTGCAGGCTGCGGGTGGACACGCCCAGCGCCATGGCCAGGGCCTCGGCATTGCGCAGCTCGCCAGAACGGGTGCGCAACAGCGCCCGCACGCTCTGCTGCAACAGCCGGTCGTGCCGGTACTGCAGCACCGTCAAAGGCAGCGCCCGCTCCAGCATGGTCTGCAGGGCCGATTCGTCGCGGCGTAAGGCCAGGCCCAGGTAGCGGGCATCGAAGCGAAAGCCCGCCTGCGGCGCGTTGAACACCGTCGGCCCCGGAAAAATCAGCGGATACACCTGTCCGTGGGCGGGCTCGGGGAACGGAAACGCCACCCCGTGCAGCGGAATCCGCGAGTCAATCGCCCAACAGGCATAGCCGTGCAAGTAGCGCAGGCTGGTGACCAGGCAGAACTCGCGCAGCGGGCCAAACGCCTGCTGTTCGGCCAGCGTTACCACGGCCTCATCGCCCTCGATGCGCAGTGACAACTCCAAGTCACCCGTCAGCAAGCGGTGGTGGCGGCACCAGCGCTTGATGGCCACCTCCAGGCTGGGTGCGCCCAGCGAGGCCCGGCACAGCAGGCCATAGCTGCCCCAGGGCAGCTTGCGGGAAAACCAGCCCAGGGCCTCGTCGTCCAGCTCGCGCATGGCGGCATTGCACAGCGTTTCCATTTGCGCTGCCGTGATGCACGCCTGCGGATCGGCCAACAGGGCTGGCGTAATTTGTGCAGCCTGCAAGGCCAGGCCCGGGTCTTGGCCGTAGCGTTCGTAGGCCAGCAAAACCGCCTGCACAAAGGCGATGGGTGTGGCGGCGCGGGGGGGGGCGGAAGTAACGGCTGGGGAACGGTGTGGCATGGGCCCGAGGCTAATCAACTTTGGCACGATTTGCAACCACATTGGCATACATTGACCGCACCACGGGCGGACACTAGGCAAAACTTTTTGAGGAGACACCCCCATGGCCCACCTGCCTTCGCTTTCATTCAACCTTGGCGACACCATCGACATGCTGCGCGACACGGTGCAGAGCTTCTCCGCGGCAGAAATCGCCCCGCGCGCCGCCGCCATCGACCACGACAACCTGTTCCCCGCCGACCTGTGGAAGAAGCTGGGCAGCCTGGGCCTGCACGGCATGACGGTGTCGGAAGAGTACGGCGGCACCGAAATGGGCTATCTGGCCCACATGGTGGCGATGGAAGAAGTCTCGCGCGCCAGCGCCTCGGTGGGTCTGAGCTACGGCGCGCACTCCAACCTGTGCGTCAACCAGTTGCACCGCAATGGCACCAAAGCCCAAAAAGACCAGTACCTGCCCAAACTGGTCAGCGGCGACCACGTGGGTGCCCTGGCCATGAGCGAGCCCAATGCGGGCTCTGACGTAGTCAGCATGAAGCTGCGCGCCGATTTAAAGGGCGACCGCTACGTGCTCAACGGCTCCAAGATGTGGATCACCAACGGCGGCGATGCCGACACCCTGATCGTCTACGCCAAGACCGACATCCACGCCGGTGCCAAAGGCATGACCGCCTTCATCATTGAAAAGAGCTTCCAAGGCCTGAGCTTCGGCACCAAGCTGGACAAAATGGGCATGCGCGGCTCCAACACCTACCCGGTGTTTTTCGAAGACTGCGAAGTGCCTGCCGAAAACGTGCTGGGCGGCGTGGGCCAGGGTGTCAAAGTGCTGATGTCGGGCCTGGACTACGAGCGCACCGTGCTGTGCGGCGGCCCGCTGGGCATCATGGCGGCCTGCATGGACGTGGTGGTGCCCTATGTGCACGACCGCAAGCAGTTCGGCCAGAGCATTGGCGAATTCCAGCTGATGCAGGGCAAGCTGGCCGACATGTACACCACCTGGCAGGCCTGCCGCGCCTACGGCTATGCCGTGGCTGCGGCCTGCGACCGGGCCGACCACGCCCGTACGCTGC
The DNA here is from genome assembly GCF_025354435.1 of Rhodoferax sp. Taxonomy (GTDB): domain Bacteria; phylum Pseudomonadota; class Gammaproteobacteria; order Burkholderiales; family Burkholderiaceae_C; genus Rhodoferax_B. The sequence goes on from NZ_JANXMU010000048.1 coordinate 56,210, forward strand.
GCAAGGATGCCGCCGGTGCCATCCTGTACCTGGCCGAAAAAGCCACCTGGATGGCAGGCGAGGCGATCCAGATTCTGGGCGGCAACGGCTACATCAACGAATACCCCACGCCACGCCTGTGGCGCGATGCCAAGCTGTACGAAATCGGCGCGGGCACCAGCGAGATCCGCCGCATGCTGATTGGCCGCGAGTTGTTTGCAGAAACGGCGTGAGGATAGACACCATGGCACCGACCCCGAGCTACGCCCAAGGCAGCACCGAGGTACCGCTGATCGAGCAGACGCTCGGCGCATTCTTCGACAACATGGTCGCCAGGCAACCCGAGCGCGAGGCGCTGGTGAGCCAGCACGAAGGCCGTCGCTTCAGCTACGGCGAACTGCAGACCGCATCGAACCGCCTCGCCAGCGCTCTGCTGAACCTGGGCCTGGTGCCCGGTGACCGCGTCGGCATCTGGTCGCACAACAACGTGGCCTGGGTGTTGGTACAGATCGCCACCGCCAAGGTCGGCATCATCCTGGTCAACATCAACCCGGCGTACCGCACCTCGGAACTCGAATACGCGCTCAACAAGGCGGGCGTTAAAGCGTTGGTCACGATGGCCAGCTTCAAGACCAGCGACTACCTGGGCATGCTGCGCGAACTGGGGCCTGATCGCGTGCCGCTGCTGCGCCACATCGCGTGGATCGACCGTGACGGCGAAGCGGACCAGCCCGGCATGCGGCGCTTCTCCGACCTGCTGGCCAGCGGCAGCCCTGACGACCCTCGCATCGCGCAGATCGGCAGCGGCCTGCAGGCCACCGACCCGATCAACATTCAGTTCACCAGTGGCACCACGGGCTTCCCCAAGGGCGCCACGCTGACGCACCGCAACATCCTGAACAACGGCTTCTTCATCGGCGAATGCATGCAGCTCACGCCGGCCGACCGGCTCTGCATCCCCGTGCCGCTGTACCACTGCTTCGGCATGGTGCTGGGCAACCTGGCCTGCCTCACCCACGGCGCCACCATCGTCTACCCGAGCGACGGCTTCGACCCGCTCATGGTGCTCGAAACGGTGCAGGCCGAGAAGTGCACCGGTCTGCACGGCGTGCCAACGATGTTCATCGCCGAGCTCGACCACCCGCGCTTCGGCGCGTTCGACCTGTCCACGCTGCGCACCGGCATCATGGCCGGTTCGCCCTGCCCGACCAAGGTGATGAAGCGCGTGGTCGACCAGATGCACCTTGCGCAGATCACCATCGCCTACGGCATGACCGAGACCAGCCCGGTGAGCTGCCAGAGTAGCACCAACACCCCGCTGGCCCAGCGCGTGTCGACCGTCGGCACGGTGCAGCCGCACCTGGAGATCAAGATCGTCGACCCCGAAACCGGTGCCCTGGTGCCGCGCGGTACACCTGGCGAGCTCTGCACGCGTGGCTACTCGGTGATGCACGGCTACTGGGAAGACGAAGCGAAAACCCGCGAGGCCATCGACACCGAACGCTGGATGCACACCGGCGACCTGGCCACCATGGACAACGAGGGCTACGTCAACATCGTGGGACGCATCAAGGACCTGGTGATCCGCGGCGGCGAGAACATCTATCCGCGCGAGATCGAAGAATTCCTCTACCGCCACCCCAAGGTGCAAGACGTGCAGGTGGTCGGCCTGCCCGACAAGCGCTACGGCGAAGAGCTGTGCGCCTGGATCATCCCCAGGCCGGGGCACAGCGCCACCGAAGACGAGATCCGCGACTTCTGCAAAGGCCAGATCGCGCACTACAAGGTGCCCAAATACATCCGCTTTGTCGACGCGTTCCCCATGACGGTGACTGGCAAGATCCAGAAGTACAAGATCCGCGACGCAATGAAAGAGCAGCTTGGGCTGAACGAGGAAAAGACGGCATGAACACACTCGCATCCAAACTCAACCCACGCTCTGCCGACTTCCAGGCCAACGCCGCGGCCATGCGCACCCTGGTGCAGGATCTGCGCGCCAAAGCCGCGGAGGCCGCCCTGGGCGGCGGCGAGGTGGCTCGGCAACGCCATACCGCGCGCGGCAAGCTGCTGCCGCGCGACCGCGTAGCCCAGCTGCTCGACCCCGGCACGCCCTTTCTGGAGGTAGGCCAACTGGCGGCCTACGGCATGTACGACGGCGAGGCCCCCGCTGCCGGGCTGATCACCGGCGTAGGCCGGGTGAACGGCGTGGAATGCATGGTGGTGGCCAACGATGCCACCGTCAAAGGCGGCACCTACTACCCGCTGACCGTCAAGAAACACCTGCGCGCGCAAGAAATTGCCATGCAAAACCATCTGCCCTGCATCTACCTGGTGGATTCGGGCGGGGCCTTTTTGCCCCGCCAGGACGAAGTCTTCCCCGACCGAGACCACTTTGGCCGCATCTTCTACAACCAGGCCCAGATGAGCGCCATGGGCATTGCGCAAATCGCGGTGGTGATGGGCTCGTGCACCGCAGGCGGGGCCTACATGCCCGCCATGAGCGATGAAACCATCATCGTCAAAAACCAGGGCACCATCTTCCTGGGCGGCCCGCCGCTGGTGAAAGCCGCCACCGGCGAAGTGGTCACCGCCGAAGACCTGGGCGGGGGCGACGTGCACACCCGCATCTCCGGCGTGGCCGACCACCTGGCCGACAACGACCCGCATGCCCTGCTCATCGCCCGCAACATCGTCGGCAACCTGAACCGGCAAAAGCCCTTCACGGTGAAGCTGGAATCCAGCGAAGAGCCGCTGTACGACCCCGCAGAAATCTACGGCGTGGTGCCACTGGATGCACGCAAGCCCTACGACGTGCGCGAGATCATCGCCCGCACCGTGGACGGCTCGCGCTTTGACGAATTCAAGGCCCGCTATGGCAGCACCCTGGTCACCGGCTTTGCCCATTTGCATGGCATACCGGTGGGCATCATCGCCAACAACGGTATTTTGTTTGCCGAGTCGGCCCAGAAAGGCGCGCACTTCATCGAGCTGTGCGCGCAGCGCGGCATCCCGCTGGTGTTCTTGCAGAACATCACTGGCTTCATGATTGGCCGCAAGTACGAGAACGGCGGCATCGCCAAAGACGGCGCCAAGATGGTCACCGCCGTGGCCACCGCCAATGTGCCCAAGATCACCATGCTGGTAGGTGGCAGCTTTGGCGCAGGCAACTACGGCATGTGTGGCCGCGCCTATTCGCCCCGCTTCCTGTGGATGTGGCCCAACGCGCGCATCAGCGTGATGGGCGGCGAGCAGGCCGCGGGCGTGCTGGCCACCGTGAAGCGCGAAGGCATCGAAGCCAAGGGCGGCCAGTGGTCGGCCGAGGACGAAGCAGCCTTCAAAGACCCGATCCGCGCCCAGTACGAGCTGCAAGGCCACCCCTACTACGCCACCGCCCGGCTGTGGGACGACGGCGTGGTGGACCCGGCGCAAACCCGGCGTGTGCTGGGCCTGTCGCTGGCCAGCGCGCTGAATGCGCCCATCCAGCCCACGCAGTTCGGCATCTTCCGCATGTGAGGCCACCATGTCCTACACCACCCTAGAAATCGAGCACCACGGCCGCGTTGCCTGGCTGTGGATGAACAAGCCCGAGGTCCACAACGCCTTTGACGAAACCCTGATCACCGAGCTGACCCAGGCCCTGCTGGCACTGGATGCCGACCCCACCGTGCGCGCCGTAGTGCTGGCGGGCCGGGGCAAAAGCTTTTCGGCCGGGGCCGACCTGGGCTGGATGCAGCGCCAGGGTGCGGCCACGCTGGAAAAGAATGTGGACGATGCCCGCCAACTGGCGAAGCTGTTCCGCACCCTGTCCTGCATGGCCACGCCCACCATCGCCCGCGTGCACGGTGCCGCGCTGGGCGGCGGCATGGGCCTGGCTGCCGCCTGCGACATCTGCGTGGCCTCCAGCAAGGCACAGTTCGCCACCTCGGAAGTGCGCTTTGGCATCATCCCGGCGGCCATCAGCCCCTACGTGCTGCGCGCCATCGGCGAACGCCAGGCCTACCGCTACTTCCAGACCGCAGAGCGCATCAGCGCAGAGCGCGCCCTGGCCCTGGGCCTGGCCCACGAAGTCGCCGCGCCCGAAGCGCTGGATGCCACCGTGCACACCCTGCTGGAGGCCTTGCAGGCCGGTGGCTCGGGTGCGCAAGCCGCCGCCACCGCGCTGATCCGCGCCGTCGCCAACCACCCCATTGACGATGCTCTGGTGGAAGACACCGCCCGGCGCATCGCCCGCCTGCGCGCCACGCCCGAGGCCCGCGAAGGCCTGGCGGCATTTCTAGAAAAGCGCGCGCCCTCTTGGGTTGCGTAAGGAAAAAATATGTTCAACAAAATCCTCATCGCCAACCGCGGGGAGATCGCCTGCCGGGTCATCAAGACGGCCCGCCGCATGGGCATCCGCACCGTGGCGGTGTACTCCGAAGCCGATGCCAATGCCCGCCATGTGCGGCTGGCCGACGAAGCAGTCTGCATCGGCCCCGCAGCAGCCCGCGAGTCGTATCTGGTGGCCGGCAAGATCCTGGCCGCCGCGCTGCAAACCGGTGCCCAGGCCGTGCACCCCGGCTACGGCTTTTTGTCCGAGAACGCCGACTTTGCCGATGCCTGCGCCCAGGCCGGTGTGGTCTTCATCGGCCCGCCCGCCTCGGCCATCCGCGCCATGGGCAGCAAGTCTGCGGCCAAGACCCTGATGGAAAAAGCCGGTGTACCCCTGACCCCCGGCTACCACGGCGACAACCAGGACCCCGGCTTTCTGGCCGCGCAGGCCGAGAAAATCGGCTACCCGGTGCTGATCAAAGCCAGCGCAGGCGGCGGTGGCAAGGGCATGCGCCGGGTGGACGCGGCGGCAGATTTTGCGGCATCCCTCGTGTCATGCAAGCGCGAAGCTATCAACGCATTCAATAACGACCATGTGCTGATCGAGAAGTACGTGCTGCAGCCGCGCCACATCGAAATCCAGGTGTTTGGCGACAGCCTAGGCCACTGCGTGTATCTGTTCGAGCGCGACTGCTCGGTGCAGCGCCGCCACCAAAAGGTGCTGGAAGAAGCCCCCGCCCCCGGCATGACCCCCGAGCGCCGCGCGGCCATGGGCACGGCCGCGGTGAATGCCGCCCTGGCCGTGGGCTATGTGGGCGCAGGCACGGTGGAGTTCATCGCCCACCAGGACGGCGCCTTCTACTTCATGGAAATGAACACCCGGCTACAGGTGGAGCACCCGGTGACCGAGATGATCACCGGGCTGGACCTGGTGGAATGGCAGCTGCGCGTGGCCTCGGGCGAGCCCCTGCCGCTGGCGCAAGAGCAACTGGTGCTGACCGGCCACGCCATCGAGGCCCGCATCTACGCCGAAGACCCGGACAAAGGCTTTTTGCCCTCCACCGGCCGACTCAGCCACCTGCTGCCCCCGGCCGCTTCCGCCCATGTGCGCGTCGATACCGGGGTGGAGCAAGGGGACGAAATCACGCCGCACTACGACCCGATGATCGCCAAGCTCATCGTCTGGGATGCCGACCGCACCCAGGCCCTGGCCCGCATGCGCCAGGCGCTGGCCGACTACCAGATCGTCGGCGTGGCCAACAACGTGGCCTTCCTGCAGCGCCTGGTGACCACCGCGTCGTTTGCCCAGGCGAAGCTGGACACGGCACTGATCGAACGCGAGCAGGAACATCTGTTCCCCGCACTGGCCCAGGCCGTGCCCGGTGACGTGTGGATGCTGGCCGCTTTAAGCGTGCTGCAAAGCCAAAAGGATGCTGCCGCCCTGCCCGCCATGGAACCCGACTCGCCCTGGCGCGTGCTGGACGGCTGGCGGCTCAACGGCACATCGCAGCAAACCATCACCCTGCGCTGTGGCGAGACGGAGCAGGCGGTGACCGCCGAAGTGGTGGCCGACGGCGTGCTGCTTGGCCTGGGCGGTGACCCCGTGCTGGCCCGCCGCACCGGCCCATCCCAAGTCCAGCAGGTGCAACTGGGCGATCGCCGCCTCCATGCCACGGTGGTGGCCCAGGGCGTACACCTGCACGTGTTCTGCCAAGGCCAGAGCTGGGCGTTAGCGAAGGTAGAGCTGCTGCACGGCGAAGGGGGCGACGATGCCCACGGCGGGATTCACGCACCCATGCCCGGCAAGGTGATCGCCCTGCTGGCCACTGTGGGTGCCACGGTAGAAAAAGGCACGCCCCTGCTGGTACTGGAGGCCATGAAGATGGAGCACACCATCTACGCGCCCGCCAAGGGCATCGTCAAGGCCTTCCATTTCAGCGCCGGGGAGCAGGTGGGCGATGGGGTAGATTTGGTGGATTTCGAGGCCACGCCATGAATCCCTTTGTGCGCATCATCGAGATGGGCCCGCGCGACGGCCTGCAAAACGAAAAACAGCTCGTCTCCACCGCCACCAAGCTGGAGCTGATCCAGCGCCTGGCCGATGCCGGGCTGCGCGAAATCGAGGCGACCTCCTTTGTATCCCCCAAATGGGTGCCGCAAATGGGCGACTCTGCCGAGGTCATGCGCGGCCTGGTGCGCCACCCCGGTGTGAGCTACCCGGTGCTGACCCCCAATCTGCAAGGCTTTGAAGCGGCGGTGGCGGCGGGTGCCGACCATGTGGCGGTGTTCGCCGCTGCCTCCGAGGCGTTTTCTCAGAAGAACATCAACTGCTCCATCGCCGAATCCCTGGCCCGCTTTACCCCGCTCATGGCCGCCGCCCAGGCCCAAGGCGTGCGGGTGCGCGGCTACGTGTCCTGTGTGGTGGGCTGCCCGTACGAGGGCGATGTGGCCCCCCAGCGCGTGGCCGATGTGGCCGGACAACTACTGGCCATGGGCTGCTACGAGGTATCGCTGGGCGACACCATCGGCGTGGGCACACCCGTTTCCGTGCTGCGCATGCTGGAGACGGTAGCGCAGCAGGTGCCCGTGGCCCAGTTGGCAGGCCACTACCACGACACCTACGGCATGGCGATTGCGAATGTGTATGCCTCGTACCAGTTCGGCCTGCGCGCCTTCGATAGCTCGGTGGGCGGCCTGGGCGGCTGCCCGTACGCCAAGGGTGCTACCGGCAATGTGGCCACCGAAGACGTGGTGTATTTGCTGCACAAGCTAGGCGCAGAGACCGGTGTGGACCTGGACCGGCTGGTGGACTGCGGCGACTGGATCAACGCCCAGCTGGGCCGCGCCTCGGCCTCACGCGTGGGGCGGGCGTTGCTGGCCAAACGTGCCACCCTTGCGTAAAAACAGGCTTCAAGTCTTTTAGGCTGCCTGTGCTGATTGGGCAAGCGTGAGCAGCTATCATTTTTAAATAAATGCATTCCGCTACGGGCTGCGGAATTGCGCGGTCCACAGCCGCCCCAGGGCGGCGGCCTCGGCGCGGGGCGGGTCGCCCAGCAGCGTGACCTGGCCCTTCTGGTGCACCTGGGCATACAGCACATTGCGCTGCGGGGCATAGAGAAACAACACGTTGTAGTCGTGGCAGTCGTGCGGCTTGCACAGGTCGGCACGCAGATATTCCTTGTTGCCCACTTTCACCCGCGCGATCTGGCTGTTCGGCCCCTCCATGCGGGTCAGCCAGGCCACCTGGCGCAACGGAGCGACGATGAGCGCAAACTGACTTTTGAACTGCGGAGTGGCAAACACCTCGTAGCTGAACGGGGCCGGGGGCGCAACAGTGGCTGCGGGTGGTCCGTCACAACGCCGGTACTGCGCCGCCAGGCGGGCCGGCCCCAGAAAAGCCGACAGCTTGTTGTTTTCGTTCTCGATCTGGATGTAGCGGCCACGCGGGTCCTCATGGACCAAAAACGTCATCTGCTCCTTGCCCTTGATCTGGCTGATGAAAGCCACCACAAAGCCCGCCGGTGCCGTGTTGCCAAAGTAGGAGTACGCCGCCAGCACCTCGCGCCCGGTGATGCTCTGGCCACCGTGCGCAAACACCAGGCTGTTGGGGCCAACCGCCAGGCGCGGTGCGGCGGGGTTCTGGCAGGCGCTGGAGTAACTGCCGCCGTAGTTCTTCAGTGAGGTGGCCGTCACGTCGTCCATGGCCTGTGCGAGCGGGGTGCTGGTCCACAGAACCGCCAGCAAGGAAATGCGCATGCGGTGGGCCGGAAACATGGTGGGGCGCGAAATAGCCATGGTAGGCAGACCTTCCAGAAAGAAGCACTGCGGGCCATCTTAGAACCAAATTTCTGCACTGCGGCAATTATCCGCACACTACAGAAAACGCTACAGTTTCAGTAGCCACCTACGCACATGGAATAAGCGCTAGAGGCAATTCTCATTTAAGGCAACGCTGAATAAGTCCCGACCTGGCGCGTGACTTGCATTGGTATTGTCATCCCTCACAAGGCGACAAAGATGAAGCAACACACCCTGGCCCTGGCCGCCGACCAAGAAGCGGGATTCGCCCAGCACCGCAAA
>NZ_JANXMU010000078.1 GCF_025354435.1 Rhodoferax sp.
ACTGAACCGCCCCGTGTTTTGAGGAGGCTCAAATCTCTGAGAGGATTGAGCCATGAAGTCGAACAAGTTTTCCCCTGAGGTGCGTAAGCGCGCAGTGCGCATGGTGCAGGAGCACCGAGGCGAGTACCCGTCACTGTGGGCCGCCATCGAATCCATCGCCCCCAAGATCGGCTGCGTGCCCCAGACTCTGAACGAGTGGGTCAAACGCGATGAAGTGGATACGGGAACGAGGCCAGGCACCACCACGTCCGAGCACGAACGTGTGAAGGCGCTGGAGCGCGAAGTCAAGGAACTGCGCCGAGCCAACGAAATTCTGAAGCTGGCGAGTGCTTTTTTTGCTCAGGCGGAGCTCGACCGCCGACTGAAGTCTTGAGAGGCTTCATCGACCAACACCGCCACACACATGGGGTCGAGCCGATCTGCAAGGTACTGCAGATCGCCCCATCTGGCTACCGGCGGTATCGAGCGCAACAGCGCGATGCCACGCGGCTGGGCCAACGGGCCAAGCGCGATGCGCAACTGACACCCCAGATCGAACGTGTCTGGCAGGGCAACCTGCAGGTGTACGGTGCCGACAAGGTCTGGAAGCAATTGAGACGGGAAGGCACGGTCGTGGCACGCTGCACGGTCGAGCGGCTCATGCGCCGGCTGGGACTGCGTGGCATCATGCGGGGCAAGGTGGTGCGCACCACTGTCAGTGACCGCAAGGCGGCCTGTCCGTTGGACCGAGTCAACCGGCAATTCAAGGCGGACCGGCCAAACCAGCTCTGGGTTTCGGACTTCACCTACGTCTCGACCTGGCAAGGCTGGCAATATGTGGCCTTCGTGATCGATGTGTACGCCCGGCGCATCGTGGGCTGGCGGGTGAGCAGTTCGATGCGAGCGGACTTCGTGCTGGATGCGCTGGAGCAGGCGCTGTACGCCAGGCAACCCGAGCGTGATGGAACACTGATCCATCACTCGGACAGGGGATCGCAATACGTCGGCATCCGCTACAGCGAGAGACTGGCCGAGGCTGGCATCGCGCCCTCGGTGGGCAGCAAGGGCGACAGCTACGACAACGCCCTGGCAGAGACCATCAATGGCCTGTACAAGGCCGAGTTGATCCACCGTCGCGCACCGTGGAAGACCAAGGAGTCTCTGGAGTTCGCCACGCTGGAATGGGTGTCTTGGTTCAACCACCATCGATTGCTGGAGCCCATCGGATACATACCACCTGCTGAAGCTGAGGCAAACTACTACCGGCAACTCGCCAATCAGACCACCACTGTGGCGGCCTGACTTAAACCAACTGGCCTCCACAAAACCCGGGGCGGTTCAGTTGAAAACATAGGTTTTGAACCAATCCGACAGGCTCATGTGCCAGCGCGACCAAAGGTCGAGAAAGCTGCGCGCCAGGAAAGAGCGGTTAAAGTTTTCAGGCAGTTGCATGCCCATCAGCTCCCCGACACCGATCACTATGTCCATGTAGCCCGCAAAATTGGCGTACAGGTAGACCGTGTAGCACACGGCTGCGGCTACATACAGTGCACAGAACAAGGGCCACGCCGGGTTTGCCGCAGTGTCCAGCACCCGCTCCGACAGGCTGTCGAATAGATATTTGAAGATGGCCGAAACCACGCCCACTTTCACAAAACCCAAAATCACGCGTGCAAAGGCCCGGAACACCCTGCCCTCGTCCAGTACCAAGGCCTGGTCTTTGGAGCGCATGTAGTCCTGGTAACGCTGGATCGGCCCCGCCACAAAGGTCAAGAAGTTACAGGTGTAGTTGAAAAAATGCAGTAACGATACCGGGCGCGCCAATTCGCCCTGCTTGGCATCGACCATGAGGTGCAGCACGCGAAACAGCACGTAAGACAAACCAATGATCAGGTAGGGAAACGGCAGCAGTAAGGACGCATCCAGAAAACTGAATTTCTTCAGATAAATGAATGCGGTGATGGCAACAGCTAGGCCAAGCCACAGGCTGGGCGCAGAACGACTGCGCCGCACCACCTCAATCAGCCCGTAACAGACTAGCAAAAATACCGCCAATGGCAGTAGCTGGATAGCACTGTTGATGTAGTACCAAATGAACACGCCATTGGCACCCAGCAAAACGGTGCTACGCACCATGGGTTGGTTGCTTGCATTAAAAAGCAGCACGACGGCTGCAATAAACGCAATGAAGATCGGGGAGGTAAATGCCACGGGTGGGATTCAGCCTAGATTGAATTGCTTCAGTACCGGCAGTAATGCATCGCGAATGCGCAGGTAACCCAGGGGGGACATGTGCAGTTTGTCTGGACCAAAGTATTCGGCATGGGGTGACCCGTCCGAGTCGACCAACAACATGTAAACATCTAACATCGCGACGTTCTTGCGGCTCTGGGCCACCGACGCTATGAGCTTATTAAGTTCGATCACCTGGCGCGGGTCTACCGGAGACTGTGGATGGTTACGCGGCGGCACGGTGCACAGCACGATAGGAACACCGGGCATGGCTTTCTCAGCCTTGTCCAACATGTCAACAATATTGCTCCGGCTTTGCTGCACGTCCTGCAAAGCACTCAGGTCATTGGAGCCGGTCAACAAGACAATGGCTTTAGGGTGCAGGTCGAGCACATCTTCCTGAAAGCGAAACAGCAAACCACGAGTGGTTTCGCTGCCGATGCCCCGGTTGGCCACCGGCAAACCGGGCAGATCTTTGGCCAAGCTACTCCAACCACCGACCAGCGAGTCGCCAGCAAACACCACGCTACCCTGCTTGCGCTCACGCTCTTGCCAGAAGCTCTTGCGGTTGTCGTTCATCCAGCCAAACACCCGTATGGCACCCTTGCCCGGCCAGTCTTTGAAGTCTTTGGGGAAGGGTGTAGGACCGTCTTGCACTAGAGTGGCTGCCGATGCCAAGGTGGTTGTGCTTTGTGCCAATGCCGCGCCGCAAAAGACTGTCCTGGTCTAATGAATTCGCACACTCCGATGGGTGAAAATCAGTTGGACAGTAAACGTGACGAAATCAACCCGAAGAGTCTTTGACGCGAGCTTCAAGCTGCAAGTCGTTCAGATGATCCGCGTCCAGGGGCTCGGTA
>NZ_JANXMU010000016.1 GCF_025354435.1 Rhodoferax sp.
CCACCATCTCCAGATAAAAAGTGCCGCTAGCGCTGATGAAATAGGCGGGCACAGCTCCTAAAACAATAGCTACTGTGTTTTTACACAGCCTTCGGCTATAGTCGCTGCATGGCCAAAGACAAAACCATCTACACCTGCAATGAATGCGGTGGCACCTGCCCCAAGTGGCTGGGCAAGTGCCCGCACTGCCAGGCCTGGAACACGCTGATCGAATCCGTGGCCGAGCCGGTGGCATCGACCAAAAACAACCGCTTTGCCGCGCTGGCCAAAACCGCCGAGGTCATGGCCCTGGCCGACATCGAAGCGACGGACATGGACCGCACGCCCACCGGCCTGGACGAGCTGGACCGGGTGCTGGGCGGCGGCATTGTGGAGGGCGGTGTGGTGCTGATTGGCGGCGACCCCGGCATCGGCAAATCCACGCTCTTGCTGCAGGCGCTGGATGCGCTGCAACGCTCCGGCCAGAAGACGCTGTACGTGACCGGCGAGGAGAGCGGGGCGCAAGTGGCGCTGCGTTCGCGCCGCTTAGGGATTGTGAACAGCCAGGTGCAGGTGCTGGCCGAAATCCAGCTGGAAAAAATTCTCAGCACCCTGCAAACCCACCGCCCACACATCGCGGTGATCGACTCGATCCAGACCGTGTATTCCGACCAGCTCACCTCGGCACCCGGCTCGGTGGCACAGGTGCGCGAATGTGCGGCCCACCTGACGCGCGCGGCCAAGGCATCGGGCGTGGCCATCGTGCTGGTCGGCCACGTCACCAAAGAGGGCGCGCTGGCCGGGCCGCGGGTGCTTGAGCACATGGTGGACACGGTGCTGTACTTCGAGGGCGATACGCACAGCAGCTTCCGTCTGGTGCGCGCCATCAAGAACCGCTTTGGCGCAGTCAACGAGATTGGGGTGTTCGCCATGACGGAGCACGGCCTGAAGGGCGTGAGCAACCCCAGCGCCATCTTTTTGAGCCAGCATCCCGAGCCGGTGCCCGGCAGCTGCGTGATGGTGACGCTGGAAGGCACGCGCCCGCTGCTGGTCGAGATCCAGGCGCTGGTGGACAGCGGCGGCCCCAGCCCACGCCGCCTGAGCGTGGGCCTGGACAAGGACCGCCTGGCCATGTTGCTGGCCGTGCTGCACCGCCACGCGGGCATCGCCTGCATGGACCAGGACGTGTTCGTCAACGCGGTGGGCGGCGTGCGTATCAGCGAACCGGCGGCTGATCTGGCGGTGTTGCTGGCCATCACCTCCAGCCTGCGCGGCAAGCCGCTGCCCAAGGGCTTCATCGCCTTTGGCGAGGTGGGTTTGGCCGGTGAAGTGCGCCCCGCGCCGCGCGGGCAAGAGCGCTTGAAAGAAGCCGCCAAGCTGGGTTTCAGCGTGGCCATCGTGCCCAAAGCCAACGCCCCCAAGAAGCCCATCGAAGGCCTGACCATCCACGCGGTGGAGCGTGTGGAGCAGGCGATGGAAGTGGTGCGGGGGCTGACCTGAAGTCTTAACGTGAAAGTTAGTTGGCGACGGCGCGCACGGTGGTCAGTGCCGATGGCAGGTCCGCTCGCTTCCATGCCTCCATGCCGCCGCGGTACCACAGCACATGGGTGTAGCCGGCTTGCCTGGCGCGCAGTGCGGCGTTGGCGGACAGCCAATTGCGCCCGTTGCCAAAAATCACCAGCGGCCGGTCGGCATTGGGTGCCAGTAGTTTCAGCAGTGCGGTAAACCGGCTGTGGAATGCAGACGCCAGCTCCGGGGCATCAAAGGCATTGCCGCCAAAAAACAGGGTCGACGTGCTGGGGATGGTTTCTTCGGCACCGCTGATGTCGATGGCCGCAGGCGGCGTATCGGATTTCAGCATACGGGCCAGCTCCTGGGTGCCGACCGTTTGCACACCTTGTACTTGCATCAGGGGCATATCCATAGGCTTCTCGATGCGGTAGACCTGGGCCGTGCCAAAGCCGCCACCAAACTCTTCGCTGGCATAAAACTTTTCGGTCGGCACCTGGAGCTGCGCAAGCTTGGCACGGTGCTCTGCCTCAGCCTCGGTGTAGAAATGCCGCAGGTCAAAGCTATTGGCCATTTCTGCGGTGCATAGCTGCACGGGCCGGTCCAGGATATGGTTGCAGCTGTAGACCGCCGCCAGTACCGCGTTGGCAATACTGGGCTGTTTGGACGACCATCCCGCTCCCGCACCGGCGTCGCGCACTGCCAGTGCCTTGCTGTCGTCGAGGCCTTGCAGGGCGGTCACGTTGTCTTTGCAACGCGCGCTGATGCAGTGCTGCTGGGCGACGGCTTCCAGGTAGGCGGCGGGGTTGGCCAGCAGCACCGTTTGCGCACGGCCCAGCAGTTGGGTGGATGGCTGGAACGCACTCGGCAGCACCAGCGTGACCAGGTCGTTGTGGGTGATGACCCCCAGGCTGAGTGCATCCGTATCCGGGTACGGCGTGCAGTCTTTGGGAAGTGTTTGGCCCGACTTGCAGTGAAAGATGGGTGCGCGGGGGTTGCGGATGTTGTCCGGCACCACCATCAACCCGTTGCTGTCGTCCATCTGGTAGAGGGCGGTGTTCACGATGCTGGCGTTGAACTTTGTCCCCATGGCGGTTTTCAGCAGCGCATATATCTCGGGGTTGGCCTGCATCTGCAGCGATCCGTCGCTACCGTTGTGAGCGCCATGGATGCCGATGTAGGTCCAGCCAGGGTCGAACGCGTTGGAAAACCGCCGCTCTTTGCCGCCCATGAAAAGCAGCGAGCATGCAGAGCTGCAAGAGCCTGCCGCCACGGTGTTGTAGCCCTTGTTGGCAATCAGCTTGCTGATGCGCAGGCCATCCCACAGACTACCCCCTGGCGAGTTGACCAGCACCACGGTGTCGATGGCGGGGTCGGTAAAGGCCTGGTTGAAGTTCAACCAGTCGTCGCCGCCCACGATGTCAGTGGCAAATAGCTGGTGGCCTCGCTTTTCAAGCGTCATCCCGTGTGCGTGGAGCGACAGCAGCATTCCAAAAATAGTCAAAAAAGCGCGTATCGATCGTGTCATAGGCTGGCCGGTGGCCTCTTGTTTGCAGTGTGAGTCTCAAAAGACTGTACTCCCAGCCCAGTTTGGCCAAGGTCTCCAAGAAGCCGATCGAGGGTCTGACCATCCACGCGGCGGCCCGATTGCTGGAGTGCGTGGATGCCTCCGGGTGTTTGAAAAATGCAGTTTGCCGGGCTACTGCCGCGCCGACCGTCCCGCCACCACCGCCCCCAGCACCATCAGCACGCTGGTGGCCAAAAACACCGCCCGCATGCCGATGTGCCCACCCACCAGCCCGCCCAGCAGTGGCCCGGCCACCTGCCCGGCGTACTGCGATGAGGTGGCGTAGCCCAGCACGCCGCCCGCTATGGCGGCTGGCACGCTGTGGCGGATCACGCTGGTGATGCAGGGCAGCAGCCCGGCGAGGGCTGCGCCCATCAGCAGCGGTAGCACAATGAGCTGCCAGACATCGGTGACAAAGGCTTGCGGCACCAGCAGTACCGCGGCGGCCAGCAGGCAGCCGACGATCACCCGGTGGTAGCCCACGCGGTCGGCCAGCTGGCCCAGGCGCGGTGCGGCCACGATATTGCCCAGGGCACCCGCCGACATCGCCAGACCGGCATACCAGGTAACCGGCCCCTCGGGAGGCAGCAGCTGCGCGATGTAGACGGTGATGATGGGCTCGACCGACATGTGCGCCAGGGTCAGCAGTAGCCCGGTGAGCAGCATCGCCAGCACCGGGCGGCGGTCGGGAATCTGCGCCCACAGGCTGGCGCGCGGGGGCTGTACGCCGGAGGTCGTGGGCGGGCGCACCGGGCGCTGCTCCTTGATCAAAAAGCAGGTGGCCAGAAAGGCGATGAAGATCACCCCGCCGGCCAGGAAAAAGGTGGCGCGGATGCCGATCAGCGGCGGCAGGCTGCCACCCACCAGCGGCCCCAGCAGGTTACCCGCCATGAAACCCGACGACAGCGTGCCCAGCGCCCAACCGGTGCGCGCCTTGGGTGTTTGCGTGGCCACCAGCACCATCGACCCGGAGGCGTAGCCGCCCACCAGTCCGGCCAGCAGCCGCAGCCCTACCAGTTGCCAGGCGGTGGCGACCACGCCGATCAGCCCCATGGTGATGGCCATGCCCAGGCTGGCGCGGACCAGCATCAGCTTGCGGCCATAGCGGTCGGCCATGCGGCCCCACAGCGGTGCGGCCAGCCCGGCGCTGAGGAAGGTGGCGGCAAACGCCGCGCCCGACCACTGCGCCAGCGCTGCGTGGCCCTGTACGCCCAGTTGCTCCAGGTACAGCGGCAAAAACGGCAGCAGCAGGGTCATCGCCACCCCGGTGGTGAAGGAGCCAAACAGGCAAACATACAGGTTGCGCTGCCAGTGGGGAAATTCGGCATCAACCGGCAGGGGCATGGTGAGGGTGGGCATGCTTGAAATTTTAGGAGTGGCAGGCCCCCGCCACGCTGCCGATTGGCGATTGCCGCCCCCGCCATCCACGGGGGCTGGGCTGCGAAAGCAGCATGGTGTGGTGGTGGGGCGACCAGCCCGTAAAATTGAATGCTCAATCCCCCACAACGCCCAAGGAACCGCAATGTCCCCGCTACCCCCTTCGATGTCAGACCGCGACGGCAAAATCTGGATGGACGGCCAGATGGTCGAGTGGCGCGATGCCAAGATCCACGTGCTGACGCACACCCTGCACTACGGTTGCGGCGCGTTCGAAGGCGTGCGGGCCTACAACACGGTCAACGGCCCGGCCATCTTCCGCCTGCAGGAGCACACCGAGCGCCTGTTCAACAGCGCCAAGATCCTGCGCATGCAAATCCCGTTCACCCAGCAAGAAGTGAACGACGCGCAGTGCGCCGTGATCCGCGAAAACAAGCTCGAATCCGGCTACCTGCGCCCGCTGACCTGGATCGGCGACAAGAAGCTGGGCGTTTCCCCCAAGGGCAATACCATCCACCTGATGGTCGCCGCCTGGCCCTGGGGTGCTTACCTGGGCGAAGAGGGCATGCGGCGCGGCATCCGCGTAAAGATTTCCAGCTACACCCGCCACCATGTCAACATCACCATGACCCAAGCCAAGGCGGTGAGCAACTACACCAACTCCATCCTGGCCAACATGGAAGCCGTGGACGACGGCTACGACGAAGCCATGCTGCTGGATGCCAGCGGCTTTGTGTCCGAAGGCGCAGGCGAAAACCTGTTTGTGGTCAAGGGCGGCGTGGTCTACACCCCCGACCTGTCGGCCGGTGCGCTGAATGGCATCACCCGCAACACCGTGTTCTACATCTGTAAAGATCTGGGCCTGGAAGTGGTGCAAAAGCGCATCACCCGCGACGAGGTCTACATCGCCGATGAAGCCTTCTTCACCGGCACCGCCGCCGAAGTCACACCCATCCGCGAACTCGACCGCATCGAACTCGGCCGCGACGACTACGTCGGCAGCCGCGGCCCGATCACCGAAAAAATCCAAAGCGCCTTCTTTGACATCGTCAACGGCCGCAACCCTAAATATTCACATTGGCTTACAAAGGTCTGAACATGTCCATCGAACTCCTAGCCAAAGACCTGAACGCCCAAGGCGGCGTGTTCTGTCCCAGCCAAAAAGCCCACATGGCCCTGTGGAACAGCCACCCCAAGGTCTACCTCGACGTAGCCCACACGGGCGAGGCCAAGTGCCCTTACTGCGGCACCGTCTACGCACTGAAGGCCGGTGAACACTTCGGCGGTGGCCACTAATTCCCTCGTCATCGCCCCCCAATGGATTGGGGACGCGGTGATGACCGAGCCGCTGATGCGCCGCCTGCAGGCGCGGGGCGAGCGGCTTACCGTGGGCGCGCTGCCCTGGGTGGCGCCGGTGTACCGGGCCATGCCGCAAGTGGCCGAGGTGGTGGAGTTTCCGTTCCAGCACGGGGGGCTGCAGTGGCAGGCGCGGCGGGCCATGGCGGCGCAGCTCCAGGGCCGGTTTGACGCGGCCTATGTGCTGCCCAATTCGCTGAAAAGCGCGCTGATTCCGTTTCTGGCGCGCATCCCACGCCGTGTGGGCTACTTCGGTGAAGCCCGCATCGGCCTGCTGACCGAGCGGCTTAAAAACCCGCCGCGCGATGAGCGGCCGCCGATGGTGGCCTTCTATTCCGCGCTGAGCGGTGAAACCGGTTTGGACGGCGACCGTCCGCAGTTGAAAATGGACCCGCGCGTCGTCGCGCAGTCTCTGTCCGATCTGGGCCTGCAGCCGGGCGGCTATGCGGTGTTTGCGCCGGGGGCCGAGTACGGCCCGGCCAAGCGCTGGCCCGCCGGCCACTTTGCCGCCCTGGCCCAGGAGCTGGACGTGCCGGTGGTGTTGCTGGGCTCGGGCAAGGAGCGGGCGCTGTGCGAAGAGATCGCCGCACCGGTCAATGCAATGCGTCCGGGCTGGGCCCTGAACTTTGCAGGAAAAACGACGCTAGCCCAGGCTTTGTCTGCGATAGCAGCCACTAAAACCATAGTGAGCAACGATTCGGGCCTGATGCATGTGGCCGCCGCCTTCGGTGTGCCGCAGGTGGCTATTTTTGGCTCCAGCAGCCCGCTGCACACACCGCCGCTGAACGACCGCGCCCAGGTGCTGTGGCTGAAAAACGATGCCAGCTACCAGCCGCCGCTGGACTGCGCGCCCTGCTTTCAGCGCGATTGCCCGCTGGGCCACACACGCTGCCTGGTGGACGTGACACCGCAGCGGGTGCTGGCGGCGCTGTAGAACAGCGTTCTCACATCCAGCCTTCCGTTTCCACGGAAAGTCTTTCTTGCCCGTGGCTGAAGACCAGCCGCTGGGCGCTGACCTTGATAACCCAGGTTTCCTGCGCGTGCGGCGCCACCACGGTCAGGGCCTGCGGGTCGAACACGGCAGCGCAGAAACCTTCCGGGCTGCGCGCCGAGGGGTAGCGTATCCATTGCACCGGCTTGGCAGGGGCCAGCGCCAGCGCGGCCAGGGCCTGGCAGGCGCGGATGTCGGTGGGGTGCTTCCAATGCGCGGCCAAATCGTTCCAGGGCGGGCTGTCCAGGTTCAGGCAGTGGCCGGCCACCACGGCGTGGAACAGGGCGTAACTGCCCAGCAGCGCGCAGGGCTGCAGGCCCTCGCTGTCCACCAGAAAACGCCAACGCCAGTAGCCGATTTCGGCACAGGCCACCTCGGGGGAGTCGGCGCCGTACCAGATCCCCGGTGCCTGGGCGGGCCGAAAGCGCGATGGGTAGGGGGCGGTAAAGCGAAACGGCGTGTTCAGCAAGGGGTGCAGGTGCGCGGTATCGGGCGGCAGGGGCGGCAGGCTGTCGGCCAGGATCTGCTCCAGCACCAGCAGCTCATCCAGCGTGTCGACCAGCCGCAGCGTGGCTACGGCATCCAGGGAGTCCACGGCGCGCCAGACATCGCTTTCCAAACCATGCTCGTGCTCCGCCAGCGACTGGGTGATCCAGTCGGGGTCGATGTCCACCGGGCTCATATTTTGGTCCGCATGCTGTCCAGATAACCGGTCACGAGGACCAGGCCTTGCACGGTCTGCATCAGTTCTTTGGGGGTGCCGTTCAAGGCCTTGTTGTGGCTGGTCAGCCAGGCGAGGCGGCGCTGCGGGTCGTTGCCCACCATCGCGTCCAGCGCGCTGAAGGCCCGCACCAGCAGTGCGGCCAGCTCGCCTTCCTTGCTGTTGGGCTGCAGGGGCCGGCCGCCCATGCCGATGCGCGAGATCGAGGCTTCGCTCAGGCCAATCACCTTGCCCAGCACCGTGCCGGTAAAGCCCAACAGGGTGGCGGCTTTCAGGGTGGCTTTGGCCAAGACGATGCCGGGGTCAGGCTGGGTGGTCGGATTGGGCGCGGTGGCGAGCATGGACATTCCTGGAGTTTCACATGAAATAATATCAATAAATTATGCAATTTGCAAGCAATTGCTTCGACCCGGTCGCTTAGTACACGTATGCTATATTTTTAGTAGCTACTTGTGCAGACGGAATAAGAGCTAGCGGCTTGTTGGATGCCTAAATACGGTCAATCCGCAAATACCGTCTGGTTGCGTCCCGCCACTTTGGCCTGGTAGACGGCGGTGTCGGACTGGTGTACCAGCCGTTGCAGCAGCGCCGGGTCGTGGGCCAGGGTGGCGGTGGCCACGCCGATGCTGACGGTGATCGGTTGGCCGCCGTCCTGCAGGCTGCGCACGTGTTCGTGCACCCGCAGGGCGGTGTGGGCGGCGCCCGGGCGGTCGGCGTTGGGTAGCCACAGGGTGAATTCTTCGCCGCCGTAGCGCACGGCCAGGTCGCTGCTGCGGATGCTGGCCTGCAGCTGGCGGGCCAGGGTGGCCAGCACGAGATCGCCTTCGTCGTGGCCGTACTGGTCGTTGACAGCTTTGAAGTGGTCTACATCCACCATCAGCACCGAGGCGCAGGCACCCGGCTCGGCCAGGGCCTGCCAGTGGGCGACGGCCTGGGCCAGGGCGCGGCGGTTGCCCAGGCCGGTCAGGGGGTCGGTCTGGCTGAGTTCGGCGAGTTCACGGTTTTCCGACTCGACCACGTGGGTGTGCTGGGTCAGCTTTGCGTGCATGGCCCGCAGTTCGGCATTCGCCAGGGCCAGGTCGGCGGCCAGGGTTTGGGCCCGGGCGCGGGCCTGCACCAGCTCGGCTTCAAACCGGCTGCGCTCCAGCGCCACAAAAAACACCCAGTAGCAGCCCTCGGTACCACCGTCTGGGCCGTCTTCACCGTACAGGCCGCGCTGGCAGTTGACCATCACGGGCACGCGCGGACCCTGCGCGCCGCACAGGTGCAGGTAGATTTCGCGCACCCCGCCCTGGTTGAGCATCATGGGCCAGACGTGGGTTTGCAAAAAGATGCGGCTGGCCGGGGGCATCAGCATGTCCATGGTCTGCTGCAGCCACTGCGCCTCGGTGCCGCCCACCACCGCCAGCAGGTCGGCATTGGCCGCCAGGATCCGGCCATGGATATCTGTCACCAGCACAGGGCAGGGCAACTGGTTCAGCGGTGCCGCGCAAGCTTGGGTGTCAGGCGGCAACAGGTTGTGCATGACGGAGGTAATTCCGGATCGCAGCGATGACCTCGACCGGGTGGCTCATGTGGCCGCAATGGCCGGTGATGTCTAGCACTTGCAGCGTACTGCCTTGCAGATGCTGGTGCAGGTACTCGCCCACCGATGGCGGTGCCAGCGCATCCACCCGGTGCTGCAAGACCAGGCAGGGCCGGGTCACTTTGGGCAGATCAGCCCGGTGGTCAGCAAAAAAGGTGGTTTGGGCAAACACCCGGGCGACGACCGGGTCGGTGGAGCAAAAGCTGTCGCTCAACTCGGCGGTGGACACACTGGCTGCGGCACCACCGGCTTCGCCCGATGCGACAGGTGCCAGGTACTGCGCCCAGCCGATGTAGTTTTGGTCCATCAGCTCCAGCAGGCCTTCCAGGTCCTCGCGCTCAAATCCGCCCAGGTAGCCGGGTGGGTGGTTCAAAAAGCAGGGCGAGGGGCCCAGCAGCACCAGCCGGTCGAACAGACCTGGCAGGGCAATCGAGGCCAGCATGCCGACACTGCAGCTCACCGAATGGCCGATAAAGGTTACGCCGCTGTGCAGGCCCAGCGCGTCGCAGACTTCCAGCAGGTCTTGCGCATAGCCGTGCAGGCTGCTTTAGCGCTGGCTGTCAAACGCCGCCAGGTCCGACTTGCCGCTGCCCACGTAGTCGAACAGCACCTGCCGGTAGCCGTCGGCAAACGCCGGGGTGATGCGGCTCCACATGGTTTGCTGGCAGCCAAAGCCGTGGGCCTACAGCAGCACCGGGTCGCTGTCGCCCAAGACATGCACATTGTTGCGTTGCAGGATGTCCAAAATGCACTCCGAATGCCCTGTGGATAAGCCCTCATCCTAACGTAACAATACGCAACATCAGCGAAACCTATAGCAGGTCAGGGATGCCAGCACCCCCCAGTTTTATCCGCGTACGGCCGCTGGATAGTCGGTGTAGCCCTCGGGTCCCTGGCTGTACCAGGTGGCAGGTACATCGGGGTTCAGTGGCAGGCCATGGGCGAAGCGGTAGGGCAGATCGGGGTTGGCCAGAAACGGGCGGCCAAAGGCCACACCGTCGGCCTCGCCTGCGTCCAGAGCGGCCTGGGCCCGGGCCTGGCCGTAGTCCGAGTTGAGAAACAGCGGGCCGCGGAAGGCCTTGCGGATCACCGGGTGCACGGGGGCCCGGTCGGCTTTGCCGAAGGTGCCGTTCAGCGGCGGCTCGCGCAGTTCCAGGTAGGCCACGCCCACGCCGTCCAGCGCCCGGGCGGCGGCCCCGAACAAGGCCTCGGGATCGCTGTCGTTCGCACCCTGCGAGTCGCCGTTGGGCGACAGGCGCACGCCGGTGCGTCCGGCCCCGACGGTGTCGGCCACGCGCTGGGTCACTTCGGTCAGCAGGCGGATGCGGTTTTCTACCGTGCCACCATACGCGTCGTCGCGCAGATTGCTGTTGTCACGCAGAAACTGGTCGATCAG
Organism: Rhodoferax sp.; assembly: GCF_025354435.1. Lineage (GTDB taxonomy): Bacteria > Pseudomonadota > Gammaproteobacteria > Burkholderiales > Burkholderiaceae_C > Rhodoferax_B. Next base: position 10,482 of record NZ_JANXMU010000016.1, read on the forward strand.
GTAGCCATTGGCGGCGTGCACCTGCACCCCGTCAAAACCTGCCGCCATGGCGTTGCGGGCGGCGTGGGCATAGTCGTCCAGCAGGCGCTTGATCTCGTCCAGGGCCAGGGGCCGTGCTTCGGCATAGCGCTGCTTGCCGCTGTAGGTGTGGGTGTCGCCGGGGGCCGTGGTGGCCGAGGCCGAGACCGGCTGCGCGCCGCCCAGAAAGCTGGGATGCACGATCCGGCCCATATGCCAGAGCTGCATGTGGATGCGCCCGCCCGCGGCGTGCACCGCGTCGGTCACCGGTTTCCAGGCCTCGACCTGCGGGGCAGTCCAGATGCCGGGGCCATAGGGCCAGCCCATGCCTTCGCGGCTGATGCCGGTGGCCTCGGTGATGATCAGGCCCGCCGTTGCCCGCTGCGCGTAGTAGGTGGCCATCATCGCGGTGGGCACATGTTCGCGGGTCGCCCGCCCGCGGGTCAGGGGTGCCAGCAGGATGCGGTTGGGGGCAGTGAAGTTGCCGATCTGGATGGGGTCGAACAAGGAGGGCATAGGGGCCATTTCAAAAAGAGGGTTGTACCGGTAGGGACAGGCCGCACGCGGGCGGGCCTGTGTACTTTAGGTGGGGGGCTGCGGGGGTACCGGTAGGGCCTGGAAATGAACCGCTGTGTTGGTGGATTGGAAACAATCGTGTGTCCAGACCTTTGCCACTCTTGCGTCAGTCCCCGTAAGACGCAAGCTCGATCAGATTGCCATCCGGGTCGCGAAAGTACACCGAGGTGATCGGCCCCAAGGCTCCGGTGCGTGGCACCGGGCTTGGCTCGATGGCTCCATCGCAGAGCCCTGCGAAAGGGGTCCGGTGGTCTGTCTGCATGGTTTCACGTGAAACGGAAATTTGCTATTATTTAAATAGCTACTAGCGTAGGCGCTAACTACGCTAGAGGCATTTTTTACTTAAATTTTGCCGTACGTGTTCAAGCCAGCTGCTGGTCGGTCGAAGGCCGCTTCCACAGGTTGATGCCGCCGTCTACTGCGTGCTGGTCGATGGCGGCCAGTTCGGCGGCGCTGAAGTCCAGCTTCTGCAGGGCACCCACCAGTTCCACGATCTGCTCGGGGCGGCTGGCTCCGATCAGGGCCGAGGTCATGCGCGGGTCGCGCAGCACCCAGGCGATGGCCATCTGCGCCAGGCTTTGGCCGCGGGCCAGGGCGATGTCGTTCAGCGCGCTGACGTGGGCCAGGTTTTTCGGACTCAGGTGCTCGCTCTTGAACGAGCCGCCACCGGGCTGGTTGATGCGGGCGCTGGCGGGAATGCTGTTGAGGTATTTGTTGGTCAGCAGGCCCTGGGCCAGCGCGCTGAAGGCGATGCAGCCCATGCCGTTGTCGGCCAAGGCATCCAGCAGGTCTTCTTCGATCCAGCGGTTCATCATGCTGTAGGACGGCTGGTGAATCAGGCAGGGCACGCCCATTTGCTTGAGCAGCGCGGCAGCTTCGCGGGTTTTACCGGCCGAGTAGCTGGACACGCCCACGTACAGCGCCTTGCCCTGCTGCACGGCGCTGGCCAGTGCGCCCATGGTTTCTTCCAGCGGGGTGTCGGGGTCGAAGCGGTGCGAGTAAAAGATGTCCACATACTCCAGGCCCATGCGTTTCAGGCTTTGGTCCAGGCTGGACAGCACGTATTTGCGCCCGCCGCCGCCCTGGCCGTAGGGGCCGGGCCACATGTCGTACCCGGCCTTGCTGGAGATCACCAGTTCGTCGCGGTAGGGCCGGAAGTCGCGGCGCATGTGCTCGCCAAAGTTGCTCTCGGCGCTGCCGTAGGGCGGGCCGTAGTTGTTGGCCAGGTCGAAATGGGTAATGCCCAGGTCAAATGCGGTGGTCAGCATGGCGCGCTGGGTGGCCATGGGCGTAGTGTCGCCAAAGTTGTGCCACAGGCCCAGGGTGATGGCGGGTAGCTTCAGGCCGCTACGTCCAGTGCGGCGGTATTGCATTTTGTCGGCGTAGCGGTCGGCTGCGGCGTGGTAGCTCATGGGTTTTGTCTCCGGCGTGTTGTGGATAGGGTTGCAGCATTCTAGGGAAGAATGCCTGCATTCGTGCGCGCTCCGCACTATCTCTGGGCCGGGTGCACACTGCGCAGCGCTGGAGCTTGCACGGCGACTGAGCCAATAAAGTGGCCGTCGGTTGCCACGGGCCCGCTGTGGTTGGCACCGAAATCGAGCGCCCATACCTGGCATGTTGCCAGTTGTGCCCCTAGCTGTGGGGACCATTCGGTCAAGCCCAGGCCCAAACACTTCAGGCAGGCTTCAAACTGCGTCCACGCCTGCATAAACGCGACCGGACAGTCCGTCGCAGGGGTAGCCTGCAGCCAGGCGGTAGCCTGCGGACCGAGGTAGTCGCGCGCCACGCAGAGCCAGTCCGGATAGGCTTCGGCAGCGTTTTCTATGCGCACCACATCGACCCCAACGCGCGCACCCTGGGCAATGGCGGCCAGGCTGAGTCCCGGGGCGTGGCTGACAGACAGACCCAGGCGCTCCCGTGGCGCATCCACCGCAATGGCCTGGCTCGGTGGTGACACCAGCGCGATCGATGCGGCCGGTTGGTCCAGGAAGGCCCCCAGCGTCTGGCGAAGGGCATCGCGCACCAGCCCGCGGGCTACCGTACGCTGCGTGGTGACCGGTGTGGCCACGCCGACGACTGTGAGCGCCTGGACCGAGCGGATGTCCTGCAGCGCCACGGGCAGGCTGTGCGGCCCGCTCCGCACCGCCAGAACCTGGGTGGCGGGCAGCATGTCAGCTGCGGGCAGGAGCCGCAGGGCAGCCCTTCCAGCTGGTGGCAGCGGGTATGAACTCACCCTTCATCACCAGGGTCAACGCGCCGAGTTGGGCGTTGTCGGCCACCACGGCGCTGTACAACACCGCACTGCGCGGCCCCATGTACACCCGCTGGCCGATGGTGACATGGTCGATCTTCATCACGCGGTCTTCGAACAAATGGGTCTGCGGACATGCCAGGGCGTTCAATTCGCTGTAGTCGCCGATCGACACACAATCGAATTCCGTGATGTCGGTGGTGTCCAGATACACCCCTTTGCCGATATGGCAGCCCAAAAAATTCAAGGCCACCGGGAGTAACGGGGTTCCGCGCAGGTAGCGCAGGAAATTGGGCACCGCAATGCCTTCGTACAAATTCGTGATGGCCTCGGACAGCCAGACAAACGGTGTCCACATGGGGGTACTGCATTTCTTGTAGCGCCGAATGAACAACCACTTGAGTGCAGCGACGAAAAAGAAGGTGCCCACGCTATAAAAAATAGCGGCGGTGGTGAGGTAGACCAACACGGCCATCCAGTTTTCATCGCTGGCGAAGGGCATGGCGTTCAAAATCACGACATAACCCACCGCTGTGACGATCGCGTGCGGGGCAACGATGCGAAAAGCCTCAATGGCTCCGCGCGCCAGGCGGCGAATGGGCGAAGGCCGGTAGGTCAGACTTTCCGCAAACCCGCTGGTGGTTTCGCGCGCGGGCAAATGGATGGGCGGTGACCCCAGCCAGGTCTGGCCGTCTTGCATCAGGTGGTTGGCCGGGACGGTGGAGTGCACGCCGATCAGCACGTTTTCTGGCAGCACCGTGCCGTCGGGAATGTAGGAGCCGTTGCCCACAAAGCTGCGCCGGGACACCACGGTGGCTTGCATCGTCATCCAGCCACCACCGATGTGCTCATCGCCCAACATCACCGCATCCGCGATAAAGGTTTCGTCGCCCAGGGTCAGCATGTCGGGCACCAGTCCCAAAGCCGAAGAAATTTCGGCATCGCGACCGACCTTGGCCCCCAGCAAGCGGTACCAGATCGGCGCGTAGACGGTGGCGTACACGCCGTGCAACACGGCCAGGCTGGATTCCTGGATCTGGCTGACCAGCCATTTGGCGCAGTACAGATTGCTGTGTACCGGCCAACTGCCGGGCTTGAGGCGCGGCAAAACCGTCCAGCGGATACCGGCAGAAAGCAGTGCCGTACACACTACCAACACACCGGTGGCGGGGAAAGCCAGTACAAAGTAATTGACCAGCTGAAACCACACGCCGGTGTTTTCCAGCAGAGGAAAAAGCTCTGTGTCGTCGATCCAGTCGATCAGCATAAAGCTGGGAAATACCGGCAGAAAAAACAGCGTCGCAATCAGCAACGCGCCCAGCACAAAATAGCCCCCCTCCAGCACCCTACGCGCGCGGGAAACCGTGGGCCGTGGGCGGCGGGTGGCGTGGTCGAAGGCACCTGTATCTGCGGCCGGGGAGCCGCTCCAGACGCGGCCCGCAGGCAGTGCTTTGCCGTCGCTCAGTGCCGACTGGCCTCCAAGGTGGCCGTAAGCACCGATCTGCGTGTTGCCTTCCAGCACGGCATAAGACCCCACACCGGCTTCGCGCTGCAGCGTAATGGGCCCCAAGCGCAATTCGCCATGCTCCACGCGCGCGTTTTCAAAATTGACCGCGTTGCCTATGCTGACGCCATCCCCCAGTACCAGCAAATCGGGTGCCCGCAGCGTGATCGATCCGATGGTGACATCGCGCCCGACTTTGGCACCCAGGGCGCGCAGCCACCAGCTGTACATGGAGGAGCCACTGAGCAAGTAAGTGGGCGCGGACTCTATCAGCCTATCTGCCAGCCACCATCGGTAATAGGCCCACCCCCACAGCGGATAGCGCCCGGCCTTCAGGCGGCCGACGATCAGCCATTTACCGGCAATGGCAATGGCGAACTCCAGCAAGGTTGACAGCAAAAACGCCGCTACCGAGGCGGCGATCGCAATGGCTATCGAGTCGCCAGGCTCACCGGTAAAAAAATGGTAGGTAAAGAAGGGTGCCATCCATTGCGTCATGCTCAGGGCCACCAGTCCAGGGACTGCCGCCGCCTGCGCTGCACCGCAGGTCCAGCGCTTTAGGCGAGAGGGGGGCAACCAGCTGACATCCACGCTTGCCGCCGCCGCGTGGGGCTGGCCCAGCACTCCGGCAATACCGCCCACACTGCGGGCCTGGTAGATGTCGCGCACGGTAATGTGCGCGAATTGCGGGTTGGCGCGCAAGGCGGAGGCGAGGCGGGCGGCGAACAGCGAATGGCCACCCAGATCGGCAAAAAAATCCGCCGCGCGGGTGATGGGCTGCCCGGGGAAAAGCTGGCGCAACGCCGCAAACAAGGCCTCTTCGGCAGGTGTTTCAGGCGACTCGGAGCCATCGGCACCTCGCGGATGCTCCGCCAGCGGGCGGGCTTTCAGAGCGTTTCTGTCTATCTTTCCGGAAGTCAGGCGCGGCATCTCGGCCAGTGCTTCGAAGTAGCCTGGGACCATGTAAGAAGGCAAGGTTTTCGAAAGTGCAGCACGCAAATCACTGTGGGGTATGCGCATCCCGCCCTCCAACACCAGGTAGGCAATCAGCTGGTCGATACCGTCTTGGGCACGCAGCACAACGGCCACCGTGCCGACGCCAGGTTGCTGCGCCAAAGCGGCCTCAATCTCGCCAAGTTCAACGCGAAAGCCTCGGATTTTGACCTGGTCGTCGGTGCGGCCCAGGCATTGAACCAGGCCATCGGCACCGATACGGGCCAAGTCGCCTGTGCGGTACAGGCGCGCGTCGTGGGCGTGGCATGACCATGGATTGCGCAGAAATTTTTCTGCTGTCAAATCGGGCCGACCCAGATAGCCATCGGCCAGACCGGGACCGGTAATGCAGAGTTCTCCCACCTCGCCACGCGGCATCAGCTGCAAGCCGTCTTCCAGCGTGGGATGGATGACCAGCAGGCCATAGTTGGGCAGTGGCCGCCCGATGGTCACGGCTTCGGTAGCCTGCAACGCGGCCAAGCTGGCGGACACGGTGGTCTCGGTCGGACCATAGGTGTTGAACACCTGGCGGCCGGGTACGGCCCAGCGCGCCACCAGCGATGGGGGGCACATCTCGCCGCCCAGGTTGATTACACGCAGGCCCGGTACATCCTGGTTAAAAAGCGCCAGCAGGGTGGGCACCGCGTGCAACACCGTGATGCCGTTTTCCACCAATGCCAGCGGCAAGGCCTCCGGATCAGAGGCGACCTCTTTGGGCGCTATCCACAGCGTGGCACCCACCAGATAGCTGATCCATATTTCCTCAAACGACATGTCAAAGGCGAGCGAGAAGCCTTGGTAGACGCGGTCTTTGGCATGCACCCCCAAGACCGAGTTTTCACTGCGCAAAAAGTGGCAAATGCTGCCCTGGTTGATCTCGATGCCCTTGGGCTTGCCCGTCGATCCCGAGGTGTAAATGACATAGGCCGGGTGCGACGGCAAGACACCCGCCCGACGCACCTGCACGGGCGTGGACTCCAGCAAAGATTCTGCCGTCCACACCGGGGTGCGCATTGCCGCCAGCCGCGGCAACCAGTCCTGGCAGCTGACCAAGCCGACGGCACCGGCATCTTCCAGGCATACCGCAATGCGCTCCACCGGCGTATCGGCATCAAAGGGTAGCCACGCGGCGCCTGCCTTGGCAATCCCTGCTTGCATAGTTAGCACGCTGATGCCGCGCGGCAACCACAGACCCACGCGGTGGCCGGGGCGTACGCCTGCCGCAATCAAGTGGGAGGCTATCTGGTCCGCCCGCGCATTCAACTCCTGGTAATTAAGCGTGTTATCGCCAAACACCATTGCCAGCTGCGTTGGCGTGCGCAGGGCCGTCTCTTCCAGAATGTCGGCAAGTACCTCCTCGCGTACCAAATCCGGTCGGCTCTCACCCCAGAGAATGTCCGGATGGGCCAGGTTGTGGAGGGTGGGCGGCGGTGGGGTAGCGAGGGTGGGCTGGGAATCGGGAGACGTGAGGAGCATAAAAAATCGTGGGCCAAAGTCGGAAGAATTTTTTGCCGGGAAGAATAACAGGTGTGAATGGGGCTGGCCGGGACCCCTGGGTGGTCGCGGCTAAGTGCTATGGGTTGCGGCGCACGGGTGGCGTAGGCCGTGGTGGGGGTGCAACCGATTGCTACGACCCCTATTGCACCGCATGTGGACGGGGTGACTGTACGCCCACGCGAAATTTCCTTGCCGCCCGGGGGGGCGTCAGTTCAGCACGGCAACTCGATCACGAAGCAGGCACCGTCGCCTTCGCGGCCTTCGCAGCGCACCGTGCCGCCGTGGCGCTCGGCGATGGACTTGACCAGGGCCAGGCCCAGGCCGACACCGCCGTTGGTTTCGCTGGCGCCGGGCAGGCGGTAAAACGGCTCGAAGATGCGTTGGCGCAGCGCGGCGGGTACGCCGGGGCCTTGGTCGAACACCCGCAGCACGGCGTATTTGCCATGCCGCTGCAGGCTGACGTTTACCGCGCCGGTGGTGTAGCGGCGGGCGTTTTCCAGCAGGTTGCGGATGGCGCGGCGCAGCAGTTTGGCGACACCCTGGACGGCAAAAATCTGGTCTTCCGCACCCTCTTCGCCCACTTCAAACGCGGCATCCATCCGAGCGCATTCTTCGGCTACCAGACCGATCAGATCGACCTCTTCGATGGTGCCCATGTCGGCCTCTTTGGCATCCAGGCGGCTGGCCAGCAGAATTTCTTCGACCAGCTGGTCTAGCTCGGCGATGTTGCGGTTGATCTCGTTTTTAAAGGTGGGCGAGGGCTTGGAGCCCATCAGCTCAATGCCCATGCGGATGCGTGTGAGCGGGCTGCGCAGCTCGTGCGAGGCATTGGCTAACAGCGACTTTTGCGACTGCAGCAGGGTTTTGTGCGAGGCCACCAGGGTTTCAATCCGCTCGGCTGCGGTGTTGAAGCGCTGCGCCAGCAGACCGGCCTCGTCCTCCCCGTGGATCGGCACGCGCACCGACAGATCGCCCGCGCCCCATTGCTCCACGCTGCGCTGCAGCGATTCGAGCCGGCGGGTCAGGCGGCGGATGATGGGGTACATGGCCAGCGCCATCGCCAGGCCTACCAGGCCCAGCGTCCAGAAGAAGCCAAACGGGGGGCGCAGCCAGGCCGCGCGGGTGGGGCGGGGCAGGTGCACCAGCAGCTTCTGGCCGTCTTGCATCAGCACCACAAACTCGGGGCCGCGGCCCTGGGGCGCATCGGGTCCGGGCGGTGTGGCGCTGGACTCTTCGGCATCTTCGGGCTCGTCGGGGGCGCTGGCCGCTATGTGCGGATAGCGTTCGCCATCCGGCCCGCGGGTGATGCTGCGCAGCCCGCGTGAGGTACCTTTGCCAATGATTTCGCCGGATTTGTTGCGAATTTCCAGATCGCGCAGTGGCGGGTCGGTGGCCATGCGCCAGGCCCAGCCCACCAGCAGCGTCAGCACCGCCACGGCTAGCAGCACGGCCAGCCAGATGCGGACGTACAGCCGCTGAAGCATATTCGGGAGGGTAGGTTGCATGGGAGGATGCTAAAGGATCAGAACAGAGCCGTCTGCCTCAGGGCGAGCGAAGCAAGGCCTGTTAACGAACAGCGCAGAACTGGCTTTGCCAGGCTGCTGCTGTTGCCCCCTGCAAGGGGGGTGGCGCTACCACACACAGTGGGCAAGCCTGGGGGTGCTCCATCAATCCTGTTGCTTTGCAAATACGTAACCCGCACCACGCACGGTGACGATGCGGCGGGGGTTCTTCGGGTCGGCTTCGATGGCGGCGCGGATGCGGCCCATGTGCACGTCGATGCTGCGGTCAAAGGCTTCCAGCTCGCGGCCGCGCACGGCTTCCATAATCTGGTCGCGGGTCAGCACCCGCCCGGCGCGCTCGGCCAGGGTCACCAGCAGGTCAAACTGGTAGGCGGTCAGATCGCAGGCCTGGCCGCTGACGGACACCGAGCGCGCGTCGCGGTCGATCTCCAGCGTGCCAAAGCGCAGCACCTTGTGTGGTGTGGCGGTGCCGTCCATGCGGCGGCGCAGGATGGCTCGGATGCGGGCCAGCAACTCGCGTGGCTCAAAGGGCTTGGGGAGATAGTCGTCGGCACCCAGCTCCAGGCCGATGATGCGGTCCAGCGGGTCACCCTTGGCGGTGAGCATCAAAATCGGGATCTGCGACACATCGCCCGAGGTGGTGCGGATGCGGCGGCAGACTTCCAGGCCGTCCATGTCGGGCAGCATCAGGTCCAGGATCACCAGCTCGGGCCGGGTGGTGCTGGACGGGCCGTTGAGCATGCCCAGGCCGCCATTGGCCGTGGGCGAATGTGCCACGGTGAAGCCAGACTGGCCCAGGTACTCGCCCACCATACCGGCCAGGCGGGTATCGTCTTCGATCATTAGCAGGTGTGCGCTCATGGGGTGTCCATCGTGGTGTCGGGTTGCAGAAGGTAAATCGCTTTGTAAAGACAATAGTGCGCCTTTGGAAGCAAGCCCGGTTGTATCCACTGTAAAGTTGCGTAAACACTTTACAATCGATTTGCTCCTGAAATAAGAGCTAGTTGCGCTTATTCCATATGCGCTGGCGGTGTTTTTATCCTTGAAGCTAACCCCACCAGGACCAGCACTGGCACACCCAGCAGCGCCGTCATGGTGAAGAACTGGCTATAGCCGTAGGCATCCACAAACCACCCCGAGAACCCGGCCAGCCACTTCGGCGCCAGCAGCATCATCGAACTGAACAGTGCGTACTGCGTGGCCGAGTACTTCACATTCGTCAGGCTGCTGAGGTAGGCGATGAAGGCCGCCGAGGCAATGCCGCCAGCCAGGTTGTCGGCCGACACTACCCAGATCAGGGCCTGCAGATCGTGCCCTTGGCCGCCCAGCCAGGCAAACAGCAAATTGGTGGCCGAGCTCAGGGCTGCGCCCAGCATCAGCACCCGCATCACGCCCAGGCGCATCGACAGCACGCCGCCGATGAACGCGCCCACCAGGGTCATGATGACCCCGAAGATCTTGGTCACCGCCGCCACCTCGTCCTTGGTGTAGCCCATGTCCACGTAAAACGGATTCGCCATGATGCCCATCACCACGTCGCTGATGCGGTACAGGGCGATCAGCGCCAGGATCAGCGCGGCCTGGCCTTTGTAGCGGCGCAGAAAGTCGGCAAACGGCTCGATCAGCACGCTGCGCAGCCATTCGGCGGCGTTGCGGGCGGCGGGCATCATGATGCGGGCGGGTTCGCGGGACACCAACACGGTGACCACGCCCACCAGCATGCTGGCGGCCATCACCAGGTAGGCGGTTTGCCATGCGCCCGGTTGGTACAGCGGTGCCCCGGCCACCTCGGCCCGCGCGGCAATCCACAGCACCCCGGCTCCGGCCCAGATCATCGCTAGCCGGTAGCCAGTCTGGTAGGCCGCCGCCAGCGCTGCCTGGCGGTCGGTGTTGGCCGATTCGATGCGGAACGCATCCAGCGCAATGTCCTGCGTGGCCGAGCCAAAGGCCACCGCCAGCGCACACCAGACTACGCGGTTTAAATCCAGTTGCGGGTCGGTGCTGGCCATGCCCACCAGGCCCAGCATGATGGCCGCCTGCGCCAGCAGCAGCCAGCTGCGGCGCCGCCCCAGCAGCCGGGTCAGCACGGGGATCGGCAGGTGGTCCACCAGCGGGGCCCAAACCCATTTAAAGCCGTAGGCCAACCCCACCCAGCTCAGGTAGCCAATCGTGGTGCGGTCAATGCCGGCCTCGCGCAACCAAAAGCCCAGCGTACCCAGCACCAGCAGCAGCGGCAGCCCGGCCGAAAAGCCCAGCGACAGCATGCGCAGCGTGGCGGGTTCTTTGTAGACCTTGAGGGTGTCGATCCACCGGGTGGGCGGGGCTTGTTCGGGCATCGGGGAGGAAATTGCGGAGCTAGCGGGTCGTGGTTGCGTCATCCGGGAATAATACGTGCTGGGCTACAGGGGATCTGCAATGGACGCAAAGCGTGGATGGAGGGGCTTGCTGCTGGGCGCTGCGCTGCTGGCGGCTCCACTGGCGTGGGCGCGTGACGGGGTGGAGGTGGGCGGTAATTCGGCGTTTTCCAAGCTGGTGCCCGCCGCCTCGGTGGAGCAAACTGCCCGCACGCAGTACCAGCAAACTCTGCAGCAGGCCAACCAGCAGCAGGCACTGGCCCCGGCCAACCACCCGCAACTGCTGCGCCTGCGCCGCATTGCCGCTCGCATCATTCCGTTTGCCGCCGACTGGAACCCGCGTGCCAAAGACTGGCAGTGGCAGGTCAACCTCATCGGCAGCAACCAGATTAACGCCTGGTGCATGCCCGGCGGCAAGATCGCCTTTTACACCGGCATTCTGGACACCCTAAAGCTCAGCGACGACGAAGTGGCTGCGGTGATGGGCCACGAAATTGCCCATGCTCTACGTGAACACGCCCGCGAACGCATGGGCAAGTCCATGGCCACTAACGTGGGTGCCAACCTGCTGAGCCAGTTGCTGGGGGCTGGGGATCTGGGCAACACGGTGATTGGCGGCGGCGCGCAGTTGCTCAGCCTGCAGTTCAGCCGCTCGGATGAAACCGAGGCCGATCTGGTGGGCCTGGAGCTGGCGGCCCGCGCCGGTTTCGACCCACGCGCCGGTATCACCCTGTGGCAAAAAATGGCGGCCCAGAACAAGGGCGCGCCACCCCAGTGGCTCAGCACCCACCCGGCAGGCAGCAACCGCATCGCCGAGATGCAGAAAAACCTGCCCAAGGTGATGCCGCTGTACGAGCGGGCCAAGAAAAGCTAAGTCAGGCGCTTCCCATCACCTATCCACGGATTACATCCATGCTTACTTGCTATTTGCGCTATGTCATTGACCCCTACAAGCTTGCCGAGTTTGAGCATTACGGCAAGCTGTGGATTCCGCTGGTCGAGCAGTTCGGCGGTCAGCACCACGGCTACTTTTTGCCGTCCGAGGGCGCGAACAATATTGCGCTGGCGATGTTCACCTTCCCATCGCTGGCGGCCTACGAGGTCTACCGCGCCGAATCCTTGCAAGACCCGGCCTGCCAGGCGGCGTTTCGCTACGCCGAGGAGACGCGCTGCATCCTGAGCTACGAGCGCAGCTTTTTCCGGCCCGTGTTCGCCTGAAGCGGACGAGGGCAGACCGGGCTCAGGTCACCGGGGCCGGGTTGAATAGCACCAACGCGTTGTGCAGCTTCCAGTGTTCGGCCCAGGTTTTTTTGCGGCCACTGGCCACTTCCAGCATCAGCTTGAACAGCTCCCAGCCCACGTCTTCGATGGTGGCGTCGCCGTCGGCAATCGTGCCTGCGTTCACGTCCATCAGGTCGTGCCAGCGGCGGGCCAGGTCGCTGCGCGTGGCGACCTTGATCACGGGCACCTGGGCTAGGCCGTAGGGCGTGCCGCGGCCGGTGGTGAAGACGTGCAGGTTCATGCCGGCAGCGAGCTGCAGCGTGCCGCAGATGAAGTCGCTGGCCGGAGTGGCGGCATAGGTCAGCCCCTTTTGCTTGATCTTTTCGCCCGGTGACAGCACGCCGGTGATGGCCACGGAGCCGCTCTTGACGATAGAGCCCATGGCTTTTTCGACGATGTTGGACAGCCCGCCTTTTTTGTTGCCGGGTGTGGTGTTGGCGCTGCGGTCCACCTTGCCGCGCTGCAGATACGCGTCGTACCAGGCCATCTCGCGAATCATGGCTTCGGCGACTTCGGGGGTGCTGGCGCGGGAGGTGAGCTGGTCGATACCGTCACGCACCTCGGTGGTTTCCGAGAACATCACGCTGGCCCCGGCGCGTACCAGCAGGTCGGTGCAATAGCCCACGGCGGGGTTGGCCGTTACGCCCGAGAACGCGTCGCTGCCACCGCACTGCACGCCCACCACCAGCTCGCTGGCGGGCACAGTGACGCGGCGGCGGGCGTTCAGCCGCTCCAGGTGCGGGGTGGCCTGGCGCAGGATGGAATCCACCATCGACATGAAGCCCACGTGCGCATCGTCTTGCAGGCACACCAGGTCCAAAGGTGGAGCGGGTGCGCGCTCGTCGATCAGCGGGATGGTGCCGGGCGGCATCAGGCGCTCGGGTTGCAGCTTTTCGCAGCCCAGGCTGACCACCATCACCTCGCCGCCAAAGTTGGGGTTTAGGCTGATGTTGCGCAGGGTGCGGATGGGGATCTCGGCCCCCGGCGCGTCGATGGCCACGCCGCAGCCGTAGCTGTGCTCCAGCGCCACGACATCATCCACGTTGGGGAAGCGGGGCAGCAGCTCGGCCTTGATGCGTTGCACCGCAAAGTCGGTGACCCCGGCCACGCACTGCACGGTCTGGGTGATGGCCAAAATATTGCGCGTGCCCACCGAGCCGTCGGCGTTGCGGTAGCCCTCAAAGGCGTAGCCCTCGAGTGGCGGCTGGGCTTCGGCCTTGACCGTGGCCATGGGCAAGTCGGTCAGTCCGCGCGCATCGGGCATTTGCAGCAGGCGCTCGTGCACCCAGCTGCCAGCGGGAATGTCTTTCAAAGCGTAGCCGATGGGGATGCCGTAGCGCAGCACCGGGCCGTCTGCGGGCAGATCGACCAGCGCCACTTTGTGGCCTTGCGGCACTTTGTCTAACAACACCAGGCCGTTGGGCAACACCGTGCCGGGCGGCAGGCCGCCGTCGTTGGCTACGATGGCGACGTTGTCGCGCACGTGCATGCGGATGGTGTGGGGCGGGCGGGTGGGCGTGGCGAGAGAAGTGGCTTCGGTCATCGTGGCATCCTTTTGCCTAGATTATCTGACAACTTAAAAAGTTGTCAAGCAAACTAAGGCAGAGGCGTGCTCTCGAAAATCCGCCGTTTGGCGTTCAGGATGTGGATGCGGATGGCTTCTGCGGCCTCGGCAGGGGCGCGGCGGGCGATGGCATCCACGATGGCCTGGTGCTCGGCCTGGGTGGCGCGTACGCGGGTCGGGCTCTTCTTGTCGGTGACGTTGCGAGCCAGTTCGATGAACTGCCTAATTGGGGCCACGCTGGTGGCGATGGTGGCCACAAAAAACGGGTTGTGCGAGGCACTGGCGATGGCCAGGTGGAAGCGCACGTCTTCCTCGGCCCCAGAGTGACCGCCCTCCATGGCGGTGTTCAGCGCGGCAAAGGCGGCGTGCAGGGCTTCCAGGTCGTCCGCGTCGCGGAACTTGGCGGCCCCGGCGGCAGCCCCCATTTCAATACAGCTGCGAAACGCGTAATAGCGCTCGATGTCGGCCAGGTTTTTGATTGGCGTGGCCACCACCATCGGAGTGCCCGGCGCGCGGATGACGGTGCTGCCCGCGCCGCGCTTGGAGTCGATGATGCCGTCCGAACGCAGCCTCGCCAGCGCCTCGCGCACCGTGGGCCGCGACACGCCAAACTGGGCACTCAAAGCGCCCTCGGTGGGCAGCTTGTTGTGCGGTGCAAAGTCGCCACGCAGGATGGCCTCGACCACGCGGGCGTAGATGCGGTCCGGCAGGGAGCCGACTCCGTCGTTTTGCAGCAGGGTGGGGGTCATGGAGATGCGGGTTCGGGTGGTACTGCACGGCATTGTGACAGGTGCACCGTATTTGCCTAACAGATGAGCGTGGTTTGGCTTAAGTTGTAAGACATGATTACCGTACCAGCCGCTAAGGTCCGTCGCTAGAGCATTGTCGGAAAATATAGCTAAATAGGCTTCTAGCGCATATTAAATATACACTAGTAGCTATTTATTTGATAGCAAATGCTATGGAGCCGGTAGGGGCCGTTCAATCCCCGTCTTCGTCAAAGAAGCTGATGGTGAACTGCAGGGTGGGGCCCAGGTCTTTTTCGGCGAAGTGTTGCAGCTCCTTCAAGGCGGTGATCAGCTGGCGCTGCGGCACGCTGGCGGCGGCCGGGTCGCGGCTGGCCAGCAGGCGCTCCATGGCGTGGTCCACTTCGGCCACGGCTTGCTGCAGGAGCATGGCCTGGGGCGCGTGGTTTTGCGCCAGCAGGTAGCCGTGCACACTGGGCGCATCCGTGGCGGCAGAGGCGCCGATGGCCAGGCTGCGCAAGGCCTGCCAGTGGAGCACCCAGGCCTGTACCGTGTGGCCGCGGGCGCTGCGGTTGAAAGTAGCGAAACGCCCGGTGTTGATTTTTTGCAGCGTGCGGTCGATGTCTTCGCGCCACAGCTTTTGCAAGGCACCGTTCCACAGGTTCAGAAACTCGTACATCGCGTACTCGGCCTCCTGGTCGTCCCAACCGGCTTGCAGGGCGGCGGCATAGGCGCTTTGCAGGGCCAGGGCTTCGGCCACGATGTCGCTGGCCAGCTGTTCCGCGTAGTGGCAGGCGGGCGTGTGCGGGCGCAGCTTGCCGGGCCACAGCAGCCATTCCAGCGCGGGCAGGCCTTTGGGCGGGGCGCTGATGGATTCCAGCGTGGTCGCGTCGGGCGCAACGGTGCGCACCGCCTCGGCAATGGCTTCGGGCCGGGTGGGCATGAAGTCCAGGCTGCGCGGCGAGCGGCGCGCCAGCAGCGCCCCGCCCCGCACGGCCGAGAAGCGCTCCCAGGCCGACACCGTGCGCAGCCACTGTTGCTGGGCACGGGCCAGCGCCTCGGGTTCGGTGGCCGCGTCGGCGGCACACAGCTGTTGCAGCGGGCCGACCAGGGCCTGGCTTTGCGTGGCAAAGTCGTTGGCCCCCGGCAAGTACCACTGGGTGTAGATGCCGCGCACGAAGCGGGTGTAGGCCTCGAACGGCTGGTCGGCGGGGGCCGCCCAGGCCGGGGCGGTGCAGCCCAGGGTGATCCACAGCAACAGGGTGCGCAGCATGGGAGCTCCTACTCAGAACGTACTTTTAGAACTTGTGGCGCAGGGCCACTTCGTAGCCGGTGCCATTGCGAGCGCTGGCTTCGGCACCGGACTTGGCAAAGGTCTTCATGCGCTCCTGGGCCAGTGAGACGGCCACCAGCGTGCGCTTGCTGAAGTCGTACTGGTAGCCCAGGCCCAGGCGCACGCTGTCCTTGTCGCTGGAATGGTCGCCGGTGGTCTTGATCTGGTCGCCATCGATCCAGCGCAGCGAGGCCAGCAACCGGTGTTGGCCCAGCGGCACGATGGTGCCCAGGGTCAGCACCCGTTCGGCCCCGGTGTCGGCCAGGTTCAGCTTGGACGAGCGTGCGTACAGGCCGAGCAGCTTGAAGCGGGTGAAGTCATACGAGCCCGCCAGGGTGACGGTGGTGCGGGCATCGTCACCGGCTTTGTCGGGCGAACCTTCGACATAGCTCTCGCGCTGGTACGAGCTGCTGAGCGACAGCGGGCCCTGGTCGTACAGCGCCACCAGACCATAGGCGCGGGTGTGCACGCCTTCGCCGGGGGCGGCACCCACACCCAGCTTTACACCGCTCCAGCGCGGGGTGGCGTAGTAGATGGCGTTGTTCCATTTTTGGAACACGCGGGCGGTGCGGCTGCCGTTGGCGGCCAGGCTGTCGCCGTCAAAAGCCTCAAAGCGGCTGGCATTGGCCTCGTCGGCCGGGCTGGACTGTTTGCCCAGGGTGATGCTGCCCAGCTTATGGCTTTGCAGGCCGACGTAGGCGTACTGCTTGAAGAGCTGGCCGGTGGCGTTCTTGTCGGTTTGCACCACGCCGGTGTCGGCATCGAAGCGTGACTCCAGCCGGAACACGGCAGCCAGGCCGCCGCCCAGGTCTTCCTTGCCGATGAAGCCAAAGCGCCCGGCCGAGCTGTTGCCCACCGACCACTGGCGGTCGTCGTTTTTGGACAGGTCGGTGGGCGTGTTGCGCAGACCCACGTCGACCCGGCCATAGAGCGTGTAACTGGATTTTTCGCCAGATGTTTGGCTATAGGCCGCAGTGCCCAGTAAGGCCAGGCCGATGGCGGCCAGGGTGCGCAGATGGGTGCGGTGGGGGGGTTGTGGGGGAAGTGGTGTTGCATAGTTGTCTCCTCGTTGTTGTTGGAAAGTCAGGGTTAGGGAAAGGGAGTCAAAATTTCAGGGCCCGGGCCAGGCTGGTGGCCTTTGCATCGCGGCTACCCAGTGGGGCCAGGCCAAAGCGGTCTTCGATCAGTTTCAGGATGGAGACGGTTTCGTACTGGGTGTGGTCGATGTGGCCACCTTCGCTGAACGGCGACACCACGATGGCGGGAATGCGCGAGCCGGGGCCCCAGCGGTCGCCCTTGGGCGGGGCGGCGT
The DNA here is from genome assembly GCF_025354435.1 of Rhodoferax sp. Lineage (GTDB taxonomy): Bacteria > Pseudomonadota > Gammaproteobacteria > Burkholderiales > Burkholderiaceae_C > Rhodoferax_B. Next base: position 27,434 of record NZ_JANXMU010000016.1, read on the forward strand.
GGTCCCAGAAGCCACCGTTCTCGTCGGTGGTGACGATGACCACGGTGTTCTTCCACTGCGGGCCGGCCATGATGGCGTTGACGATCTCGGTGGCTTCGGCATCGCCTGCGGCCACGCTGCCGCGGCCCGGGTGCATGTTCATGCCGCCGGTGGGTTTGTAGAACGCCACCGGGGGCAGGGTGCCGCCGCGTACATCGGCCATGAAATCTTCGCGGTCCTTCAGGTGGGCTTTGCGCTCGGCGGCGCTGTCGATGAAGCGCTTGAAGGCGATGAGCGGCTGGTGGTGGTACGAAAAGCTGGCCACGCCTTTACCCGCCTGGTTGGCGGCCACGGCGCGGTTGAAGTCCTGGCCGTAGTAGGCCCAGGGAATGCCTTTGTCGCTCAGGCGGTCGCCAATGGTGGGGGCGGTTTGCGGTGGCAGCAGCGCCTGTTTTTTGGTGGGATCAAACAGCCAGGTGCTTTGCAGGGTGTTGACGGCATAGCCGTCTTGCGTCACATAGGCTTCGGGCTCATCCGGCTCGATTGATCGGCCTTGAGCGTCCAGCGCCACGATGTGGTGGGGCGCGTTGGCGTACACCGGCGTGCAGGCGCAGACCAGCCAGAAGTGGTTCAGGAACGAGCCGCCAAAGGCCGACTGGAAGAAGTTGTCGGCCAGGGTGAAGCGCTGCGCCAGTTTCCACAGGCCCAGCGAGCTGCCGTCGTAGGTGCCCATCAGCAGGCCACCACTGTTGCCGTCGGCCACGAAGCGGTCGTTGCGCCCACCGTTGATTTGCCGCTGGTTGGCCCAGAAGGCGTGGATGGGGCTGAACATGGTGTCGTTCAGGCCGACCTTGGGGTCGAGGCGGAACGGGCCGTTCGGGATGGGGGCGCTCAGGCGCGCATCGGGCTTGCCGGTTTTGTCCGCCAGTGGCGGGGGCAGCACGGCGTAGGGCTGGTTGTTGGCATCCACCTGGACCACGCCTTGGCCCAGCGCCCGGGCATTGGCTACGCCGTTGGCACCGGGGTATAGGCCAAACAGGTGGTCGAAGCTGCGGTTTTCCAGGTAGACCACCACGATCTGGCCGATTTTGGCCAGTTGGGGGTCGGGCACCAGGGCCTGCTGGTAGGTGCTGCAAGCGGACAGCAGCAAGGCGGTCGCCAGGGCGACGGGTCGTAAAGGCAGGCGCATCAAAGTCTCCTGTGGTGTAAGGATAAAAACGCAACGCACACGTGTGCAACGCAGTGCAAAAAAAGGGGTGTGGTGGCCCCTGTGGGCTGGCTTACAGGCTGGTGTGCCCGTAGCAGGTCTTCAATTGGGCGTAGTCGTAGTAGTGGCTACCTGTCGCAAAACGTGCGCTGTCGCACGCGGCCTTGAAGTCGGTTTCTTTCTCGTTGTAGAGCATCTTGACCAGCACTGTGCCGCTGCTGTTCTTCACCACGTCCCACTGCATATTGGCCGCCATGGGTGCCACGTAGTCGCCGCGCCAGGGGTTGTTGGTGTAGCTGTACAGGGTGGCCAAGGGCTGCTGTTGCAACACGTTTTTAAGGCCCATCTTGGAGGCGAAGGGGATGACGATTTCGGCATACGCAAAGCGCAGCTTAGCGACGTGGGCGAGGTTGCCTTTAGCGATGGCATCGACTTCGGTGAAGAAATCGTCTTCCAGGATTTGCGCCATCTTCCAGGTCACGCTGCCTTTCTCGGTGATGCTGGGGCCCATCTTGTAGAAGTCGGCGGCGTCCTGGGTAAAGGCAAAGTACTGGGCCTGTGCCAGCGGCATGTAGCCGGTGAAATCTACGCCCGCCTCGCTTTTCATGGCCGGGGCAATCACGTACAGCTCGTACAGCAGGGAGGCGGCTTCACCCAGATTGGTGATGCCGGTTTTGCCGTCACCCGCCAGGGTGCTGCTGAACTTGCCGTCGTCGCTGGTGTAGCTGAAGCTGCCGGTGTTGGCAAAGCTGTAGGTGCCTGCTTCGATCTTGTCCACAAAGGCTTTGGTGAACAGCCGCTCCAGCACCACGCGCCCGGCGGTTTTGGCCGCGGGGTCGGCCAGGATGGCAGCTTGCTTGGCAGCCAGGTCGCTGTCTTTCAGCCAGTTCTGGAAGGCCTGGCTGTCCTGGTAGGTGGGGTACAGCGGGTCGGCGGGGTTGGTGACCAGGTCGGTGGCGGTCACCAGCTTGTGGAAGTAGAGCAGGAAATGGTTGGTTCCCGCCGGTTGGGCCACGGGGGCGGCTGCCGGGTAGGGCGCGGGTGCGGCAGGGTAGTTCACCAGGCTGGTCAGGTTGGTTTGCGCGGCCAGCAACGACTTGACGAAGAAGGCACCGCTGTCTACCGCGCGGTCCACACCCTAGGTGACCACCACGATCTGGCGGGGACTGCTGCTGGCGGCGGCACCGGCCTGGGTGAACAGGGCCGCGTTGCGGCCCAGCATGCGTTGGGCGAGTTGCGTGTGTTCGGTGATGCCGACCTGGGTTTCATTGCCGTAGCCCGGCTTGCTGATGCCCGCCACGTTGTAGCCGAGCAGAAAGTTGGCCTTCATGATCTTCAGCACATCGGGGCCCAACTGGGCCCCGAGGGCGGTGAGGGCACCGTCGTCCGAGGCTTTTTTCCACATGTTGTAGACGGCCAGGTCGTACTTCAGGCTGGACAGGCCGCGCGAGCCGTGGCGTGCCATGAGCTGGGTGTAGACCGTGCTGTAGCCGCTGGGGGGCGTTTCGTAGGTGGAGGCACTTTGCTGCGGGCTGTACGGTGTCTTGGTTTGGTAGTAGAGGTTGGCGTTGGCGCTGGCTGCGCTATCGCCACCCCCGCAACCGGCCAGGGTAAGGGCGACGCTGCCCAGGACGTAGGCGAGCGGGCGTTGGAGTGCGGTGGTGTGGACCATGGAGTTTCTTCGGTTGTGGGGAGCTTGAATTTAGAAAATCTAGTCGTCGGGCGTTACAGCGTGGTGACCGGATCGATCAACGCCAGCAGCGGCGCATACACGCCAGCGGCGGCGGCGATGATGGGGTTGCCGTCGTGCAGGCCGTTGTTAGCCAGGAAGTCGTTGACTTGGCCACCGGCCTCCATCACCAGCACGATGGCGGCCAGGCAGTCCCAGGAGTTGATGTGCGGCTCGTAGTAGCCGATGAGGCGACCGGCGGCCACATACGCCAGCATCAGCGCACCAGAGCCGTTGCGGATGAACATGCCGCCGCCCGACAGCAGCCGGTCCAGAAACGGCACAAAGGCACTCACCGGCACCCGGTGCGAGAAGCCCACGCCCAGCACGCCTTCGGTGATGCTGCGGGCGCTGTGGACCTGCATGGGTAGCTGGTTCACAAACGCGCCCTGGCCTGCGCAGGCGTGGAACATCTCGTCGCTGTTCGGGTCGAATACCACGCCGATCACCGGCGTGCCGGCATGCATGACCGCGATGGACAGGCACCAGGCGTGCATGCCATTGACGAAGCAGGCCGTGCCGTCGATCGGGTCGATGACCCACAGGTAATCGGCGTCGGCATGGTCAAGCCCGCCTTCTTCGCCCAGAAAGCCGTCGTTGGCAAAGCGTGCCAGCACCTGGGCGCGGATGTAGAGCTCGGTATCTTTGTCCGCCGCACTGACCATGTCCTGCAGTCCCTTGGACTCAATGACCAATTGGTCGCGCTTGCGGAACCATTCCAGAGCCTGCAATCCCGCCTCGCGGGCGATGGTCTGCACCAGCGCGTAGCGCGCGGCAATACCTGCGGTGCTCATGCCCGGCCTCCCACGATGCAGACACCGTGTTTCGCAAAACCGATGCCCACCGAGGAGCCGACGGCCAGCGGCTGCTGCACATCGGTCTGCCGCACAAACAACTCGCCCAGTGGCGACTCCACCGCGTACTGCATTTCGGTACCCAAAAAAGCTGCGTGGCGCACTTGGCCCACCAGGATGTGCTGGCGGGTGGCAGGGGCCAGATGTACCGCGTCGGGCCGCACCGCAATGCGGATCTCGCCACGGTAGGCACGGGGGTTCGCCAGTTGCACTGCCAGGCCGCCAACCAGACAGTCGGCCTGGCCCGCGGACACGTGGCCGAGGATTTCGCCGGTGACGCGGTTGGCATCGCAGATGAAGTCGGCCACGAACTCGTCGGCCGGGGTGTCGAAGAGCTCGCGCGGCGTGCCCTGCTGGGCGATGCGCTGGTGGTTCATGACGATGATCTGGTCGGAGACGGCCAGGGCTTCTTCCTGGTCGTGGGTGACGTACACGGCGGTGAGCTGCAGGCGCTGCTGGATTTCGCGGATTTCTTCGCGCACCCGGCGGCGCAGCTTGGTGTCCAGATTCGACAGCGGCTCGTCCAGCAGCAGCACCTGGGGCTTGAGCACCAGGGCGCGGGCCACGGCCACGCGCTGTTGCTGGCCGCCCGACAGCTCGCTGGGCAGGCGCGGACCGTAGTCGTGCAGGCCGACCAGGCGCAGGCCTTCCAGGGCCTGTTCACGCGCATCGGCCTTGCGGGCACCGCCGACCTCCAGGCCGTAGGCCACGTTTTCCAGCACCGTCATGTGCGGGAACAGCGCGTACGACTGGAACACCATGCTGACATTGCGCTCGATGGCCGACTGCTGGGTGACATCCTGGCCGCCTATGAAGATACGGCCCTGGCTTACATGTTCCAGCCCGGCGATCAGCCGCAGTGTGGATGTCTTGCCGCAGCCGCTGGGGCCGAGCAGGGTGACCAGCGTGCCTTGCGGAATGCTGAAGGACACATCGTTGACGGCGACGACCTTGCCGTATTGTTTGGTGACGCGCTCAAAGACCAGCGCGCCTTGCGTTGTTGCAACACTCATGATTCAACCTTTAAGGAATAGACAGGGGCCGGGGCGGAGCCCTCAACCCGTTCGACGCGGCGCAAGCGCCGTTTGCCGACCAAACTTTGTGCCGCCAGCACGATGACCAGCATCACCACGATCAAGGCGCTGGAGTAGGCGATGGCGATGCCGTACTGGCCGTTTTCCACCAGCCCGACGATGTAGGCCGTGGCCATGTTGTATTTCGCGCTGACCAGAAAAACCACCGCGCTGATCGAGGTGATGGAGCGCACAAAGCTGTACACCAGCGCTGCGCTCAGGGCCGGGCGCATCAGCGGCAGAATCACCCGCCGGGCGGTGGTGAAGCTGTTGGCACCCAGCATGGTGGAGGCTTCGTCCAGGCTGCGGTCGAGCTGGCTCATGGCCGCCATGCCGCCGCGCAGGCCCACCGGCATGTTGCGGAACACAAAGCACAGCACCAGGATGGCGGCGGTACCGGTCAGCTCGATCGGCGGCATGTTGAAGGCCAGGATGTAGCTGATGCCGATGACCGTACCGGGGATGGCAAAGCTCAGCATGGTGGCGAACTCGAATGCGCCTTTGCCCGCAAAGCGCTGGCGTACCAGCAGCCAGGCGGCCATCAGGCCCAGGGCGGCGGTCAGGGGCGCGGAGATCCCGGCAATCATCAGGCTGGTGAACAGCGAGTCCCAGGCCGTACCGATCCAGCGCAGCCCGTGGCCGTCAGATTCGATGCCGAACGCACTGGCGTAGTGGCGCAGGGTGAAGCTGTTGTCACGGCCCCATTGGTTGACAAAGCCACCGCCCAGAATCATGCCGTACAGCACCAGCGTGAAACCGGTCCATAGCGTGGCGACGACCGCCAGCACGGCAGACAGACGGCGGTCCAGCCCGGCGTGCTGGCCATTGTCGGCCTTGCCGGTCACCGTGGTGTAGGACTTGTTGCCCAGCCAGTGGCGCTGCGCCATGAAGGCACTGACCGCGAACACCAGCAAGATCAGGCCTAGCCCGGCGGCGCGGCCGCCATCGTTCTGCGCACCGACAATGGCGAAGTAGATTTCGGTGGACAGCACACCGTAGTTGCCGCCCAGCACCATGGGGTTGCCGAAGTCGGCCATGCTCTCGATGAAGGCCACCAGAAAGGCATTTGCCAGGCCGGGCCGCATCAACGGCAGCGAGATGCGCCAGAAGGTGGTCCAGCGCGTGCCGCCCAGGGTTTGCGAGGCTTCTTCTACCGAGGGGCTCACGCCTTCGACCACGCCGATCAGCACCATGAAGGCGATAGGCGTGAACGACAGCAGCTGCGCCAGCCAGACACCGTAAAAACCGTACAGGCCGCGCCCGGCGGGCACATCGAAGGCACTCGCCACCCAGGCCGAAACCACACCGCTGCGCCCAAATAGCAGAATCAGTGCCAGGCCGATAACGAACGGTGGCGTGATGATGGGCAGCACCGTCAGCGCCCGCAGAATGCGTTTGAAGCGGAAACCGGTGCGCGTCACCACCAGGGCAAAAGTCAAGCCCAGCAGGGTGGAACCGGCCGCGGTGCACAGCGCCAGAAACAAGGTGTTCCAGGCCACGCCGCAACCGCGGGCACCGCCCAGGCAGCCCAGCGACCAGATGCGGCCATCGGCCACACGGTTCCACGCGGCCTGGAGGCTAAAGCCTGCTTCCTGTTCGAAAGCGCCAGCCAATACCCGCAACACCGGGAACATCACAAACAACCCGACGAGGGCGGCCAGCATGGCGATCACGCCGCACACGAAGACATCGCCCCGGCAGGCGCCCATCCAGGCCGCACCGTTGCTCAGTACAAACACGGCACTGGCCGTGAACAGCAGCGCGCCCCAACCCAGGCCTGGCAACCCTGCACCGGCAGGGCCCCAGCCCAGATAGGCCAGCCATACCAGGGCGGCCAGTGCCAGCCCACCCACAGCGCCGCCCCGTACACGGCGTTGCAAGGGGGCCAGACTGAGCAGGCCCGCGGCGATGGGCCACAGCACCAGGGGCAGCAGGCCCCAGCGTTGGAACTGCAGCACCTGCCACAGTGCGGAGGCGGTGGTGTCGCTGCCGGGCCAACCGGCGGCCAGCCATTCGCCGCCAAAGAAGCCCGTTTCTTGGGCGTGCCAGGGCACCAGCACGCTGGCGACTAGGGCTAGCAATAGCCAGCCACGTAAAGACTTATTCACAAGCCGTATCTCTCTGTTGGGTGGTGTGTCGGGGGCTCAACGGGGCAGCGAGAAAAGCTCGTCGTCCCAGTGTTTGAGCAGGCGCTTGCGTACCTCTTCGCTGCCGTATTTGGCAAAGTCGTAGTTGATGGTCTTGATCGATTCCAGGCGCGGTGCCTTGGGTGGGATGCTGGCTGCCTTGTTGGAGGGCACTTGGTACGAACCTGCTTTGACCGCCAGAGATTGCACGTCGGCCCGCAGTGCAAATTCGTAGAAGCGCTTGGCCGTGGCCATGTTCTTGGCACCTTTGACCAGGCTCATGGAGCCGATCTCGTAGCCCGTACCTTCGCAGGGCGAGACAATTTCGACCGGGAAACCGGCTACGGTTTCCTTCAGCAGATCGTGCTGGAAGGTGATGCCGATGGCGGTTTCACCGCGTGCCAGGGCTTTGGAGGGGGCCGAGCCACTTTTGGTGTACTGGCTTACGTTGTCGTTCATTTTTTTCATGAACGCAAAGGCTTCGTTTTCACCTTGGAGTTGCACCAGGGTGGCGATGGTGGCGTACGCGGTGCCGGAGAAATTGGGGTTGGGGATCTGGATCTCGCCCTTCAGAGCCGGATTCAGCAGGTCCTTCCAGCACTGCGGAGGAGCCAGTTTCTTTTGCTTCAGCAGTTCGGGGTTGTAGCCAGTGCCGAGCAGACCGGCGTAAATACCGACGGTGCGGTAGCCGGAAATTTCGGCCTGCTTCTGCGCCCAAGGCTGCAGTTTATCCAGCAAAGGGGATTTATAGACTTCGGTGAAGCCGGCGGCGGCAGCCTGCAGGTGCGGGTCGCCAGTGCCTGCCCACCAAATGTCGGTCTTGGGGTTGCTGGCTTCGGCGCGGATCTGTGCAAATATTTCACCGGCACTTTTGCGCACCATGGAGACTTCCACCTGCGTCTCTTTTTCAAACGCATTGCGCATCAGCTCGCACCAGTCGTTGTCGGCTGCGCAGAGCACGTTGAGGCGGTCGGCCGCCTGGCTGGCCAGGGGCAAGAGCAGCAGGGAAGATAAGACGAGTTGTTGGGTCAGTTGGCGTTGCATGGTTTGTCTCCAGAGTAGGTCGCACATTTTTTGAAGTGCTTTGCACACGTGTGCAATGTAAAGCGAATGGCGAGAAATGTGATCTAGGGTCTTCCCTGAGACGGGACTATGGGCGCAGGGTAGAGCGCTCGACCAGTGCCACGGGGAGCTGAAGCATGCGGCCAGGCATGTCGGGTTCCTGCATGCGCTCGGCTAGGCAGGTGACGGCCGCTTCGGCCAATGCGTCCACGTCCTGGCGCAGGGTGGAAAGCGCGTAGGCGGACAGGCCCGCCATCGGAATGTCATCGAAGCCGATGACCTGGAAATCCTCCGGTACTTGCAAGCCAAAATGCCGACGCGCACCATCCACCAGACCGCATGCCAGCACGTCGTTGGCGCAAAACACACCGTCAGGCCGGGCCTGTGTATCGGCCAGCAGGGCGTGTGCGGCTTCGAAGCCACCGGCATAGGTGGCCGCCGCCGCTTCCATGTGGCGCAACACCACCCCACCGCGCTCGACCGCCGCCGCCAGTGTCTGCACAAAGCCTTCGCCGCGCACGCTGGCGCTGTAGGTGGCAGTTGCCGAGCTGAGGAATACCAGTGAGCGGGCCCCCTTGGCGAGCAAGGCCCGTGCGGCCATCGCACCCCCTTCAAAATGGTCGCTGTTGACGACATCTACGCCTTCCAGGTCGGGCGCACGGTTGATCATGGCCACGGGAACGCGCAGGCGCAAATACTCTTTGGCCAGCTGGATGGGCGGCGTGCCCGATGTCAAGATCACCCCCGCAATCCGGTACTGCAACAGATGCCGCAAAGACTTGGCCAGTTGCGCGGGCTCGCTGGCATCCATCAGCAAAGGTGCCAGTGAGCGCAGCGCCAGATGGTGGGTAATAGGCCCGAGCAGGCTTTGCAGAAACGGGTCGTCAAAGCCCTTGACTACGACCCCTACCAGATTGCTTTGGCGCTGGATCATGCTGCGCGCCAATATGTTGACTTGGTAGCCCAGGGCCTCTGCTGCGCGCTGGACTTTCTCGCGGGTTTCCGGGGACACGCTGGCACCTTCGGTAAAGGTGCGCGAGACCGCCGAGCGGGACACACCTGCTTTGCGCGCGACATCGGCCGCGGTAATCCAACCGGAGGGGTTCTCTGTGGTCATGGCGGATGGGGGCGCTTACAGCGTCAGTTCGTAGTCCACCGTGATGGGCGCGTGGTCGCTGAACTTCACGTCCTTGTAGATATGTTCCGTGCGCGCCAGCGCTGCCAGGGCGGGCGTGGCCAGGTGGTAGTCGAGCCGCCAGCCCACGTTGTTGGCGTAGGCCTGGCCGCGGTTGCTCCACCAAGTGTAGGCGGTGTCGGTAGCGGTGGGCTGCAGTTGGCGGTACACGTCGACCAAGCCCATACCAGCGGCCTCGGCGGCTTCGGGGTGGGCCAACACGTACGTCATCCAGGCGCGCTCTTCGGGCAGGAAGCCGCTGTTCTTTTGGTTGCTGCGCCAGTTTTTCAGGTCAATCTGCTGGTGGGCGATGTTCACGTCGCCGCACAGAATAAATTCGCGGGTTTTCTTCAGATGGGCGAGGTAGGGGCCCATCTCGGCCAGAAAGCGGAACTTGGCCAGTTGCCGATCTTCGCCCGACGAGCCACTGGGGAAATAGCAGCTGATGATGGACAGCTTGCGGGTCGGTGTGTCAAAGCGCAGCTCCACGTACCGGCCCTCGGCATCAAATTCGGTAGAACCGTAGCCAATCACCACATCGCTGGGCGTATGCCGGGTGTACACGCCAACGCCCGAGTAGCCCTTTTTTTGCGCAAAGTGAAAGTGTCCCTGCAAGCCCGCCAGTTGCTCGAACTTGCCCTGCACATCGGCGGCCTGGGCCTTGACTTCCTGGACACAAATACAATCCGGAGCGATGGCGGCAATCCAGGCTTCAACGCCTTTGCTGGTAGCCGAACGGATGCCGTTGAGATTCAGGCTGGTTAATTTGAACAAGGATTTTCCCCATGGTGATTAGCAATGCGCCCACTAGCTTAGCGCAGGAATTTGTACAGTTTGCGGTGGAGTCCGGGGTGCTGCGCTTTGGCGAATTCAAAACCAAGGCCGGGCGCATGAGCCCCTATTTCTTTAACGCCGGGCTGTTTGACGACGGTGCCCGCATGCAGCGCCTGGCCGAATTCTATGCACAGGCCTTGCTCCACAGCGGCATTGAGTTTGACATGATTTTTGGCCCCGCTTACAAAGGCATTCCGCTGGCTGCCACGGTGGCGGTAGAGCTGGCGCGGCGTGGCCGCAATCTGCCGTTTGCCTATAACCGCAAGGAGGCCAAGGACCATGGCGAAGGCGGCAGCTTGGTGGGCGCACCGCTGAAGGGCCGGGTGTTAATCGTGGACGACGTGATGTCGGCTGGCACCGCCGCCCGCGAGTCGATTGCGCTGATCCAGGCTGCCGGTGCCACGCCCCACGCGGTGGTGATTGCGCTGGACCGCCAGGAGATGGCCACCGAGGACGGCCGTGATGTTCCGCACAGTGCGGTGCAATTTGTGCGCAACCAGCTGGGAATGCAGGTCTGCGCTATTGCCAAGCTTGCTGACTTATTACAATACTTGCAACAAAATGATACAAATGAGCTTCGGGCGCATTACCCACGGGTGCTAGCCTACCGGCAGCGTTACGGAGTTGACGAAGGAACCATGTGATATGTCGGGCTAAGGTTTGGGGCATTAGCGTGCTGTGCAGTGGTCTGCTCAGCACTGCTTCTGCGCAGGGCATTTTTACCTGCACCGACAGCCGGGGCAAAAAAATCACCTCCGACCGGCCCATCCCCGAATGTATGGACCGCGAGCAAAAAGAGCTCAATGCCAGCGGCACCGTCAAACGCAGCCTGGGCCCTACCCTCACCGCCCAGGAAATCAGCGCCCAGGAAGTACGCGACAAAAAAGAGGCCGAAGACCGTGCCCGCGTCAGCGATGAGCGCCGACGCAACCGCGCCCTGCTCACCCGCTACCAGAACCAGGCCGCCCATGATGCCGAGCGCGCCAGTGCCCTGACCCAGGTGGATGCCGTCATCCAGACCGCCAACAAGCGCATGGCCGAACTGGCCGAGCAACGCAAAGTTCTGGACAGCGAGTTGGAATTCTATAAAAACGACCCCAGCAAAGCACCGGTCTACCTCAAGCGCCGCGTTACCGAGTTCCAGGAGAACCTGGTCGCCCAGCAACGCTTCATCGCTAACCAGCAGCTAGAGAAAAAGCGTGTCAATGACCGCTTCGACGAAGAGCTGTCCCGGCTCAAGCCGCTGTGGGCCGGGGTGGTCAATTAGTTTAAGCTATGTATTTAATAGCTTCTAGCCTATATTCCATATAGGCTAGAGCCATAAAAAGCATATAAGCTGAGGACTCAGCCCGCCAGTTTGACCTTGAGCAGTGCGTTGACCTGGCCCGGATTCGCTTTGCCCGCACTGGCTTTCATGATCTGGCCGACCAGGGCATTCAGCGCCTTCTCATTGCCCGCCTTGAACTCGGCCACGTTCTTGGCATTGGCGGCGATCACCGTGTCCACGATGGCCTCCAGCGCGCCGGTGTCGTTCATCTGCTTCAGGCCCTTGGCCTCGATGACCGCATCCACCTCGGCATCCGCGTCGGTCCACAGCACATCAAACACCTGCCTGGCCGCGTTGTTGGAGACGGTGCCGTCGGCAATGCGGTCCAGCAGCTTGGCTAGCTGGTCGGCCGCCACCGGGGCCTGGGCGATGTCCAGGTCTTGCGCGTTCAGGCGGCGGGCCACCTCGCCCATCACCCAGTTGGCCGCCAGCTTGGGTTGCGCGGGTTGGCCTGCGGCAATCGCGGCCTCGAAGTAGCGGGCGATGCCCTTGCTTTGCGTCAGCGCCGTGGCATCGTATTCGCTCAAACCATAGTTCGCCCCAAACCGGGCCGCCATCACCCGCGGCAGCTCGGCCATCTCGGAGCGCACGCGCTCCACCCATTCCGGGGCCACCACCAGTGGCGGCAAATCGGGGTCGGGGAAGTAGCGGTAGTCGGCGGCATCTTCTTTGGTGCGCATGGCGCGGGTCTCACCCGTGTCGGGGTTGAACAGCACGGTGGCCTGCTGGATCGCATGGCCGTCTTCGATCTGCTCGATCTGCCAGCGCACTTCAAAATCGATGGCCTGCTGCATGAACTTGAAACTGTTCAGGTTCTTGATCTCGCGGCGCGTGCCCAGCTCGGCCCCGGGCTTGCGCACCGAGACGTTGGCATCGCAGCGGAACGAGCCTTCTTGCATGTTGCCGTCGCAGATACCGATCCAGGTGACGATCTTGTGCAGCTCCTTGGCGTAGGCCACGGCCTCGGCGCTGGAGCGCATGTCGGGCTCGGTGACGATCTCCAGCAGCGGCGTACCAGCGCGGTTCAGGTCGATGCCGGTCTGGCCGATGAATTCTTCGTGCAGCGATTTGCCTGCGTCTTCTTCCAGGTGCGCACGCACCAGGCGCACGGTCTTTTTCTCATCACCCAAAAAGAACTCCACCGAGCCGCCTTGCACCACGGGGATCTCGAACTGACTGATCTGGTAGCCCTTGGGCAGATCAGGGTAGAAGTAGTTCTTGCGCGCAAACACGCTGCGCGGCGCGATGGTGGAGCCCAGCGCCAGCCCGAGCTGGATGGCGCGTTCGACCGCGCCCTTGTTCATCACCGGCAGCGTGCCCGGCAGGGCCAGGTCCACGGCGCAGGCCTGGGTGTTGGGCTCGGCCCCGAAGGCGGTGGAGGCGCGGCTGAAAATCTTGCTGGCGGTAGACAGCTGGGTGTGGGTCTCGAAGCCGATGACGACTTCATAGCCCTGGACCAGCAGGGAAGGGAGTGCTTTGCTCATATTCAGAAACCGGCGGGTTGTTGGCGGTGGAAATCGGTGGCCTGCTGGAAGCGGTGCGCAATGTTTAGCAGCTTGGCTTCTTGCAGGTAGTCGCCAATCAGTTGTAAGCCGACGGGCATACCGCCTTCACCCAGGCCGGCCGGGATGCTCATGCCGGGCAAACCGGCCAGGGACGAGGGCAGGGTGAAGATGTCGGCCAGGTAGGCCGCTACCGGGTCGGCCGACTTGTTGCCCAGCTTCCAGGCTACGGTGGGGGCGACCGGCCCGGCAATCACGTCGCACTGCTTGAAGGCTTGCTGGAAGTCGTCGGCGATCATGCGGCGGATTTTTTGTGCCTGCAGGTAGTACGCGTCGTAGTAGCCGTGGCTCAGCACGTAGGTGCCGATCATGATGCGGCGCTTGACCTCGTCGCCAAAGCCTTCGGCGCGGGTCTTTTTGTACATGTCGATCAGGTCGGTGTATTGGTCGGCGCGGTGGCCAAACTTCACACCGTCGAAGCGGCTCAGGTTGCTGGAGGCCTCGGCCGGGGCGATCACGTAGTACACGGGAATCGCCATCTCGGTGCGCGGCAGGGCGATGGGCACCAGTTTCGCACCCAGCTTGACATACTCCTGCAAGGCGGCATCCACAGCGGCGCGCACGTCGGCACTGAGGCCTTCGCCGAAGAACTCGGCGGGGATGCCGATGCGCAGGCCGTCGATGGACTCGTTCAGGCTACGGCTGTAGTCTTCGGCGGAGATGTCCAGCGAGGTGGAGTCGCGGTCCAGGTCCGGGCCGCACAGGGCCGACAGCAGCAGGGCGCAATCTTCGGCGCTGCGGGCCATGGGGCCGGCTTGGTCCAAGCTGGAGGCAAATGCCACCATGCCGTAGCGGGAGGCGCGGCCATAAGTGGGCTTGATGCCGGTGATGCCGCAAAACGAGGCCGGTTGGCGGATGGAGCCGCCCGTGTCGGTGCCGGTGGCGGCGGGTACCAGGCGCGCGGCCACGGCCGCCGCACTGCCGCCCGACGAGCCGCCCGGAATGCGCGTGGTGTCCCAGGGGTTCAGCACCGGCTTGAAGGCCGAGTTCTCGTTGGCCGAGCCCATGGCGAATTCGTCGCAGTTCAGTTTGCCCAGCGTCACGATGCCCTGCTGTGCGAGCTGCTTGACAACCGTGCTATCGAAAGAAGAGCGGTAGCCGTTCAGCATTTTGGAACCAGCGGTGGTCGGGAAGTCTTTGGTGACAAAGATGTCCTTGTGCGCCATGGGCACGCCTTCCAGCGGGCCGGCCGTGCCGTTGGCCAGCCGTGCGTCGGCAGCGAAGGCCTGGCGCAGGCTGACGGCTTCGTCCATTGCCAGGTAGGCGCCCAGTGGTGCGTGGGTTTCGGCGCGGGCCAGAAAGTGTTGGGTGGTCTCGACGGCGGATACCTTGCGGGCGCGCAGCAATGCCGCCAGTTCGACCACGCTCAGGTCGTGTAGCTGTGTAGGGAGGCTCATGGGGTTGCGGGCGCTTTATTCGATGACTTTGGGAACGAGGAACAGGCCCCGCTCAACGGCGGGCGCGGTTTGCTGGTTGGCTTCGCGCTGGTTGGTTTCACTGACCACGTCGTCGCGCAGGCGCAGCACGATGTCGTGCATCACCGCCACCGGGTGGGCCAGGGGCTCGATGCCGGTGGTGTCTACCGCGCGCATGGTTTCGACGATGCCGAAGAAGCCGTTGAGCTGGTTCAGCAGGCGGTCGCGCTCAACGGGTTGGAGTTCCAGGCGGGCCAGGTTGGCGATGCGGTCGAGTTCAGGGAGGGTCAGGGCCATGTCTTAAACAGGGTTGCGAACGAAAGTAAAGCGGGGTTTCCGCGCAGTTGGCGCAGGTTAGCCACAGGAGATGCGGTATTATCCCGCCTTTGGTCGCGCGGTCGCTTCGCGACATTGTTTTGCACCAAGAAACCTATCTAAGACTTTTGCAGAACCCGGGTGGCGGGCCTGTTGACCACAATATTGCCCACAACCTGGGCACTGCAAGAGTCATGACTATCTAGAACCGTATTACACGGCGATGGCGTGCCGATGCGCAGGCCATGCCCGAGAGGACTTTGCATGTTTGGGACTTTCCGTCGGTATTTTTCTACCGATCTGGCCATCGATCTTGGCACCGCCAATACCCTGATTTACGTACGCGGCAAAGGCATTGTGCTGGACGAGCCGTCCGTGGTCGCCATCCGCCACGAGGGCGGGCCGCAAGGCAAAAAAACCATCCAGGCCGTGGGCAAAGAAGCCAAGGCCATGCTGGGCAAAGTGCCGGGCAACATCGAGGCCATCCGCCCGATGAAAGACGGCGTGATTGCAGACTTCACCGTCACCGAGCAGATGCTCAAGCAGTTCATCAAGATGGTGCACCCCCGTGGCGTGTTCCGTCCCAGCCCGCGCATCATTATCTGCGTGCCCTGTGGCTCCACCCAGGTCGAGCGCCGGGCCATCCGTGAGTCCGCTTTGGGCGCGGGTGCCTCCGAGGTCTACCTGATCGAAGAACCCATGGCTGCGGCCATTGGTGCCGGTTTGCCGGTGTCGGAAGCCAGCGGCTCCATGGTGGTGGACATCGGCGGTGGTACCACCGAAGTCGGCGTGATCTCGCTGGGCGGCATGGTCTACAAGGGCAGTGTGCGCGTGGGCGGCGACCGTTTCGACGATGCCATCATCAACTACATCCGCCGCAACTATGGCATGCTGATTGGCGAGCCTACCGCCGAAGCCATCAAGAAGAACATCGGCTCGGCCTTCCCCGGCTCCGAAGTCAAAGAGATGGAAGTCAAGGGCCGCAACCTGTCTGAAGGCGTGCCGCGCAGCTTCACCATTTCCAGCAACGAAATCTTAGAGGCTCTGACCGACCCGCTGAACAACATCGTCGCCTCGGTCAAGAACGCGCTGGAACAAACCCCGCCCGAACTCGGTGCCGACATTGCCGACCGCGGCATGATGCTGACCGGTGGCGGCGCGCTCTTACGCGATCTGGACCGCCTGCTGGCCGAAGAAACCGGTCTGCCGGTGCTGGTGGCCGAAGAGCCGCTGACCTGTGTGGTGCGCGGCTGCGGTATTGCCCTGGAGCGCATGGAGCGTTTGGGCTCGATCTTCACCAGCGAATAATCTTCGCGGAACACGCCAACCAGAGGTAGGGCGATGCCACTCGGTACGCTGGACAGGACCCCGCCCCCGTTCTTCAACCAGGGCCCCTCGGCCCTGACCAAACTCATCTTTTTTAGCGCGCTGGCCCTGTTTCTGATGGTGGCCGATGCGCGCTTTGCGCTGATGCGCCCGCTGCGTGCGGGCTTGGCCACGGCCCTGTACCCGGTGCAGTGGGCGGTGATTGAGCCCATCCGCCTGGTGCTGGGCGGCAGCGCTTACTTCTCCAGCCAAGCGAATTTGCAAGCTAAGGCCGATGCCGCCCAGCGCCTGCTGACCACCCAGTCGGTACGCGCCGGGCTGGTAGAGCAGCTCACCCTGGAAAACACCCGCCTGCGCCAGTTGCTGGAGTTGCGCGCCCACATCACCACCCCGGCCCAAAGCGCCGAAGTGCTGTACGACGCTGCCGACCCCTACACCCACAAAGTCGTGATCGACAAAGGCACGACCCACGGTGTGGTGGCGGGCTCGCCGGTGCTCGACGGGCTGGGCGTGCTGGGCCAGGTCACCCGCGCCTACCCGATGGTCAGCGAGGTCACCTTGCTGATCGACCGTGACCAGGCCATTCCTGTGCTCAACACCCGTACCGGCGCGCGCAGCGTGGCCTATGGCGACCCGGCCTCGTACGGCGGCCAGCTGGAGCTGCGTTTCATGGCGGGCAACTCCGACGTGCAGATCGGCGACGTGCTGACCACCAGCGGCGTGGACGGCGTGTACCCGCTGGGCCTGCAGGTCGCCAAAATTGCCAAGATCGAGCGCCGTGCCGACTCGGCCTTTGCCCGTATCTATTGCACGCCGGTGGCCCAGGTGGCCGGTCCACAGCATGTGTTGGTGCTGCAGCCGGTGGCCTCGCAGATCCCCGACATGCCACCCGCTCCCGAAGTGGTTGCTCCTAAAAAAGGCGCTAAAAAATGATGCTGAACGCGCGTGGGAGCTTCCCATGATCATGCGCCCCGGCCAGCAGTTGCTGCTGCCTGCCAACCCGGTGTTCATTGGTGTCAGCCTGGTGCTGGCCTTGCTGTTCAACATGGCCGAAAACATCGGCCTGTGGGGCCGTGCGCCCTGGGTGCCCGACCTGCTGGCCGTGCTGCTGGTGTTCTGGAGCGTGCACCAGCCGCAGCGCGTGGCCATCGGCACCGCCTTTGTGTTTGGCCTGCTGATGGATGTGCACCAGGTCAGCCTGCTGGGCCAACATGCGCTGTCGTACTCGGTGCTGAGTTTTCTGGCCATTGCCATGCACCGCCGCCTGCTGTGGTTCACTGTGCCTTCGCAGGCCATGCAGGTGCTGCCGTTGTTTGTGGCGGCCCACCTGGTGGAATTTGTCCTGCGCATGCTGGGCGGCGGCACCTTCCCCGGCTGGTCGCTGCTGCTGGCTCCGCTGCTGGAAGCCGTGCTGTGGCCGCTGGTCAGTATCTTGTTGTTGGCCCCGCAACGTATGGCCCCTGACCCCGACAAAACCCGCCCGTTGTGACCGAACTTAAAGATGTAGGCGCCGAGATCTACCGTTTTCGGCTGCGGCTGGTGGCCGCCGGGGTGGTGGTGGTGCTGGCGTTTGGCGGGGTGCTGGCGCGGCTGTCGTACCTGCAGATCACGCGCCATGACGACCTGCTGGAGCAGGCCGAAAACAACCGCACGGCGATCGTGCCCGTGGTGCCCAACCGGGGCCTGATCCTCGACCGCAACGGCGTGGTGCTGGCCAGCAACTACTCGGCCTACACGCTGGAGATCACGCCCAGCAAGGTGGGCGATCTGGAGCAGACCATCGACGCGCTGGCCCAGGTGGTGGACATTCAGCTGCGCGACCGCAAACGGTTTAAAAAACTGGCCGAAGAGTCGCGCAACTTCGAGTCGCTGCCCATCCGCACCCGCTTGACCGACGTGGAAGTGGCCCGCTTCGCCGCCCAGCGCTACCGCTTTCCCGGCGTGGATATCAAGGCCCGGCTGTTCCGCAACTACCCGTTTGGCGAACTGGCCAGCCACGTGATCGGCTACATCGGCCGCATCAACCAGGCCGAAAAAGCCCGTATCGACGACTCGGACGACGAAGACAACTACAAGGGCACCGAATACATCGGCAAGCTGGGCGTAGAGCAAAGCTACGAAACCCAATTGCATGGTCTGACCGGGGTGGAAGAAATTGAAACCTCGGCTGGGGGCCGCGCGGTGCGCAAGCTGGCCAGCAACCCCGCCACGCCCGGCAACACCGTGGTCATGTCCATCGACATCAAGCTGCAAAAGCTGGTCGAAGACCTGTACGGCGACCGCCGCGGTGCGCTGGTGGCGCTGGACCCGAAAACCGGCGAGGTGCTGGCGTTTGTCAGCAAACCCACCTTTGACCCGAACCTGTTTGTCGAAGGCATTGATGCCGAAAGCTGGGCCGCGCTGAACGGTTCGCCCGACAAGCCGTTGCTCAACCGCGCCCTGCGCGGCACCTACCCGCCTGGCTCCACCTACAAGCCCTTCATGGCCTTGGCTGCGCTGGAAACCGGCAAACGCACGCCGCAGCAAAGCATTTTCGACCCCGGCTACTTCATGCTGGCAGGCCACCGCTTCCGCGACGACAAGGAAGGCGGCCACGGCACGGTGGACATGTACAAATCCATCGTTGAATCCTGCGACACCTATTACTACATGCTGGCCAACGACATGGGCGTGGACCTGATCCACGACGAGATCAGCAAGTTTGGCTTTGGCTCGCTCACCGGCATCGATATCCACGGCGAAGTGCGCGGCATTCTGCCGTCCACCGACTGGAAGCGCCGCGCCTACAAGCGCCCCGAGCAGCAAAAGTGGTACGCCGGGGAAACCATTTCGCTGGGCATTGGCCAGGGCTACAACAACTTCACCATGCTGCAACTGGCCGAGGCCACCGCCGTCATCGCCAACGACGGCGTGAAGATGAAGCCCCACCTGGTGCAGGAGGTGGTGGATGTGGTCACCCGCAAAGTGCAAAAGACCCTGGCCGAGATCAAGGCCGAATCCATCGCCAAACCGGCCAACATCGACATCATCAAAAAAGCCATGGTCGGCGTGAACATCGCCGGTACCGGAGCCACCGCCTTCCGGGGTGCGGGCTACGTGGCGGCGGGCAAGACCGGCACCGCCCAGGTGGTGACCATTGCCCAGGGCGAAAAGTACAACGCCAAAGTGGCCGAACGCTACCGCGACCACGGCCTGTACATCGCCTTCGCCCCGGCCGACAACCCACAAATTGCCCTGGCCATGGTGGTGGAAAACGCCGGTTGGGGTGGTGCCACCGCGGCCCCCATCGCCCGCCGGGTGTTCGACTATTGGCTGCTGCACCAGTACCCCAACGAGCTTGACATGGCCGGTGTACGCCAGGGTCTGGCCCAGGCTCCGATTGGCACGCCGCTAGCGGTGGCCGATGTGCCGGGCCTGCCGGGTAACCCCGCGCTGCCTGCATCGGCAGCGGCCTCGGCGGCCGCCAAACCGGTGTCGGCCGCCAGCGCGGCCAAGCCGGTGCTGCCCGCATCGGCGATGGTGGTGCCAGCCGCCAGCCGCCGTTAACGGTAAAAATACAAGAGAAAAGTGCTTCTAGCGTAGGTGAGATATACGCTATTAGCTATAAATTAAGTAGCAATGGCGAAGAGTGGCTATTTCCAGGGCTTACTGGATGAAAGCGCTGTAGCCGGTTTTCAGAATCAGCGCGCTCACCACCACAATGAAGACGATGCGCACGAACCCCGTGCCGTGCTTCAGCGCCATGCGTGAACCCAGCACGCTGCCCAGCACGTTGGCGATGGCCATGGGCAGCACAAAGTGCCACCAGATGTGGCCGGTGGAGACAAACAAGATCAGTGCCGCCAGGTTGGTAGCGGTGTTGAGCAGCTTGGCCGAGGCCGAGGCGTGCAAAAAGTCGTAGCCCAGCCAGCGCACCATCAAAAACACAAAGAAGCTGCCCGTGCCGGGGCCAAAAAAGCCGTCATAAAAGCCGATGGTCAGGCCAATCGCGCTGGCGATCAGCGCCTCTTGCGTGCCGCTGAAGCGCGGCGCGTGCACGGCACCCAGCTCTTTTTTTGCCAGGGTGTAGACCAGCACCGCCAGCAGAATCACCGGCAGCAGCTTGCGCAAAAAGTCGCTGGGCACCACCGTCACCAGCCAGGCCCCGAACATCGCCCCGGCAAAGCCTGCGGCGGCGGCCGGTAGCAGGCTTTGCCAGCGCAACTGCACCCGGCGGCTGTACTGCCAGGTGGCAAAGCCCGTGCCCCAGATGGAGGCCCCTTTGTTGACCCCGAACAGCGTGGCCGGGTGGGCGTTAGGAAAGGTGGCAAACAACGCTGGCACCAAAATCAAACCGCCGCCGCCCACAATCGCATCGACAAAACCAGCCAGCAGCGAGGCCAGCGAGACAAAAATAAGTTCCATGCGAAGATTGTCCCATCCAAAGCGCTATGGGTTTAGGAGCTGTCACCGAAGGCAGCATATGCGCCAGCGGCCTAAAAAGCATAAACCCAAGGCAACGACACCCCTTCCAGAGATACCGTGGAACCGGCTTTGCCGGACCACTGGTGCCGCTCCCTGCAAGGGGGGTGGCGTAGCGAAGCGCAGCCTGGGGGTGAGCCACAAAAAGAAAAAGCGCCGGGGTGAAGCGGCGCTTTTCAAAAACATCTCGTAGCGGATGTCTAAATAAATTTGTTGATCATTCTGCTGTGTGTCTCCCCGGACCCTCGCTGGGAGAAGCGCTGGGCCCCTCTGCAAGTTGAGGAGACTGTATACGGATGTGTCACCAAAAGTATTAGGACTTACCCTTTCTGGTGCGCGTTGTGTCAGTGGGCTACTTGGCGGTGCGCCAGCATTTGCTCTTCGGCCATGAAGTCGCTGTAGGTGAAGTCGGCGTGGCCGATGTCGACCTCGTCGTGTTCGTCCTTCAGGGACTGGGTCAGCAGTTTGCGCAGCACCATCAGGCTGCCGGGGTCGAGGGCTTTTTCGGTCTCGGCCAGGGCGTTCTGCAGATCGACGCTGCCCATGTGGGCCTTGTGCGGGTTCAGGGTTTCGATGCCACGCGTGAGGCGCTGGGCCAGTTGCCGGGTGGCGATGAAGCGGCTGGCGGCAAATGCGGGGTGCACCCGGCTCAGCACCAGTTGCAGGCCGCCGAGCAAAATCTGCAGCTCCAGCAGCTTGGGGTTGTCGGTCACCCGGGGCAGCATCAGCTCGGCATTCCAGGGCGATTCTTGGCGCAGGTCGGGTGTATTCATAGCGCCAAAGTTTATAGATTGCTATGGTTTTGAATCACCGCAAAGCGGCATAAACGCCCGGCAATTGCGGGCTTCGCTAGGCCGCCCGGAGTTCCTTGGGATGTTCGAGCCGGCGCACCACTTCCTTGACCACGGCCAGCATCACCGCACGGTCGGGGTGGGGGTGGTCGGCAAAGTGCTGGGTGGTGCTGCCCGCCTGCACCCAGGCACCGGCAGCGTCCGTCCCAAAGTGCAGCGCGATGCGGTGGGCCGTCAGCAGCGGGCCGCAGGCGCTCCAGCTGCGGCTCCACTGCGGCAGCTTGGTGCGCCCCTCCCACAGCGTGCCCGCGGTTTCATAGCATTCCTCGATCTGGTGGTGGCCCAGCAGATGGGCCAGTTGCCGCTCTTTGGCAACGCAACTGCGAAAGTACTCTTCGTCGGTCATGCGCATGGTGGGCTCCTGGTCGTGGTGAAAACACTATAGGCCTACGGACTGGGAATGTCAGGCGGGGCATCCAGTACCTGCAAGGCATGTGCATAGCCGCGCTGCACGATGTTTTCCAGCCGCCGCCACTGCAGCATGCCGACCCGGTGCAGGGGCGGGTTGAAGTACAGGTCGCACTGCTGCTGGGCACTGTGCTGGCGCGACATGCTGTAGAGAATGGTCACCGTCTGCAGGTAGCTGGGCAGCGACGGCAGGCGGTAGCGGCGCTGGGCCAGCGGGCGCAGGCGGTCGCGCAGCAAGGCCCAGCTGCCCGGCATGTCGTCAAAGTCCACCCGCACCGGGGTGCGCACATTCAGGTCCACACCGATGACCCGGCCCACGCCGCGCATGCTGCGCACCACGTCCACCGGGAAGTTGTTGAAGCTGCCGCCGTCGCACAGCAGGTCGCCGCCGTGCGCCACCGGGGGCAGCGCGCCGGGGATAGAGGTACTGGCCAGCAGCGCGTGGGCCAGGTTGCCGTGCTGCAGGCGCTGTTCGCTGGCGGTAGAGAAATTGGTGGCCACGCAGAAGAAATTTTTCCACAAATCTTCGATGTCGGCATCAAAGCCCACCAGTTCTTCCACCGCGGTGCGCAGGATGCGTTTCAGGCGCAGGCCCTTGATCAGCGACAGCACCGGAAACAGGTTGAAGTCGCCGGTGGGGTTGGTGGCAAAGGCGCGGCGGGCGTTGGCCATCACCGTGTCCAGCGGCTGGTCCGACGCGGCATACGTTGCCATCACCGCGCCGATGCTGGTGCCGCCCACCCAGTCCACCTCGATGCCGCGCTCGTGCAGGGCGCGCAGCACGCCCAGGTGCGCCAGGCCGCGTGCGCCGCCACCCGCCAACACCAGGCCCACGGCGGTGCGGCTCTGGATGCGGGCCAGCCGGGCCATGTCGCGGGACAAATCGGGGCGGATGTGGATGTGCCCGGCCACGGGGCGGCGCGCCAGCCAGAGCGCGGTGCCGCGCGGCGAGGGCTGGTCGGCAGGGTGCAGCAGCACCAGGATGTCGGCAATCACTGTCAGCGGCGGGCGGTTACTTAAAAATTGCACCTCGCTAGGGTGCAGCACCGGCGGCTGGGTGGCGTCGGCCAGCAGCAGCAGCTCGTCGCAGTGGCGGCAGCAGCGCTGCGTCCAGGGTGTGGGCGTGGCATCGGCCAGCAGCAGCACAAAGTCGTGCTCGGCCTCGATCTGGTCCAGCAGCATGGCGATGCGGCGCTGGGTTTCCTTGTCGGTGTTGTCGCTGGGGCCCAGGCCCAGTTGCTCCAGCCGCTGGTCGATGTCGTGGCGGCTGACCACGCACACCCGGCCCAGGGGCTTGAGCTGGGTGGCCAGCCGGGCGGCAAAGTCGGGCAGGTCGATGCCGGTGGTGATGGGCAGCAGGCCCATGGTGACCAGTTTGTCGGCGGGGGTAGCCTGTTTGCGGTCTTTGAGCTTGTGGATGATTTGCGTGGTGAAGGCCATTGACACCTGGGTGCTGCAGGCCAGCAGGCGCTGGAAGGCCGGGCGGTCCAGCCGGGCCAACACTGCATCGCGCACGGCCACCACGGTGGCGGCGCGTGGCTCGCCGGTGTACAGGCTCATTTCACCCACCACCTGGCCGCGCACGATGTCGCCCACCCGTTGCGGGCCACCGCCCTCGGCCTGCACAAAGGCGCGGAGTCGGCCGCTGACCACCAGGTACATCGCGTCGCCTGCCTCGCCCTGGGTCAGCAGGGTGTCACCGCCGCTGATCTCCAGCCATTTCAGGCTGTGCCGCAGCAGTTCCATGGCCGCGGGCTCCAGCGCGCCAAAGAAGGCTTGGAGGTGGCGCACCAGCAGGGCATCTTGGGATTTCTGGCGGGAGTGGAAGCTTGGCATGGCTATATTTTTTAAATGAAATCGGCACTTTGCGTAGATTGCACTAGCGCAAGTAGCTATTGTTTTAATAGTGACAGGGCTTGTACTATCAGCCCCCATGACTTCCCCTGCTTCCCCCTCGGCTTCGCCACGTTTTGTTACAGGCCCATTGTTCCGGCATGTGGCGGTGATGTCCACCACCTCGGCCATCGGCTTGGTGGCGGTGTTCATCGTGGATCTGATCAACCTGTTCTACATCTCCCAGCTGGGCCAGCAGTCGATTGCGGCGGCGGTGGGGTTTGCGGGGGTGGTGGGCTTCTTCCATGCCTCGCTGTGCATCGGGTTGACCATCGGCATCACCGCGGTGGTAGCGCGCACGGTGGGTGCGGGCCGTGCGGTGGATGCCAAGCGCCTGGCCACCTCCAGCCTGCTGCTGATGGTGCTGCTGGCTGCACTGATCGGCAGCGGCACTGCGCCGTTTTTGCGCCCGCTGCTAGAGGCCCTGGGCGCCACCGGCGAGACCGAGCGCCTGGCCGTGCGCTACCTCAGCGTCACCGTGCATTCGCTGCCGCTGCTGGGCATCGGCATGGCTTGCTCGGCGCTGATGCGCTCGGTGGGCGACGCGCGCGGAGCCATGGCAGTGACGCTGGGGGCCGCGGTGGTAACCGCCGTGCTGGACCCGATTTTGATTTTCGGCCTGCACATGGGGCTGGACGGCGCGGCGGCCACGTCGGTGGTGTCGCGCAGCATTCTGGCGGCGGTGGGCCTGCGCGGCGTGCTGCGCCATGGTCTGCTGGGGCGCTGGGACCGGGCCGCCCTAGGCAGCGATGCCAAGCTGCTGGCGGGCGTGGCCGGCCCGGCGGTGTTGACCAACCTGGCCACCCCCATCAGCGCCGCGTTTGTGACCCATTCCATCGCCCAGTTTGGCGCGTCCGCCGTGGCCGGGCAGGCCATCATCGACCGCGTGACCCCGGTGGCGTTCGGGCTGATTTACGCGTTGAGCGGCGCGGTCGGCCCCATCCTGGCGCAAAACCTGGGTGCGGGCCATTTCGACCGGGTGCGCCAGGGCCTGCGTGACAGCCTGCTGTTCATGGTGATCGCCGTGGGCACCGCCTGGCTGCTGCTGGCGCTGGGGCAGAACGCGCTGGTCTGGGCCTTCAGCGCGCACGGCGACGCGGCGCACCTGATCCACATGTTCTGCTCCTGGCTGGCGGCCAGCTTCTTTTTTGCCGGGGCGCTGTTTGTGGCCAATGCCGCCTTCAACAACCTGGGCAAGCCGCTGTGGTCCACCGGCTTCAACTGGGCCCGCGCCACCCTGGGCACCATCCCGTTCGCCTGGTGGGGAGCGCAGTTTGGCCCGGTGGGCGTGCTGGCCGGGGCGGCCATCGGCACGGCGATTTTTGGCACGCTGGCGATGGTGGTGGCGTTCCGGCTGGTGGGGCGGATGGGGCCGCGCGCCTAGCTGTCGCTACGGCTCTGATCGACCCACACCAGCTGGTCCACCGCCAGCCCTAGCTGCTGCGCCTTGGCCAGCAACTGGGCGCGGATCTCGGCAGGCAACTGCTTGTCGCGCGCCAGAATCCACACGTAGCTGCGGTCGGCCCCCACCACCATCGCCCAGCGGTAGGCCGGGTCCAGCGCCACCACGTGGTAGCCACCGTAAAACGGGCCGAAGAACGACACCTTGAGGGATGCGGTACGCGGGTCGCCGGTGAACTTGGCTATGCCCTCGGCTTCTTTCCAGGTGTTCTTCTCGCGGCTGAAGCCCCGGTTGATAACCTGCACGCTGCCGTCCGGCTGCAGCGTGTAGCGGGCGCTCACATTGTCCAGCCCACGTTCAAACGAATGGTCCAGCCGGGCAATCTCAAACCACTTACCCGCATAGCGCGTGGCATCGAAGGGCGTCACCGCCGTGATGCCCTCGGGCAGCGAGGTGGAGCAGCCGCCCAGGGCGAGCAGCAGAGCGCACAGGCTGGCGCGACGGATGTGGGAGACGGCGTGGGTCATGGTGTGGTCAGGCAGTACTTAGTGCCCAAGAGTACAACTTTTGGCCAGCACGACAGCGGGTTGCTGTTATGGCTCATAGAAAGATAGAAGTAGCTCACCATAAGTTCGCTATCTAGAAATACTTCCTCACAAATAGACCGTAAAAATCTATTTCAAGAAACATTCAGTTTCTCTGTAAATTCAATTTGGGTCCTACGTCACAAATTTTCTGACGGCGTGTAGAAGATGATTCCATCTGAACACGCGGGCCATTTTGCAGCCAGCGGTTGGTTGGGAGTCCTGCTTTTGCCGCTATTTCGCCCCGAGGTCCAGCAAGCCCAGTCCGCCCAATGGCTGGGCGTGGTGCGTATCAGCCACCCCATCCGCTACACGGTGGTGGCGGGTGTGGCGCTGGTTCTGGGCGGGCTGCTGGTGGCCTTTGCTGCATGGGGTAGCGTGACCCGCAAAGTACGGGTGACGGGCGTGCTGGTGCCCACGGGCGGCAGCTTGAACATCAGTGCGCCCCAGAGCGGCGTGATCGCCGAACGCCGGGTGGCCGAGGGCCAAACCATTGCCGCCGGAGCCGTGCTGCTAGTGCTCAATACCGAGCGGCAAAGCGTGCAAGGCTCCGGTGTGGGCAACACCAGTGCCCAGGTGGCCGAGCAAATTACCGCCCGCCAGCACAGCCTGGACCAGGAGCGCAGCCTGCGCCAGCTACTGGCCCAGCAGCGCAGCCAGGTGCTCACCGACCTCATCCGCACACTGGATGCCCAGTTGCGCCAGGCCGCCAACGAAATCATCCTGCTGGAACGCCGTGTCGCCCTCAGCCAGACCAGTGTGCAGCGCTACCAGCAGTTGGCCGCAGAGGGCTTTATGTCCGACATCCAGGTGCAAGGCAAGCTGGAGGACCAGCTTGATGCCCGTGGCCGTTTGCAGTCGCTGGAGCGCACCCGTTTGGCCTTGCAGCAAGACCGCCAAACCCTGGCCGGTGAGCAGCAAACCCTGAAAGCCCAGCTGGATACCGACGAGGCGCAGCTGGCCCGCAGCCAGTCCAGTCTGCGCCAGGAAGCCAGCGAAAACGCCGCCCGCCAAACCGCCGTACTGACCGCCCCCAGTGCGCCTGGTACCCGCTACCGCGTAACCGCCCTGAACCTGCAACCCGGCCAAGCTGTGCAAGCAGGTCAAACCGTGGCAACCCTGGTGCCCGAGCAAATAAGTGCTGACACGCCCAGCGTGGAAGCCCAGCTCTACGCCCCTAGCCGCACCGCCGGTTTTGTGCAGGCAGGCCAGTCGGTCTACCTGCGCTACGCCGCCTACCCCTACCAAAAGTTTGGCCTGCACACCGGGCGCATCACCTCGGTATCCGCCACCCCGTTTGCCGCCAACGAGTTGCCGCCCAACCTGTCCCAGCAACTCATGGCCCAGGCGGGCAGCACCGAGGCGCTGCACCGCATCCGGGTGCAACTAGATGAACAAACCATCCAAAGCCATGGAAAGGTCGTGGTTTTAAAGGCTGGCTTGACCTTAGACGGTGACGTGCTGCAAGAACGGCGAAAAGTATGGGAGTGGGTACTGGAGCCGTTATTGACAACGCGAACACAACTCAGCTTACTGAATACGCCGCCAAAACAGCCTTGATGAATGGCCGACAACTGTAAATATTAGAAATATAAAAACCCTGTTAAATGAGATTTAATATTTAAATGGACAAAATATTGTTTGTATGGGAGCTTGGTGATAATTTTGGACATCTTTCTAGGAATATACCAATAGCTAAAGCTTTGAGGAGTGTTGGATATGATATCAATTTTGTTTGTAGAAATTTGCGTATTTCTGCGCAATTACTTCAAAAAAATTTATTTGGTTATTTTCAAGCTCCATTATCTTTATATTTTAATAATCCGAATCTTCCGGAGACGGCAAGTTATGGAGAGATGCTATTTAGATTGGGGTACGCAGATGTTGGAAATTTACTTGGAGTACTCGAAGGCTGGATAAATTTACCCTACGTGCTAAATCCAAAAGTAATTATTCTTGATTATGCGCCGATTGCGTTGTTGGCTGCCCGTATTACAAAAATACCGGTTGTTGCCATTGGAGCCGGATTTGAAATGCCTCCTTTTGTCACACCATCTCCGTGGAGAATTACCGACCAAAATGTAGATGAAGATCGCATATTTAAAGCAGAATCTTGTGTATTGAATACATTTAATTCAATTTTATCTATGATCAAGCAGGAACCATTAAATTGCTTGGCCGACCTTTATAAGAATATCCCTATTGCTCTTACAACATTTTCGGAATTAGAGCATTACTCCGCAATTGGATTTCCCCGGGATGAATTGCCACATATCGGTCATATTGAATTTGATATATCTGGATCAAAATTTTTCGACTGGCCTGTCAATATACAAAATTTTCCAAACACTCGGCCAAAAATATTTGTTTATCTCAGAAATTTTGTAAAAGGAATTAACAATATTTTAATTGCCTTGTCTGAATTAAATGCAGATATTTTGTGTTTTATTCCTAATATTACAGATGAACAAAATGAAATGAAAAACGATAGATTCTTTATTTCCAATGAAAGTCAAGTGCTTTCAGCATTGCTTCCAAATTTGGATTTGGTCGTAAATTACGCTGGTGCCGGAACAGTTGCGAATACTTTGCTTGCGGGAGTTCCAATGTTGTTGGTTCCTCATTACAGTGAACAAAAATCAACTGCGAGCCAAGTGAGCAAGATGGGGGCAGGTATTTGGTTAGATGAATCAAGTACTAGAGCTGATTTTATTAAAAATTTAAATTCAGTACTTGAGGATATTTCTTATCAAAATAATGCGCGAAAATTTCAACGGAAATATTGTGATTTTTCTCAAGAGAAGGCAGTGAATTTTGTTGTGAAAATGATTTCAGAAGTATCTAAATAAAATTAAATTATATGAATACAGAAAATAATATTCGACCAACTGATTGTATTCATATGAACAATCTTTCGGAAATTGTTGGAGGACATGCATTTGCAGTATTTGATTTAAAAATTTTAAGTCATGTAACAAAAGAGTTGGAAAAAATATTTATTGAATTAGAAAAAAATTGCCGGAAATATATGGCTTACCAGACAAAAATTCTCCGTACAAAGGACTCACTTGGTATTTTCAGTTTGTCAATATTATAATTTTTCCATATCCAGAGTTTCGCTTGTTAAGATCACACATACTACATTGCGTAAACATGTATTGCAAAGAATTTAATATAAGTAAATCTCTTGGTTTTTTTAAAACATGGGGTAATATTTATAGAAAAGGAAGTGGAATTCTTCCGCATAATCACAAGAATGGTATTGTTTCGGGTGTTCTATATATTTCTGGCCCATTTTTAAAGGAAACCGGGGACACAAGCTACCTTTTTCCTAAAAATAGAAACCAATCAATACAGGTTACTCGTCCTTTTGTTAGTGGTAATTTAGTGCTTCATTCATCGAAGATTTTTCATTATATGCCACCATATGAAGCTGAAGCGAATAGAATTTCTTTAGCAATTGACTTTTCAGAAAATGAAATAAATTCACTTTACCTACCATTTTTAAAATTATGCGAAGAAAATATCACTTGATTAAATAGCAGGATTTTGTTTATCTATTTGAATATTATTTAATATTTTAGTGTTTGTAGAAATAATTTATTTTAAATTAACTACATACTAAAAGTGGAAAATCTGACCACAATTTCGGATCGTTAAGTTAAAAATAAAATAAATAAATTAATTTCTTGTGAGTTAGGATTGGTTTCGGGTGGCGGTAATGGTTATGAGCGACCTTTTAGTTATGGTCCTGCACTACAAGCTGCTTTCTCAGGTGCGGATACTTCTGTAGTGGCAGCACTATTTATGATGGCTAGTTCTAATAATTATGGTGTCTATGGAACCCCAGGCGGAAATTCTTCTGGCAGTTCAAGTGGGCCAAATGGTAATGCTTCTGGTGGAAACCATAGCTATTAATGTTTGGTAGAGATTAAGTCTCTTCAATAAAAATTTGCCTCTATTATTTCCCTTGTAAATAATAGAGGTGTTTGATTTAAATATTTACTCTATAAATTACTCTTGCAAATAATGCTTAAATCTATTAATAAAATAATTTAAAAAATATTTTATTTGTCGAATAATGAATATTTTATAAATCAAATTATTTATTCGAATTTTGTTTTATTGTTAATATTTTTTTCGTACGTAGTTAATGCTCAGGTTCCAGTGTCTTTACAGGCAAAATATATTTATGAAATTTCGAAAAAAATAAGTCAATTGGATATTTATTTGGTAGTCCACACGACTCAATAAATAATGCTTTGATACATTTAAGTGAATGTGTGAAGAAGTATTTTTTAAATGCCGAATCTGTCTACATAGAAGCAGATCAGTTGGCAATAAATGAATATTTGGTTGCCGCAGAAAAAATTATGCCTATGAAATTTGTTGAACAATATTTAACTGCTCAAGAGTTGAATTTTATAAGTTCAGAAATATTTTGAGAAAATAAAGATCTTAATTTTAATTTGCTAAAATTGGATGCCGAGTCGGTATTATTTTTTTGAAGTCGAAAATGCCAGATGCGCGTAGTAAATTTGGTCGAATGGATTATAGATTAGATGTCGAAATAAGAATAGCTTCCTTATTTTTTAATAAAAAATTAAAATTTATAGAAACACCCGAAGATCAAATTTTATTTTTTCTTACTGTGTCGCCGGAAATATATGCGAAATTTATTCGAAAAGTCTTATATTTAATTAAAAATAGAGAAAATTCTGAAAAATATTATGCTGACATTTTTTCAGTACTCAAAGCGGTTGCCAACGGCGACGAAGTCGGTATTGTTGAGTTTTCAAATTTATATTTTAATGAATACAACAAAAAAATTGGGGTAAATAGGAGTCCGAGTTTGACTTTAAAGATATCGCAAATTGCATTAAAATCTGATAAATCTCCTTTTTTTATAGCTCTTGGTGCCGCGCATTTGGCTGGTGATGACAGCGTGGTTTCTTTAATGTAAAAAAAGGGGTATCAAATGAAACGATTGTGTGAGTGATTAAATTATTGAAATGTTGTATTTCTATAATAAAACATTATATAAATTAAGATGTTTTAATGCGCTCCATCCTTCAATCTGAAGCCTGTGAGTGTGGTCTTGCCTGCTTGGCCATGGTGAGCGCGGCGCACAAGTTCCATGTCGATCTGGACACCTTGCGCCGTCGCTTTGTCGTCTCTCTCAAAGGCGCCACCTTGCCGCAACTCATGGCGCACGCCGGGGCAATGCAGTTCAGCAGCCGGGCATTGCGGCTGGAACTGGATGAGCTGGCGCAGTTGCAACTGCCTTGCATCCTGCACTGGGACCTGAACCACTTTGTGGTGCTCACAAAAGTAGGCCGCGACCATGTGCGCATCCTCGACCCGGCGGTGGGCGAACGCAAATTGCCGCTGGCTGAGGTGTCCAAGCATTTCACCGGGGTGGCGCTGGAGTTGACGCTGAACGCGCAGTTTGTGGCCGCCAAGGCCGCACCTCGGGTGGGCCTGGACGCGTTGACGGGCCGGGTGCTGGGGCTCAAGCGCTCGCTGGCGCAGATATTTGCACTGGCTTTGGCCTTGCAGGTGTTTGCGATTGCGGCGCCGCTGCTGAACCAGTGGATGGTGGACGAAGCCATTGCCACCTACGACCGGGACTTGCTGGGTGTGCTCATCGTCGGTTTTGGCTTGCTGCTGCTGGTGCAAACGGCGCTGGGTTTGGCGCGCAGTTGGCTGGCCATGGTGCTGGGCATGTCGCTGGGTTTGCAGTGGAGCAGCAACCTGTTCAGCCACCTGGTGCGCTTGCCGATGGCGTTTTTTGAACGGCGGCATCTGGGCGACGTGGTGTCGCGCTTCGGGGCTATTGGGGCGATCCAGCGGACACTGACGGCCAGCCTGCTGGAGGCGGTGCTGGACGGCCTGATGAGTCTGGCTACGCTGGGCATGATGTTGCTGTATTCGCCCCAGATGGCGGTGGTGACGCTGGTGTCGGTGGCCTTGTACGGCGGCCTGCGCTGGGCGGCGTACCGCCCGTTTCGCGACGCAGCCGCAGAGCGGCTGGTGGTGGCTGCGCGGGAGCAGACCCATTTTCTGGAATCCTTGCGCGCCATCCAGCCGTTGAAGCTGTTTGGCCGCGAACAAGAGCGTCGGGCCCGCTGGCAAAACCTGCTGGTAGAGGTGCAAAACCGCGATGTGCGCACTGCCAAGATGGGCATTGGCTTCGGTACAGCCAACACCTTGATCTTCGGTGTGGAGAACCTGCTGGTGTTGTGGCTGGGGGCCAAGCTGCTGCTAGGGCTGCTCACACCGGAAGAGGGCGAAGTGCTGTACGGCGGCCTGCCCGTGCAGCAACTGGGCTTGCAGAATTACCGCCGCTTGATTGGCACGGTAATGCAAGAGGACGTGCTGCTGGCGGGCAGCATTGCCGACAACATCAGCTTCTTCGACATCCGCCCCGACCCGGCCCGCATCGAAGCCTGCGCCCAGTTGGCAGCCGTGCATGGCGACATTGCCAGCATGCCCATGGGTTATCAGACGCTGGTGGGCGATATGGGTTCTAGCTTGAGCGGCGGCCAAAAACAGCGGGTATTGTTGGCCCGCGCCCTCTACAAACAGCCCAAAGTGCTGGCGCTGGACGAGGCCACCAGCCACCTTGACATTGGCAACGAGCAGCGTGTGACGCAGGCGCTGGCGCAATTGCCGTTGACCCGCATCGTCGTGGCCCACCGGCCCGAAACCATTGCCGGTGCCCAGCGGGTGGTGCAGCTGCTAGACGGACAGGTACGCGAGCTACGTGCTTCTGCGGTGTCTTTACCGCACGATTTTAGGCATGAAATCAGCTTTTAGCTTATATTTTAACTGCGCTAGTAGCTATCAAAACAGTAGCATCAGCCCAATATCGGAAACAGCTTGTGCAGCCCGTCGGCCATCACCTCCACGGCCAGTGCGGCCAGGATCAGGCCCATCAGGCGGGTCATCACGTTGATGCCGGTTTTGCCCAGCACGCGGGCGATCGGGCCGGCCAGGGCGAAGCACAGGGCGGTGGCCAGGCCGATCACCACGCCGTAGCCGACCAGGGTGGCCAGTTGCCAGAAGGTCTTGGCCTTGTCGGCGTAGATCACCACGGTGGACATGCTGGCCGGGCCGGTCAGCAGCGGAATGGCCAGCGGCACCACGGCAATGCTGGCACCCACGGCGGCGCGCTCGGACGCATCTTGCAGCTCGGTGGCATTGGACTTGGCTTCGGCGGGCTGGGCGTTGAGCATGTTCAGCGACGATGTCATCAGCAGCAGGCCGCCGCCCACCTGGAAGCTGGCCAGCGAGATATTGAAGAATTCCAGAATCTGCAGGCCCAGCAGGGCGCTCACCGCAATCACCACAAACACACTGAACGACGACACCCAGATGGTGCGGCGGCGCTGCGCGTCCGAAAAGCTCTGCGTGTAGTGGATGAAAAACGGCACGATGGCCAGCGGGTTGACGATGGCCAATAGGGTGATGAGGGGTTTGAAGTCCATAGCCAGCAAGCTTAACGTCCGCCGCTTACATCCACCAGCGCTCCCGTGGTGTAACTCGCCTCCGGGCCCAGCAGCCAGACAATCGCCTGGGCCACTTCCAGTGCCGTACCGCCGCGCTGCAGGGGTACGGTGGCGGACAGGTCGCGCACCCGGTCGGGCAGGCCACCCGAGGCGTGGATGTCGGTTTCGATCAAGCCGGGGCGTACGGCGTTGACGCGGATACCCTCTGCCGCCACCTCTTTGGCCAGCCCGATGGTCATGGTGTCGATGGCCCCTTTGGCGGCGGCGTAGTCCACGTACTGGCCGGGCGAGCCCAGGCGCGACGCGGCGCTGGAGACGTTCACGATGGCACCGCCCAGGCCGTAGCCGGGGCCAAAGTTGCGCACGCCCTGGCTGCCCATGCGGCGCACGGCCTCGCGGGCGCACAGAAACGGGCCGACCACGTTGGTGCTGAACATGCGCTGCAGCCGGGCCGCATCCATGCTGTCCACGCGGGCCGGCACGTCCACCACCCCGGCGTTGTTGACCAGGCCGCGCAGTGGGCCGAGTTGCGCGTCTACGGCGGCAAACAGGCGCAGCACCTGGGCCTCGTCGGCCACGTCGGCCTGCAGGGCAACGGCCTGGCCGCCTTGGGCCCGGATCTCGGCCACCAGCGCTTCGGCAGCCAGAGCGTTGTGGGCGTAGTTGACGGCTACGGCATAGCCGCGCTGGGCGGCCAGCCGAGCCGTGGCGGCACCGATGCCGCGCCCGCCACCAGTGACGAGCAGCACGGGCAATGCAGAAGATGGGGTCATACAGAATGGAGATGTGTGGGGTGGGAACGACACCAGTACGATGCCACTCCCTTTGCGTTTCCCCACTATTCTGGAGCTTCCCCCCATGTCCTCTTTCATCGACCTGACCGCCGCCGACGGCTTTGTTCTGCCCGCCTACGTGGCCCAACCCAGCGGCACACCCAAGGGCGCGGTGGTGGTCATCCAGGAGATTTTTGGCATCAACAGCCACATCCGTTCGGTGGCCGATGGCTATGCGGCCGCAGGCTATCTGGCCGTGGCCCCGGCCATGTTCCGCCGCGTGCAGTCGGGTGTGGATTTGGGCTACACGGCAGACGATGTGCAGGCCGGTATCGCCCTGAAAGCCGCTGCCGAGGCGCTGGGCGTGCCCACCCTGATGCTGGATGTGCAGGCCGCCGTGGCCTACGCCGCGGCCCAGGCGGGCAAGGTCGGCACGGTGGGTTACTGCTGGGGCGGCCTGCTGAGCTGGCGCGCGGCCTGCTTGGTGCAGGGCCTGGCGGCTGCGGTGACCTACTACGGCGGTGGCATGACGGCGGCAGTCGAAGTGGCCCGCACGCCCCGGGTGCCGGTGCTGTCGCATTTTGGCGAGCGCGACCACGGCATCGCGTTGGACACGGTGCGTGCCTTTGCCCAGGCCCACCTGGCGGTGGATGTGCGCTTGTACCCGGCCGACCACGGCTTCAACTGCGACCAGCGCGGAGCCTATGACGCACCAGCAGCCGCGTTGGCGCTGGAGCGCTCGCTGGCGTTTTTTGCCGAGAACCTGGGCTGACCGGTACGCTGGCCGCGGCCAGCGATTGTTGCGGTTGCCGCAACACAGTGGTTCCGTGGGGCGCTATTTAAAGCCCGTCATCCATACCGATCTATTCCACACAGGAAGGGCAGGGCGATCAGCCTGGTGCCCAGCCTCCAGCGCAGCCACCACGGCCGCGCCAGGGGTTCCTGCTGCGATTGTTTATGAACTGACTTTGAAAGACACCACCATGCGTACCACCCAACTTTTAGCCTCTTCGTTGATTGCCCTGGCCTCCGTGGCCACGGGCAATGCCTTTGCGGACTCTTATGGCCGCAGCACTCCGGCCAGCCCTGCGGTAGCCAGCACGGTGACCCGCGCGCACGTCCAGGCCGAGCTGGCACGGGCCTACCAAGACGGCTCGTTGTCGTTGATCCAGGACGATAAAAAATACCCGGTCATCGTCAATACGCACCCGGGCAAAACCGTAGGCCAGGTGCGGGCCGAACTGGTGAAAGCCCAGAAGGACGGCAGCATTCCCAAGGTCCACGGCTAACAACCCCGCAGGCCCCTAACCGGGGGCCTTGTCTGCCGTCACCTTCCAGCGCGCTTCCATAAACGCCAGCAAGGCCTTCAGGGCCGCGCTGTTGTGGCGGCGCTGGGTGTAGGCGGCGTACAGCCACACGTCGTTGGCGCGGAAATCTTCCAGCACGGACACCAGGGCCCCACTGTCCAGCTGCGCCTGCACCAGCAGGCGCGGCACGCGGGCAATGCCCAGGCCGTGCAAGGCCATGTGCACCAGCGGTACCGGGTCGGTTGCGTCCATGCGGCTGCGCACCGCCACGTTGTGCGCCTTGCCGTTCACTTTGAAGCGCCATTCGGGATGCATGCCGTGCATCGACAGCGTGACGGCATCGTGTTCGACCAATTCGTCCGGGTGCTGGGGTACGCCGCGTGCTTGCCAGTAACCGGGGCTGGCGCAGACCACCACGTCAATCAGGCGCAGCTTGCGCGCAATCAGGTTTTCATTGGGTGCGGTGCCCACGCGCAGTGCCAGGTCCAGCCCTTCTTCCACCATGTCGAGCACGCGGTTGCTCAGGTCCAGGCTGATGTGCACTTCGGGGTAGCGGCGCATGAAGTCGGCCAGCAGGGCCGGCAGCTCCACGCTGCCAATGCCTTGCGGCGCGGTCATGCGCAGGCGGCCGCTGGGCTCTTGTGAGCGGTGCTGCAGCTCCTCGCGGGTCAGCGCCATCATTTCCAGCAAGGGCTTGCTGCGCTCCAGCAACAGGCCGCCTGCGTCGGTCAGGCTGACGGTACGGGTGCTGCGGTTGAGCAGGCGCGTGCCCAGGCGCGACTCCAGCTCGGCGACGTGCTTGCTCACATTGGCTTTGGACACGTCCAGGGTCTTGGCGGCCAGTGAAAAACCGCCGCGGGCGGCGATTTCGCGGAAGGTGCGGATGAGTTCGAGGGTATCCATTGTTTCCAAGACCGAAACAGCCTGGTTCCGTTTAGGTTGTCATAAAGCTGAAACTTAGTTTCATGCATGCATTCTGAATTAGGGCAAGGTAAGAAACCCTGTGAACCAGGCTCCGGTGCCGCCAGCAGTCCCGCTAACACGCTGAGAGTCGCTGTCCCCGCCGAGGGTTCCTGGTCCGGCTGAACTGTTTTAACTTTAAGGAATAACCATGAACACGACCAAATTTGTAGCTGCTTCCATGATCGCCCTGGCCTCTGTGGCTGCCACCAGCGCATTTGCTGATTCGTATGACCGCGAATACTCCCAGGTCGCCAGCTCCCCCAGCACGGTGACCCGCGCCCAGGTCAAGGCCGAACTGTTGGCCGCCCAAAAAGACGGCAGCCTGGCTGCTGTCAATGACAACGACTACCCTGTCATTACCGCCACCGGCTCGGCCAAAACCCGCGCCCAAGTGCGTGCTGAGCTGATCCAGGCAGAAAAAGACGGCACCATGCCAGTGGTCCACGGGTAAACCGTAGCGCGGCATACCGCCGCTACGCCACATCCCTGGCGCACCATGTTAAAACCGGGTTGACGCATCGCCCGGCCACCGCGTTTATTGCGCTGTGGCCGGGCGATGTTTTGTGCGTGGTTTTAGGGACTCACCATGGCAATAGATATTGCAAAGCTGGAATGGGCCCCCTGGGGGCTGTGCGCAGCCACATTGACAGCCAGTTGGTTGCTGCAGCCGCCCGGCATGTTGCAGGCGGTGGGCGGGCACGCGGCTACTGCGCCGCGCCGCACGGTCTGCCGCTGATGCCTTGGCGGCCGCCGATCTGCAATGCCAGCAGCAGCGCACCGTGCTCGACAGCTTGCCGTTCCCGGTGTGGCTCAAGGATGAGCAGGGCGTGAACCTGGTGGTCAACCAGGCGTATGTGGCGCGGCTGCACCTGCGCCACCCCGATGCAGCGGTGGGCAAGACCGACTTTGCCCTGTGGCCCGCGGCCCTGGCCCAGCGGTTTCGCGACGACGATGTGCAAGTCATGGACTCTGGGGAGGCTTGCCACGTTGAGGAGCAGCAAGGCGTGTCGCCCGATGCGCCGTGGGTCGATATTTTCAAGATGCCTGTGCGCCATGGCCCGGTCCAGGGTTGCACGGTGGGTGTGGCCATCGACATCACCCAGCGCAAGGCCCTTGAAAAACGTATGACCGACAGCGAGCAGCAATTCCGCGGTCTGGCCGAAAACATCACCGATTTGATTCTGTGCCTGGATGCGCAAGGCCACCGGGTCTACATGAACCCGGCCATGCAGCGCCTGTACCGCGGCGTGCTGGGCCCGCATATCGATGTGCTGGACGATGCGGTCACCACGCTCAGTAACGACGACCGCCTGCAGCACGAGGCCCTGGTGGCGCAGGTGCTGTCTACGGGCCGCGAAGGGCAGTTGGAACTGGCTTCGCCCGGGCGTGACGGCAGGCCGAAGTTTTTCGCCATCTCGCGCTACATGCCCCAGCGCAATGCCCAGGGCGAGATCGAAGGGGTCATCATCGTGGCCCGCGATGCCACTGCCCGCAAGCAGGCTGATGCCCGCCTGCAAAGTTTGAACCGCGCCCTCACCCTCACCAGCGCCACCAACCTGGCCGTGGCCAAGGCCACCGGGCTGCAGGAGCTGCTGGATGCCGTGTGCCGCCAGATGGTCGAGATTGGCGGCTACCTCACCGTCTGCATTGGCCGTGCCGAGTCGGATGCCCGCAAAACCGTCACCCTGGTGGCGGGCCATGGCAGCCTGGCGGCAGGCATGTTTGACCTCAGCCACAGCTGGGACCCGGCCGCGCCCGACTTCGGGGCCATGGGCCGCAGCATTGCCGAAGGCGCACCGGTGTTGGTGCCCGACGTGCAAACCGACCCGCGCGTGCTCGACACGCCCGGTGCCGCCCGCAGCCTGGGTGTGCGCTCCATGCTGTGCCTGCCGCTGCACGGCACCGAGCAGGTGTGGGGCTCGATTTACGCCTACTCCATGGATACCGACAGCTTCTCTGAAGACGAAGTGCGCCTGCTCGGCGAGGCGGCCAACAATATCGCCTACGGCATCCGCGCGCTGCTGGCCCAAGGCGGCATGCGGGCGGCCGAGCTGGCCTTGTACGAATCGTCGCTGGCGCGGCAGATCGCCGAAGAGGCCAGCAAGGCCAAGAGCGACTTTCTGGCCACCATGAGCCACGAAATCCGTACCCCCATGAACGGCGTGCTGGGCATGACCGGCCTGTTGCTGGACACCCCGCTCAACGACGAGCAGCGCGAATACGCCGAAACCGTGCGCAACAGCGGTGAAGCCCTGCTGCGCATCATCAACGACATCCTCGACTACTCCAAGATCGAAGCCGGCAAGCTGGAGCTGGAGACGCTGGACTTCAACTTGCGCAGCCTGATGGACGAAGTGGCCGACGTGGTGGCCATGCGCATCGGCACCAAGCCGGTGGAGTGCGCTTGGGTGTCGCAGCCGCAGGTGCCCTCGCACGTGCGCGGCGACCCTGGCCGCCTGCGCCAGGTGCTGCTGAACCTGGCGGGCAACGCTGCCAAGTTCACCCACCAGGGCGAGGTCACCATCGACCTGGCCCTGGTGGCCGACCAGGGCAGCGAGCTGGTGCTGCACTGCGAAGTGCGCGACACCGGCATCGGCATCGCCGCCGACAAGCTGGCCCAGCTGTTCACCCCCTTCACGCAGGCCGACGCATCCACCACCCGCCAGTACGGCGGTACCGGGCTGGGCCTGGCGATTTCCAAGCAACTGGTCGAGCGCATGGGCGGCACCATCGGGGCCCGCAGCGTACTGGGCCAGGGCTCGGTGTTCTGGTTCGAGCTGCCGCTGGGTGCACCGCTGGTGCCCCGCGTGGAAGGCATGGAGTACCCCGCCCAAGTGGTCGGCGGCCTGCGCGCCCTGGTGGTGGACGACAACGCCACCAACCGCCGCCTGCTGGAGCTGTTGCTGCACAACTGGGGCATGCAGGCCGTGACCGCCGAAGACGGCCTGCAGGCCCAGCACATCCTGGCCGCCGAGCACGCCGCCGGCCGCAGGCTGCACGTGGCGATTCTGGACATGCGCATGCCCGGCATGGACGGCGAAGCCCTGGGCCGCTGGATGCAGGCCGACCCGCGGTGGGCCGCGGTGCCGCTGGTCATGCTCACCTCGGTGGCCCGGCGTGGCGATGCGGCCCGCCTCACCGCGGCCGGGTTTGCCGCATTTTTGACCAAGCCCATCAAGGGTGCGCAGTTGCTGCGCTGCATGCAAACCCTGCCGTCCCTGGGGGCTCCGCCAGTGCCCGCAGCCGTGGCTGCGCCGCAGGCCACCCGCCATACCCTGGTGGAGGCCGTGCCCGGTGCCCGTGTGCTGGTGGTGGAAGACAACCCCACCAACCAGCGGCTGGTGCTGGCCCTGCTGGACAAATGGGGTCACCAGGTGCACACCGCCTTGCACGGTGGCGAGGCCCTGGCCCTGCTGCGCCAGCACGCATTCGACGTGGTGTTGATGGACTGCCACATGCCCGAAATGGACGGCTACGAAGCCACCCGCCGCATCCGTGCTGGTGAAGCCGGGGAGCGCCACCGCGGCGTGCCCATCATCGCCCTCACCGCCAATGCCATGGTGGGCGACCGCGCCACCGCCATCGCCGCGGGCATGGACGAGCACGTCAGCAAACCCATCGATGCCCCGGCCCTGCGCGCGGCGGTACAGCGCTGGCGCAACCTGCGTTCGGGCGCGGCGGCACTGCAGGAGCCGCCTCCTGCGGCTGCGCCGCCCGAAGATTTCAGCCCGGCATTGCTGGGCCGATACTATGGGGACGACTTAGCGCGGGTGGCACCTTTGCTGCTTGGCTTGCTGGCCGACTTGCAACACACCTTGTCCGCCCTGCGCCAAGCCCTGCAAGCCCGCCGTAGCGCCGAAACCCGCGTGCAGCTGGAGGCCTTGGGCCGCGCAGCCGATGCCGTAGGCGGCGAGGCCCTGGCCCAGCAGGCGCGGGCGTGGCGCGATACCCTTGACAGTCCACCCGGCACCTGGCCCGAACCCGGGCCAGAATGGGATGCGTTGGCGCTGCGCCTGGAGAGTGCCGTTTTGGCGTGGACGACAACTGGGAGTGCGGCATGGATGTAGTGATCGTGGACGACGTAGACATCAACCTGATGCTGCTCAACCGCCTGATGGACCAGGTGGGCGGTTGCCGCGTGCACTGTTTTTTACTGCCTGTGGAAGCGCTGGCGTTTTGCCAGACCACCGTGCCCGACCTGCTGCTGGTGGACTACCTGATGCCGGTGCTCGACGGCATCAGCCTGATCCGCCAGTTCCGTGCCATTCCGGGGCGCGAAGACATCCCCGTGCTGATGGTCACCGCCAGCGACGAGCGTGCCGTGCGGGTGCAGGCTCTGGAAGCCGGGGCCAACGACTTTTTGTCTAAACCGCTGGACCGTACCGAATTTTTTGCCCGTACCCGCAATATGCTGGCCCTGCGCCGCAGCCAGACCCGGCTGGCCGACCGCGCCCAGTGGCTGCAGGAAGAAGTCGCCAAAGCCACCGCCGAGCTGCGCTTGCGCGACCGCGAAACCATTGCCTGCATCTCCCGCATCGCCGAATACCGCGACCCCGAAACCGGCCTGCACACCCAGCGTATGGCCCACTATTCGCTGCTCATCGCCCAGCACCTGGGCTTGCCCCCCGAAGCGCAGCAGCTGCTGTTCGATGCCGCGCCGCTGCACGACGTGGGCAAGGTCGGTATCCCCGACAGCATCTTGCTCAAGCCCGGGCGGCTCGACGTGGCCGAGTTCGAGATTATGAAAACCCACAGCAGCATCGGCCACCAGGCGCTGGTGGTGGGCCGCTCCCAGCTGATGCAAATGGCCGCCACCATCGCTATTTCGCACCACGAAAAGTTCGACGGCAGCGGCTACCCCGCCGGGCTGGCGGGCGACATGATTCCGCTGGCGGGCCGCATCGTGGCCGTGGCCGACGTGTTTGACGCGCTCACCAGTGCCCGCCCCTACAAAGCCGCCTGGCCGGTGGAGCGCGCCCTGCAGCTGCTGCGCGACGGATCCGGCAGCCACTTTGACCCCATGTGCGTCGATGCCTTCATGGCCCAGCTAGAAGCCGTGCTGGCCACCAAGGCCCGGCTGGACGACCCCGCGCCAGCGCCATGAACATCTTGCTGGTCGGCACCCGCGCCACGCCGGGCCACGATGCGGTGCTGCGCGCCCTGCTGCTGGGCTGGGGCCACCAGGTGCTGGAGGGCGATGGCCCGGCCGACCTGGCGCTGCTGGATTTGGACGGAGATGCCGATACCGTGCTGGCCCACCCCATGCGCCCGGCGCTGGGCCTGGCCAGTTTTGACCACCCCGGCACCGCCGAGCGCTGCCAGGCTGCCGGTTTGCACACGCTGCTTTGGAAGCCCGTGCACCCGGCCGAGTTGCGCGCCGCCCTGGACGCCCAGGCCTTCGACTACGCCCAAGCCCTGCTCCAGGCCGACCCCTGGATCGTTGGCGTGGTCGCGCCCATGTTCATGCGCGATTGGCCCCTGCAACTGGACGCACTGGAAGCCGCCACGCACGCCGCCGATGCCCCCACCGCCCACCGCATCGCCCACACCCTCAAA
Organism: Rhodoferax sp.; assembly: GCF_025354435.1. GTDB lineage: Bacteria > Pseudomonadota > Gammaproteobacteria > Burkholderiales > Burkholderiaceae_C > Rhodoferax_B. Next base: position 69,126 of record NZ_JANXMU010000016.1, read on the forward strand.
GGCCTGGTCGCCAACTTCCACGCCACCCCGCTGGTCCGCCGCGCCCAAGCCCTGGAAGTCGACAGCGCCCAGTGCGCCACCCCCGCCTACCAGGCCCAGGTTGCCACTCTGCGCGCCCAACTGGGGCGGCTGGATGTGGCCTTGGTGGCGTTTTGCCTGGCGCATCCGGATGCTATTTAAATAGTAGCTATTTGTGTAGGTGGAATATGCGCTAGAGGCATATTTTATGAAAAACTCAGCTTCCGCTGCGTTTGAGGTAGCGCTTGCGCCAAAACAGCAGCCCCATGCCCACTGCGATCACGGCCATCGCGCCCATGGCCCACCAAAAGCCGCCCTGGCGGTGCAGCAGGGGGATGACCTCGAAGTTCATGCCGAAGATGCCGGCAATCAGGTTCAGGGGCAGGAAGATGGCGGTCAGCACCGTCAGGGTCAGCATGATGTCGTTGGCGCGGTTGCCCTGCACGCTGAAATGCATCTGCACGGCGGTTTCCACGCTTTGTTCCAGGCGGCGCACGTGGTGCACCACGCGCTCGATGTGCTCCAGCACGTCGCGGCTGCGCACCTGCAGCAGTTCGCGCTCGCGGGCGGCGGCGGGGCTGTTGGTGTCGGGCCAGGTTTTCACCGCTTCGATCCAGTCCTGGATGGCCGAGCGCTGCTCTTCGCACACATCGTCCAGCTGGTGCAGCGTGAGCCGTGCGTCCAGCAGTGCGCCCCAGTTGCTGAAGCGCGCGCCGGGCTGCAGCAGGGCGGTTTGCCAGTGGTCGAGCTGGCGGGTGAGTTCGCGGCGCAGGTCCAGGTAGCCATCGACCATCAGGTTGACGATGCGCAGCATCACGTCGGCCGGGCTGGTGGGCACGCGGGCACCGCTGGCCCGCAGCTCGGTGGATGTGGCCGCCAGTAGCTTGTCGGCATAGCTGTCGCGCACCGCGCAGTCGCTGGGGTGCACGGTGAGCAGCACCTGGTCGAACACCGCAAACCCCACCGGGCTGGTGTCAATGCGGCGCAGGATGGGCGGGCCGCTGTGCTTGGCTGCCGGGCCCGATTCGGCCTCGGGATGCCCCGCCGCCAGCCGCCGGAACACCAGCAGGTCGTACTGCGAGGTGTAGTCGTAGTGCGAGGGCAACTGTTTGTTCAGCAGGTCCGACACGTGCAGGTCGACCAGTGTGTGGCCGCACAGTTGCTGCAGCGTGGCCTGGATTTGCGCCAGCTGGGTTTCAAACTCCCCGCGCGCACAGGCCATCCAGACAAAGCCGCCGGGCACAGGGGTGGTGGGCAGGGCGGTGGCTTCCACCACGCTGGTGCCGACGATGGTGAAAATACGCATGCTGGTGGATTTATAAGAAATAGACCTCTAGCGCAGGTAGTACCTACGCTAATAGCTATGGTTTTAGGACTGCAACAGCCGGGCGGCATCCAGGGCAAAGTAGGTCAGCACGCCGTCGGCCCCGGCGCGCTTGAAGGCCATCAGGCTCTCCAGCACCACGCGGTCGTGGTCCAGCCAGCCATTCAGAGCGGCGGCCTTGAGCATGGCGTATTCGCCGCTGACCTGGTAGGCAAAAGTGGGCACGCGGAATTCGTCTTTCACCCGGCGCACGATGTCCAGGTAGGGCATGCCGGGCTTGACCATCACCATGTCGGCCCCCTCGGCGATGTCCATAGCCACCTCGCGCAGCGCCTCGTCGCTGTTGGCGGGGTCCATCTGGTAGGTTTTCTTGTCGCTTTTGCCCAGGTTCGCGGCGGAGCCCACCGCGTCGCGGAACGGGCCGTAGAAGGCGCTGGCGTACTTGGCGCTGTAGGCCATGATTTGGGTGTGGATATGGCCGTGCGCTTCGAGGGCGGCGCGGATGGCTCCGATGCGCCCGTCCATCATGTCGCTGGGGGCGACGATGTCCACGCCCGCGGCGGCTTGGGCCAGGGCCTGCTGCACCAGGGCTTCAATGGTTTTTTCATTGACGATGTAGCCGTTTTCATCCGGCAGGCCGTCCTGGCCGTGGCTGGTGTAGGGGTCGAGCGCCACATCGGTCATCACGCCCAGGTCGGGGTAGTGGGATTTCAGGGCACGCACCACACGGGGGATCAGCCCGTCGGGGTTAAAGGCTTCTTCGCCGCCGTAGGTTTTCAGCGACTGGTCGACCACCGGGAACAGCGCCATCACCGGGATTTGCAGGCGCACGCATTTCGCGGCCACCGGTAGTAGCAGGTCCAGGCTGAGGCGCTCGACACCGGGCATGGAGGCCACGGCCTCGCGGCGGTTCTCGCCGTCCAGCACAAACACCGGGTAGATCAGGTCGTGCGCGGTAAGCGTGTTTTCGCGCACCAGGTTGCGGCTGAAGGCGGTGCGGCGCAGGCGGCGCGGACGGCCAGCAGGGTAGGGGGCAAAGGTAGTCATGGGGAAAATTGTGCCTTAGAACATCTTGTTATCCCGGTAAGCCCTCTTGAATCGCCTCTTTACCTTTGCTAAATTGCCCGTGGGGCGGCTTTGGCTGTCCTCCCGCTTTACCTCCCTGAGCGGGGCCTTACGGTGGCAACACCTGCGGGCTTACCGCCCCGGCCCGATGGCCGGGGCTTTTTTTTGGGCGCTGCATTCCTGACATGCCGGGCCTAAACTCCCTATATGCTTTGGATCAAATCTTTTCACATCGTTTTCATCGCCAGCTGGTTCGCCGGTTTGTTCTACCTGCCGCGCATTTTTGTGAACCTGGCAATGGTGCCGCCCGGCTCGCTGGCCGAACGGGAGCGGCTGCTGCTGATGGCGGGCAAGCTGCTGCGTTTCACCACCATTCTGGCCGTGCCTGCGCTGGCGTTCGGAGCCTGGCTGTGGCTGGGCTACGGCATCGGGCGCGGGCCGGGCAATGCCTGGATGCACGCCAAGCTGGCGCTGGTGTTGCTGGTGATCGGCTACCACCACGGCTGCGGTGTGCTGCTGCGCAAGATGCGCGCGGGGGCACCGATGCGCAGCCACACGTGGTACCGCTGGTTCAACGAGGTACCGGTGCTGCTGCTGCTGGGCATCGTGGTGCTGGTGGTGGTTAAACCCTTTTAACTGCGGGGCGGCGCTGTGCACAAGACTTCGGCCTGGCCCCTCGCGCTGCTCTATGTGGGGCTGGTGCTGTATGCCAGCCTGTACCCGTTTGACGGCTGGCGCGACCAGGGGATTTCGCCCTGGTTCTTCGTCACTGCGCCGCTGCCCAAGTACTGGACTGGGGTGGATGTGGGCATCAACATCGTCGGCTATGTGCCGCTGGGTTTTTTGTTCGCCCTCAGCGCCTTGCGCACCGGGCGCGACCGGGCGCCGGTGCTGGCCGCCACGCTGGCCGCCTGCCTGCTGTCGCTGGCTATGGAGACCCTGCAAAGTTATCTGCCCGTGCGGGTGCCATCCAACGTCGACTGGGCGCTGAATACTGCGGGTGCCTTGCTGGGCGCGGTAACTGCCTCGTTGCTGGAGCGTTTTGGGGCGATTGACCGCTGGAGCCAGTTCCGCACCCGCTGGTTTGTGGCCGATGCGCGCGGCGAGCTGGTGCTGCTGGCGCTGTGGCCGGTGGCCTTGCTGTTTCCCGCCGCCGTGCCGCTGGGCCTGGGCCAGGTGCTGGAGCGGCTGGAGGCGGCCCTGGCCGACGCGCTGGAGGACACGCCGTTTCTCGACTGGCTACCGGTGCGCGATGTGGAACTGCAGCCGTTGGTGCCCAGTGCCGAGCTGCTGTGCGTGCTGCTGGGGGTGCTGATTCCTTGCCTGCTGGGCTACTGCGTGGTGCGCAATGTGCGCCAACGGGCGGTGTTTGCGCCGCTGGTGGTGGCGCTGGGCCTGGGCGTGGCGGCCTTGTCTGCGGGGTTAAGTTACGGCCCGAACCACGCGCTGGACTGGCTGAGCCTGCCGGTGCATGTGGGCTTGTGGGCTGGTTTGGTGCTGGCCGGCTTGCTGGTGTGGCTGCCGCGCCGGGTCTGCGCGCCGCTGGTGCTGCTGGCCCTGGCGGTGCACGTCAGTGTGCTGAACCAGGCCCCTACCAGCGCCTATTTTGCGCAAACGCTGCACACCTGGGAGCAGGGTAAATTTATCCGCTTCCAGGGCATCGTGCAGTGGCTGGGCTGGCTGTGGCCGTACGCGGCGATGGTGGTGGTGGTGGGCCGCATTGCCCGGCGCGTGCCCGGGAAAACTAAAATAGCGGCATGACTGACACCACCCAAGCGGATGCACCCGCTGCGTCCTACTATGGCCGCCACATCTTCTTCTGCCTGAACGACCGCACCAACGGCGAAGACAGCTGCGCCCACCACAATGCCCAGGCCGGCTTCGACCGCTGCAAGGCGCTGGTGAAGAAGGCGGGCCTGTCCGGCCCCGGCCAGGTGCGCGTCAACAAGGCCGGTTGCCTGGACCGCTGCGCCGCCGGGCCGGTGGCCGTGGTTTACCCCGAAGCGGTTTGGTACAGCTTTGTGGACGAGAGCGATATCGACGAGATTGTTGAGTCGCACCTCAAGAATGACCAGGTGGTGGAGCGCCTGGTGACCCCGGCGCACCTCGGCCGCTAAATTTAAGCTTTTTAGGCCGCTAGCGTAGGAACCACCTGCACAAGTAGCTATCAATTTGGTAGTAATCCCGTGAATGCATCCACCCAGCGTTTGACTTTGACCGGTGCCGCAGGTGCCATCGAAGCCGTCATCGACCATCCCGAGGGCACGCCGCGTGGCGTGGCCGTCATTGCCCACCCGCACCCGCTGTTTGGCGGCACCATGGACAACAAGGTGGTGCAGACCATCGCCCGTACCTTTGTGCAATCGGGCTGGAGCGCGGTGCGCTTCAACTTTCGCGGCGTGGGTGGCAGTGCGGGCGTGCACGACGAGGGCCGGGGCGAGTTGGACGATATGCTGGCCGTGGTGGCCCAGGCCGCACCCGCCGATCAGCCCTTGGCGCTGGCGGGTTTTTCGTTTGGTGCCTTTGTGACCAGCCACGCCGTGGCCTCGCTGTGGGCGACCCGCCCGGTGGAGAAGCTGGTGCTGGTGGGCACGGCGACCTCGCGCTGGACTGTGCCCCCCCTGCCGCCCGAGGTGCACGAGCGTACTTTGACCGTGCACGGCGAGCTCGACGACACCGTGCCCCTGGCCTCGGTGATGGACTGGGCACGGCCGCAGATACTTCCGGTTACGGTGGTGCCCGCGGGCGGCCACTTCTTTCACGGACAATTGCCGCTGTTGAAAAACCTGGTGCTGCGCCACCTGCGTTCCTGAACTCTTCCTGAACTTTTGGGCCCGTGTGCCCCTCGTACACGGGTTTTCCCCTTGCTCTGGTGATTGCATCACCCTATTTTTGAACCCCCTTCCATGAAATATTTTTTACAGGCTGTTGCCGCGCCCGTGCTGGCTTCCATGTCCTTGATCGCTGCCGCCCAGTCGGTGGCGGGCCCCGAAATCGCCGCCAAGTCCTACATGGTGCTAGACGTAACGGCCAACCAGGTCTTGCTGGAAAAAGACATCGACATGGCTGTCGAACCGGCTTCGCTGACCAAGCTGATGACGGCCTATCTGGTATTTGACGCACTGCGCACCAAAAAGATCACTCTGACGCAGACCCTGCCGGTCAGCATCAAGGCCTGGAAGATGCCCGGTTCGCGCATGTTCATCGACCCCAAGATGCAGGTGCCGGTGGAAGACCTGATCAAAGGCATGATCGTCCAGTCGGGCAACGATGCCACCATGGCGCTGGCCGAAGGTGTGGGCGGTACCTCTGAGCATTTCGTCGAGATGATGAATGCGCAGGCCAAGGTGCTGGGCATGAAAGCCACCGGCTACCGCAACCCCGAAGGCCTGACCGAAGCTGGCCACATTACCACCGCCCGCGACCTGAGCATTCTGGCCACCCGCCTGATGCACGACTTCCCCGAGTACGCGCACTACGACGGCATGAAGAAGTACCACTACCCTGGTACCCCGGTCAGCAACGAAAACAACCGCAACGGTCTGCTGTTCCGCGACCCGACCGTGGATGGCCTGAAAACCGGCCACACCGATGCGGCGGGCTACTGCCTGATCGCCACCGCCAAGCGCGAATTCCCCAATGTCGGCAGCCGCCGCCTGCTGACCATCGTGCTGGGTACGGCCAGCGAAAACGCCCGCCTGAACGAATCGCAAAAGCTGCTGAACTGGGGCTACACCGCCTACGAAGGCGTGAAGCTGTTCGATGCCAACCAGGCCGTGGCCACGCCGAATGTCTGGAAGGGCAAGGCGGCCACCATGAAGCTGGGCCGCCCCGATGCCATCGTAGTGGCCGTGCCGTCGGGCAACGCCGCCAAGGTGAAGACCGAAATCCAACGCCCCGATCCGCTGGTGGCACCCTTCACGAAGGGCCAGGCCGTGGGTTCGCTGAAGGTCACTTTGGGTGAACAAACCCTGCTGACCGTGCCCCTGGTGGCGCTGGATGGTGTGGAACAAGCCGGTATTTTGGGCCGCGCCTGGGACTCGATCCGTTTGTGGATCAAGTAATTTGGGTAAGTGAGCGCCTGCAAACATTAACAAACCGCATAGTGTTTGCACGCACGCTGCCAAAAAGCTATACTTGAAGGCTTTTCGGAAACTTCCGAAGGGATTCACGTTTTCTGTTAGTTTTAAACGTTTAGGGACGTTTTCTTTGTCAAGGAGGCTTTAGTGCCAACCATTAACCAGCTAGTACGTCAGGGGCGCGAGGTCGAAACGATCAAGTCCAAGAGCCCTGCGATGCAAAATTCTCCGCAACGCCGTGGCGTTTGCACCCGCGTCTACACCACGACGCCTAAAAAGCCCAATTCCGCTCTGCGTAAGGTTGCCAAAGTGCGCCTGACCAACGGTTTTGAGGTCATTTCCTACATCGGCGGCGAAGGCCACAACCTGCAAGAACATAGCGTAGTGCTGGTGCGCGGCGGCCGGGTCAAGGATTTGCCTGGTGTGCGTTACCACATCGTGCGCGGTTCACTCGACTTGCAAGGCGTGAAAGACCGCAAGCAGTCGCGTTCCAAGTACGGCGCTAAAAAGCCAAAGGCCAAGTAAATTGATCTGAGCCAAAGGCTCCAAAAGCCCTGGTTCGAAATAGTAAAAGGTGTTGTCTCCCGCGTGGCGCGGTGACGCAACGTAGTGACCCGTGTTTTGGGTCGAGTAAGTGAAAACCAAAATGGTTTTTGCGGTGTCTACCAAGATGCCAACTGAAGCAATTAAGAGGTGAAAAAATGCCACGTCGTCGCGAAGTCCCTAAACGTGAAATTCTGCCGGATCCTAAGTTTGGCAATATCGAGCTGTCCAAATTCATGAACGTGATCATGGAAGGCGGCAAAAAAGCAGTCGCAGAGCGCATCATTTATGGTGCCCTGGAGTTCATCGAAAAGAAGAACCCCGGCAAAGACCCCGTTGAAGCCTTCACCCTGGCTATCAACAACGTCAAGCCCATGGTGGAAGTGAAATCCCGCCGCGTGGGTGGTGCCAACTACCAAGTTCCGGTCGAAGTGCGCCCCGTGCGTCGCTTGGCCCTGAGCATGCGTTGGTTGAAAGAAGCTGCCCGTAAACGTGGCGAAAAGTCCATGTCCCTGCGTTTGGCTAACGAGTTGATGGAAGCCACTGAAGGCCGTGGCGGTGCCATGAAGAAGCGTGACGAAGTCCACCGTATGGCTGAAGCCAACAAGGCCTTCTCACACTTCCGTTTCTAAGAAACGTCCTGCAACTTAGCTCCTCAAGCTTACGAGCCCGCTCCAGCCTTTTGGCGGATAGCGGGCTTGTGGCTTTAACGAAAGAGAAAAATGGCTCGCCATACCCCTATTGAGCGCTATCGCAACATTGGTATCTCCGCGCATATCGACGCCGGCAAGACCACCACTACCGAGCGCGTGCTTTTCTACACCGGCGTGAACCACAAGATTGGTGAAGTTCACGACGGCGCGGCCACCATGGACTGGATGGAGCAAGAGCAAGAGCGCGGCATCACGATCACTTCCGCTGCCACCACCTGCTTCTGGAAAGGCATGGCGGGTAATTTTGAAGAACACCGCATCAACATTATTGACACCCCTGGCCACGTTGACTTCACGATTGAAGTTGAGCGTTCCATGCGTGTGCTTGACGGTGCGGTAATGGTGTACGATGCCGTTGGTGGCGTACAGCCCCAGTCCGAAACCGTTTGGCGTCAGGCCAACAAATATAAAGTTCCTCGCTTGGCTTTCGTGAACAAGATGGACCGTACCGGTGCCGACTTCTTGCGCGTTCGCGAAATGATGATTCTTCGCCTGAAGGCCAACCCCGTCGCCATCCAGATCCCGATTGGTGCTGAAGAGCATTTCAAGGGCATCGTGGACTTGGTCAAGATGAAAGCCATCATCTGGGACGACGACAAGGGCGTTACCTTTACCTACAACGACATTCCCGACAACTTGGCTGCAGTGTGCGCCGAGTACCGTGAAAAGTTGGTTGAAGCGGCTGCCGAAGCCAGTGAAGAACTGATGAACAAGTACCTCGAAGGCGAGGAACTGACCGAAGAAGAAATCAAGGCGGCAATCCGCAAGCGCACCATTGCTGGCGAAATCCAGCCCATGTTGTGCGGTTCTGCCTTCAAGAACAAGGGCGTCCAAGCCATGCTGGATGCGGTCATTGAGTACATGCCAGCGCCGACGGATATTCCGCCAGTGAAGGGTCTGGGCGAAGATGACGAAGCCATCACCCGCAAAGCCGACGACAGCGAGAAGTTCTCCGCGTTGGCATTCAAGCTGATGACCGATCCGTTTGTGGGCCAGTTGACCTTTGTGCGCGTTTATTCTGGCGTGCTGAAAAAGGGCGACACGATCTTTAACCCGATTCGTGGCAAGAAAGAACGCATCGGCCGTATTGTGCAAATGCACGCCAACAACCGCGAAGAAGTCAGCGAAATTGTCGCTGGCGACATCGCTGCTTGTATCGGCCTGAAAGACGTGACCACCGGCGAAACCCTGTGCGATCCGTCGGCCATTATCACCTTGGAGCGCATGGTGTTCCCAGAGCCGGTGATTACCCAGGCTGTAGAACCCAAGACCAAGGTTGACCAGGAAAAGATGGGCATTGCCTTGCAGCGTTTGGCGCAAGAAGATCCTTCGTTCCGCGTCAAGACCGACGAAGAGTCGGGTCAGACTCTGATCGCCGGTATGGGCGAGTTGCATCTGGAAATTATTGTTGACCGCATGAAGCGTGAGTTTGGCGTGGAAGCCAACGTGGGCAAGCCCCAAGTGTCTTACCGCGAAACCATCCGTAAAACGGTGGAAGATGCCGAAGGCAAGTTTGTGCGCCAGTCCGGCGGCAAGGGCCAGTACGGCCACGTGGTCTTGAAGATCGAGCCCAATGAACCCGGCAAGGGTATTGAGTTTGTGGATGCAATCAAGGGTGGCACTGTGCCCCGTGAATACATTCCTGCGGTTGAAAAGGGCATCAACGAAGCCGTGACCCAAGGCGTGCTGGCTGGTTACCCAGTCGTGGACGTCAAGGTAACGCTGCACTTCGGTTCCTACCATGATGTGGACTCGAACGAACTGGCCTTCAAGATGGCCGCGATCTTCGGTTTCAAAGAAGGCTGCCGCAAAGCAGGCCCTGTCATTCTGGAGCCGATGATGGCTGTGGAAGTTGAGACGCCTGAAGACTATGCCGGTAACGTGATGGGCGATCTGGCTTCACGTCGCGGTATGGTTCAAGGCATGGAAGACATGGTTGGTGGCGGCAAGGCCATCAAGGCCGAAGTGCCTTTGTCGGAAATGTTTGGTTATTCCACCACGCTGCGTTCCATGTCCCAAGGACGTGCCACGTACACGATGGAATTCAAGCATTACTCGGAAGCACCACGGAACGTGTCCGAAGCCATCATGGCTTCCCGCGCCAAGTAAAAGTTGATGGAACGGGGTTGACCTCGTTCTGTTCGATCCCCCTGTCTGCGATGGTGTGCCGCCTTGTTCCCGTGCGAGGCGATCCAGCAACACTGTGCAGACGTTAAACCTGACACGGGAATTAGCTCTTTGGAGAATTGAAAAATGGGAAAAGAAAAGTTCACACGTACCAAGCCCCACGTCAATGTGGGCACGATCGGCCACGTTGACCATGGCAAAACCACACTGACCGCCGCCATCACCACCGTGCTGGCAGCCAAGTTC
>NZ_JANXMU010000017.1 GCF_025354435.1 Rhodoferax sp.
GGTGATCTGGCTGCCCATTTCGCGGGTGTGCAGCGGGTGCCGCCAGAGTTCGGACAGCGGGGTTTTGCTGCCGTTCAAGGCCTTGTTCTGGCGCAGGCAGGCCGCCACCTCGGCCTGGCAGCAGGGTACCAGCACCATGGCGCGGGCGTTCTTTTGCAGGCCAAAGGCAATTGCGTCATCAGTGGCGGTGTCGCAGGCGTGCAAGGCGGTGACCACGTCGATGCGCTCGGGTAGCAGGGCCGACTGGGTGGATTCGGCCACGCTCAGGTTGAGGAAGGACATGCGGCCAAAGCCCAGGCGCGCGGCCAGTTCTTGCGACTTGGTGACCAGCTCGGCCCGGGTCTCGATGCCGTAGATATGTCCTGCACCCAGCGCTTTGAAGTACAAGTCGTAAACGATGAAGCCCAGGTAGGACTTGCCCGCGCCATGGTCGGCCAGGGTCAAACCGGTGCTGCTGGCGGGCAGCTCGCCCAGCAACTTTTCGATGAACTGGAACAGGTGGTAGACCTGCTTGAGCTTGCGCCGCGAGTCCTGGTTGAGCTTGCCGTCGCGGGTTAGGATATGCAGCTCTTTGAGCAGCTCGACAGACTGGGCGGGGTCGATTTCGGGCGGCAGCGCAGGTGCGGTTACCGGTTTATTTTGGGGGGTCTTCATCGGGTGATTTTCCCACGCCCAGGGCATCCCAACCATTTTGCCCCAGCGCCTCCATCGTCGCCTTGTTGCGCTCGAAGATGGCTTCGGCCTCGGGGAAGGCGGCCACGGCGCGGTCGATGCTGGCCTCGCGCAGCAGGTGCAGGCAGGGGTACGGAGCGCGGTTGGTGTAGTTGGTGATGTCGTTGGCATCGGTGCCGCCGAACTGGAAGCCGGGGTGGAAGCTGGCGATCTGCACCATGCCTTCCAATTTCATCTTGCGCAGCACACGGTTGGCAACGCCCAGAAAATCGTTGTACTCCAGAAAATCGGCCAGCACCTTGGGTGCTATTAAAAGCGTAGTGTCTCGCGCAGACGCTTCATGGGCTAGAAGCTCTTTTAGCTCACGAATCAAGTCTTGGCGTAAAGCCTCGGCATCGGTGGCTGCGCTCACCGCGTAGTGGATCTGGCCCTTGGTGTGCACGGCTTTGGCGAAGGGGCACAGGTTCAGGCCGATCACGGCGCGCTCCAGCCAGCGGCGCATGTCGTCGATCACGGTCGCATCAGAGGAGGCCATGGCTTAGCGCAGGAAGCGACTAGGCTGGGCCACCAGCAGGCGGGCCAATTCGTCCAGCACACCCAGGTTGATTTCGGAAGTAGGCAACTGGGTGGTGTGCACCTCGAAACCGGTGGCATTGCTGAGGCGGAACGCAAAGCAGGACTGGTCGTGGTCGGGGGTGATGCGCACGCTGCCCAACAGCTCGGTGGTGTACTCAAACCGGATGGCCAGCAGCTTATTGGTGTCGGGGTGGCGTTGCTCCAGGCGCTCGTGCTTCAAATGGCCCAACGCCAGCCGGGCTTCGACGCGCTCCAGCTCGGGGGGGAAGTTGACGCTCACCGCCGCCTTCACCGGCGGCCCCACCTGGGGCAGCACGCGCCAGCCCATGCCGATGTAGTCCGTCACGTCCACGCCGCCCATGTGGTGCAAGCGTTTTTGCCGCACGTCGCAGCGAAAGTCGGCCATCTTCATCGCGGGCCAGGGGGTTTTTCCGTCCAGCGTGAAGACGGGCGCGGGCGGGGTGATGACGTTGAGCTGCTGGGCCAAGTCGGCCAGGTAGTTGGCCACCGTCTGGCAGGCGGCCTCAGTCTGCACCACGCGGGCCTCGGCCGACATCTGGGTGGCATTTTGCTGGCTGCGCAGGGCGTGGGCCTGGGTCTTGAGTTGGTTCAGAAAACTCACGGGATGTCTCTTTGTTGTTTTTAGCCGAGTAACTTTTGGCCGGTCAGACGCTCATGTTCGCGGGCGGCAAAGCGGTCGGTCATGCCGGCCAAATAGTCGGCCACGACACGCGGGGTATTGGCGGCGGCCCGGGCGGCTCTTTCGGTATACGCGGGGGCCATTTCCTGCGGTGCGGCCAGGTAGGCTTTAAAGAGGTCTTGCACCATGGTTTGCGCTTGCGTGGTCATGGCCATCACCTGCGGGTGGCGGTACAGGTTTTTCATCAAAAAGCGCTTCAGTTCTAGCGACTGCGCCCGCATGGCCGGGCTGAAGCACAGCAGCGGCGCGCATTGGCGGGCAGCATCCACACTGTTCGGCTGGGCGGCCTGCAGGGCGGCCTGGGTGGCGGCGATCACGTCGTA
>NZ_JANXMU010000024.1 GCF_025354435.1 Rhodoferax sp.
CTGACCTCCCTCGACCAGTCGCACTGCTTCTTGCTTGAATTCGAGCGTGTATCGCGCTCTCGCCGTCTTCGTCATTTCCGTTCTCCTTGCGTGAATTTAAACACTCAGCAAGGGATACGTTTTTCGAGGGCAAGGTCAGAGCGCTCGCTCAATGAGCGGTGGAGCGCAGGAGACAACCGCGGTTATCTCGACAACTACCATGAGGACATTAGCTACTTCGACCCTGCTCTTGAGAGCCTGCTGGTGGGGCGCGATGCGGTCGTCGAACATATCCAGAAGCTGTACAAGAACCCGCATATCGTGCGCAGTGAGTATCTCAATCCACACGTGATCAGCAGCGAGGCAGGTGATCTGGCCGTGCTGAGCTACAACCTGCTTACCTATGTCGCGGATGACAACGGCGCAGAGCAACTGCTACGTGCCTGGAACGCGACGGAGGTCTACCGGAAGATCGCGGACGCATGGCGTATCGTGCATTCGAACTGGGCGATCACGCAGTCCATGGCAACGGCCTCGGCTTCCTGATCGCTGGACGCAGCGCTCCTCGGACCAAACACGCGAGTCTTACAAGCGCATGGAAAAGGTGTTCGTATAAACGTGCGCGATTCGGGTGACCCGAGGCCGGGTAGAAGAAGCCTTTCGCGGCGCCAACTCCAGCCGTTGGCCCGACAAGTGGCGGCATCGCTGCCAGGCGTGAGCCACGGTCGCCCATCCGTGGAAAAGCTGGACGTGTACAAGGTCGGCGACAAAGTTTTCATGATCGTGACCGATGATCCTGGCGAGAGGATCATCACACTGAAAGCCGATCCAGACCATGCGAGTGCGCTGCGCGATCACTTCCAAACGGTAACCTTTGGACGCTACCTGGACAAGGGGCACTGGATCTCCATCGGCGCGGGTCGGGGCATTACCCCGCAGTTGATTACGAAACTGGTCAAGACTTCCTATCAGGTGGTGGTCGAAACGATGCCGGTGCGTGATAGGCCAAAGAAGGACACGGAGTGAGCAAGAGGGTGATCCGAGCTATCAAAGTGCCTGGAGACCTGGTGCATAACCTGAAAGCATCGACGTATCGATCCTATTGAGCATTCGACAAAAGCCACCTCAACAAAAGGAACCCAACAATGACCCAGCAATCCCAGAAAACCCAAGCACTTGCAGATCATTACGTAGATCAGCTCTCGTCCTGGGCAAAGATCACGACACGGCCTCTATTCGGTGCCGTTGCACTCTATCGGCAAGATCATGTCTTTGCCATGGCTTGGCATGGAGGCATCTACTTCAAAGTTGATGACGACTCGCGCAAAAACTACGAGGCCGCTGGTTCCCATGCCCTAGGCTACGTGAGCGAAGGCGAGCAGCATGCGCTGAAGTCCTACTGGGAAGTGCCCGCCGACGTGGTTGAAGATCATGAGCAACTGCAGCAGTGGGCTGAGCGGGCCTACCTCGCGGCGGTCCACAGCGCGAAGGGTTGATCCACGGAGATGACGCTCACGGTGGGGATTCCACCCGTTCAACGTTGGTATGGATCAAGCTACCGATCTCTCGGGCCGCCTCTGCCGAGCGTGCAGCTAGGCTGCGCACTTCTGACGCGACCACCGCAAGGCCCCGTCCTTGCTCACCCGCACGGGCAGCCTTGATGGCGGTATTCAGAGCCGGAATTTTGGTTTGGAAGGGAGTTCCATCGATCACGCCAATGATCGCCGTATTCAGAACGAATGACCGCAAGGTGTCCCTTACCGAGAGTTCCGGCCTCTACATCGAAGGACAGCAAACGCTGCTTTGCAGACGTAGCTGCCGATCAACCCCGCGTGTCCCGTCGCATCAAATACGTATCCATCACCCACCCATGCGCAGCCCGCGCCGCCTGCCGCTCCACCAGAATCCGCGCACTGACTTCCGTCAGCGGCCCGCACACCAAAATCTGCTGCGGCATGCCCAGATAGGCCCCCCACCAGATCGTGACACCCTCAGTCGCTAGATGCTGAAACGCACAGTGCCCGTCCAGCATCACCGCCACAGTATCCGCATTCACGGGCCACCCAAAGTCGCGCAGTTGGCGGCCGGTGGTGATGGTGACGGGAGCGTTGATGTCGTTCAGCGCGATGGCGTGGGCGGCAGTCAGGGCTTGCAGGGCGGTGATGCCGGGCACCACCGTTACCTTCACCGGCAGATGCACCGCCAGCCGCTCGGCAATGCGCAGGGTGCTGTCGTACAGCGAGGGGTCGCCCCATACCAGCAGGGCAACAGAGCCACCGGCGGGTAAATGGGTGCGGATGGTGGCCAGCCACACCTCGGCAATTGCGTCGTGCCAGCGGTGCACGGCGGCGGGGTAGTCGGGGTCGTCGGTATCGCGCACCGGCATGTTGAAGCCGACGACCTGGGTGACAGGGTTGGTGACCAGTTCCTTGCAGAGTTGCAGGCGCAGCTCGGCCAGGTCGGCTTTGCCTGCGCCTTTGCGCGGCACCAGAATCAAATCGGCGGCGTTCAGCGCTTTCACGCCCTGGCGGGTCACGTGGTCGGGGTTGCCGGTGCCTATGCCGACCAAGCAGAGCTCGATCATTCCGTGTCTGCCGGGAAGCGGGGCGCGGTGCCCAGCGGGCGGTAGCGGCGGTCGTAGTCGCCTGCGTAGAGGCGGCTGTGGGCAAATTCTTCTGCACCCAAGGTATGGCCGACCAGAATCAGGGCGGTGCGCTCCATGCCTTCGCCCACGGCGGCTTCAATGGTGGACAGCGTTGCGCGCACCACGCGCTCGTCGGGCCAGCTGGCGCGCCAGACCACGGCCACGGGGCAGTCGGCGCCGTAGTGGGGACTCAGCTCGGCCACTACGCGCGGCAGCACATGGATGGACAGGTGGATGGCCAGCACGGCCTGGGTGGCGGCAAAGTTCGCCAAGGATTCGGTGCTGGGCATGGCCGACGCGCGGCCTGAGGTGCGGGTAAGCACCACCGACTGGCTCAGGCCCGGCAGCGTCAGTTCGGCCTCCAGCGTGGCCGCCGCCGCCGCAAACGCTGGCACGCCGGGTGTGACGGTGTACGGGATGCCCAGCGCGCGCAGGCCACGCAGTTGCTCGCCCATTGCCGACCACACCGACAAGTCGCCCGAATGCAGGCGGGCCACGTCCTGCCCGGCGGCGTGCGCGGCGCTGATCTCGGCCAGTATTTGCTCCAGCGACAGCGACGCGGTGTTGACGATATGCGCGCCGGGCGGGCAATGGGCCAGCACGCCTTCGGGCACCAGTGAGCCCGCGTAGAGGCACACCGGGCTGGCGGCAATCCGATCGCGGCCTCGCAGGGTGAGTAAATCCGGTGCGCCAGGGCCTGCGCCGATGAAGTGAACGGTCATGCTTGGGTCTTTTCAGTAGAAGCAATGGCGGCTGTCGCCAGTCGGTCGGGGCTGACGCAGCGGCCAACCCGCAGCACGGCAGCCGGGCCCGCCGCCGCCAGCGCGGCAGCTTCGGCCACGCTGTGCGCGCCGTAGCGGGCGGGCACGTGGGCGCTCGGCGTGGCGGCTTGGGTAACCAGCAGCGGCTGGTGGATGGGGATGATGGGCAGTTGCAGTTCGGCAGCGAGTTGCAGCAGGGCGGGGTGGTCGGCTTTGTCGGCGGCAGTGGCCAGGGCGGTGAGGGGCGCGCTGTGGGTGTGTTGCGCGGCATGGAGAGCCGCACGCAAAGAGGCCACGCTGCACTGGGCGCGAAAGCCCAAGCCCGCCACGCTCACAACACCACGCTCCACTGCACCACCGCTCGGCTGGGCTGCCAGCCACGCATGCGGCCCAGGGGCGCGGCCTGCGCCAGCTCTATGCGCAGGAGGGTGCCGCCATGCTGGGCGTGCAGTTGCAGCAGGGCGGATTCGGTCTCCAGCGTCACCGCGTTCACCACCAGGCGGCAGCCTGTGGGCGCTGCGGATTGCAAGCTGGCAAACAAGGCCGCATCGAAACCGCCACCGACAAAAATGGCATGGGGCGTGGGCAGGCCCGCCAACAGGTCTTGTGTGGCACCACAGTGCACGCCCAGGCGGTGGTCCATGCCGAAAGATGCGGCGTTGGCGCGGATGTTCACCACGCGCTCGGCGTGCTGCTCTACCGCGCTGGCCGTGCCGCCCGCCAGGCACCACTCCACCGACACCGACCCCGAGCCTGCGCCCAGGTCCCACAGGTGTTCGCCGGGGCGGGGTGCGAGGGCGCTGAGGGTGAGGGCGCGGATAGGTGACTTGGTGATTTGGCCGTCGTGGGCAAAGCTATCGTCTGGCAGGCCGGGGGTGTTCGGTAAGCCCAAGGGGCCCATGACTTGAACGGCCACGGCCACCGGGCTTTGGATGTCTGCGAAGTCCAGGGTGCTGGCCGCGCACTGGCGTATGCGTTCACGCGGGCCGCCCAGGGCTTCCAGTACCCACAGGTTGGATGCACCCAAGCCTTGCTGGGTCAGCCATTGCGCAAAGTCGCGCACCGCCGGGCCATCGCGCAGCAGGCACAGCAGTTGCGCGTCGTTGTGCAATGCAGAGCGGCTGCGGGAAAAAGGTGCGGCGTGCAGGGCCAGGCAATGCACGTTTTCCAGCCGCCAGGCCAGGCGGGAGGCGGCCAGCGAGAAGGTCGAGGGTGCCGGAAAAGCCTGCCATTCGCCGGGCACCAAATGGCTTGCCAAACTGCCACCCGCGCCAAACCAGAACGGGTCACCCGAGGCCAGTACGGCCACCGGCTGGCCGCGCAGGGCCAGCACCGGGGCGATGTCAAACGGCAGCGGCCACTCACGGCCCCGACTGCCCGCACCGGCCAGCGCCAGGTGCCGTGCGCCGCCAAAGACGTGCTGTGCGCGCGCCAAGGCCGAGCGGCTACCATCGCCCAGGCCATGCAGACCATCTTCTCCGATTCCTATGATTGACAGCCAGGGTTCAGCCATTCACCGCATCCTTGTTTTGGGGGGCACCACCGAGGCCAGCCGCCTGGCCCAGGCCTTGGCGCAGGCGGGCGTGGACGGCATATTTTCGTACGCAGGCCGTACCAGCGCGCCCATCGCCCAGCCGCTGCCCACCCGCGTGGGGGGCTTTGGCGGGGTGGC
This sequence comes from Rhodoferax sp., assembly GCF_025354435.1. Lineage (GTDB taxonomy): Bacteria > Pseudomonadota > Gammaproteobacteria > Burkholderiales > Burkholderiaceae_C > Rhodoferax_B. Next base: position 5,057 of record NZ_JANXMU010000024.1, read on the forward strand.
GGGTTTGCAGGCTTTTTTGCAGGCTGAGCGCATCACCCAGGTGGTGGATGCCACCCACCCGTTTGCCGCGCAGATGAGCAGTAACGCGGTGCAGGCCTGTGCCGCAGCAGGCGTGCCCCTGCTGGCGCTGGAGCGGCCCGCGTGGCAGGCCCAGAGCGGTGATGTGTGGCAACACGTGCCGGATATCGCTGCTGCGGTGCAGGCCTTGCCCACCGAGCCCGCCAGCGTATTTTTGGCCATTGGACGCCAGCACCTGGCACCGTTTTTGGCGTGTGCGCAGCATTGGTATTTGTTGCGGCTGGTCGATCCCGTGCTGGACTTGCCCGCCGAGCGGGGCCAGCTGGTGCTGGACCGGGGTCCCTTCACTCTGGAAGGCGACCGCGCCTTGCTGCAGGCGCACGGCATCACCCATGTGGTGTCCAAAAATTCGGGTGGTGCAGGCGCGCAGGCCAAGCTGACGGCGGCGCGGGAGCTGGGTTTGCCTGTGATCCTGATAGCCCGGCCCTTCATACCCGCCCGCACAGTAGTGCATAGCGTAAACGAGGTCCTGCGCCGTATCCATGGCGTGAGCAGCTAGAAAATTCATAGCGCCGAGCGCGGGGTGTAGACAAAGCGGCCCACGCGGCGGGTGGCGGAGTTACCCACAATCACCACGGTGCGCATGTCGGCCATCTCGGGCGTGGCCTCAAGTAGCGTGACGGTCAGCAGCTTTTCTTCCGGCGTGCTCACGGCACGGGCAAAGGTGATGAGCCGGTCTGGCCCGCAAGTTTCACGCAATATCTCCAGCATGCGGCCAAAGGTGTGCGGGCGGCTGGCGGAGCGGGGGTTGTAGAAGGCCATGGCAAAGTCGGCCCCGGCGGCGGCGCGCACGCGGGATTCGATCAGCGCGGCGGGCTTGAGGTTGTCGCTGAGGTTGATGGCGCAGAAGTCGTGGCCCAGCGGCGCACCGGCTTTGGCTGCCGCAGCCAGCATGGCGGTGATGCCGGGCAGCACGCGGATATCCAGTGCCTGCCAGTCCGGGCGGCCTTCCAACGCTTCAAACACGGCCGCCGCCATGGCAAACACCCCCGGGTCGCCAGACGAGACGATGACCACCTGGCGGCCCTCAGCGGCCATCTGTAGCGCAGCGCGGGCGCGGTCCATCTCCACCCGGTTGTCAGACGCATGCAGCGTGAGGCCGGAACGCGGCGCGATGCGGGCGACGTAGGGGATGTAGCCCACGATGTCGGTGGCGGCCTCTAGCGCCTGGGTGACTTCGGGGGTGACCAGTGCGGCATCACCCGGGCCCAGGCCTGCGATACACAGCCAGCCGCTCATTCCAGCACCTCGGGGCGGCGGCCCTGGCCGTGTACCAGCACGATGGCGAAGTAGGGGCAGTCGGTGCCATCCACTTCGACGAGCGGTACGACGCGCTCGCCTGGCATGGTGCCGCGCTCGACCAACCAAGCCTGGTCCAGGCGGCCCGCCTTGGCCAGCGCGCTGCGCACACGTGGCAGGTTGCGGCCCGTCTTCATGATCACCAGGGCATCGGCCGATTGCATGTGGCGCAGCAGCTCGGCCTCGGGCAGCGTGCCCATCAGCACCACCAGCACATCGTCGCCCCAGGTGATGGGGGTGCCGGTGGCCGACCAGCAGCCCACCATGCCGGGAATGCCGGGGATTACTTCCACCGTAGCCCGGCCTTTGAGGCGGGTGTAGAGATGCATGAACGAGCCGTAAAAGAACGGATCGCCTTCGCACAGCACCAGCACGTCATCAAGTTGCGCCAGATTTGCCAGGCGGATGGTCCAGTCGTCGTAAAACGCGGCCAGGCAGGCGATGTATTCGGGGCTGTCGAACGGCAGCTCGGTGGTCACCGGGTATTCCATTGGGTACTCGACTACATCGTCGGCCAGCATGCCGTCCACGATGCGCCGGGCCTGGCCGGGGCGGCCTTTTTTGCGGAAATAGGCCACATGGCGGGCGGCACGGATGGCACGGTCGGCGCGCACGCTCATCAGGTCCGGATCGCCAGGGCCTAAGCCCGCGCAGAGGATGCGGCCCATCAGATCTCCCTCCGGCAGGCGAGTGCGTTCACGGCGGCGACGGTGATGGCGCTGCCACCCAGGCGGCCTTGCACCACCATGGCGGGCACGGGCGGTGCAGCCATCAGCGCGGCCTTGGATTCGGCAGCCCCCACAAAGCCCACCGGGCAGCCGATGATGGCCGCAGGGCGTGGGCAGTTAGGGTCTTGCAGCATGTTCAGCAGGTGGAACAGAGCGGTGGGCGCGTTGCCGATGGCCACCACGGCACCGGCCAGATGGGGCCGCCACAGCTCCAGCGCGGCAGCGCTGCGGGTGGTGCCCATGCTCTGGGCCAGGTCGCGCACCTGGGGATCGTTCAGCGCGCAGATGACGGCGTTGTCGGCGGGCAGGCGGCTGCGGGTAATGCCTTCGCTGACCATGCGCACGTCGCACAGGATGGGCGCACCCGCCTCCAGCGCCGCGCGGGTGGCTTCGGCCATGCCCTCGGAGAAGCACACATGGGCTTCCAGCCCGACCATGCCGGTGGCGTGCACCATGCGGACCACGGCCAGCTCTTCGATGGGGTTGAAGCGGGCCAAGTCGGCCTCGGCCCGGATGATGGCAAAGGACTGGCGGTATATGGCAGCGCCATCGGTTTCAAATACGTGGCGCATGGGGTGTAGGGAACAAATAGGAAGCAATCGTTTCGGGGGCCAAGGCCAGCAGATCGGGTAGGGCGGCTGCCGTGCCGTGGCGAACCAGGTTGAAGCCTGCCGGTGTTGCCACCAGCGTCAAGGTAGCTCGCGGATGGGCGCAACCCTTGCTGCAGCCGGAGACGTGCAGCAACTGGTCTACAGGAACCAAAGGGGCTAGTGCGCGCGCCAGCGGGCGGGTGGCTGCGGCGGCTTGCAGGCAGCCGGGTGCGCCGGTACATGCCACTACCCGCATGCGCGCGTCAAAGGGTCGGGTGACCAGGCCGTCTATTTTGGGGGCGTGCTGCAAACCCTCGACCAGCAGCATGCGCCAGGGGGTCAACCGCAGTGCGCCCAACGTTGACAGGGCGGCCAGGGTGTCGGCCTGCAACTGGCCAAATTCGGCACCTACCAGCCAGCCGACGGCGGTAGGACCTGGCTGAGGTGGGGAGGCGGAGGGTGAAAAGTCGCTAGTCGCCTGAAAGCGTTCCGGCAGCGCATGCTGCGGGGCCAGTGCCGCCATCCGTTTCCCGCCTTGCGCGGTGAACCAGTGCGCCAGCGCCATCGCGGCGGGCACAAGGTCCTGGGCGCTGACACAGGCACCTGTGGCATAGCCCTCGGCGTGCACCGTGAAGCCGCCGCAGCCGCGTTCGATACGGATGTCGGCCGGGCTGGCGCGCAGCACGGCCTGTGCGCCGCAGTCCACCGCAAAGCCGAACTTTCCGGGCAAGGCGGGGGCATCCGGCGCGGCCAGGGCTTCGGCCAGTACGGCGGCGATGGCTTGTGTGCCGTCATCCGGCTGCCAGAACGGGCTGACGAGGATGTTGCGCCGGGATTCACACTCGGCGCTGCTGTCCACCAGACCCAGGGCGTGTAGGCCCTGCAGCAAGGCGGTGTGACCATCGGGATCGACACCGCGCAGTTGCAGATTGGCGCGGCTGGTCAGGTCCAGCAGGCCGTTGCCGTGCTGGCGGGCCAGGGCGGCGATACCAGCGGCCTGGGCCGATGTGAGCCAGCCTGCATGCGGCCGTACCCGCACCACCAGGCCGTCGCCCGACAGCATCGGGCGCAGGGCTCCCGGACACCAGCCCTGGATCTGCGGCGGTGCGGCGGTGGCCAGGGGTGGCGTGGAGGGCGTGGCTATGGCGGTTCGCATCCGGAAGCGGCTGGTTTCTGGGCGGTGGTGGGGGCAGTTGGTGCGCCCGTCGGCGCAAACGCCGGGGGTGTGTGGGCCGGTGGATGGGTCAAATCCCTCCACTGGTCAAGCCTTTAAGTATCGCATTACTGCCGGGCTGCCGGTCCTGGGGCCACGCTGTGGTGGGCACCGGCTATCGGTCCGCAGTGCGCACCGCGGGCTGGGAACGGAAATTTATAAAAAATAGAGCTCTAGCGTAGGTGTTGTCTTTGCTAATAGCTATTAAAAATATAGCAATTGTGAAGTGAATCACATCGATCTTTACCCCCACTTCACCACCGCAGGCTGGTGTGGGCATTGAATTTTGGGGGCTGGGCGGTATCTACTGTGCATTCACCCATACTGTTGAGGCTTCCATGAACACCCCAGAGCGCGACCAACTCACCACCTTTTTGCAGCAACTCGGCCAGGCGCGGGCCACCGTGAAGGACGCGGAGGCGCAGACGCTGATCGAAACCGCGGTGGCCCACCAGCCCGATGCAGCCTATCTGTTGGTGCAGCGCTGCCTGCTGCAAGACAACGCCTTGCAAGCAGCCCAGGCGCAGATCGCCAGCCTGCAAGCCGAGTTACAGCAGGCCAAGTCGGCAGCCGCCACGGCACCCGCCAGCGCTAATTTTTTGGATGCCAACGGCTGGGGCCGGGCACCGGTGGCACCGGTTGCGGCCTACGCCCCGGCACCGGCCTACCCACAGGCTGCCCCAGCTGCCGCACTGGCACCCGCCGCAGCCTCGCGCTTCCAGGCCCCCAGTTTCTTGACTGGCATGGCCACCACCGCTGCAGGCGTGGCGGCAGGGGCATTTTTGTTCCAGGGGATTGAGAGCCTGATGGGCCACCACGGCAGTAGTGCGTTGGCGGGCACACCGGCTTCGGCCTTTGGCCTGAGCGAGCCGACGGCGGCTGCACCGGAGGCGGCGCAATCCGTCGCGGATGCGAACACGGATGTGTTCGGTAACGACGACGGGCTGGATATTGGCGGCGACAGCTCCAGCGACTGGGCTTGAGCTTTATTTGAGCGGGATGGGTGTCGCGTGGTCTACCGCCACGGCGGTGACAGCGTTTTCCGGCGAGCCGTCGATCAGCTTGTCGGAATAGGTCAGGTAGACCAGGGCGTTGCGTTTTTTGTCCACCATGCGCACGATGCGCAGCTTTTTGAACAGGATGGACAGGCGCTCGTTGAACACCTCGTCGCTTTGCGGCAGTGGCTTGGTGAAGCTGATCGTGCCGACTTGGCGACAGGCAATGGAGGCCTCGGCCTTGTCTTCGGCTAGGCCGAAAGCACCTTTGAGCCCGCCGGTTTTGGCCCGCGAGACAAAGCAGGTCACGCCCTGTACCAGCGGATCGTCAAACGCATCAACCACGATTTTGTGGTCTGGCCCAATCCATTGGAAAGCTGTGTCCACCGAGCCAATTTGCTCGGCTTGGGCAGCGACGCAGGTGGCAGCCAGTGCCAAAGTAACAGTCCACAGTTTCATCCGAATCTCCAGTTTTAGCGCAATGCCTCAGGCAATTCGATTTTTACTTCCAGCACTTCCAGGTTGTCCTGGCGCTCCAGATGCACCTTGATGTCCTCAGCGTTGATCGACACGTACTTGGAGATCACCGCCAGCAGCTCACGCTGCAGGGCGGGCAGGTAGTCGGGGCGGCTGGCACCCCGGCCACTGCGCTCGTGCGCCAGGATGATTTGCAGCCGCTCTTTGGCCACAGAGGCGGTTTTTTTCTTCTCGCCCAAGAAGAACGACAGGAAAGACATGGCTTATTTCCCTCCGAAAAGGCGCTTGAAAAACCCGGGCTTCACGGCTTCGACAAAACGCATGGGCTTGTCTTCGCCCAAAAACCGCGCTACCACGTCCTTGTAGGCTTCTGATACGTCGGTTTCGGTCAGGTGGATAGCGGGCAGACCCTGGTTGGATGCCTGAAGTACCGTTTCCGACTCGGGGATCACACCCATCAGCGGGATGCGCAGAATGTCCTGGATGTCCTCCAGGGACAGCATCTGGCCGTCCTCTACGCGCACCGGGTTGTAGCGGGTGATGACCAGGTGCTCCTTGATGGGCTCCTTGCCTTCAATGGCGCGCTTGGTTTTGGAGCCCAGCATGCCCAGAATGCGGTCCGAGTCGCGCACCGAAGAGACTTCGGGGTTGGTCACCACTAGGGCTTCGTCGGCAAAGTGCATGGCCATCAGCGCACCGGTCTCAATACCTGCAGGCGAGTCGCAGACGATGTACTCAAAGCCCATGTCGCCCAGGTCTTTGAGCACGCGCTCTACGCCGTCTTGCGTCAGCGCGTCTTTGTCGCGGGTTTGCGAGGCGGCCAGCACGAAAAGGTTGTCGCACTGCTTGTCTTTGATCAGCGCTTGGTTCAGGTTGGCTTCGTTGTGGATGACGTTGATCAGGTCGTACACCACACGGCGCTCGCAGCCCATGATCAAGTCGAGGTTGCGCAGGCCGACATCGAAGTCGATCACAGCCGTTTTATGGCCGCGTAGCGCGAGGCCGGAGGCAAAGCTAGCGCTGGTGGTGGTTTTGCCAACGCCACCTTTGCCGGATGTCACCACAATGATCTTGGTCATGGGTTGCGGGTCTTTCAGGGTTCTGGGTTTGAATGGAGTGATGGATGCCGACGGCGGTGGGCGGCGAACCGGGTTTTGTTTGCGGCGTGTGGCCATTACAGGGCTTCCATGACAAGCTTTTCGCTGAGCAGCCGCACCTGGGCCGGTTTGCCCAGCACCTCGGCGGGCAGGGGGATTTCAGAGGTGCGGTACACACCGGCGATGGAAACCAGCTCGGCCTCCAGGCAGGTGCTGAAAATACGGGCATCTTCATTGCCCTTGGCTCCGGCAATGGCGCGGCCGCGCAGCGGGGCGTACACATGGATGCTGCCATCGGCCAGCACCTCGGCACCGTTGCTGACCATGGCCAGTACTACCAGATCGCTGCCCCGGGCGTAGACCTGCTGGCCTGAACGTAAGGGCTTGTCGATGACCAGTGCACCGCTGGGGACCACCACGGCCGGTTCGGGCGCGGGAGCGGCCACGGGGGGCGCAGCTTGCGGCAGGGGCGCGGCGGTGGTGATGTCGGGTGCGTCCACTAGCCCGGCCTTCAAGGCTGCCTGCCGCTGCGCTGCGCTGCCGCCGTGCACGGCAATCGGCTGCATGTGGTAGCTGCGCAGCAGCTCGACCAGCAGATTGAAATTAATGGGATCGGTGCTGTCGGCCACCGGCAGCAGGTTGATGACCACCGGGTCCTGGTCGAAAAAATCGGGGGTGTCGCCAAAGCGGGTTTCCATCTCCTGGGCCAGGGCGGCCAAGTCGGCGGTTTTCATCACCACCGCAAGCAGGGGCAGCGTGGCGCTTTTCAGGTCAAAGCAGGCCCGGGCTGGCCCGGTGGTTACAGACGACATGGATGGAGGAGGGGGGAAAGGCGACAAAGGCGCGATTTTACCGCTGCCCGTGGCCCCGGCCAGGGGCTGTTACGGGCCATGCGGGTTGGTAAGGTGCCCGCATGGCGCTTTTGACGCTAGAAGTGGTAGTCGGCGCGGACCATTGGCGTTTTGGCCGTGGTACCGGTGATGGTGCCGGGGTTGCCAAACTTGTTGCGCCAGTATTGGTAGCCGATGCCGACACGGAAGGTGTTTTTGCTGGAACCGAGTGTGGGGCTCAGGTCATAAAAAATGGAGCCGTCGAAATTGGTTTCGGGCGAGGTGGTGCCGCCAAATTCGTTGTTTCCCTTGGTTCCGATGTAGTTCATGTAGCCCTCGAACGACAGCCCGGTGCCGCCGATCGGTACACCCTAGGCCAACGTGAGCATGGGATGCGTTTTGTAGCTGTAACGGCTGGCGGTGCCGATGGGGAAATTGCTTTCTTTCAATACCAGCAGGCTGACGTTCAGAAAGCCTGGTACGTCGACCATCAGCGTGGGGCCCACCACAAGCATGCGCTTTTTGGAGGCGTAGTTGGGGTCGTTTTTGGTGTTCCAGTCAAAACCTGCCGTCAGGCCCAGGCCGCGCACCGGGCCGAAAGCAAAGCTTTTGCCGGTGACTTTGCCCAAGTCCAGGGTGTGGCGGTAGACTAGGTAGGCCTCTTGGGCACCGTGGTCGGTGGAGTCCGATTCGAGGATGTCCAGGTTCAGGTAGTTGCTGCCGTATTTGTAACCACTGGCATGGGTGATGTTGACGATGTTTTTGGAAATATCGCTGGGATTGAATGGTTCCCGAAAGCTGTTGCCGTATCGGTAGCCGATGGAGGTGTCGCTCCAGTCCGCAGCGTGTGCCAGCGTGCCGGTGGTCAAAGCCGCTGCGGCTGCCAAAACAAGCGTGCCTGTGCATGTGAATTTCATCGTGTATCCCTGGTGGTTAAGTGAACTGATTGCCCACTTCCACAGTGCAAACACCATACCAACAAATACTTACATTTATTTCAAAAAATATAGCTATCTGTGTATGCCGGATATGCGCTAAAGGCCTGAAAACTTTGTAAGTGTGCGGAGATGCACCATCCAAAGGCAACAGGGCAGGATGGCTTCCACCATCCTGCCCTGTTGCAGTGCAGCATAAACCGCCCACAGGCAGAGAGCGTTCTAGGCCGCGGCTACCCGTTGCGCCAGGTGCGCCAGGGCTTCTTCCACCTGGTCCACCAAGATTAAACACAGGTCGCCGGGTTGCAAGCGCGCCAAGGCGTGGTCGATGGCGATGAATTCGCCGTAGATCTCGTCCACCGTGCGGGTGCGCTGGGCATTGGCCAGGCCTTCGCGCAGCAGCTTGACCACTTCGCCATCGGCACGGCCCCGCTGGCAGGCATCTTCGAACAGGATCACGTCGTCAAACGCGTCACCCAAAATCACGGTTTGTTCGCGGATGTCTTCGTCGCGCCGGTCTCCAGCACCGCTGATGACCACCGAGCGTCGCTTGGCAGGCATGGCCTCTACGGCGGACACCAGGGCGCGCATGGCATCCGGGTTGTGGCCGTAGTCGGCAATCACCGTGGCACCCTTGTAGTCCATCACGTTAAAGCGGCCGGGGGCGTTGTCGGCATCGTTGGAAAAGCTCGACAGGCCGCGGCGGATGGTGTCCCAGTTCATGCCCACGCCCCAGGCGGCGGCCACCGAGGCCATGGCGTTGTCCACCTGGAAGGCAATGGTGCCGGCGCGGGTCAGCGGCACATCGCGCAGGGCGATCTGTTCGCGCCACGAGCCCACGGCGGCAACGATGTGGTCGCCATCGACATACACCGTGCGCCGCCCCTGGGCGCGGTGGGTGGCCATCACCGGGTGGTGGCGGTCGGCGGTGAAGTAGATGACGTTGCCGGGGCAGGCCGTGGCCATGGCGGCGACGATGGGGTCGGCGGCATTCAGCACGGCGTAACCGGTGGCGGGCACGTTTTGCACGATGACGCGTTTGAGCACTGCCAGGTCTTCCACCGTGGTGATGTAGTTCAGGCCCAGGTGGTCGCCTGCGCCGATATTGGTGACCACGGCCACCTGGCAGCGGTCAAAGCCCAAGCCTTCGCGCAGCATGCCGCCGCGGGCGGTTTCAAACACCGCAGCATCCACATCGGGGTGCATCAGCACATTGCGGGCGCTTTTGGGGCCCGAGCAGTCGCCGCTGTCGATCTGGCGGCCATTGACGTAGACACCGTCGGTGTTGGTCATGCCGACGCGCAGGCCGCTGCTGGTGAAGAGGTGGGCGATCAGGCGGGCGGTGGTGGTTTTGCCGTTGGTGCCGGTAACGGCCACCACCGGAATGCGGCCATCGTCGCCCGCCGCATACAGGTTGCTGACCATGGCTTCACCCACATTGCGGCCCTTGCCGAACGAGGGCGAGATGTGCATGCGCAGGCCGGGTGCGGCGTTGACTTCGACGATGCCGCCGTGCTGGTCTTCCAGCGGCTTGAGCATGCTTTCGCAGACCACGTCCACGCCGCAGATGTGCAAGCCGATCATCTGGGCAGCGGCCACCGCCTGGGCGGCGACGGCGGGGTGCACGTCGTCGGTCACGTCGGTGGCGGTGCCGCCAGTGCTCAGGTTGGCGTTGTTACGCAGAATCACGCGGCGGCCGATGGTGGGCACCGAGTCCGGGGCCAGATCTTGCAGCGCCAGCCGGGCGATGGCGATGTCGTCAAAGCGGATCTTGGTCAGCGAGGTGGCATGGCCTTCGCCGCGCTTGGGGTCGGAGTTGACGATATCCACCAGCTCGCGCACGGTGTGTACGCCGTCGCCCAGCACCTGGGGTGGGTCGCGGCGGGCTGCAGCCACCAGCTTGTTGCCCACCACCAGCAGGCGGAAGTCGCTGCCGGGCAAGAATTTCTCGACCATCACTTCGCCGATTTCGGCAGCCGCCGCGAAGGCCGCTTCCAGGTGCGCGCGGTCTACGATGTTGACCGTCACGCCCTTGCCCTGATTGCCGTCTTGCGGCTTCACCACCACGGGCAAGCCGATTTCCATTGCTACTTGCCAGGCTTCGTCCAGCGTTTCCACCGGGCGGCCCAGCGGGACCGGAACACCGGCGGCGTGCAGCAGTTTTTTGGTCAGGTCTTTGTCCTGGGCGATGGCTTCGGACACGGCGCTGGTCAGGTCGAATTCCGCGGCCTGGATGCGGCGCTGGCGCGAACCCCAGCCAAATTGCACCATGCTGCCCTTGGTCAGGCGGCGGTAGGGGATGCCCCGGGCCACGGCGGCATCCACGATGGCCCCGGTGCTGGGGCCCATGCGCTCGTCCTCGTCGGTTTCGCGCAGCTGGGCGATGGCGGCATCTTTGTCGAATGCGGTGTGGTTCAGCGCCGCCTGTATCAGGGCCTGGGCCAATTCCAGCGCCTGGCGGCCCACGGCTTCTTCGCTGTACTCCACCACCACCTGGTAGATGCCAGTCTGTTCGGTAGCCGAGGTGCGGCTGAAGGTGACCGGGCAGCCAGCCTGGGCCTGCAGCGCCAACGTGGCGGCTTCCAGCACATGGGCCAGCGACACCGAACCGTGTTCGCGGTTGGGGCGCAACGGTCCGATGGCGGGGAACAGGGCGCGCACGGCGACCTCGAACCCGGGAATCTGGGCAATAGCCTGCTCAGATTCCGCGCAGGCCACCACGGCTTCCACAGCGGTATGGCGGCTCCAAAGATTAGGGCCGCGCAGGGCCCGGATGCGTGAGACTTCCATCAGTCGGTCTTTCTATCTTCTTGTTCGGTACGGGGTGCGGCCGGGGGCAGGGTGGCGCGTACAGGGGGCGTGGGGCGGACGGTGGGCAGGTCCAGTTCGAAGGTCTTGAGCCCGGCCACAATCAAATCGGGCGAAATATCCATCGCCCAAGCGGCGGCAATCGAAGCCAGGATGGGCTCCAGCTGCGCCGGAGTGGTCCAGTTGGCGGTGAGCCGCTCCAGGTTGACCAGCGGCACTTCGGCACTGCCGGTAGCCAGCATGATGTGGCCTTTGTGGATGATGACTGCTCTGCCGCCTAAAGCACGGTGTGCAATGGTGGTGGGGAGTAGCGGGTCAATTCCATACAAAATGGCGGAGCCGTCGCAAAGCTCGGCCATCGCGGCCACGCGCTCGTCCACAGCATTCAGCACGGCCACGCCTTCGGCCAGCACTACGTCCACCTGGGTGCGTAGCACTTTCACCAGTTGGTCGTCTTCGGTAATGTCGAATTCGGCCAGCGTGGAGGCGCCACCCAGGTCGGTAACGATGCCGACGATGCAGCGGTCGTAGGCCAGGCCATCGCGCAGGATGCTGGCGGCCCCGTTTTCGATTACGGCGGCTTCCATCGAGCGGTTGATCAGCAGGCGGTGGGCTGGTTCCCAGTGGGCGCAGTCCTTGGTTTCGATGCGCCGGGTGTCCAGAAACAAGCCGTCGCGGCAGGCCAGGCCGACGCGCTTACCGCTCAGGTGCAACAGCCAGGCGACCAGCCGGGCGATGGTGTGCGTGCCCTGGGTACCGGCCACGCCCACGATGGGGATGCGGCCGGTCTCGTCTTCGTCAAACAGGTGGTCTACGATGGCGCGGCCTACCGGGCGGGGCGAGCCCTCGGCGGGTTTCAGGTGCATCAGCAAGCCTGGGCCGGCGTTGACTTCCACAATCGCGCCGCCCTGGGGGCCTAGCGGTTTGGAGATGTCTTCGCACACCACGTCCACCCCGGCAATGTCCAACCCGACGATGCGCGCCGCCAGAGACACGATGTGGTCCACCTCGGGGTGCATCAAGTCAGTGCAGTCGATGGCGACGTTGCCGTTGCGTTGGATCAGCACCTGTTTGCCCGCCGCGGGCACCGCATCAGGCGAGAGACCCTGGCGCTGCAGGTCCAGCAGCACAGCTTCGTCTTTGTAGGTGTCGATCAGGCCCAGCGGCGCGTCTTCGTGGGTGCCACGGCGCGGGTCGGTGTTGATGTGTGCGTCTACCAGTTCGGCCACGGTGGACTGGCCGTTGCCCGTGACCCAGGCGACCGAACCCCGGGCGGCGGCGACCACGCGGCCACCCACCACCAGCAGGCGGTGCTCGTTGCCGCGCACAAAGCGCTCGACCAGCACTTCGCTGCCGTGCTGCTCGGCCACCAGGTAGGCAGCTTCCACATCGGCCTGGGTGCTCAGGTCCAGTGCCACGCCCCGGCCGTGGTTGCCGTCGGACGGCTTTACTACTACCGGCAGGCCCACGTCTTGTGCGGCATCCCAGGCGGCTTGCGGGCTGTCGACCACCACGCCTTCGGGCACCGGCACGCCGCAGGACTGCAGCAGGGTCTTGGTCAGATCTTTGTCGTGGGCAATGCCCTCGGCAATCGCGCTGGTGAATTCGGTTTCGGCCGTCCAGATGCGGCGCTGGCGGGCACCATGGCCCAGTTGCACCAGGTTGCCGTCGTTCAGGCGGATGTGCGGGATGCTGCGGTCGGTGGCGGCGGCCACGATGCAGGCGGTGCTGGGGCCGAGGTAGCAGTCGTCGACCTCGGTGCGCACAGCGGCAACGGCAGCGGACACGTCAAACGGCTGGTCGTTGATGGCGGCCATCAGCAACCGGTGGCCCTGGGCCAGGGCGGTGCGGGCAACCTGCTCGTCGCGGGCCCGGAACACCATGCGGTACACGCCGCGCTGCGAGGTGCTGCGGGTCTGACCAAAGCCGGTGGGCATGCCCGCTAGGTTCAGCAGCTCGATGACCACGTGCTCCAGCGTATGGCCGGCCCAGGTGCCCTCTACCAGCCGCTGCAGAAAGCCGCCACGCTCGCCCACGCCGCAGTGGTGCTCCACCAGGGCGGGCAGCAGGGCGACCAGACGGTCGGTAAAACCGGGCAGCAGGTTAGAAGGAAATTCTTCCAGTTCCCCCAGGTCGAGCCAGACTTCGAGGGCGGGCCGGTAGGTCCAGATGTTGGGGCCACGCAAATAATTGATGCGCAGCAGTTGGATATCGTCCTTGGGGCTCATGTTTTTGGCGTAAGTAGTGTCCGGGCGGCCCGGCTGCTGGTGGCTAATGTGCGCAGGTGCATATGGTAATTAGAAATGGACTTGGCATCGGCGAGAATCTGATGCCCCGACGAGGCACCGGCGCTTGGCCAGAAATCTTAGGGTCTTTATATACATGCAACATCATCATCCCGTCGAATTAAGCAGTGGCTTGCAATCGCAGCTCCTCTCCCACGAGAACGCCCTAGTCAGCTTGTCCGTTGACCTGGATGCCCAGCTGCGCTTTGCACCGGGGCTGCTGACCCTGACCGACCAACGCCTGCTGAGCCACCAGGACGGCACTTGGCAGGCCTGGCCGCTCACGCCCGGTCTGGCCTTGCGCCATTTTGACCACGCCGGTGTCGGCACGCTGGAGCTGCACGACACCCAGACCCGGCTGGCCCGCTGGCGCTACACCCTGGCTGCCGACCCGCAGGCGCAGCGCCTGGTCAAACTGTTTGACCAGCGCGCGGCCCCCCTGGAGCTGAGCCTGGACGAACCTGGCCAGTGCCCTACCTGCCACGCGCCCCTGCCACCCGACAGCGAAGAGTGCCCGGTCTGCCAGCGCGAGCTGCATACCCCGCCGTCCACTTGGGTGCTGTTGCGCCTGTGGCGCTTTGCCAAGCCGTACCGCAAGCAGTTGGCGGCCGGTTTTGCGCTGACCATGGCCTCGACTGCCGCGTCCATGATTCCGCCTTATTTGGCGATTCCGCTGATGGATGAAATCCTGATCCCGTTCCAGAACGGGCAGACTATCGAGCCGCATAAGGTGGTGGTCTACCTGGGTGGCCTGTTTGGTGCGGCGGTCTTGGGCTGGGGGCTGAACTGGGCCCGCACGTACATCCTGTCATTGGTGTCCGAGCGCATTGGGGCCGACCTGCGCACCACCACCTTCGACCACCTGCTGGAGCTGTCGCTAGACTATTTTGGCGGCAAGCGCACCGGCGACCTGATGTCCCGCATCGGCTCGGAAACCGACCGCATTTGCGTGTTTTTGTCGCTGCACGCGCTGGACTTTGCCACCGACGTGCTGATGATCTCCATGACGGCGGTGATTTTGTTCTACCAAAACCCGTTGTTGGCACTGGTGACCCTGATTCCGTTGCCCTTTATCGCCTGGATGATCCACACCGTGCGCGACCGTCTGCGCACTGGCTTCGAGAAGATCGACCGGGTCTGGTCCGAGGTCACCAATGTGCTGGCCGACACCATTCCCGGCATTCGCGTAGTAAAGGCTTTTGCGCAAGAAAAGCGCGAGGCTGAGCGCTTTCGCACTGCCAATCGGCACAACCTGGAAGCCAACGACCGGCTCAACAAGATCTGGTCGCTGTTTTCGCCCACCGTCTCGCTGCTGACCGAAATCGGCCTGCTGGTGGTCTGGGCGTTTGGTATCTGGTTGGTATCCAAACAGCAGATCACCGTGGGCGTGTTGACCGCCTTTGTGGCCTACATCGGCCGTTTCTACACCCGGCTGGACTCGATGAGCCGCATTGTGTCGGTGACGCAAAAGGCCGCCGCCGGTGCGAAGCGGATTTTTGACATCCTGGACCACGTGTCCAACGTACCCGAGCCCACCCAGCCCGTGCCGGTGCCCGTCAGCGCCAGTACCGGCGGCGTGCGCGGCCAGATCGAGATGAAGGGCATTGGTTTCCGCTATGGCAACCGCGCCGTCATCCGCGACCTGGACCTGGTGATCCGCCCTGGCGACATGATTGGCCTGGTGGGCCACAGCGGCTCGGGCAAGAGTACGCTGGTGAACCTGATCTGCCGTTTTTACGACGTGACCGACGGCTCCATCCAGGTGGACGGCACCGATATCCGCCGCTACGCCGTGGCCGATTACCGGCGCAACATCGGCCTGGTGCTGCAAGAGCCCTTTCTGTTCTTTGGCACCATCGCCGAGAACATCGCCTACGGCAAGCCCGATGCGACCCGCCGAGAAATCGTGGCCGCCGCCCGTGCCGCCCACGCACATGAGTTCATCCTGCGCCTGCCCCAGGGCTACGACTCGCTGGTAGGCGAGCGCGGCCAGGGCCTGTCGGGCGGTGAGCGCCAGCGCATCTCGATTGCCCGTGCGCTGCTGATCGATCCGCGTATTTTGATTTTGGATGAAGCCACTTCCTCGGTCGATACCGAAACCGAAAACGAAATCCAGAAGGCGTTGGACAACCTGGTACAGGGCCGCACCACCATCGCCATCGCCCACCGTTTGTCCACCCTGCGCAAGGCCGACCGCCTGGTGGTGATGGACCGGGGCCGCGTGGTCGAGGTCGGCCCGCACGAAGAGCTGATGGCCCGCGAGGGCGCCTACTGGCGGCTGTACCAGGCGCAACTACGCCGCACCGAGAGCGAAGACGAGGGCCTGAGCCTGTCGCGCCCCACCGAGCACTCAGCCCACCCCGCAGGAAACTAAGCATGACATCTACCCCTGATTTCTTGCTGGAACGCGATGCGTTCGGCCGCCTGGCCGTGGTTTTCACCACCGGCGAACGCCATGAAGGCGTGGTGCCGGTGCGCGCTTTCCCAATTGCTGCGCCGGACGAGGGCGTGTCCCTGGTCGGCACCGAGGGCCACGAACTGGTGTGGATTGACAGCCTCAGCGGCTTGCCCCCCGCCGTCCACAGCCTGCTGGTGGAGGAGCTGGCCGCTCGCGAATTTGTGCCCGAGATCCTGCGGGTCAAGGCCGTGTCTACCTTCTCCACGCCCAGCGTCTGGACGGTGGAAACCGACCGTGGCGACACCGACTTTGTGCTCAAAACCGAAGAAGACATCCGCCGCCTGGGCCGTACCGGCTTGCTGATTGCCGGTGGCGCAGGCGTGCAGTTCAGCGTGCGCGACATGACGGCGCTGGACCGGGGCTCGCGCAGGCTGTTGGAGCGATTTTTGTAAGTTGTCTATCCGGGCGTAAAGTTTTTTTAATATTTTTAGAAATAGGCCTAAATAACCCTGCATTTCTGCCGTTAACCAAAGTACGAGGTCTGAAAAAAGTATCCACAGACTCCCTTACCTGGTGAACACAATGCAAATCCCTCCTGTCGAACGTACCGTGAACTGGCCGCCCGCTGCGGCTGGCACGCGTTCTGGCGTAGGGTCTACGGCGACCCAGGGGCCAGATACACAGCCTGTAACCGCAGCCATCCAGGAAGAAACCACCAAGCTGGAGGCGGCTGCGACACCCACGCCGTCGGTCAAGCTCATCATTTCGACCACCCAAGAAGAAGTGGCCAAGCTGGAGGCCGCAGAGCAGGCCCGTACGGCTGTGCGGGCCGTGCCCAAGGGCGAGGCGGCGCAAGCCCAGGCGGTCAAAGCCGTGGGGGGCGTCGAGCCCAGCACACCGACGGCGGTAACCCAGGCCGTTAGCCAGAAGGTGGCGGCCACCGAAACGGGCGCCAAAGCTGGTAACGGCCTGCAAAACGAATCGCCTGAGACCGCAGCCAAAGCCGCCAAGCTGCTGGAAGCCGGTAAAGAACCTGGTCCGAACCAGCCGCTGAGCACCGAAAAAGACCCGTCCACCGACTGGACCACCACGCCTAAGGCGGTGGAAAAGAAGCCCGAGAATCCACCCCCTGAGCCGATCTCCAAGAAGCTGTTGGACTTTTTGCAGTTGCTGTGGCGGGCTGGTGGCAATGCCATCGATGTGGCGCATACCGCCAACCAGACCCTCAACCCCGACAAGTTGGCCGAGGGGCCGCTGACCTACGAAGACCCGTCTGCCGTCAAGAAAACGACGGGGGTTTAATCCAAAAAGCCGCTCCCAGAGCGGCTTTTTTTATAGGGCGGTTTGCGCGATCTGGTAGCGCGCAACGGCCCCTGCGGGTTGCGGCTCCAGCGTCCAGCGCTGGTTGTGGAAGGCTGCTACACCCGGGCGGTGTGCTATTGAAATAATAGCGCCTTGTGCAGATTCTACCTGGGCTAGAAGCCGTTTATATATCAAATTCTCGGCCACGGCATCCAGCGCGCTGGTGGCTTCGTCGGCAAAAATCCAGCGCGGCTTTTTCAGCAGCACCCGGGCGATCGCCAGCCGCTGCTGCTCGCCACCCGATAGTTTTTGGCCCCAGGCGGCTTCCTGGTCCAACTGGTCGGCCAGGTCGGGCAGCAGTGCGTCTACCAGGGCCTGGCGCAGGGCCTCGTCGGTGTAGCCGCTGGCGGCGGTGGGGTAGGCCAGGGCGCTGCGCAAGGTGCCGTCGGGGAAATAGGGGCGCTGGGGGATAAACATCGCGTCGGCTGGCAGGGCAATCTGCCCGCTGCTGAACGGCCAGATGGCGGCAAACGCGCGGAACAGCGTGGATTTTCCGCTGCCCGAAGGTCCGCTGAGCAAAATGTGGTCGCCAGGGCGGGCTTGCAGGTTGACACCGTTCAGTAGCACGCTGCCGTCCGGCAGGCGCAGCGTCAGGTTGCGGGCTTCCAGGGTGCTGCCTGCTACTGAATTAGTAGCTGCTTGCGAAGACTGCACCAGCGCTAGAGCCTGAATTTGTTCTTCAAACGAGGTCAGCCGGTCGGTGGTGGCGCGCCAGGTCGCCAGGCTGCTGTAGTTGTCGACAAACCAGCTCAGCGAGTCTTGCACCCGGCCAAACGCCGATGAGATCTGCATCAGCGTGCCCAATTGGATGGCACCGCTGAAAAACCGCGGTGCGGCCACGATGAACGGAAACACCACCGCTGCCTGGCCAAAGAAGCTGTTAAACCAGATCAGGCGCTTTTGGGCCTTCAGCAACTTCAGGTAGTTGACCAGCACGGCCCCAAAGCGCATGTTCAGGTGGGCGCGTTCGACCTTTTCGCCGTGGTCCAGTGCAATCGATTCGCTGTATTCGCGCACCCGCACCATGTGGTGCCGAAAATCGGCCTCGACGCGCTGCTGCTGGAAGTTCAGTTTGATCTGCGGACGGCCAATGTAGAAGGTGATGATGCTGCCCGCCAGGCAGTACAGCAGGGCCATCCAGACCATGAAGCCGGGCACAAAGTATTCGCTGCCGCCGAAGTGGAACGAAAAGTCGCCCGACAGTTTCCACAAAATCCCGACAAAGCTCACCAGGGTGACCACCGAATTCAGCACGCCCATGCACAGGCCAATGGTCAGGCCGGTGAACTGGTTCAGGTCTTCCTGGATACGCTGGTCGGGGTTGTCGGGCCCGGCCTCCGGGTTGGCCTTGGCGAAGCGGGCCAGCTCCATTTTGTAGAAGGCCTGGTTGGACAGCCAGCGCACCAGGTAGTGCGTGGTCATCCAGGCGCGCCAGCGCATTTCCAGCAGCTGGGTCAGGTAAAACTTGTACACCGCCAGCACGATCAGGGCAAAGGCGATGTAAGTAAAGCGCCCCAGCTGCTGCCAGAACACCGCCGAGTCCTTGTTTTGCAGCGCGTCGTAGAACACCTGGTTCCAGTTGTTCAGCAGCACCAGCAGGTAGACCCCCAACAGGTTCAGCGCCACGATGGAGGCCAGCAGGGCGCGGGCTTTCCATTTTTCTTCGGACTGGAAATACGGGATCGACAGCTTCCAGACTTGGGCGGTCTGGGCTTTCAGGTTGGCGAGGCGCATGGGGTCTTTATGGTGGAGAAGCAGGCGGATGGACCTGCACGCAGCGATTTAGTTCGCTGGATTGGAAACGCCGCTGCTCACGTGCCCGGCTGGCACGTGGCGGGCGGCGGAGTTGACGTGGCCGGTCTGGTCGTCGAAGAAGAAGTCGGGTTCGAATTCGCGCAGAAACTCGCCCTTGGGCAGGCCGCCGAGGAACATGGCCTCATCCACCGCGATGTGCCAGTCCATCAGCGTCAGGATGGCGCGCTCGTGCGCCGGGGCGCTGCGGGCGGTGACCAGGGCGGTGCGGATGCGCATGTGCGGGTTGTTGGCCTGTTGTAGCCGGTTCAGTGCCACCAGCAGCGGTTTGAACGGGCCGTCCGGCAGGGGCATGGTGGCTTTGTCGGTTTCATGACGCTGGAAGGCATCCAGCCCCTGGCTTTGGTAGACCCGCTCGGCCTCGTCGCTGAACAGCACGGCATCGCCGTCGAAGGCAATGCGCACTTCATCGGGGTAGTTGTGGCCCGCCTGGGTTGATTCGGTCAGCACCCGCGCCGCCGGAAAGCCCGCTGCCAGCGCATCGCGCACATCCTTCTCGTTGGCCGATAAAAACAGGTGCGCGCCCAGTGCGCGCAGGTAGCCGTAAGGCGATCGACCTTGGGTGAACACGCCCCGCTCCAGGTGCAGGCCCCCCGCCTTGCTGGAGCGGAAAATACGCATACCGCTGACCGGGTCATTGCGCGACAGAATCACCACTTCGACCCGCTTGATGCCGTCGTCGTTGAAGGCCAGCAGCTTCTTGACCAATGAAAACGCCACGCCCGGCTGCGCAGGCAGGTCCAGCCGGTCAAACTGCAGCTGCATGTAGGCCTTGTCGTCGCCCGCGTCGAAGAGGCGGTTTTCTTCTTCGAGGTTGAACAGGGCGCGCGAGGAAATCGCCACCACCAGTTTGTCGTCGAGGGAGATTGGCATGCTTACTTCGCGAATTGGTTCAATTGAATAATCGGCATCAGTACGGCCAACACGATCAGCATGACCACCAAGCCCATCGCCACGATCAAGAGCGGCTCCAGAATGGTTGCCAGGGCCATGGCGCGGCGTTGCACTTCGGTGCTGAGTTGCACGGCGGCGCGCTGCAGCATTACCGGCAACTGGCCGGTTTGCTCGCCCAACCGGGCAAACATGGCCAGCAGGCCGGGGAAGCGCTTCTTTTGCGCCAGTGCCGAGGCCAGCGGCGCGCCTTCGCGTACCAGCACCAGGGCGTCCAGCGCGTCGGCGCGCATGGCGGTGTTGTTCAGGGTTTCGGCCGCCGCCTGCAGGGCTTTCAAAATCGGTACGCCCGCCGAGGCCAGCATCGCCAGCGTGCCGGAAAACCGGGCCGCGTTGTAGCCCCGGGCCAGCGGGCCCAGCAGCGGCAGCTTCAGGAATGCGGCATCAATTTTTTGGCGAAACAAGGTGTTGGCGTAGGCAGTGCGTGCACTGATGGCTATCACAATAATAGCAATCAGCATGGCCCAGCCGTAGTTGCGCACCACGCCGCTGATGGCCAGCATGGCCACCGTCAAGAACGGCAGGGCGCGCTTGCTCCCGGCAAACACATTCGCCACCTGCGGCACCACATAGCCCACCAGAAACAGCACGATGGCAATCGCCACCAGTGTGACGATGGCAGGGTACAGAGCCGCGCCGATCAGCTTGGACTGCAACGCCTGGCGTTCTTCCAGGTCGTCGGCCAGGCGTTCCAGCACCAGGCCCAGGCTACCGCTTTGCTCGCCCGCGCCGATCACCGCCACAAAAATGGGCGAGAACTCGCGCGGATGCTGGCCCAGCGCCTTGGCAAAGCTTGCGCCCGCATT
This sequence comes from Rhodoferax sp., assembly GCF_025354435.1. Lineage (GTDB taxonomy): Bacteria > Pseudomonadota > Gammaproteobacteria > Burkholderiales > Burkholderiaceae_C > Rhodoferax_B. The sequence continues at coordinate 25,721 of NZ_JANXMU010000024.1, forward strand.
CACCTCGGCGCGCAGCGAGGCCAGCAGGTTGCGTTGGCGCTCGTCTTCGGCCTCGTCGGTCAGGGCGGTGAGGGCCCGCTCCAGCGGCAGGCCCGACGACACCAGCCCAGCCACTTGTCGGGTCCAGATGGCCAGGCCGGTGGAATTGAAAACGCGGCTTTCAAACAAGTTGGTGCGCAGGCCCTTGCCGCTTTGGCTGCCGCTAGCGTTCACCGGCTCCACTGCCAGCGGTACCAGCGCCTGCGCGCGCAGCAGGCCGCGCGCGGCCTTGGCCGTATCGGCCTCCATCACGCCTTTGCGGGTTTGGCCTTGGCTGTCGAGGGCTTCGAAGGAATAGGCGGGCATGGGGTTCAGTCTCGCGTCACACGCAGCAGCTCTTCACGCGAGGTGACCCCGGCCTGCACCAGGCGTTCGCCGTCTTCGCGCATCAGGGCCATGCCGGCGGTGCGGGCGGCGGCGCGGATGTCGGCCTCCGAGGCGCGGTTGTGGATTTGCGCCTGGATGGCATCGTTGGTGACCAGTAGCTCGAAGATGCCGGTGCGGCCTTGGTAGCCGGTCTGGTTGCATTTTTCGCAGTTTTTACCCAGGCAGACCGGGCACAGCTTGCGCACCAGGCGCTGGGCCAGCACGCCGAGCAGAGTGGAGCTGAGCAAAAACGGCTCCACGCCCATGTCGATGAGCCGGTTTACCGCGCTGGCGGCATCGTTGGTGTGCAGGGTGGCCAGCACCAAATGGCCGGTGAGCGAGGCCTGGATGGCGATCTGGGCAGTTTCGAAGTCGCGGATTTCGCCGATCATGATCACGTCCGGGTCTTGGCGCAGGATGGCGCGCAAGGCCTTGGCGAAGGTCAGGTCGATCTTGGCATTGACCTGGGTTTGGCCCACGCCGGGCAGCTCGTATTCGATCGGGTCTTCCACCGTCATGATGTTGCTGGTGCTGGCATCCAGGCGGCTCAGGGCGGCGTACAGGGTGGTGGTTTTGCCGGAGCCGGTAGGGCCGGTGACCAGAATGATGCCGTGCGGCTGGGCGATCAGCTGCTGCAGTTGGTCGAGTACATCGCCCTGCATGCCCACCGATTCCAGCGTCAGCTTGGCGCCGCTCTTGTCCAGCAGGCGCAGCACGGCACGCTCGCCATGGGCGCTGGGCAAGGTGCTGACGCGCACGTCTACGGCCCGGGTGCCGATGCGCAAGGAGATGCGGCCGTCCTGCGGCAGGCGTTTCTCAGAAATATCCAGGTCGGCCATGATCTTCAGACGCGAAATCAGGGCGGCGTGCAGGGCGCGATTCGGTTGCACCACTTCGCGCAGCGTGCCGTCCACCCGAAAGCGCACGCTGGAATGGCGCTCGTAGGGTTCGATGTGGATGTCGCTGGCCCCGTCGCGTGCAGCCTGGGTCAGCAGGGCGTTGAGCATGCGGATGATAGGCGCGTCGTCGCTCATTTCCAGCAAATCTTCGACCGCGGGCAGCTCCTGCATCATGCGCGACAGGTCCGCATCGCTTTCCACTTCGCTGACCACCGACGCGGCGCTGGATTCGCCCTGGGCGTAGGCGGCGCTGATGCGTTGTAGCAGGGCATCCAGGGCCAGAGTTTCGATCTGGCGTACGGGGTACTTGCGCATCACCTCGCTCAGGGCCGATGGGGCGCTGGCCGGGTGCAGCCACAGGGTGAAGTCGCCCAGGTTGTCCTCCAGCAGCATTTGCTGGGTGCGGGCGAAGGCGTAGGGCAGGGGGTGGCGCATGGTCAGGGCGGAATCAAGGGGCCGATGCCGTGGGCAGTGTGGTCAGCGGTCTGGGCACATTGGCTTTGCGCTCGGTGGTGGTGGGTAGCTCGGGCAGCTCGTTGGCCGAGGGCACGGCGGACAGCATGGGGTGCTGGGCGGGCTTCATGCCCTGCTGCTGCACCCGCATCATGTCGTAGCGGTCCGATGCCAGCGTGTCACTGGTATCTGCGTCACGGACCACGATGGGGCGCAAAAATACCATCAGGTTGGTCTTGGTGCGGCTGCGGCTTTCGCTTCTGAAGAAATTGCCCACATAGGGCAGGTCGCCCAGCAGCGGCACTTTTTCGACGTTGCCCGCGTAGGTGTCTTGCAGCAGACCGCCCAGCACCACGATGGAGCCGTCATCTACCAGCACATTGGACTCGAAGGAGCGCTTGTTGGTGGTAGGGCCGTTGCTGTTGTTCTTGGTGGAGGCATCCACGTTGGAGATTTCCTGGTAGATGGACATCTTTACCGTGCCGTTTTCGTTGATCTGCGGGCGCACACGCAGTGTCAGGCCCACGTCTTTGCGTTCGATGGTCTGGAACGGGTTGGCGGTGGTGGTAGAGCTGGTGCTGGTGTAGGTGCCGGTGACAAACGGCACGTTCTGGCCGACGACGATCTTGGCCTCTTCGTTGTCCAGGGTCAGCAGATTGGGGGTCGATAGCACGTTGCCGGTGCCAGTTTGGTCCATCAGCCGGGCCAGCGCACCCAGTACATAGGTGCCACCGATCTTGGTGGCCACGCCCAGGTTCAGGCCGTTGCTGAGCACGGTGCTGGTGCTGCCGGTGGCAATGCTGGTGGCCAGGGTGGCCAGATTGCTGCTGCCGGTGCCAAAGTTGGTACCCAGACCGACCTTGCCCAGCACGCCCTGCCACTGGATGCCGAACTCGGCGGCCTTGTCGCTGTTGACTTCGACGATCAGGCTTTCCACCAGCACCTGGGCGCGACGGCCATCGAGCTTGTCGATGACGGCGCGCAGCTGGCGGTACTGGGGCTCGGGCGCGGTGATGATCAGCGAATTGGTTGAGGGGTCGGCCTGGATCTGGCCGCCGGTGGACGGCTGGTTGCTGGTGGTGCCGCTGAGGGCCGCAGTGCTGGCCGTACTGGTGGCGCTGCTGCTCGAAGACATGTTGCTGGTGGTCGGGCTCAGCCCGCTGCCGGAGCTGGAGGTGCTGCTACTGCCCGAACTACCCGAACTGCTCCGGGCCTCGCCGCTCATGGCGGCGCGCAAGGTGGTGGCCAGCTTGGTGGCATCGGCGTTCTTCAGGTACACCACATAGATGTTGCCCGCGTCGCCGTTGCTACCGCTCATGGTGGGCTGGTCCAGCTTGGCAATCAGCGACTTGACCAGCGACACCCGGGCCGGATTCGCGGCACGCAAGATCACGGCATTGCTGCGCGGCTCGGCCAGCATGGTGGTTTTGAACGAGCTGTCGGTCTGCCCGGGAGCGGCGGCGGCCCCGCTGCTGCTGCCAGATTCGACCAGCTTGGTCAGCAGCGGCACCAGGTCCCCGGCAATGGCGTATTTGAGCGGGATGATCTCTACGTCGGTGGCGTTGGACACGTCCATCGCCGAGATGATGCGGCCAATGCGGCGCAGGTTGTCGGCGTAGTCGGTGATGACCAACGAGTTGTTGCCGGGGTTCAGGTTGATGGTGTTGTTGGGGCTGATCAGCGGGCGCAGCACGGGCACCAGGTTGGCGGCGTTTTCGTAGTTCAACTTGAAGATCTGGGTGACGATCTGGCTGCCTACAGCGGCGTTGTTCTCACCCAGCGTGACCGGGCCGGGCTGCAGCTTGGCATCGGCCTCGGGCACGATTTTGTCCAGCCCGGCAGATTCCACCACGGTAAACCCTTGCAGCCGCAAGGCCGACAAAAACTGGCTGTAGGCCACGGCGGGCGACACCGCGTGGTCGGTGCTCAGGGTCATGGTGCCCTTGACGCGCGGGTCCACCACCACGTTGCGCCCAGTGATCACGGCCATGGTGCGGGCCACGGACTCGATCTCGGCGTTGGCGAAGTTCAGCGTCACCGGCTCGCCGCGCTTGGGGGCTGCCGCCGCGGCCGGGGCTTGGGCCTGGGCATTTATAGAAAAAATGGCTGTACCGCAGGTACATAGTGCGCAAGCAGCTATTGAAACAATAGCGCGCGAAAAATGCTGAGAGGAAGACTGTTGCATACCGTTAGCCTACTTTGATGGTGGCGCGCGCGCCGTCGCGCCGCCCGATGATATTGAGAAGATTGGACAAGGCATCCACCCGGTCGGGTGCGGCGGTGGCCATGCCTTCAAAGTGCAGCCGTGCGCCCACCCACTGGCCGCTGCCGGTGAGCTGCAGGCTGCCGCCCAGGGTTTCGAGTTGGACGGTACTGGGGTTGCCGCCGGTCAGCGTCAGCCGGTAGCTGCCCATGGGTTTCAGGGTGGACAGGCGCGATGCCATGTCGATGGCTTCCAGCCGCGCTTGGCCCGCCAGCACCATGCGACCTGCGTTCCAGTCCAGCACCAGGGACTGGGTGCTCAGGGCCAGTGTGCCCTCGGGTTGCAGCGTATTCCAGGGCGCGCCCAGGCCCGCCAGAAGGGGCGCAGGCCAGTGCGATTGGCTGTCGGTCAGCGCCAGTTGCGCGCCGCCCCAGTGGGGCGTGGCGTGTACGTGCAGAGGCTGGGCCATGCAGCAGTCGGCCTGGAGCGCGGTGTGCAGCCCGTTCCAGGCGGGGCGGATCTGCCAGCGCAGGCGCTCGGGCAGGGCGGTACTGCCGGTACTGCCTTCGCCCCCGGCCAACACCAGTTGGGCCGAGCCGTTCCACACCGTGCCGCGCGGGTCGGCCAGTTGCACCCGGTCCTGGCTGGCCTGGGCCACACCTGTGGCCAGCCAGCGCGCCGGGGCGCACAGCAGCACGGCCAGGGCCAGGCCCAGCAGGCCGCCCGCCCAGGCCCAGCGCCAGGGGGTAGTTGCCACGGTCATGGCGGATTTGGTGGACGAGCGGCGCATCAGCGATTGCTGGGCAGGGTCAGCACCAGCGAGCCATCCCAGGTGGCGCTGGGTACGCCGCTGGTGGGGGCTGGGCCGCGCACCAGCCGGGCCTCGGTGGGCAGGGCGCGGGCATTGATGCGCACCTGGGCCAGCCAGTGGGCCAACGCGTCGGCCGGGGTGTTTTTCAGGCTGACGGTGACGCGTTCGCCGGTGACGTTGATCTGGCCGCTGCCGCCCAGTTCGGATTTGACGGCCAGCTCAACCGCCTTGAGGGCATCGTCAAAGCTGAGCTTGGGCTGGGCTTGCAGCGCCTGGGCTTCGGCCTGCAGGCTGCGCATGGTTTGCAGCTGCGCGTCCAGGCTGCGGTGCTGGGCATCGGCGGCACCCAGGGTGTGCAGGGCCGGGGCAATGGCCACCCACCACAGCAGGGCCACCACGACCAGGGTCAGCGCGGCCTGCACGCTGCGGCGCTCACGCGGGGCCAAAGTGTCCCAATGCGGGCGAATCGATGCAGGCAGCTTCATGGGGCGGCTCCGGTGGCCGGTTGCGGAATGGGTTGCAAGATGAACAGATTGCCTTCGGCCCGCACGCCGTAGCCTTGGGCACGCAGGCTTTCGGCGGTGGCCGTGTCGCTGCCGGTGGGCAGGCCTTTGAGCCGGGCTTCGCCGGGGGCAAAGTCCAGCGCGGTGGCGGCTTGTTGCGGTGGCAAGGCGGTACCCAGTACGCTGAGCATGGCCTCCAGGTCGCGGGCCGAGGTGGCCCCGGCGGTCTGGCGCAGCAGCGCCAGTTCCCGGGCCATTTGCACCGGGGCATCGACCACCACTTTCACGCCGGGGAAGGTCTGTGTCAGGATGGTGCGCAGGGCGACGCGCTTGGCTTGCAAGCTGTTGCTTTCCTTCCAGGCCCAGGCGTTCAGACCGACGATCTGGGCCAGCAGCAGCAGGGCCAGGCCCCAGCGGGCGGCCCGCCATTGCGGTGCCTGCAGCCAGACGGTAGCCTGTGCCGCCAGGCCTTTCCAGGCGCGGCTGCGGGTGGAGTTGCTCAGGTCGAACTGCGCCAGGTCCCAGCGCCCGCGGGCCGAATCCAGCCAGCGTTCAGAGGCCTGCTGCAAGGTCACGGGGCGCTGCGCCAGTTGTTCGGCCAGCCCGGCCACGGCGGGTTCGGCGACCAGGTCCACTGCCTCCGTGTGCATGGCCTGGGCCATGGCCAGCGTGGCGGTGTTCAGGGGTAGCAGGCTGACCCCGTGCAGGCTGGTGCTGAGCAGTTGGGGAAATTCGGGCGTGCCCAGCACCTGCAGGCGCAGGCTGTCGGGGGCGCATTCGGGCACGATGCGGGCCACCGGGCGCTTGGCGGCCTCCAGCACGGCCAGTGCGGCGCGCAGCCAAGCGCGGTTGCAGGCCGCTACCCACACCGGGCCGTCGGTGGGGGCATCGGGTTGCAGCGCAAAGTGCAGTTCAGTGGGTTCTTCCAGCAGGCGGTCTTCCAGCAGACCTTCGAGCACGGCGCGCAGCCGGGGCGAGTCGATGGCACCGCCCAAGGTGCCCTGTTTCAGGCTGCCTTTGGGCAGGGTGACCTGGTGCCACGACAAGGCCTGCGCAGGCACCACGGCCACCAGCTCGGCGCTACGCGGTAGTAGGGCGACGGGCGCGTGGTCGTGGCTGCCTGCGCTGCGTCCGTCAGAGGTGAGCACGTAGTCGAACATGCCGGTGGCAGGCTCTAGGGGAAGGAGGACGATCAGGGTGCTCATATGCGACGTAAAGGGTCGGCCATTGTATGTAGTGGCATGCAGACTTCAGGGGGCGGCTTGGCCGACAGGATCGGCGACCGCACGCTCGCGCTGGACGGTGGTCACCGTGCTGCCTTCGCGCCGTACCAGCGAGCGTTCCAGCACGGTGGTGGTGCCCATGCGCAGGCGGCCCAGCACTTCGAAATAGTTGGTCGCCACGCCGTGTTCGGTACTGTTGAAGACGATGGTGGGTTGGTTCAGGATGTCATTGGCATCGGCGGTGCTGCGAAAGTATTTGCTGGCCCGCGCGGCCACCAGTTTTTGGGCTTGGGCCATGCTCAGGTTGGGCACGCTGGCCACCAGCACCTGGGCGCTGGCGGTGTTGATGTTGACGGGGGTGGGTACCGGTAGCACGGTCACGTAGGGCTGCAGGGCTGCCACGGTGCCGGGCGACAGGCCCAGCCAGCCCAGTTGTGATGCATTTTTCGGCAGCAGGGGTACGGTGGCATCGGTGTTTCTGGCATTGCGGGTGTCCATCGCCAGTTGCAGTTCGGTGCTGAGGAGGGTGAGTTCCAGCGGCGGCAGGTTCAGCAGTTCAAACAGGCGGTGGAAGGCGGCCAGAGTGACCACAGAGATCTTGCTGTCCTGCACCAGGTTGGTGACGTTCAGGCGCGACTGCATGTCGGTGATCTGGCCGGACAAAAACGCGTCCACCTGTTCGTCGCTGTCGATGCCGCCGGTGTTGTTGCGGTCGGCGGCCAAAAAGGTGGACAGGCGGGATTCCTGCAGCGGTACGGCCCAGGGTTCGCCCAGGTAGTCGTTGGTGCCCGAGCGCCCGTCTTCGCGCAGGATCAGCCGTGCCCAATCGAGCGCGCCGGTCAGAATCCAGGTGGACTGCACGCGCTGGCGCTCTGCCGCTTCCACTTCCACGCTGCGCCACTGCTGCCACAGCGAGGCTGCGGCCAGGGTGGCGACCAGGGTGACGGTCAACATGGCCATCAACAGAGCGGCACCGCCTTGGCGATATTTGCTATTTAATTGAGAGCTACTTGCGTAAGTGAAATATCCGCTAGAGGCCGATTTTTTATATAAATAGACCATCAGGATTTGCCGCCACCTAACGTCGGCCGGATCCAGTCATGCGTGATCACCCCGGCCAGCGCTTGGCCGGGCGGCAGGGTCAGCACCAGGCGCACGCCGTCGGGGACGCTGGTGTCGGGGGCGGGTCCCACATTGGCCGGGGCGGGGGTCGTGGCGCTGCTGGACAGCGGGTTGCTCCAGGCCCCGTCGCGGTAGTAAAAAATGCGCCAGTCGGCCAGCGGGGTCAGCGCGACTTCGGCACGCTTGGACTCGTCGCTGGGGTTTTGCGCCCACAGTGCGGCGTTGCTCCAGGCCTGGGCCAGCTCGGCGCGGCTATGCACCTGGGGCGACTGCCAGCGCAGCCACTGGTCGGTGCCGTCCACCGTGCGGCGCGTCCAGGCCACCACCAGCGGGCCGGTGGCCTGCGGGTCGCTGCTGCGCCGGGTGAGGCGCAGGCCGCGCCCGTCCCAGTCGAGGGCGTTGGTCATGGGCTGCTCCAGCAGGGCGTCCAGGTCGGCCGTCCACTGGCCTAGCCCGGCCTGCAGGGTCAGCACCTCGTCGGCGCGCTGCTGGGTCTGGGTTTGCGCCCGGGTCATGCCGTCCAGCCCACGCCAGCTCAGCACCGCCAGCAGCGCCATCACCATCAGCGCCACCAGCAGCTCGACCAGGGTGAAACCTTTTTGGCGCTGCATCAGAACCGCCCGACGATGGTAGATAAACGCAGGATCGGGGCATTGCCATCAAACACCTGCGCATCGACGCGCCGAAAGCTCGGGTTGGGCGTGGGCAGCACGTTCAGGCGCACTTCGTAGACGTGGCCCGACTGTTCGCAGCTCTGGGTGCTGTCGCCCACGCTGGGCATCTGGGCCGATAGGCGCATGGCGATGAGCTGGTTTTCGGCGCACAGGTGGGCCAGCAGCACATCGGTTTGCCGGGTGGCGTTGGTGGTCAGTGCCTGGGTGGCCTGCAGCCCGGCGATCAGGGCAATCGACACGATGGCCAGGGCCACCAGTACTTCGATCAGGGTGAAACCTTGGGCCTTCATGGCGTGGCGGCTTGCACCGTTTGAACCGTAAAAGGCCGTGCGCCGTCGGTGGCGATGCGCAGGGCCTGGCTGGGCTGGCTGATGGACTGCAAAACGATTTCCTGGCGGCCAATCACCGGCTCGGGGCCGAGCAGCACGGGGGCGGTGTTGCGCGCCACGGTGTCGTTGCCCAGCCAATGGCTGGGCAGGGCACCGGAACCGCTACTGGGCAGGCCGTCAAAGGCAAAACCCTCGGGCGTAAGCCGCCAACGCACCGGCACACCGGTGGCACGCGATTGGGCACGGGCCGATTCGAACAGGGCGGCCAGCCGCGCTGCATCGCGCTCCAGCAGGGTCTGGCTGTTGTCGCGCAGAGCGAATGCGACCCCTGCGCTGGCGATGGCGATGATGGCCACGACGACCAACAGTTCTAGAAGGGTGAAGCCCTTCTGGCGGGCTTTCAACGGGCTACTGCCAACTGCCGATGTCGGCATTTTTACCTTCGCCACCGGGCTGGCCGTCGGCACCGAAGGACATCACGTCGATCTCGCCTTGCACGCCGGGGTTCAGGTACTGGTAGGGGCGGCTCCAGGGGTCGTTGGGTAGCTTCTCGACGTAGGGCTTCCAGTTCGGGGGGATAGGGTTGGTGCTGGGCTTGGTGACCAGGGCCTGCAGGCCTTGTTCGGCGGTGGGGTAGCGCTGGTTGTCCAGCTTGTAGAGCTTCAGGGCCTGGACCAGGTTGTTTACGTCGGTCTTGGCGGCGGTGGCGCGGGCGTCGTCGGCACGCTCCAGTACGTTGGGCACGATCAGCGCGGCCAGCACGCCGATGATGACCAGCACCACCATCAGTTCGATCAAGGTAAAACCGCGGTGCAGAAAACGGCGGGGGGAGAGTCGGTGGTGTGTCATGGGCAGCGATGATAATCAATCCATGTTACTCAACACATCCGACTCCGTTACATCGCGCTGGGCCCCTCGGCTGGTGACTTTTGTGGTCTGGGCTTTGGCGCTGGCCAGTGCGGCGTACTGGGGGCTGAAGTCCACCGCCGACGCCGCCGGTCCGCAGACGGCCGTGTCCACGCAAACCCGTGCACCCATCGACACGGCCGCCGTCGCCCGCGTGCTGGGTGCCGTGCCGCAGGGCATGGCTTCTGAACCCTTGGTCAATCCCTCTACCCGGTTTGTACTTTCCGGTGTGATTGCAGGCCGTGGCCACGGTGGCGCGGCCCTCATCGCGGTCGATGGCAAGCCGCCCAAGCCGTACCGGGTGGGGAACGTAGTGGACGGTGACCTGCTGTTGCAGTCGGTCGGCCCGCGCCGGGCCGAACTGGCTAACAGCCTGGAAGGTCGGGCAGCGTTCGCGCTGGAATTGCCCGTTCGAAAATAAGCCATTCGCCGTAGCCGGGCGCCGCGTGCGGCCACTGGTCGGCGCGGGCTATGCTGCGGATGCCCACTGCCAGCAGGCTGCAGGCCCGCGCCACCCCGGCGTGCGTAATCCACAGCGTGGGCCTTGTCCCCACGGCATCCCAGGCCGCCGCCACCCGCTGCATGAACATTTGCACCGATTCACCGCCGCCGGGCCGGTGCCGGGCGAAGTCGGCCGTCCAGGCCTCTAGTGCGGGCTGGCCGATGGCATCCCAGTGCTGGCCTTCCCAGTGGCCAAAATCCATCTCGCGCAGGCGGGGGTCAAAAATAGGGGTTAAATCAGGCCTTAGCGTAGATAGCGCCTGCGCTAGGTGCTCACATCTTTGTAGCGGCGAGCTGGCGACATAAATGCCCAGGGGCAGTGCGGCTGCCAGCGTGTGCGCCGCCGCCAGGGTGGCTGGCCCATCCGCCGCCACATCCAGCGCGCCGTAGCAAACGCCTGCCGCCACCCGCGGCTGGGCATGGCGGGCCAGCCACAGCGTCATGTGAACATCATGGGAGGGCTACCGCCGCACCCAGGTAGAACGCGATCTCGCAGATCTGCTGCGTGGCACCCAGGCAGTCGCCGGTAAAGCCCTGCAGCCGCCGCTGGAACATCCGCCCCATCCAGGCCAGTGCCACCCCACTGGCCAGTATGCCTGTTATTAAAAACGGAGCTGCTTGCGCGTATACAACAAGCGCTAGCGGCATAAAACACCATAAAAATGCAATACCCAGCGCGCTGCGGCTGATCTGGTCGGCCAGCGGCTTGCTTTTGGACGTGGCGGTGTCGCCCACGTGCGGCAGCAGGCGCACCAGCACCAGCGGGCAAAACCGCGACCACACATGCCCACCGACCAGCGCCGCCAGCAGGGCTGTGCCGCTGGTCGCGTCCAGCAGGGCCAGCAGGGCGATCTTGGCGGTCAGCGCCAATACCAGCGCCATCGCACCGTATGCGCCAACGCGCGAGTCCTTCATGATGTCCAGCGCGCGCTTTCTCTCCACACTGCCGCCCAGGCCATCGGCCACGTCGGCCAGGCCGTCTTCGTGGAAGCCGCCGGTGAGCAGCACGGTGGCAATGGTGCACAGCACCGCCGTCACCAGCGCGCTGCCCACCCGCCCGTGCAGCAGCGTACCGCTCACCGCCGCCACCGTGCAGGCCACCAGCGCCACCAGCCAGCCCACGCCGGGGAAGTGCGCCGCGCTGGCGCGCAGCATGGCCGGGCTGTAGCCCACCCAGGCCGCCAACCGCCCGGTCACCGGGATGCGGGTGAAGAACTGGACGGCGAGCAGGTAGTGGCGGATGCCGTTCACATCAGCTTTGCAGGAACAACCGGTAGACCGGGTTCAGGGTTTCTTCGATGCAGGGATAGTCCAGCGCGTCCAGGAACTTGGCAAAGGCCTTGTCGTCGGCTTTGGGCACCTGGATGCCAACCAGGATGCGGCCGTAGTCCGCGCCCTGGTTGCGGTAGTGGAACAGGCTGATGTTCCAGCCCGGGCGCAGCAGGGTCAGAAACTTCAGCAGCGCACCGGGCCGCTCGGGGAAGATGAAGCGCAGCAGGCGCTCGTCTTTGGCCAGGCTGGAGTGGCCGCCCACCATGTGGCGGATGTGCTCCTTGGCCAGTTCGTCGTGCGTCAGGTCCAGCGCCTGGAAGCCCTGCTTGCTGAAGTTGGCGGCAATCTTGGCCGACTCGCCCTTGGCCTGGGTGGTCAGGCCCACAAACACATGGGCCTTGGCCGCATCGTTGATACGGTAGCTGAACTCGGTCACATTGCGCGGGCCGCCGGGCAGCTCGGCAATCACGCCGCAAAACTTCTTGAAGCTGCCGCGCTCTTCAGGCACGGTGACGGCAAACAGGGCTTCGCGCTCCTCGCCCACCTCGGCCCGCTCGGCCACGAAGCGCAGGCGGTCGAAGTTCATGTTGGCACCGCACAGGATGGCCGCGTAGGTTTCGCCCTTGGTTTTGTGCGTGGCCACGTACTGCTTTACGGCTGCCACAGCCATCGCGCCCGAGGGCTCGACGATGCTGCGGGTATCGACAAACACGTCCTTGATGGCGGCGCACACGGCATCGGTGTCCACCGTGATGTAGCTATCCACCAGGCCGCGGGCTACGCGGAAGGTCTCTTCACCCACCAGCTTGACGGCGGTGCCATCGGCAAACAGGCCCACGTCGGCCAGGGTGACGCGCTTTTTAGCTTTGACGGACTGCAGCATTGCGTCCGAATCTTCGGTTTGCACGCCGATGACCTTGATCTCGGGCCGCACTGCCTTGATGTAGTTGGCTACGCCAGAGATCAAACCGCCGCCGCCGATGGCCACAAACACCGCGTCCAGCTTTTGTGAGCCCAGGCTTTGCAGCTGGCGCAGGATTTCCATGGCAATCGTGCCCTGGCCGGCGATCACGTCCGGGTCGTCAAAGGGGTGCACAAAGGTCAGGCCCTGCTTTTTTTGCAGCTGCAGCGAGTGGTTGTAGGCATCGGTGTAGCTATCGCCAAACAGCACCACTTCGCCGCCCAGTGCCGCCACGGCATCCACTTTGAGCTGCGGCGTGGTGGTGGGCATCACGATGACTGCGCGGGCCCCCAGCTTGCGGGCGCTCATGGCCACACCCTGGGCGTGGTTGCCAGCCGAGGCGCAAATCACGCCTTTCTTGAGCTGCGCAGGGGTCAGGTGCGCCATCTTGTTGTACGCGCCGCGCAGCTTGAAGCTGAACACCGGCTGCGTGTCTTCGCGCTTGAGCAGCACGGTGTTGTTCAGCCGCAGGCTGAGATTGCGGGCGGGTTCCAGCGCGGTTTCAATCGCCACGTCGTAGACGCGGGCGGTCAGAATCTTCTTCAGATAGTCGGCGGGGGTGAGCGGCTTGGGGGCTTTTACGGCCTTGGCGGGTGCGGTGGTCATGGGTTCTCCTGGGCCTTGGATGATAAGGGGCAGCCCGCCGGGCATAAAAAAAGCCCCGAGTCGTGAAACTCGGGGCTTAAATCCACTTTTTCAGAGGGTGGAGGAGACAACTGGGGTAACAAAGTAGTTTTGTTACGATGGTTTTATTGTAGTCGTTTTCCCTTAGTGATGTTGCGATGCAGCATGTTGTGTGGCGAAAAGCGTGAACAAGTTGGCATCGCGGGCAGAATCGGCCCTTTTCTTCCGTAATTTTGTTAAAGAAAGACAGCAGCATGGAATGCACAGTGAGTTGGACCGGCGCAGCGGGCACCCGTTCGGGTATGGGTTTTGTGGCCGAAACCGGTAGCGGCCACACCTTGGCCATGGACGGCGCGCCCGATGCGGTCAAGCCAGAGAATGGCGGTCAGAACCTAGCCCCGCGTCCGATGGAAACCCTGCTGGCGGGCACCGGCGGCTGCACGGCCTACGACGTGGTGCTGATCTTGAAACGTGGCCGCCACGATGTGCGCGGCTGCTCGGTCAAGCTGGTGTCCGAACGCGCCGAGGTCGATCCCAAGGTGTTCACCAAGATCAACATGCATTTCACCGTGACCGGCAAAGGCATTCCCGCCGTGGCGGTAGAGCGTGCCATCGCCATGAGCCACGACAAATACTGCTCCGCCACCATCATGCTGGGCAAGACGGCTGAGATCACCACCAGTTTTGACCTGGTCGAAGCAGCTTAAATTCGGTGCGCCACGGTGGTCATCACCTTGGCGGCCAGGGTCATCAGGGTTTTGACGGGCGCGGGCAGGTCCAGCGCGCCAGCCAGCGCGGCCTGTTGCGCATGGCGCTCTTCGTCGTCTTTCATTTGCACCACGATGGCCCGTGAGGCGTGGTCGTCGGAGGGCAGGTCCTCCAGGTGGCTTTGCAGGTGCGCGGCGACCTGGTTTTCGGTTTCCACCACAAAACCCAGGCTCCAGCGGTCACCGCCGAATTGACCGGCAACCAGCCCCAGGCCAAAGGCCCCTGCGTACCACAGGGGATTCAATACGCTGGGATGGGCACCCAATTCGTCCAGCCGCTGGCGCGTCCAGGCCAGGTGGTCGGTTTCTTCGGCGGCCGCGTGCAGGAAATGGCTGCGCAGCGCGGGGCTTTTGGTGACCAGCGCCTGCGCGGTGTACAGGGCTTGGGCGCACACTTCACCGACATGGTTGACACGCATCAGCGCACCGGCATGGGCTTTGTCGGCCGGACTGAGTTCGGTCGCGCGCTCGGGCACTGTCGGGCAACTGCGGCTGGCGTGCGGCTGGGTGAAAACCGTGCGCAGTGCGGTATCGGCCGCGCGGCAGAGCTGGTCGAGGGTGGGGAGGCGGGGCAAGGACATGCGTGGGCTGGATGAGGACATCCGCTCACTGTAAAGCAAGCCCGCCTGCGTGTAGTTGCCCAAAAAAAAGTCCTCCACAGGGGAGGACTTTTTATCAGAGGCCGTTCAGGCCGCCCGGTCAGAAGCGGTGGCGAATGCCGAACGCCACGTTGGTCGAATCGGTACCTGCAGTGGCTGTCACACCACCCAGGAAACCGTTACCACCGGGAGCCAGTTGCGAACTATTTTTATTATTGAAACGTGTCAGCACGGCGTTCAGGTCGGTCCGCTTGGACAGCGCATAGCTGTAAGCAACACCGTACGAGTCCCGGTCTGCATTGGACGCGGTTTTGTCGTTCATGGTGTTGTAGGCCACAGTGACGGTGTTGGCACCCATGGTCATGCGGTAGCCGATGTGAGCCAAGGTGGCGTTTTGCTTCAATGCAGTGGTGAAGGCGTTTTGTACCAATACACCTGCGCCGCCACCGACCAAGGCTGCAATGCCCGACACGCCTGCTGGATTGTCGTCTTTGATGGTGGCAAACATGGTGCTCAAAGTACCTGGGCCAATATCAACCGATGCACCCAAAATGCCATTCGTCAACGATTTTTGGCCTACTTCGTTATTCTGTGTGTTGTATCCGCCACCGACCGAGAAGCCCGCGCCTTTGTACACCACCATCGTGCCCAGCAAGCGGTTGGCCGAGTTATTGCCTGCCACTTCGCCCATGGCGTACATGACGGTGGCGGTAATGCCATTGGTCTGGATGGCGTACTGCAAGGCGTTGCTGGTGCGGATCGTGAAGGAAACCGGCACCGACACCAACTGGCCCAGCGCCAGACTGGATTCAGTATGCATGGAGTCAAAAGTAGCGGATGCCAGATAGCCAGGTGTGTACTGGCGGCCTGCCGTGATGGCACCTACTGGGGTAATAAGTCCGACGTAGGCCTGGCGGTCAAACAAATTCTTATCAATATGGTTGACGCCAAGCTGCGCGCCCAGGCTGCCTGCGACGGCCGTCACTGCGGGTTGAAATACTGCGGGCAGGCCCATGAGGGTGGCTGTATTCAGGCGATCAGGCACTTGTGAGCCTGAGGCGGGGCGGTTACTTACCGAACCCGTATCCAGTTCGACCCGGCTTTCCAATGTGAAGATGGCCTTGTATCCGCCGCCCAGCTCTTCATTGCCTTTGAGGCCCCAGCGCGAACCTTCCATGATGCCGCTGGCCAATTGGGTGACGGAACCTTGTTTCAGGCCTGTAACGTGGTTGAACCCTACATCGGCGATACCGTAAAGCGTTACGCTGCTGGCCGCAGGGGTTTCCTGTGCCATGGCTGCCGTGGCCATACAGCCCAGTGCGGCTGCAGAAACCAAAGTCATCTTCTTCATAGTTGCTCCAAAGTTATTCTCAAAATTACGCCGTTAAGCTGCTGATTCCCCAGCTGACCTCGGTTGCTTACCAAGCTGCGTGAGCCCGCATGTTGCCAAATTACAGCCGTGCACAGGTCGCTTGTGCGACTTTTTTGGCAGGTACAAACCCTGTGTTCCCCTATTTCACTGGAGCTAGAGCGCCCTATGCCAAGTATCTACTGTGTTTCTTTTGGGCAAAGTTACAACATCTTATGGTGGCACATGTAACAAGACCGGTAAGAGTTACGAAGTGATTACTTTGCGCTAAAAACCGTTGTTTAATTTCAACATATGCGCTTTTGTGACAAGCTAGTCACTGAATGTTTATTAACCGTCTGGTGTAATCGCGGCAGCTTCTGAAACAGAAGTAACGTTGAGGTGGCAGCCAGACTGCAAACCCGACACTTATCAATCTTTGGAGATACCTGAATGAAAAAATCCCTGGTTGCATTGGCTGTGCTGGCCGCTTCCGGCGCCGCAATGGCCCAATCTTCCGTCACTCTGTACGGCGTTGTTGACGTGTTTGTGGGTAGCTCGTCGACAACAAACAAGGGCAATGTTGCCGTGCCATCGTTGCGCCAGACCGTTGAGACCTCGGGTTCTGTCAATGGTTCGCGTTGGGGCCTGAAGGGTTCCGAAGATCTGGGTGGCGGTTTGAACGCCGTCTTTGATCTGCAAAGCGGTTTCAGCCTGGACACCGGCGCTTCTGGCCAAGGTGCTTCCGGCGTAGGCCTGTTGTTCGGTCGCCAGGCCATCGTTGGTCTGCAAGGCGGCTTTGGTAAGGTTGTGGTTGGCCGCGTGATCACGCCGTTCTACGACAACGAAGGTATGAATGACTCCATGCTGAACGGCTCCTTGTCGGCCCAAAGCAATGTCATGCGCACTGCCAACGGTTTCAACACCTTCTATGACGGCAAGAGCGGCCCTACCATTGCAGGCGTCGCTACTGGAGCTTTGGCTAACTACGTTCTGCGCGCCAATAACGCTGTGCGTTATGACACCCCGAACATCGCTGGTTTTGTCGGTGCAGTGGCTTACTCGCTGGCTGAGCGTACCCAAACCAATTTCGCTACCAACATCGGCATCAGCGTGGTTTCGACCTCCCTGGTGTACGCAAACGGCCCTTTGAGCGGCGTTTTGGCTTACCAATCGGAGAAGCCTTTCTCGGTGTTTGGCACGGCGACCGACCGCAATTACACCCGTCTGTCGGGCCAGTATGACTTCGGCAAGATCATTGCCAAGGCTGGCTATGGCCGCGTGAAGAATGTGGATTACGTGAAAGACGCTTCCACCAGCGAATACCAGATCGGTCTGGACTTCAAGGTAACCGATGCGTTCTTGCTGACCGGCGGCGTAGCCCAATCCAAGGACAACCTGGCTGCTGGTGATGTGAAGCGCACGGCTTACGCCTTGGGTTACAAGTACACCATGTCCAAGCGTACCTTCCTGTACGGCGGCTACGAATCCGGCGTTGGCAAGGTCAATGGTTCGCCTGATGCCAAGCAAAACATTTTTGCTCTGGGCGTCCAGCACCGTTTCTGATCTGACGCTGGCGCAAGCCAGTTGACGGTTTGAACTTCAAAAACCCACTGTGTCAAAGCAGTGGGTTTTTTGTTGCGTGTTTGAAATGCATTGGCCTTTAAAGAGGCCAATGCCGAGAAACCTTAATCTGCAGAGGCCAGGTCTGGGCCTTTCTTGTTTTTGCGTGCGTCCTTCTTGGCTTGCCGCGCAGCATCGGCGGCCTGGCCTACGGCCAGCCACTGGGCGAATTCTTCCGGGGTTTCCAGCGTCACACGGCCCAGCGTGGCGGAGCGGAACTCGGTCAGCACAATCTCGGCAGCTTTTTGCAGGTTGACCTTGCCACCGCCCAGCAGGCCGCCGCGTTTGCGGGCGATCTCGGTGAGTACGCCAACATCCGTCAGGCCCAGGATCGGGTCCAGTTTGTAACGTTCTTCCACCTGTCCGGCGTAGTGCTTTTGCAGGATCAGCAACAGCTCCAGCGCCACTTCTTCTTCGTCAAAAGCATTGCGGCCGATGGAACCGCAGGCGGCCAGGTGGTAGCCACTTTGTTCCACGATGATGCGCGGCCACAGCATGCCGGGCGTGTCGTAGGCATAGAAGTCGTCGGCCAGCACGATGCGCTGCTCCAGTTTGGTGATGCCTGCCTCGTCGCCGGTTTTGGCGGCGCGCTTGCCTTTCAGGGTGTTGATCAGTGTGGACTTGCCCACGTTCGGTACGCCGCAAATCAGCACCCGCATCGGCTTGACCATGCCGCCGCGGAGCGGGGCCAGCAGGCGGCAGGCGGGGATGAGGCGTTGGGAGGGCGCGGTTTCGCTGGCATCCAGGGCAATGGCGCGGGTGCCGGGCAGGCCGTTGTAGTGCGCCAGCCACAGTGCGGTGCGGGCCGGGTCGGCAATGTCCTGCTTGTTCAGGATTTTGAGGGTGGGCGTGCTGCCGATCAGCTCGGCCAGCATGGGGTTGGCGCTGGAGCCGGGCATGCGTGCGTCCAGCAGCTCGATCACCACGTCGGTCTCTTTGAGGCGCTCGGTGATGGCTTTTTTGGTCAGGTGCATGTGACCGGGGAACCATTGGATGGCCATGGGAAATTCTTTCTAGATTTTGTTGCTGCTGGACGTGCTGCCGAAGGAGACTAAATCCAGCGGCAAAGCCGTGGTGGATTTGATTTGCTCCATGGAGAAGGCGGAGGACACGCCGCTCAAAGGCACGGCCTGGATGAGTTTTTTGTAGAACCGATCGTAACCGCCGATGTCGGTAGTCACCACTTTGAGTAAATAGTCCACATCGCCGCTCATGCGGTGCAGCTCCTGGATCTCGGGTAGGGCGGAAGCGGCGGCGGCAAACTGGGCCAGCCATTTCTCGTCGTGGTGGGCGGTGCGGATGCTGACGAATACGGTGATGGGCAGGCCCACCTTATGCCTATCCACCAGCGCCACGCGGCCGGTGAGGTACCCGGCATCTTCCAGGCGTTTCAGGCGCTTCCAGCAGGGCGTGCTGGACAGGCCCACCCGCTCGGCTAGCGCGGCCACCGACAGGCTGCCGTCGATCTGCAGCGCGCCCAAAATGGCGTAATCCAGGCGATCAAGTTCATTCATGCTAAATATTCGATATTTATAGTTTATTTTTTCTTTTATTTGTCCATATTGTAATATTTTTGGAATCCATATTTCGAAATGGCTAGGTAGGATTCGCCGCCATGAACTCCACTATCTACCTCGACTGCAATGCCACCACCCCCGTACTGCCCGCCGCCCTGGCCGCTGCGCAGCAGGCCATGGCGGCCGTGTTTGGCAACCCCAGCAGCACGCATGCCACGGGTGTGCAGGCCCGGCAACTGGTGGATGCCGTGCGTGCCCGTGCGGCGCGGGTACTGGGTGCGGGGGAGGGCGACGTACTGTTCACCAGTGGTGCCACCGAAGGCATCCAGACAGCAGTGCTGTCTGCCCTGTGTGCCGTGCGGGGCCGACAGGCGCGCGGCGACGCAGTGGGCCGCCTGCTGCTGTATGGAGCTACCGAGCACAAAGCCGTGCCCGAAAGTCTGGCCCACTGGAACCGGGTGCTGGGTCTGCAACTGGAACTGCACGCCTTGCCGGTAGAGCGCAGCGGGCGACACGATCTGGCCGCCTTGCGTGCACTGGCTCCGCAGGCCGCGCTGGTCTGCACCATGGCTGCCAATAACGAGACCGGCGTGGTGTCGGACCTGGCGGGTATCGAAGCCGTGTTGGCGACCGTGGCCCCGCAGGCCTACTGGCTGGTGGACTGCGTGCAGGCCTTGGGCAAGCTGCCTTTGCACTTGGCGCAGACCCGCATCGACTACGCGCCGTTTTCCGGCCACAAGCTGTATGCGCCCAAAGGTATCGGCCTGCTGTACGTCCGCCCAGGTGCGCCCTTTACCCCGCTGATGGCCGGGGGCGGGCAGGAAGATGGCCTGCGTTCCGGTACCGAAAACATGGTCGGCATCGCGGCGCTGGGCGCGGTGTTGCAAGCGCTGGAGGACGGCGGTAGCTTCAGCAGTCCCACCAAAATGCTACAGTTTCGAGAGCATTTTGTGCAGAGCCTGCATGCGGCGTGGCCCGAAATCATCTTTAATGCCAAGTTTGACGATACCCTGCCCACTACCTTGAATTTTTCGGTGCCTGGTTTGCCCAGCAGCGCGGTGGTGGATGCGCTGGGTGCCGTGGGCGTACAGGTGAGCGCAGGCAGTGCCTGCTCGGCCAAGAAAGTGGCCCCTAGTTACGTGTTACGGGCCATGGGCGTGCCCGAATGGCAGGCCGCATCGGCCGTGCGCATGTCGTTTGGAGCGATGGCCGATGCGACCTTCATCGCCGCCGCCTGTAAGCGCATCGCCCGCTGTGGTGCTGAGTTGCAAACCCGCGCTGCCGCTGCCGAGGCATTGCGTTGCGGCCCGCCGCTGCAGGCCGACCCGGCCATGCACCTGGTGCCTGCCGAATTGACCGATTTTTTTCAGCAGCACCCTAACGCCGTGTTGGTGGACGTACGTGAACCTCAAGAGCATGCCGCCGACCCCCAGCCTTTGGGCTGTGGCCGCACTGCGCTGAATGTGCCGCTAGGTAGCTTGGACGCTCGCTTGGCGGACTGGCTGGGCGGAGCACCCGTACCCTTGGTGTTTGTGTGCCGAAGCGGCCAGCGCAGCCAGCGCGCGGTACATACCCTGCGGCAACTGGGTTATGTGCAGGCCTGGCAATTGCTATCTAAAGAGTAGCTACTAGCGCTTATCCCATCAGCACAAGCACCCTAAAAAGCATCAAACCGTTCAAAACCTAAATAGCTGACCATTGCCCATACGCACGCGGTCGCCGATGCGCAGGTCGGTTTGTACGGGCACGCTGAAGTAGCGGTAGCTGCCGTCGTCGGCTTGAACGCCCACGCGGTAGGACTCGTGGACCTGGCCAGGCTGCTGGTTGCTTTCGATCGCATTGCCTGCGACCGCGCCGCCTACACCGCCAAGGACGGTGGCTGCGCTTTTGCCAAAACCGCCACCGACCTGGTGGCCGATCACTGCGCCCAAGATACCGCCAATCAGGGCACCACCGCCGGTGGCCTGGGGACGCTCTTGCGTACGGATCAGCTCCATCTGGGCCACGCGGCCAGTGTCTACGCGCTGTACCTGTTGCACGGCGACAGGCTGGGGGGCCTGCTGGTAAGGGGCCACCACACAGGCGCTGAGGCCGGTGGCGAGCAGGGTGGCGGTAAGGACGGTAGTGGTAAAGCGCATAGCGGGATGTTCCTGGAAAAATGGCACCTGGACGGTGTTTTGCTTACTTTGTATGACGCGCCAAGCGGAAGATGGTTGACAGGGTCTCCCTGGCATTGGTTCCATCGGCAACGTGAACGGTGTGTAAACGGCAGACAATAGTGGTCTGCATGGAGCAGGGCCCCGCGCCCCTTACCGGCCATGCAACGCTCCGCACAATTCCCTTGTCCTTTTCGCCTGAAAGTCCGCCCCATTGGTGGGCTGCGGCCTTGTATTGCCTACCGTGAAACTCAAAGACTTCCTGCGCACCATTCCCTACCTGGCCTGGGTGGTGATCTATACCGCGTTCTGCGCGGGCATTTTTGCGGCCATTTTGGGGGCCATTACGCCCGAGCTGCGCGAGGAGCTGGACAACTACCAGCAGCTGGGTATTTTGATGATGGTCTGGTCCAGCGGCGCGGTGCTGGGGGCTTTGCAGGGCGGGCGCATGGCCCAGCGCTACCCACCCCGGGCCCTGTTTTTAAGCTACACCGCCGCTGCACTGGCCTCGATCGTGCTGATCGTACTGTCGCCCAATTTTGGCGCGCTGTTGCTGGGGTTTTTTGCGGTGGCGCTGGTGGAAACGGCGCTGTTCACCCTGGCCCACAGCATCCTGGCCGATGTGAGCCCGCAGCCCGAGCTGCGCGCCCGGCTGCTGAGCATGGTGGACGTGGCCTTCAGCCTGGGCAATCTGCTGTCGCCCATGGCGGTGATTGGCGTGCAGAGCCTGAACACCAACTGGCGCGCGCCCTATGCCTTGTACCTGGTGCCGCTGTTCAGCGTGCTACTGCTGTTCTGGCCGCGCCGCCACTTCGTGCACTTGGCGCCAAGCCACCACGCGGCCGAGGAGCAGGGCGGCGCACTCAGCTACGCACAACTGCTGCGCCGCCCACTGGTCGCCTGGGTGGTAGCGGGCGGGGTGCTGAGCGGGTTTCTGGAATGGGGGCAAAACTTTTGGTACGTGAGCTACGGCATCAGCGCCCAGCACCTTAGCGCCAATGCCGCACGGGTGGGGTTGCAGTTTTTTGTGGCCGGGATGGTGGCGGCGCGGTTGTGGCAAGCGTTTTTCCAAAGCAGCTGGTCGATACGGCAGAAGCTGTGGCGCATGAATCTGCTGGCGCTGGCGGGCATGGCGCTGAACGTGGCCTTGCCGGGCTTGGGCGGCTGGGCACTGCCCGCCGTGGGCAACTTTATGGTGGGCCTGGGGATTGGCGTGGTGTTCCCGATCCTGCTGGCCATCATGATCGACGCGGCACCGGGGCAGACCTCTCGGTTGTCGGCGCTGCTGATGATTGGTTTCAGCGTGGGTTCGCAGCTGGCGGGCTTGCTGGTGGGCAGCCTGTCGGACTGGGTGGGCCTGCGCTGGGCCTATGGCTGCATGCTGCTGGTCGTGCTGGCGTTCACGGCGGTTGTCTGGCGGATCGTGCACTTTGCCGCCCCGCCCGTCCAAAATAAACAATAAAATAGGCCGATAGCGCATTTTCTGCTTACGCTAGTAGCTATTTTAAATATAGCAATGCACTAACCTGGGCAGGTGGCGGCAGCGTCTGCATCTAGCGCCTTGACCGACGTCGCCATGCTTTGCGCCGCGCGGCTGGTCAGGCGCTGTGCGCCCTGGGCCAGGGCGGCTATGCCAGAGCCCACGGGCTCAGCCTGGCTCCATTGGCAGGCCAGAGTGCGGCTGACCATGCCGGTGCTGTCCAGACGGCGAATGGTCCAGCTGAAGCTGGCCTGCACCTGGCTGTCCACAGTGGCATCCCACTGGCGCAGTTGCACAGCGATGCGGTAGACCGGCTGGCTGGCCAGGCGGCCGCCGGTGGTTACGTCGATAGCGCCCAGCTGCTGGGTGATACCGCTCACCAGCGCGTCGTGCAGCTCGCTGTCAAACGGTGCGGCCCAGCGGTGCAGGTCCAGAATGTCTACCGGCGCGCTGGCGCTGCGAACCACCAGCTGCGGGCGCACCAAGCGCTCGGGCAGGGCGATAGGCGGGATTTCAACCTGCAGCGCGCTGGCCGGTGCCATGGTGGCTATAACGGCCGGGGCTAGGCTGTAGTAGCGCACAGCAGGCCTAGTGGCACAGCCCGCCAGGACGGCCACCATGGCCAGGGCGGCCAGGGCTGTGGCGTGACGGGTCAACTTCATTTCTTCTCCTCGGGTTTGCCGCGCAGCAGCGACTCGGGGTGCTGCTCCAGGTAGTCGGTCAGCACCTTGATGGATGCAGCGGCGCGGTTGACCTCGCGCAGGGTCTGGCGCAGGTCTTGTTGCAGGGGCGCGTCGTCGGACAGGGTGCGGCCCGCCGAGCCCAGCGTGGCGTTGGCGGTGGCTAGGGTGGTGCGCAGGTCTTGGATCGCTGCGGTGATCTCGGGGGCGGTGTCGGTGTTGAGCTTTTTCACCAGCTGCTCGGTGCTGGCCAGGGTGCCGTTCAAGGTGGCCAGGGTGGTGCGCAGGTCGGTGCTGATTTGTTCAAACGGCACTTTGTTGATCTTGGCAACGATCTCCGACACCTGGGTTTGCAGCTCGTCCAGGCCATTGGGCAGGGTGGGCAGCTCGATCGGGTCGTCCGCCTTGCCCTGCACCGTGCTGGCGGCCGGTGCCTTGGGGAAGAAGTCCAGCGCTACATAGACTTGGCCGGTGAGCAAGTTGCCGGTGCGCAACTGGGCGCGCAGGCCTTTGCTGATCAAAAACTGGATGCGTTTGCGCTGGGCGGCAAGCGGTTCAGAGGCCGGGCCGTTGCTGGACGCGCGGCGCAGACGGTCGGGGTAGACCTCGATCAGCACCGGCATGCGGAAGTCGCGCCCGGCTTTGTCAAATTCGACACCGATGGACTTGACCGCGCCGATCACCACCCCGCGGAAGTCCACACTGGCACCGGGTGTCAGGCCGCGCAGCGACTGGTTGAAGTACAGCAGCAGCGTGTCGGCCGGGCCGTCTGGGGCTTTCATGGCGGTGGTTTCGTCGTCCGACAGGGTGAAGCTGGCGTTTTCGGCGGCTTCGACTCCGGGGTTGTCGTCGGGGGCGGCCAGGGCGATGCCACCCACCACCACCGAGGTCAGCGATTGGGTGCGTAGCTTGAAGCCGCTGGCGTTGGCCTCTACATCGATGCCGCTGGCGTGCCAGAAGCGCGTGTTGGCTCCCACAAACTTTTCATACGGCGTGTTGATGAAGACGCTCAGGGTCACGCCCTTGCCGTCTTTGTCCAGCGCATAGGCCGCCACCTGGCCGACCTGGATGCGGCGGTAGTAGATGGGCGAGCCGATGTCGAGCGAGCCGACGTTGCTGGCGTGCAGCACAAACTGCCGTCCAGTGGTGTCGCGGGTGACGATGGGGGCCACTTCCAGCCCGACAAATGAGCTGCTGGTTTCCTCGGACGCACCGGCATCGGCACGGATGTACGCGCCCGACAGCAAGGTCCCCAAGCCGCTGATACCGGCGGCTTCCAGGCGCGGGCGGATGACCCAGAAGCGGGTGTCGTCGGCGGTGAAGCTCTTGGCTTCTTTTTGCAGCCGCACCGACACCACCACGTGGGTGCGGTCCTCGGCCAGGGTGATGCTGCCCACGGTGCCGATGTCCACCTCTTTGTACTTCACCTTGGTTTTACCGGCCTCCAGCCCTTCGGCGGTGCGAAAGCTGATGTCGATGGTTGGGCCCCGGCCCAGCACGGTTTTGACCACCAGGGTGATGCCCACCAGCGCGGCCACGATGGGGATGAGCCAGATCAACGAGGGCAGCCAGCTGCGCGCACGGGTGATGGTGGGCGTGGGCAGCTCGGGTGGCGTGTGGGATTCAGGCGGTGGGGGGGGGCTCATGCTGTCCATTGTGCTTGGGGAGAGGGGGGAGTTCGGAAGAAGGCGGGGGTTGCGGGCCGTCCCAGGTCAGGCGCGGGTCAAAGCTTAACGAGGCCAGCATGGTCAGCACCACCACCGAACCAAAAGCGGCAATGCCGACCCCGGCGGTGACTTCGGCAAAGCCCTGGATGCGCACCAGCCCGGCCAGCAGCGACACCACAAACACGTCCAGCATCGACCAGCGGCCAATCACCTCGACGATGCGGTACAGCCGCGACCGGTCCAGCCGGTGGCGGCTGCTGCGCCGCTGGGCCATCCAGACCATGGTGGTCAGCGCGCCCAGCTTGAACAGGGGCACCAGAAAGCTGGCCACAAACACAATCGTCGCCAGGCCCCAGGCACCGGTCACCCAAAAGTAAATCACCCCGCTCAGAATCGTGTCGGTCTGGGTTTCCAGCAGGTTGCGGGTCACCATTACCGGCAGCAAGTTGGCCGGCAGGTACATGATGAAGGCCGCCGCCAGCAGCGCCCAGGTGCGGTTCAGGCTATCGGGCTTGCGGCGGTGCAGGCGCGTGCCGCAGCGTTCGCAGGCCGCACCTTCGGCTGCGTCCTGCCAGACGGCACCACAGTGGTGGCAGCCCAGCAGGCCCAGGGAGGCGGCGGTGGTGGTCGGATTCATGCCGGGGTTTGCGGCTCGGCAAACGCCAGATGCCAGAAGTTGCGCGGCTGGAACAACAAAATCGCCGTCAGCAGCACCGTCAGCGCCACGAACGCACCCAGCGCTGGGCCAGCAATCACCTCGGCCGAGCTGGTCAGCTTGACGATGGCCACCAAGATGCCCAGCAAGAACACCTCCACCATGCCCCAGGGCTGCAGCGACTGCAGCGCCTTCACCAGCAAGCCAAAGCCCCGCGGGCGGCGCTGGCGTGCCGGGGGCTGCGCCAGCGGAATGAGCAGGTACAGCAAGATCAGCAGCTGCAGCAGCGGAAACAGCAGGGTGGTGGCCAGCACCAGCATCGCCACCTCGCCCATTCCCTCGTCGGTCAGCGCTACCACCGCGCCGACCAGGGTGGTGGTGCTGTGTTTGCCACCAATCGCAATCGACACGATGGGAAACAGATTGGCCACCGCAAACATCACCAGCCCCGCCACCACCAGCGGCAGGATGCGCTTGTGGGCGTCGCCCATGTAGCGTTCCAGCTCCGTGCCGCAGCGCGTGCAGCGCGCCGTCTCGCCGCAGGCCAGCGGGGTCTTGGGGTACACGGCATCACAGCCTTCACAAATGACGACGTGGGGGACAAGGTGCATGGCGGGTGGGGTTTGGCTCGGACTAAGTAGTGGAGCGTACTTTAGTCGGTTTGGGCCTGCGGCTAGGTAGGTCATCGCTTCTGGGTAAACTCATTTGATGCATATCCATTTCCTGATGCCGCCGGGCTTCGCCATCCACAGGACACCGTCCCCATGAGCCGTGAACTGCGCGATGCGTTTGGCTGCTTTGCCACCGGCGTGACGCTGGTCACCACCCATTGGAATGGGCAGGATTGGGGCATGACCTGCAGCTCGTTCAACGCGGTGTCGCTGGACCCGGCCCTGGTGCTGTGGAATATCCGCCACAGCAGCGCCAGCCATGAGGCATTTGTGCGCGGCGGCGGCTACACGGTCAGCGTGCTGGGCATCGAGCACAAGGAACTCGCCCAAGCGTTTGCCCGGGGCACCCAGGCCGAGCGTTTTGCGGCGGGGCAGTTTATGCGGCGGGACAACCAGCGTCTGCAACTGGTGGACGCGTTGGCCTGGTTTGACTGCACGCTGCAGCAGGCCGTTACCGCGGGCGACCACGACATCCTGATCGGCCAGATTAACCACAGCGGCAGCCGCCTTGGCAAGGGGCTGGTGTTTGAACGCGGACAGTTTGCGGTCGACACGCTGGAGGTGGGCGTTGCGCCGACCTCGTCGTTTGAATGACCGATTGGATCGTCCCCGACTGGCCCGCACCCGCCCAGGTGCGCGCCGTGTTCACCACCCGCGCCGGGGGCGTATCGGCCGCGCCATATGACGCACTTAACCTGGGCGACCATGTCGGCGATGTGCTGGCCGATGTGCAGGCCAACCGCGCCCGACTGGCCGATGCGATAGCCGCCCAGCCGGTGTTTCTACAGCAGGTGCATGGCCGCGTAGTGGCGCACCTGACCGGGCCGTCTCAGGCGCCGGTGGTGGCCGATGCCAGCTTCACCACCCAGCCCGGCATCGCCTGCACCGCCATGGTGGCCGACTGCCTGCCGGTGCTCTTCACCGACACACGGGGCACCGTGGTGGCTGCTGCGCACGCGGGCTGGCGTGGCCTGCTGGGGACGGACGGGCAGGGCGTGTTGGAATCAATTTATAAAGAAATAACAGTTCAGGCGCATGTGGCATCTGCACAAGCAGCTACAGAAATAATAGCGTGGCTGGGTCCGTGCATTGGACCAACCGCCTTCGAGGTGGGGCCGGAAGTGCCTGCCGCCTTCATTGCCCAGCAGCCCGAGGCCGCCGCGTTGTTTGTACGCCACGGCCCCGACAAATGGTTGGCTAATCTGCCAGGGCTGGCGCGGCTGCGTTTGCAGGCGCTGGGCTTGCAGGGCATTTACGGCAACGACGGCAGCCTGGACTGGTGCACCGTCAACCACCCCTCACGCTTCTTCTCGTACCGGCGCAGCGGGGTCTGTGGGCGCATGGCTGCCTGCATCTGGCTGCAGGCCTAGGGCCTGCTCGGCTGCCTCGCGCTTTTTGAGCGCCTTGCGCCGCCCGGGCGCACCCATCAGGTACACCACCAGCGACACTGGACCCAGGCCGTACAGTAGAAACGTGAAGATGCCGCCTAGTACAGTACCGTTAGTATTGGTCGCCTCGGCGACAGCCATCATGAGGGCCACGTACAGCCAGCCAATCGGAACGATATACATACAAATTGTTTCAAAAACAGAGTGGTCTACGCAGTTTCCGCAGGGTTTTAGGCCCAGGCGTCAGTTACTGTCTACAACCTAAAAACGACCTGTGCCCTGCACCATGTGCCGGATACCGGTCTTAAAAATACCGCTTTGTGAGGATTCACTATGCATTCTGATCCAGACTGGGCCAAAACCGCCCAGCAATTCCAGCAGACCTTGGGCGACACATGGACACGGGCCTGGGCCGATGCCGTCAAGCCCATCCAGGGGCTGGATTTGGGCGTGCCAGTGGGTGGCATGGCCGCCGCACCCCAGATCAATTTTTCCGCCGCCAAGCTGCAGGCTTTGCAAAAGCAGTATCTGGAAGAATCTGCTGCGCTGTGGAACCAGAGCATGGATGCCGCCGCCATCGCCAAAGACAAGCGTTTTTCGGCCAAGGCCTGGGCTGAAAATCCCCTCACCGCGTACAACGCCGCCTCGTACCTGCTGACCAGCCGCACCCTGATGGGCCTGGCCGATGCCGTCGAGGCCGACGACAAAACCCGCGCCCGCATCCAGTTTGCGGTGGAGCAGTGGATGGCCGCGTCTGCGCCCAGCAACTATCTGGCGATGAACGCTGATGCGCAAAAGAAGCTCATCGACACCCAGGGCGAAAGCCTGGCCAAGGGCCTGAAAAACCTGATGCACGACATGCAGCAAGGCCATGTGTCCATGACCGACGAAAGCCTGTTCGAGGTGGGCCGCAATGTGGCCACCACCGAAGGCGCGGTGGTGTTTGAGAACGAGTTGTTCCAACTGATCGAATACAAGCCGCTCACGGCCAAGGTCTACGCCAAGCCGTTCTTGCTGGTGCCACCCTGCATCAACAAGTATTACATCCTTGATCTGCAGCCCGAAAATTCGCTGATCCGCTATGCGGTGGAACAGGGCAACCGCACCTTTGTGGTCAGTTGGCGCAACCCCGACAAGTCCATGGGCGACAAGACCTGGGACAACTACATCGAAGACGCTGCTATTAAATCAATAGCTGTCACCCAAGAGATTACGGGTGCCAAGACCATCAATGCCCTGGGATTTTGCGTGGGCGGCACTATCCTGAGCACGGCCGTGGCCGTGCTGGCGGCGCGCGGCGAAAAGCCGGTTTCCAGCCTGACCCTGCTGACCACGCTACTGGACTTCACCGACACCGGCATCATCGACATCTTTGTGGATGAGGCCATGGTGCAGTACCGCGAAAAGCAAATGGGCAAGGGCGGCCTGTTGCCCGGCGGCGATTTGTCTAGCACCTTCAGCTTCTTGCGCCCGAATGATTTGGTGTGGAACTACGTGGTGGGCAACTACCTCAAGGGCGAAACCCCGCCGCCGTTTGACCTGTTGTACTGGAACAGCGACTCTACCAACCTGCCCGGCCCGTTTTATGCGTGGTATTTGCGCAATACCTATCTGGAAAACAAACTGGTGCAACCCGGCAAAGCTACCGTCTGCGGCGAAAAGATCGACCTGCGCAAGGTCGACATCCCTGCCTACATCTACGGATCGCGCGAAGACCACATCGTGCCGATTGGTGGTGCCTACGCGTCCACCCAGCACCTGCCTGGCAAGAAGCGCTTTGTGATGGGGGCCTCGGGCCACATCGCGGGGGTCATCAACCCCCCGGCCAAAAAGAAGCGCAGCCACTGGATCAGCGATGCCACCACCTTCCCGGCCAAAGCCGAGGACTGGATTGCCGGTGCCCAGGAACATGCCGGTAGCTGGTGGACCGACTGGTCGGCCTGGCTCAAAGGCCATGCGGGCAAGCAAATTGCCGCGCCCACCGAGTACGGAAACGCCGATTACAAGGCGATTGAACCCGCGCCGGGCCGCTACGTAAAAGCCCGCGCACAGTAGAAGTCCGTATACAAAAGTCAGGGTACATGGCTCTACACTGAAGCGCTAATTAACCGTTCTGTACACGGTGCGGAACGCACCGGATTACTTTCCCCCGACCCCATTACCAACTAGACCCAGGAGCAAAAAAATGGAAGACATCGTCATCGTTGCAGCGGCCCGTACCGCCGTCGGTAAATTCGGCGGCAGCCTCGCCAAGACACCGGCCACCGAACTCGGTGCCCACGTCATCAAAGAAGTGCTGGCCCGTAGCGGCCTGAGCGCTGAGCAGATCGGTGAAGTCATCATGGGCCAGGTGTTGGCCGCAGGCGCGGGCCAAAACCCGGCCCGCCAGTCCGTCATCAAGGGTGGCCTGAGCCAAGGCACCCCCGGCCTGACCATCAACGCGGTCTGCGGCTCCGGCCTGAAAGCCGTGATGTTGGCCGCCCAGGCTGTGGCCTATGGCGACAGCGAAATCGTGATCGCCGGTGGCCAGGAAAACATGAGCGCTTCGCCCCACGTTTTGCTGGGCAGCCGCGACGGCCAGCGCATGGGTGACTGGAAGATGACCGACACCATGATCGTGGACGGCCTGTGGGACGTGTACAACCAGTACCACATGGGCATCACCGCCGAAAACGTGGCCAAAAAATACGGCATTACCCGCGACATGCAAGACGCGTTGGCCCTGGCCAGCCAGCAAAAAGCCGCTGCCGCACAGGAAGCCGGTCGTTTTGTGGCGGAGATCGCCCCCTTCAGCATTGCCCAGCGTAAGGGCGACCCGATCATCTTCTCGGCCGATGAGTTCATCAACAAGAAGACCACCGCCGAAGCCTTGGCCGGTCTGCGTCCCGCGTTCGACAAAGCCGGTGGCGTAACCGCTGGCAATGCGTCCGGCCTGAACGACGGCGCTGCCGCCGTGATGGTGATGACCGCCAAAAAAGCCGCCGCCCTGGGCCTGACCCCGCTGGGCCGCATCGCCAGCTTTGCCACCACCGGTCTGGACCCCGCCATCATGGGCATGGGCCCCGTGCCTGCGTCCACCAAAGCCCTGGCCCGCGCGGGCTGGAAGGCGCAAGACCTGGACTTGTTGGAAATCAACGAAGCCTTCGCCGCCCAGGCCTGCGCCGTGAACAACGAAATGGGCTGGGACACCAGCAAGGTCAACGTCAACGGCGGCGCGATTGCCATCGGCCACCCTATCGGTGCGTCCGGCTGCCGTATTTTGGTCACGCTGCTGCACGAAATGCAGCGCCGCGATGCCAAGAAGGGCATTGCCTCGCTGTGCATCGGCGGCGGCATGGGTGTTGCCTTGACGATCGAACGCTGATTTATTGCGTATTTTTTAAAACAAACAGGAGATAAAACATGACTCAAAAAGTAGCGTACGTGACCGGCGGCATGGGTGGTATCGGGACCGCCATCTGCCAACGCTTGCATGCCGACGGTTTTAAGGTCATCGCCGGTTGCGGCCCTACCCGCGACCACGCCAAGTGGATCGCCGAGCAGGCCGCGCTGGGCTTTACCTTCTACGCCTCGGTGGGCAATGTCGGCGCGTGGGATTCCACCGTAGAAGCCTTCACCAAGACCAAGGCCGAACACGGCGTGATCGACGTGCTGGTGAACAACGCCGGTATCACCAAGGACCGCATGTTCCTGAAGATGAGCCGCGAAGACTGGGATTCGGTGATCGAAACCAACCTGAACAGCATGTTCAATGTCACCAAGCAAGTGGTGGCTGACATGGTGGAAAAGGGCTGGGGCCGCATCATCAACATCTCTTCGGTCAACGGTGAAAAAGGCCAGGCTGGCCAGACCAACTACTCGGCTGCCAAGGCCGGTATGCACGGTTTCTCGATGGCCCTGGCGCAAGAGCTGGCCACCAAGGGCGTGACGGTCAACACCGTCAGCCCCGGCTACATCGGCACCGACATGGTCAATGCCATCCGTGAAGACGTGCTGGCCAAGATCGTCGCCACCGTGCCCGTCAAGCGCTTGGGCAAGCCCAGCGAAATCGCCTCCATCATCGCCTGGCTGGCGTCCGAAGAAGGTGGCTACGCTACTGGCGCGGACTTCTCCGTCAACGGTGGCCTGCACATGGGCTGATGGCTTCTGCCACGGCTTCTCAAAAACCCGCTTCGGCGGGTTTTTTTATGGTTGAAACCAGCTCAGTCTTCCTGCAGCGCCGCAAAGAGTTCGGCCAGGAAATCGACCAGAGCCCGCACCGAAGGCAGCAGGCCACGGCGCGAGGCGAACACCGCGTGGATGATCTCGCGCGGTGGGGCCCAGCCCGGGATCACGTGCACCAGCTCGCCCCGCTCGCACTGCGTGCGTACCAGCATCCGGGGCAGTTGCACGATGCCCACCCCGGCCAGCGCCGCCGCCCGCAGCGACTGCATGCTGCGGGTGACCAGGCGAGGTTGGTGGTGGATTGCCACCTGTGCACCGTCGGGGCCGATGAGATTCCAGACATGTTCGTTCTGCGGCAGCCCCAGGTCCATGCTGGGCAGGCCGGCCAGGTCGGCCGGGGTGCGCGGCAGCCCGGTGGCCTCCAGCAAGCGCGGGCAGGCCACCAGGCACTGGCCGCGGTCGCCCAGCACCCGCATTACCAGGTCGCTGTCGGCTATGGGTGGAGGGCGCACGCGGATGGCGATGTCGATGCCTTCACCTACCACGTCCACCCGCCGGTTGGTTTCCTCCAGGTGGAGCTCGACCTGCGGATAGGCGACCATGAAGGCCGCCACCATTTCGCCCACTAGCGCATCCAGCAGCGCCACCGGGCAGGCCATGCGCACGGTGCCGCGCGGCTCCACGTGGGCCAGCGCGATGGCCTCGTCGGCCGCTTCGGCTTCTACCAGCATGGCCTTGCAGTGCCCGTAGTAGGTCTGGCCGCTGTCGGTCACCGTGAAGCTGCGGGTGGAGCGCTGGATCAGCCGCGTCCCCAGCCGCTCCTCCAGCAGTGCCACGCGGCGGCTGAGTTTGGACTTGGGCATGCCCAGCGCCCGGCCCGCAGGCGCAAAGCCGCCGTGCTCCACCACCTGGACAAAGTAATAGAGGTCGTTGAGGTCGCGCATGCCTGTATTGTTCACCAAATAGAACGCTGATGGCAAATTTAGCCTACTACCGGAGTCAGCGTTCTATATTTATGATTCAGGCATGGGGTAAAGCCATCGTTTTACCCACTACAGGAGAAGACCATGAAGAAGATCCTCAGTGTCCACAACGCACCCCGCCCGCACTGGGTGGGCGACGGTTTCCCGGTGCGTTCCATGTTCAGCTACGGCAGCGAGAGCGCGCAGCTGAGCCCGTTCCTGCTGCTGGACTATGCCGGCCCGGCGCAGTTTGCGCCCACCACCCGTCCGCGCGGCGTGGGCCAGCATCCGCACCGTGGCTTCGAGACGGTGACCATCGTGTACCAGGGTGAAGTCGCGCACAAGGATTCCACTGGCGCGGGTGGGCTCATCGGTCCGGGCGACGTGCAGTGGATGACGGCAGCCGGCGGCATCCTGCACGAGGAGTTCCATTCGCCTGCTTTCACCCAGAGCGGCGGAACGCTGGAAATGGTGCAGCTCTGGGTCAACCTGCCCGCCAAGGACAAGATGGCTTCGCCCGGCTACCAGAACTTGCTGAACGCCGATATTCCGTCCGTGGCTTTGCCTGACGGTGCCGGTAGCGTGCGGGTGATTGCCGGGGCCTTCGACGGCCACCACGGCCCGGCGCATACCTTTACGCCTATCGATGTGTGGGATGTACGCCTGAACCAAGGCGCGACCAGCCGGTTCAGCGTGCCAGCGGGCCGTACGCTGGCGCTGGTGGTGCTGCACGGCACGGTGCTGGTGAATGGCAGTGAGGTCGTGCGGGAAGCGCAACTGGTGCAATTTGACCGGGACGGCAGCGATGTACAGATCGAAGCCAACACCGATGCCACCGTGTTGCTGCTCAGCGGCGAGCCGATCGACGAGCCCATCGTCGGCCACGGGCCGTTCGTGATGAACAGCCAAGCCGAGATCGTCCAGGCGATCAGTGATTTTCAGGCCGGCCGCTTCGGGCAGATGCATGCCTGATGGAGAGCCGGGCCTGTGCATTGCCGCCCAGGCCCGGTTTTAGTTGGCGGGCACCGGCACGATGGTGACGCTCTCGCGCAGCACGCCGCCGCTTTGCGCGCTGCCCTCTACGCCCTCGGGCTGGCGCATGCGGGCTTCGCAGTCTTTACGGTCATCGCCCTGGAACACGGCACAGCGGCGCAAGGCGTTTTGCTGGTACTCCGAAGGTGCTTCCGTTGTCAGGCCACCCCGGCGGGATTCGGCCAGGGCGCGCTCGGCTTCGATTTTGCAGGTGGCGACATTCTGGTTGGACTTGCCGCTGTTGCACAGCGCCATGTCTTGCTTGTAGCGGGCCTGGGCACTGGCGGAAGCGGCGGGGTCGGCGGCCTGTGCTGCCGCGGTGCACAGCAGTGCGGTCAAAAATAGGGTGCGGCAAAGGGTGGTGCGAATGGACATGGTGGAATCCTGGATAGTCATCAGGCAACCAATATGCGCCTCGGCGCGGCTGCCGTCTGTGCGGCGGCGCACATACCGACCATACTATATTTTTAATAGCTGCTAGTGTAGGTAGTACATACGCTAGAGGCCTATTTTTTATAAATTTTTAGCCAGAGCTCCCAACGTTGCCATGGCTGCTTCCATCCGGGCATCCCAGGGGTGGCCGAAGTTCAGGCGGATGCAGTGGCGCAAACCTTGCCGGGCCGAGAACATGGGCCCCGGCGCGATGCTGATGCCCTGGACCAGCGCCTGCTGGTGCAAGGCCAGTGCGTCAAAGCCGGGCGCAAACGCCACCCACACAAAGTAGCCGCCACCGGGCTGTGACACTTGCACGTCGGCCGGAAAGTAGCGGGCAATGGCCGCCACCAGGCTGGCGTGTTGCGACTCCAGCACATGGCGCAGGCGGCGCAGGTGCTTGTCGTAGCCGCTGTGCTGCAGGTAGTCGGCCAGGGCCACCTGGGCGGGCAGGCTGGCACCCAGGGTGGTCATCAGCTTGAGCTGCGCAATCCGCGGGCCAAAGCGCCCGGGGGCCACCCAGCCCACCCGGTAGCCCGGGGCCAGGGTTTTGCTGAAGGAGCTGCAGTGCATCACCAGGCCTTGCTGGTCGTAGGCCTTGGCGGGTAGCGGGGCCTGGCTGCCGAAGTACAGCTCGCCGTACACATCGTCTTCGATCAGCGGAATCTGGCGGGCCGCCAGCAGGGCCACCAGCCGCTGCTTGCCCGCCGCCGACAGGCTGGCCCCGGTGGGGTTCTGGAAGCTGGTCATGAACCAACAGGCCTTGACCGGGTGGCGGTTCAAGGCCTGCTCCAGTGCGTCCAAGTCCAGGCCGTGCTGGGGGTGCACGGGGATTTCCAGCGCCCGCATCTTCAGCCGCTCCAGCGTTTGCAGGCTGGCGTAAAAGCCGGGCGACTCCACCGCCACCAGGTCGCCGGGCTGGGCCACGGCGGCCAGGCACAGATTCAGCGCTTCGAGTGCGCCGCTGGTCACCACCAGGTCTTCGGGCGGCTGGGCCATGCCCATGGCCAGGTAGCGCAGCGCAATCTGCTGGCGCAGCCCGGCATGGCCCTGCGGCAGGTGCTGCACCGATTCCCATGGCTGGCTGCGGCGCATGCTGCGGCCCAGCGACTGGGCCAGGCGCTGTAGTGGAAACAGCGCGGGCGAGGGAAAGGCCGAACCCAGCGGCGCAATGTCGCGCTGCTGGGCTGCGTCCAGCACCGCAAACACCAGGCCGCTGATGTCCACCCGGGCCGCCACCTGCGCGGGCGCGGCCAGCGCCCGGGGTGCCGGGGCGGGCAGGGCGACGGCTCCGGTGACGAAGTAGCCCGAGCGTTCACGCGCCCGCACCAGGCCCTTTTCTTCCAGCCGGTAATAGGCCTGGAAGGCGGTGGACGGGCTGATGCCGTACTGCGCCGTGAGCGTGCGGATGGACGGCATGCGGCTGCCTGGCGCGCGCTGGCCAGAGCGGATGTCGGTGGCCAGCAGATCGGCGAGTTGTTCGTAACGTTTTATGCGCAGCTTTCCATCTGAGCTGTAGATTTTTACATTTTTGGCATCTGGTATGGTTTTTTAAATGCCCACTGCTGCTGTCCCTGGCAGCCGCGCTGAGGCATGATTCCCCATCGTGAAAAACCTCTTTATTGCTCTGTTCTTAATGGTCGCCACGGCCAGCCAGGCCGCTCAACCATTGATAGCGCCGTTTGAAGACACCATCGCCCAGCGCACCCAGGCCTGCACCGCCTGCCACGGCAAAGAGGGCCGTGCCGCCAGCGACGGCTATTACCCGCGCATTGCGGGCAAACCGGCGGGCTATCTGTACCACCAGTTGCTCAACTTCCGCGACGGCCGCCGCCACTACGGGCTGATGGCGCAGATGGTCGATCCGCTCAGCGATGCCTACCTGATGGAGATCGCGCAGTACTTTTCGCAGCTGGACTTGCCATACCCCGCGCCCCAGCCCACCAATGTGACGGCCGAGGTGCTGCGCCGGGGCCAGACCCTGGTGCAACAGGGCGATGCCACGCGCCAGATCCCCGCTTGCGTCCAATGCCACGGTGCCGCGCTCACCGGCGTGGCCCCCAACATCCCCGGCCTGCTGGGCCTGCCGCGCGATTACCTGAACGCGCAGCTGGGGGCCTGGCGCACCGGCCAACGCCGTGCCCACGCACCCGACTGCATGGGCACCGTGGCGCGCCAGCTGAGCCCGGACGAGGTGAACGCCGCCACCAGTTGGCTGGCCGCCCAGCCCCTGCCTGCCAACACCCACCCAGCGACCGCGCTGCCTGCCTTGTTGCCGGGTGCCAAGGTAGTGGCCTGCGGGAGCGCACCATGAAGAAAATTGTCCTCGGCTTGTGTGCCTTGGCCGTAGGCCTGGCTGCGGTGGTGTGGCAGCTGAACACCCGCGACGAGCCCGACCTGTCTGCTGCTGCGCCCGCGCTCAACGCCACGCCCGAGCTGCTGGAGCGTGGTGCCTACCTGGCCCGCGCGGGCAACTGCGCGGCCTGCC
This sequence comes from Rhodoferax sp., assembly GCF_025354435.1. Lineage (GTDB taxonomy): Bacteria > Pseudomonadota > Gammaproteobacteria > Burkholderiales > Burkholderiaceae_C > Rhodoferax_B. The sequence continues at coordinate 62,236 of NZ_JANXMU010000024.1, forward strand.
ACACCACCCGGGGTGGTACGCCGTACGCCGGGGGGCGCGGTATCGACACACCGTTTGGCATGGTCTACAGCAGCAACCTCACGCCCGATGTGCGCACCGGCATCGGCAGCTGGTCGTCGGCAGAGTTCTGGCGGGCCCTGCACAATGGCCGCTCCAAGGATGGGCGGCTGCTGTACCCGGCCTTTCCCTACCCTAGCTACACCACGGTCACCCGCGCCGACTCGGACGCGCTCTACGCCTATCTGCACAGCCTGCCTGCCACAGCCCAGCCTGCCACACCGCACGCACTGCGCTGGCCGTTCAACCAGCAGGCAGCCCTGGCCGTGTGGCGCGCGCTGTACTTCACGCCCGCCAGCTTCCAGCCCGAATCGACCCATTCGGCCGAGTGGAACCGCGGTGCCTACCTGGTGCGCGGCCTGGGCCACTGCGGTGCTTGCCACACCGCGCGCAACGCCCTGGGCGCGACAGACGACCGGCTGGATCTGGCAGGCGGGTTGATTCCGGTGCAAAACTGGTATGCGCCCTCACTCACCTCCGCCCAGGAGGCCAGCGTGCACGACTGGCCGCTGGAAGATGCCGTGCGCCTGCTGCAAACCGGCCAGGCCCCGCAAGGCACGGTGCTGGGCCCCATGGCCGAGGTGGTGCAGCAAAGCACCCAGTACCTCACGCCCCAAGATTTGACCGCCATGGCCACCTACCTCAAAGCCCTGCCGCAAACGGTGGTGGAATCTGCGCACGCCGTGCCCACCACGCCCCGCAATGTGGAGCGCGGCGCGAAGCTGTACGAACAGCACTGCGCCCAATGCCACGGCGCGCAGGGCCAGGGCGTAGCCGGTGCGTATCCGCCGCTGGCCGGCAACCGCGCCGTCACCATGGCCAGCACGGCGAACCTGGTGCACGTGGTGCGCAATGGCGGCTTTGCCCTGGCCACCGCGGGCAACCCGCGCCCGTTTGGCATGCCGCCCTTTGTGCTGGTGCTGAACGATGCCGACATCGCCGCCGTGCTGACCCACATCCGCGGCACCTGGGGCAACCAGGCGGCGGGGGTTACTGAGTTGGAGGTCAACCGCCTGCGCTGATCCTTCCCCCAAAAGAAGGATGCCCCCAAGGCCTGGGGTGCCCACAATGGAGGTCTTCCCTTTCGAGGAGACAAGCATGGACTATCTTTTGGTGCGGGGCAGCCAAGGCCCTGCGGTGCAAAAACTGCGCACGGCATTGGCCAAAGAACTGGGCGCAGATGCCCAGGCCTTTCCGGGCCTGGACCAGGGCGACGAGATGGCGGTCGATGTAGAGGCCGCCGCCCGGCGCTGGCAGTCGGGTGTGGGCCTGGTGGCCGACGGGGTGGTGGGGCCGTACTGCCTGCAACTGCTGGATTTGCGCCCAGCCCCGAAGTTTGAAGTTCCCTTGACGCTGGAACTGGTGCGCCAGTTGTTCCCGGCCACCAAACCCGCCAACATCGCCCGCTACCTGCCCTACGTGGCTGCCGCGCTGGACGCGCTGGGGCTGACCGACTGGCCCATGGTCTGCGCCGCCCTGAGCAGCATCCGCGCCGAGACCGAAGGCTTTTTACCACTCTCTGAATTCCAGTCGCAATTCAACACCGCGCCAGGCGGCATGCCGTTTGGTTTGTACGAGCCGGGCACCGGGCCGGGCAAGCGCGTGGGCAATACCCAGCCGGGCGACGGTGCCCGTTTCAAGGGGCGCGGCTTTGTGCAACTGACCGGGCGCGACAACTACACCCGCTACGGCAAAGCGCTGGAGATCGATCTGGGCGTGGTGCAGGTTAACAATGCCGATCTGGCCAATGCCCCCGAGATTGCTGCGCTGCTGCTGGCCCGGTTTCTGGCCGACAAGGCCGAGCCTTTGCGTGCCGCACTGGCGGCGGGCAATCTGGCTGCAGCGCGCAAGCTGGTCAACGGCGGTAGCCATGGGCTGGACCGTTTCAAGGACGTGTTTGTGCGGGCGGGCAAGATTGCCGGGCCCGCGGCCAAAACCCCCACCGTGGGCGCGGGTGCCGCTGCCAAGGCCGCGCCTGTACGGTTGGGTGCCGAGCGCCAGCTCAAGGTGCGCAAAGACCCCATCGACCTGAAAGACCGGGCCTACCAGCCGCCCCCGCTGGGTCTGCAGGCTGCGTACCCCAGCGATGCCGACATTAAAAAATACCTGCCCGCCTATACCGCTGCCGACCTGATACTGGACCAGGGCAACGAAGGCGCTTGTACCGGCTACGGCCTGGCCTGCGTGGTCAACTACCTGCGCTGGTACAAGGCTGATGACAAAAATAAAATTGATCCTGTCAGCCCGCGCATGCTCTACAGCTACGCCCGCCGCTACGACGAATACGCGGGCGAAGACTACAGCGGCTCCAGCTGCCGGGGCGCGCTCAAGGGCTGGTTTAACCACGGTGTCTGCCTGGACGCGTACTGGCGCAAGAATGACCCGCAACCCCGTTACGGCTTCGCCAAGAATGCCACTGACCAGACCTTGGGCGTGTACTACCGCATCGCCCTGCAATCCATCACCGACCTGCAGGCCGCCATCCAGGCCGTGGGCGCGGTGTATGTGTCGGCCCTGACCCACGACGGTTGGCACGACGTGCCCACCACCAAGGCGCTCCCCAGCGGGCACAAAGATATTCCGCTGATCGCCTTCGATGGCCGCCCGGCCGAAGGCGGTGGCCACGCCTTTGCGCTGGTGGGTTTCAACGCCCAGGGTTTCATCGTGCAGAACTCCTGGGGCACCCAGTTCGGCATGGGCGGCTTTGCCGTGCTGGGTTATGCCGACTGGCTGGCCAATGGCATGGACGCGTGGGTGGTGGCGCTGGGCGTGCCCGGCGTAGTAGAAGGGCGCATCAGCGTCACGGCTTCGGGCGGCGTGGACAGCGCGGGGCGGGCGGGTGCGGTCAACACCAGCCTGTGGTGGAGCGCCGACCAGGCCTACCAGCACAGTGTGGTGCTGGGAGACGATGGCCGCGTGAGCCATTACCTGACCGAAGACGCGCTCAGCCGCACCCTGGCTTACCAGGTTTGTGAGCTGCCCAACGCCTGGTTCCGCGATCCGGCCCACGGGCCGCTGGACGGCAAAAAACGCATCGTCATCTATGCCCACGGCGGCCTCAACAGCGAGGCCGATGCCATCAAGCGCGCCCGCGCGATGGGGCGGCATTTCGAGGCGAATGGCTGCTACCCGCTGTTCCTGGTCTGGAAGACCGGGCTGCTGGAATCCATCAACGGCATCTTGCACAAGCAAAGCCGCCAGGAGCCGGGGCTGGCGGGTGGCTGGTTCGACGAGCTGGCCGAGAATGTCACCGAGAAGACTGACCTGGCCATCGAGTCCACCATCGGCCGTGGCCTGGTGCGCCCGGTGTGGACCCAGATGAAGGATGTCGCCGAGCTGGCGTTTGAAACCCGGCGCGGCGGCGAGCAAATCATCCGTGCCCTGCAGCAGCTGATGGACACCTGGGGCGACCAGTTGGAAATCCATCTGGCCGGCCATTCCGCAGGTTCCATTTTGCTGGGTCACATGTTGGACGGTTTGGCCTACCGCCAAATGCCGATCGAGAAAATCAACTCCATCCACCTGTACGCACCCGCCTGCAGCGTGGCCTTTGCCAACCAGTGCTACGCAAGCAACAAAAAAATCATGGAGCGGCTGTACATAGACATGCTGTCCGACACACGGGAGCGTGACGACAGCGTGGCGGGCATCTACCGCAAGTCGCTGCTGTACCTGGTGTCGGGTGCGCTGGAGACCGACCTGCGCACGCCGATCGCGGGCATGGCCAAGGTTTATGGCAGCGGCGATGGCGGCTGGGACGGCAGCTCCAGCACCAACGAGAGCCTGAACGTGTGGCGGCGCGCGGTGCAAGATGCCAAGCTCAAGAGCGCGGGGCGGTTGGTGGAAATCAGCGCCGACAAAGTCTGCACCGCTCTGGCCGCCCCCCGCCGCGCCGACCCCAGCAATGTGATGATTGCCGCCGACCACGGCAGTTTCGACAACAACATCGACGTGATCACCCGCACGCTGGAGGTGGTGCTGGGCGGCAAGCTGTTGCAGCCGGTAGACGACTTGCGGGGCTTTTAGCGGCGCAGAGTGGGGCGTGGTGCCAAAGCTTGTACAGTTTTGGCACTTCAGCGTTTTAGGCTTTCCATGTCCACACCATTGCTCCAAGCCAACGGGCGCGCGTTTGCGCACATTGCCCAGTTCCACCCCGAGTTGACGGCCTTGCGCCGCGATCTGCATGCCCACCCCGAGCTGGGCTATGAAGAGTTTTATACGGCTGAGCGCGTAACCCAGGCGCTCAAACTCTGCGGCGTGGACGAGGTGCATACCGGCATTGGCAAAACCGGCGTGGTCGGTGTCATCCACGGGCGCAACCACCATAGCGGACACACCAGCGGCAAGATGGTTGGCCTGCGCGCCGATATGGACGCGCTGCCCATGACTGAGCAAAACGATTTCGCCTGGAAGTCGGCCAAGGGTGGCCTGATGCACGGCTGTGGCCACGATGGCCATACCGCCATGCTGGTTGGTGCAGCCCGCTACCTGGCCGAGACGCGCAACTTCGACGGCACGGTGGCGCTGATCTTCCAACCCGGTGAAGAGGGCTATGCGGGGGCCAAGGCCATGATCGACGACGGCCTGTTCGAGCGCTTCCCGGTGCAGGCCGTGTTTGGCATGCACAACTGGCCGCACATGCGGCCCGGCATCATCGGCCTGAATACGGGCGCGATGATGGCCGCGTCCGACCGCGTCACCATCGAGATCACCGGCCGCGGCGGACATGGTGCGCATCCTTATCAAAATGTGGACCCGGTGCTGGTGGCCGCCCACACCATCACCGCATTGCAAAGCGTGGTGTCGCGCAACATCCGCGCCATCGACAGCGGGGTGGTCAGCATCTGCGCCGTGCAGGCAGGCGACCTGGGTGCCATGAGCGTGGTGCCGGGCAAGGCCACGCTGGTGGGCACGGTACGTACCTTCAACCCTGCTGTGCAAGACCTGATCGAGCGGCGTATCACCGAGCTGTGCAGTGCGGTGGCCCTGGGTTTTGGCGCGACTGCCTCGGTGAAGTACGAGCGCCTGTACCCACCCACTATCAACACCACGGCCGAAGCGCTGTTCATGATGCGGGTGGCCGAGGGCCTGGTGGGTTCGTCGCAGTTGGTGCGCGACCTGGATCCGAGCATGGGCTCGGAAGACTTTTCTTTCATGCTGCAGGTCAAGCCAGGTGCCTACATGCGCATTGGCCAGGGCACCGAAAACGGCCCCGGCAGCTGCGCGCTGCACAACAGCCGCTACGACTTCAACGATGCCATCCTGCCCCTGGGCGCCGCCATGCACGCCAGCTTGGCAGAGCAGTTCATGCCGCTATCAGAATAAGAGCTACTCGTGTAGAGAGTATATGGGCTAGAGGTCTATTTTGTTTATAAAACGCCAGGCGTTTATTTTCCATTGCAAAGCGATGGGCACAGGTATAGGTCGCTTGGCTCGCCTTCCACCAGCGTGAGGGTGTAGCCGCGGCACAGGGTGCCCAGCACGGCGGTCACGTTGTAGGTGCCTACGGGAAGCGCCAGCTCGACCAAGGAGCCCGCGTCGTCGGCGGTGAAAACGCGCTGGCCTTGCAGATTGTCGATGTGCAGGCGCAAGGGGCCATCGGGTTTGGGGGGCAGCGGTGGGGCGTACAGGCTGCGCATCCAGTGCAGCCACTCCAGCGGCGCGGTGAATAGCGTCCCCCTAACCGCAGGGTCGGCGGCTGCGTGGATCACCAGGCTGGCTTCGGGCAAAGGAGGAGAGCTGTGCGGAGTGGGCACGTTTCTATCTTGCACTCTCAAGCCCTATTTCCTTGTGTCGTCAGGACAACGGCTATGTTGCATATGTCACACAAGTAGTGGCACCGGTTTGAGCAGCAAGGCCATGGCCCGGGCCAGCTCGTCACGCTGCATGGGTTTGGTCAGCAGGCGCGAGACCCCGGCGGCGGCGGCCCGCTGGGCCAGGGAGGCACCGCCGTAGCCGCTGACCATCAGGATCGGCAGTGTGGGGGCAAACTGGCGGATCGCCTCCGTGAGCTGGATGCCGGTCAGGCCGGGCATGACTTCGTCGGTGACCACGGCGGCAAAGCGCTGCGGGTCGGCGCGCAAGGTCTGCAGGGCGGCGACAGGATCGGTGAAGCCCACGGGCTGGTAGCCCAGGCTGGTGAACATTTCTTCGGCCAGCGCGACCAGGGTGGGTTCGTCGTCTACCACCAGCAGGGCTTGCCCCGCACCGTTGGAGGTGGGTAGGGCCACGGGGCGGCTGGGGCTGGGCGCATCGGTACATTCGGGAAAGTACAGGGTAAAGCAGGCTCCCTGGCCGGGTTTGCTTTGCACGTCGATGGCACCGCCAAATTCGGCCACCACGCCGTGCACCACGGCCAGGCCCAGGCCGGTGCCCGACTGTGCGCCCCGGGTGGTGAAGAAGGGTTCAAACAGCCGCTCCATCACCTCGGGGGTGATACCACTGCCCTGGTCGGACACGGTTAGCACCAGGTAGGGTCCGGCAGACAACTGGGTGTGCGACAGCACCCGCCGCCGTTCCACCTGCTGGCGCACCAGTTGCACCCGCACCATGCCGCCCTGGGGCATGGCTTGCATGGCGTTGGTGCACAGGTTCATTACCGCTTCGAAGGCCTGTGTGGGGTCGCCACGCATGAGTACGCCGGGGGCTTCCAGGCCACGTTCCAGCACCACGCCGGGGCGCAGGGTGGCGGCCAGCAGAGCCAGCACTTCGGCCACGATGGGTTCCAGTTCGAACACGGCGGACGCGCAGCCACCGCCCCGGCCAAACGACAGAATGCGCTCCACCAGTGCCTTGCCGCGCAGGGCCGCGCCCAGTACTTTGTCCAGGTGCCGGGCCTGGGCGCTGCCGGGGGGGGCGGCATCTTGCGCCATTTCGCCAAAGCCGACGATGGCCGCCAGCACGTTGTTGAAGTCATGCGCCACGCCGCCTGCCAGCTCGCCCAGCGACTCCAGCTTGTTGGCCCGCGACAGCTGGGTTTGCAGCGTCACCTGGGCGGCGGTGCGGCGCTGGTTGGCGCGCAATACCAAGTGCACCGAAGCGGCCATCACCAGCAGCAGCAGCACCACACCCACGGCGGTGAGCTGGGCGGCCTCGCGCCAGGCTACCAGCACCACGTTGAGATCGCGGGTCAACACCACTTCCAGGCCGTAGCGCTCCAGGCTGTGCAGTGCGACTAGGCGCTCGGTGCCGTCGGGCAGATGGCGCAGTTCGGTGGCGCGCTGGGTGGCCAGGCGCCGGGCGATGGTGGCCTCGTCCCAACGGGATTTATTGACCACACCCCCGGCCAGCAGCACGCCGTCGCGGCGGAACACGGCCATGCGCGCATCGGCGGCGGGCGATGCCACCGAAAAAGCACCCAAAAGTGCTTCGGCCCGCATGGTGGCAAATATCCAGCCCGCGGGCTGACCCGTCACATCCACAAACGGCACAGCCAGCGTGACCAGCGGAGTTTGGGTGCGCGGGTCGATAAAGGGGCGGCTCACGGCCACGGCTTCGGTCTCCAGCTGGTTCAGCCCCGGCGCGAAGGTGGTCTGGTTGGGCATGGGGGTGGGGTTGGACGACGACAGCACCTGGCCATTGCGGTCTACCAGCGTCAGGGTGTCCACCATGGACATCAGCTCGGTGCGGGTTTGCAGGGCGCGTGCTGCGGCCGATCCCACCGTGGGCAGGCTGCCTTCGTTTAGCTCCACCTGCATGGCGTGCAGGCCGGCGTTCATGCCGCGCAGCTCGCGGTGGATCTCGTCGGTAAGGGCCAGCGACAGCATGCTGAGTTCGCGCGACTGGCTGTTGACGGCTTCGCCGCGCAGGTGTGTGAGGGCCACAAAGGCCACCACCACCAGCGCCACGCCCAAGCTGATGGCCACCATCCACAGGCGGGGCACACCGGCCCGCAGTCTTTGCCATATCCATTGCATAGTCAGGGAATCCCTCGGTTGTGCCAGTATGCGGCCATCGTTGATACTTATTGAAACACGAAGAGCCATATTCCACACGATGACCACCCCTACTGCCCCGCACATTTTAGTAATCGACGACGATCCGAGTATCCGTGAGCTGGTGGTCGAATACCTGGGGGACAACGACCTGCGCGTCAGCGCCGCTGCCTCGGGCCGCGAGATGTTTGAGGTGATTGACCGCGAAGCCATCGACCTGGTGCTGCTCGATTTGAAGCTGCCCGGTGAAGACGGCATGCAACTGGCCCGCACCCTGCGCGAGCGCGCCAGTGTGCCCATCATCTTCCTGACCGGCCGCAACGAAGAGGCTGACCGGGTGATGGGCCTGGAGCTAGGGGCCGATGACTACGTCACCAAGCCTTTTAGTCCACGCGAGCTGCTGGCCCGGGTGCGCGCCGTGCTGCGCCGCTACCAGGTGCAGGCTACGCTGCCCGAGCGCGACAACAGCCGCCGGGCCTTCCGCTTCTCGGGCTGGGAGCTGAATTTGCGCACCCGCCGTCTAGTGTCGCCCGCGGGCGTGTCGGTAGAGCTGTCGAACGGCGAGTTCAGTCTGCTGGGGGCCATGTGCCGGGCCCCGCAGCGGGTCTTGTCGCGCGACCAGTTGCTGTCCATGTCGCGCCTGCACGAGGCCGAGGTATACGACCGCACCATCGACGTGCAGATCCGCCGTTTGCGCCTGAAGGTGGAGGTGGATTCGGCCAACCCGATGCTGATCGTCACCGAGCGCGGCGCGGGTTACCTGCTGGCCAGTGAGGTGGAAACCTTGTACTAAGCGGGTATTGCGCCCATAAAAAAAGCGGCTGGAGCCCCAAGCTCCCGCCGCTTTTTTCAGAATACCGTTTGGTGTATTACTTAGTCACGTCGGTAGACCAAATGCGCACGCGGCTGTAGACCTTCTTGGCGCCGGGCACCTTGGCAGCGACTTCGCGGGCCTGGGTGGAGAGTTCAGCGTTGTTGATCCAGCCGCTGAGGGTGACAACACCCTTTTTGGACGAAACTTTGAGTTTGGCCGCGTCGTCGTTCAGCGATGCTTTCAATGCATCCATCACGGCGGAGTTGAGTTCTTTGTCGGCAGGCGTAGCGACCGCAGCAGGCTTGTCGGTGGCAGCCATGCTGGAGCCGACCATTGCGGTGCCTGCAACAAAGGCAAGCAAGATATTGGCGGCGAGGCGGTTGATTTGGATAGCCATGTTGTGTGTCTCTCTTGTCTTGGTGGTGGATAAAGAAATAGGCCACTGTGCTGGTGTACCTGCGCGCTATAAAAATTTACACGCACTTTATCGTAGCTTAAATAAACCGTACACCAGCAGAGTTATTGTCCGGATTCGCTTTAAAGAAACAGACCTTTACTCCGCAAAGGTAGACCAGATGCGCAAGTGGCTGTATACGTCGGTGGCACCGGGAACGGTGCTGGCAACGGTACGCGCCTGGGACACCTGGCGCGCGCCATTGACCCAACCGTGCAGGATCAAGGTGCCGTTTTCAGCGGTCACGGTGATGCTTTTGGCCCGGTAACCCAGCGACTGGTTGATGGCCTCTTGGGCTGAACTTTGCAAAGCCTCGTCGCTGGTAGAGGCCATGCTGGAAGCCACCATCAGCGGACCGGCGGCTATTGCCAAGACGGTGCTGGCGGCGAGGTGGGTGAGAGGGCGCTGCATGGTGGCTCCTTGCATGGGATACGTGGCTAAACAGCTTAGGCAATTTGCCCACCCAGGGCAAGCAGATCGTGGTCTATCGGTTAGTTGTAGGTTTCGCTGGACCAGGTGCGCAGGCGGCTGTAGACCTTGGTGGCACCAGGTACGTTGGCCGCGATGTGGCGGGCCTGGGATTCCTGGTCGGGGCCAGTGATCCAGCCGCTGAGGGTGACAGTGCCGTCGTTGCTGGAGACTTTCACGTTCTTGACCTGGCTGCCCATGGACTGGCTGATGGCATTGGCTACCGCAGAAGCCAAAGCTTTGTCGCCGTTGGCGGTGGCACTGGTGCTGGCGGCGCTGGCGACGACCACCGCGTCGGTTCCAGCCATGCTGGAGGCTACGAAAAGGGGGCCAGCGGCCAGTGCAATCAGGGTGCTGGTGGCGATGCGTTTGAGAGAGACTGTCATGGTGGGTTCCTTGGAAGGTTCGCAGCCACTGTGGTGCGATGGGGTGATCTTCTCGCCCGCACCGCCGATGTCTGTGACGGATGGGCCACACCGTGTTGCAATTGCAATCTGCGGGTTAACCCTTGTTTTAATGTGTGCCTTTGTTTTGCTATTTAAAATATAGCTACTAGCGTAATTTCTATATGTGCTAAAGGCCATTTTTATCTAAAAAATAACGCTACGCTTTACTGCAACTTCACGGGTTATCATGGGTGGACAACCCGGTCTTTTTGCTTATCGGAACCTGCGCACCATGCAAACCTCCACCCGTACCGTCGCCATTGAACGTACCGAACGCCCCTGGGGCTGGTATGAAACGATGTTTGAAGCCCCAGGCCACAAGATCAAACGCATCGGCGTGCATCCCGGCCAGCAGCTCAGCCTGCAAAAGCACCACCAGCGCGCCGAGCACTGGGTAGTGGTGGTCGGCACGGCCATCATCACCGTGGGCGACAAAGTGCTGGAGATGACCCTGGGCCAGCATGTAGACATCGCCATCGGCGAAGTGCACCGCCTGGCCAACAAGACCACCGGCCCGGTGGAGATCATGGAAGTGCAGTTTGGCGACTATTTAGGCGAAGACGATATCGTCCGCCTGCAAGACGACTACGGCAGGGAGTAAGTACACCCCCAGGCTTGCCCACTGCGTGTGGCCGCCAACCCCCTTGCAGGGGGTAACACCAGCAGCCTGGCGGAGCCAGTTTTGCGGTGTTTCTCGAGGGAGCCTCGCTGCGCGAGGCTGGGGGGCTGACAGTGTTTATTTCTGAGCGCTGAGGTTTACCAGCATGTCCTGGACCATCGCGTCCACGTCGTATTCCGCCTTCCAACCCCAGTCTTGCTGGGCCGCCGAGTCGTCGATGGAGCGGGGCCAGCTGTTGGCAATCGCCTGCCGAAAATCGGGCACGCATTCCAGGCTGAACCCCGGTACGTGTCGGGCAATCGCATCGGCGATCTGCACGGGCGTGAAGCTGATGCCGCCCAGGTTGTAGGAGCCGCGTTCGCGCACGCTGTCACGGGGGGCTTCCATCAATTCCAGTGTGGCGCGGATGGCGTCGGGCATGTACATCATCGGTAACGCCGTGTCGCCCGCCAGAAAGCTGGTGTAGCGGCCCACTTTCAGCGCGGCATGGAATATCTCGATGGCGTAGTCGGTGGTGCCGCCGCCGGGCGCGGTTTTCCAGCTCACCAGGCCGGGGTAGCGCAGGCTGCGCACGTCCACGCCGTGGTTGCGGTGGTACCAGTTGCACCAGCCTTCGCCCGCCAGTTTGGAAATGCCGTAGACCGTACTGGGGTCCATCACGGTGTGCTGCGGGGTGTGGTCGCGCGGGGTGTTGGGTCCAAAAGCGGCGATGGAACTGGGCCAAAACACCTTGTCCAGTTTGTGCGTGCGGGCGAGTTCCAGCACGTTCAGCAGGCTTTTCATGTTCAGGTCCCAGGCCCATTTGGGGTGCTGCTCGCCGCGTGCCGATAGGGCGGCGGCCAGCAGGTAGATCTGGGTGACGTGGTGGCGTTCGACCACCTCGGTCAGGGCCTGTGTCTCGGTCACGTCCAGCATTTCGTGGCGCAGGCCTTGCACGCGGCCTTTGGGCACCATGTCGCTGGTGATGACGGCCTCAGCGCCATGGCGCTGCACCAGGGCGTGGGTGAGTTCGGTGCCGATCTGGCCGTTGGCACCAATGATCAAAATGCGCGGGTTCATGCTGCAATCAATCCGAGTTCGCGCCCGGCCTGGGTGAAGGCGGCCACGGCGCGTTCCAGATCAGCCCGCTGGTGTGCCGCGCTCATCTGCACGCGGATGCGCGCCTGGCCCTTGGGCACCACCGGGAAGAAGAAGCCCACCACGTACACCCCCAGCTCCAGCATGCGCGCCGCCAGCTTTTGCGCCACCACCGCGTCATACACCATGATGGGCACGATAGGGTGCTCGCCGGGCTTGATGTCGAACCCGGCCTGCAACAGCGCACTGCGGAAGTAGGCGGTGTTGTCGGCCAGGGTGTCGCGCAGGGCGGTGGAGGCCTCCAGCAGGTCCAGCACCGCAATCGACGCGCCCACGATGCTGGGGGCTACGGTGTTGCTGAACAAATAGGGCCGTGAGCGCTGGCGCAGCAGCTTCACCACCTCGCGCCGGGCACTGGTGAAGCCGCCCGACGCACCGCCCAGCGCCTTGCCCAGCGTGCCGGTGACGATGTCCACCTTGCCGAACACGCCGCGGTGCTCGTGCGTGCCGCGCCCGGTGGCGCCGATGAAGCCGCTGGCATGGCATTCGTCCACACCCAGCAGCGCGCCATATTGGTCGCACAGATTGCGCATTACGTCGAGCTGGGCAATGGTGCCGTCCATGGAGAACACGCCGTCGGTAAACACCAGGGTGTGGCGCGCGCCATCGGCTTTGGCCTGCTGCAGCTGGCGCTCCAGGTCGGCCATGTCGTTGTGGGCGTAGCGGTAGCGTTTGGCCTTGCACAGGCGGATGCCGTCGATGATGCTGGCGTGGTTCAGCGCGTCGCTGATGATGGCATCGTCCTCGCTCAGCAGCGGCTCGAACAGGCCGCCGTTGGCATCGAAGGCCGCGGCGTAGAGGATGGTGTCCTCGGTGCCCAGGAACTTCGACAAACGCGCTTCCAGCGTCTTGTGGATGTTTTGCGTGCCGCAGATGAAGCGCACCGAGCTCAGGCCGTAGCCGTGGGTGTGCAAGGCCTCGGCGGCTGCCGCCACCACGGCAGGGTGGCTGGACAGGCCGAGGTAGTTGTTGGCACACAGGTTCAGCACCTCGCGGGTGGAGCCATCGGCCGCCACGGTCTGGATGCGCGGCCCCTGGGCGCTGGAGATCACCCGCTCGGCTTTGTACAGGCCAGCATCGCGGATGGCTTGCAGCTCTTGTTGCAGGTGGGTGTAGAAGGCGGAGGTGGTGGCGGTGATGGTCATGGGGGCGGGCTCCTGCGGCACAATGCTAATTACAGTAAAACGAAATTGTGCTGTATATCGAACAATAAATCAATATATTGGATGCAACATGGCCCCACGCTCCCCCAAAATTTCTGCTGCCAGTGCCGAGCCGCCCCGCGTGGGCGACACCCTGGCGGCGCTGCGCCAGGCGCAGACTCTGTCGCTGGATGCCTTGTCGCGCAAGGCCGGGGTGTCCAAGTCCATGCTGTCGCAGATCGAGCGAGCCCAGGCCAACCCCACGGTGGCCGTGGTCTGGCGGCTGGCGAATGCGCTGGGGGTGCCGCTGGGCGACCTGTTGGCATCTGCGCCGCCGCCGATGGAGCCCGTCATCACGGTGGTGCCCGCCCACGCCACGCCGTCGCTGCGCCACCCAGACGGTGCCTGCGAGCTGCGCATCCTGGGCCCCATCGACCTGGCGGGCCAGTTTGAGTGGTACGCGCTGGCGATTCAGCCCGGTGGCGCGCTGGAGTCGCAACCGCACGAGGCCGGTACGCGCGAACACCTGACGCTATTGACCGGCGCGCTGGACCTGGTGTCGGGCGATGCCCGGCAGCATTTGGTCCCTGGAGAAACCGCCCGCTACGCCGCCGACCGTCCGCATGCCATCCGCAACCCGGGCAAGGTCGAGGCCACCGCCTGGCTGGTGGTGGTGCACGCTGGATGAACGGGGTGGCGGGACACACAGGTAAATTTTGTTTACGCTTAATGTTGCAACAAATTGCAATGGTATTTACTCCATAATTTCTGCATATCCCGGGCTCGCCTTGGTCATCCACGTTTTTTGAGGAAAAGCACATGCAGGGGTCGTGGTCTGGGCTAGATTTCCTATGCAGGCAGAGCTGGGGTTACCGGCGGGGATACCGGCCATAAAGGCCGCCCCTGCAACCCCCGGTGCTGGCCTGTTCGGGCTGAACCGCTTCCTGGGCCGCTACCCGCGGACCGTGGGAACCGTCTGCGCCTACGCGGTGGGCTTGGCCATGGCGCTGGCTGTCATGCTGGTATCCGTGCAATTGCGGTTGCAGGCCATCGAAAGCGGCCATGCGCAGGTGATTACCAGCATGCAAGAGCTGCAGGCCGACATCAGCCTGCTGCTGGACGAACTCAATACCTCTTTTGCCCCGGTCTGTACGCCCGATAACCTGAACCGGCTGCGCAGCCTGATGTTTACCCACCGCTACGCGCGTGACATTGGCCTGCTGAACCCGCAACGCCAGCTGTTTTGCACCACCAACATCGGCCTGCTGGAGACTCCCAGCGCCGCTGCCGAAGGCGGTATCGAGGGCTCGATTGGCCACTATTACCTTAAGGCAATGCTGAACAAGGCCATTCAAAATGGCTCTTCCGGGGTACTGATAACAAGAATGCGCCGAATCCGGCCAACACGAGTCGTTTTCTAACCCCTTGGGGCTAGGTTCGCGGGCCTTTGGGCCCACTTTGCGCCCCTACGGACGCACCTGTGCCAGCAACTCCTTGCGCCCCAGGTAGATGTTGGCCAGCGCCAGGGCCGTGAATGCCTGCGTCG